>CAZUFC010000073.1:0-41492 GCA_964619725.1 uncultured bacterium | reverse complement strand
AATGGGCGGCATCTTTAAACCGGAATCGCCGGCATCTTTGGTCCAGAATATACACCTCAGGGAAGGATTCGGATTAAAGCCTCAAATGACATTCTCCCGAAGAGGATTAGACGATATTACAAATGATATTGCTGAACAATCCAAAATCCTTTTTGCCAAAACACTTGATGATGAAGCGGCGAAAAAAACCGGATTTTTTACCGAAGAATACTGGAAAAAATACGCCAGGTATCGGTTAAATCCCTTCTCAAGGCATCGTTTGAATAATCCCTCATTTCCGGAAGTCGTTCAGATGAATGTGCTGCGATTGATTGCCAGCGCAGCTGAGAGGGGGGATATTCCGGATGATCTTCAAAATGAATTGGTCACGAAAATTAAGACAACTGTCTCAAAACTGGATTCAGAAGCTCAAAAAGAATTACTGGATCAACTGGGTGTTGATGAGTTATCGGATTCCGCTGCATTGAAACTCTTGATAAGTTCGGGAAGTTTGATCGGCTTTGGAATAGCGGTTGAATTAGCAGGATTCTCTGCATACATCCTAGCTGCAAAAGCATCTGCGATTATTCCTCTTGTCGGAGGGAAGACACTGGTTTGCACGATGGCTGTCCTCGCAAATCCTTTTTTGGTTATTCCAGCGGTGCTTGTTGGAGGTGTTTTTATTGCCGGTAATTTGACAAAGAAACTAAGTGGTGCTTTCGGAGTTGCGATAGCATCAATTTTAACAATAAAGGCTATTGCCGAAAACAACTTGAATCCCGATCCAATGTTGGACGTTTTCAGGGACTTCCATCAGCATGTCCCGTCACGTATTTTGGACAAAGCTCAAAACAAAATAAATAGGAAGAAACAGCCATCCGATTTTTTCTCCAAAGAAAACATGCTAAATATCGGTGACATAACACTATCGAAAATTAAAAAGGGATTTATTTCTGAATCCTATCCCAATGCAGAGGGATATCTGGAAAAATACAGGCAGCTAAGTGCACAGGATTAGAGCAATATGAATGAAAGATTAAAGAAAAAATTGCATCAGACTATAAAAAATCAAGGTCTTAAAAGTGCTCTGGGGGAAACAATCGACAGCGGAGATGAAAACAATCTAAAATCCGCATTATTTGGTCAAAAAACATATATCAAAGAAAATATTGCTCTTGCTGGTCTTACCTTCGGTGATTTTGTCTATGACATCGCATCAGTTAACCCTCTTGCTATACAAGCTGCGGATTTCAGTCGTGCCGAAGACCTGGACAATGTGTTTGAGTTCGGTTTCTTTGCTGATCGATTAAGTGACATGAATGAAGCTGCTGCTGACGGTGCGTTTTCAAGTTTAAAGGGTTATGTGGCTGAACAATATGTTGCATCAAAACTACTGGAGCAGGGTAATCAGATAAGTTTTCCGAATAATCCGAATGAAGCAGGATTCGATATTGTTGTGGATGGGCAGGAGTTTCAGATTAAATGTCTTTCATCTCTAAACGGTATTGAACACCATTTTGATAACTACCCGGAAACTCCAGTATTTGCCAATGCGGAATTGGCTCAATCTATAACTGACAGTGGTGAAGACTGGGCTGATCTTGTTTTTTTCGTGGAGGGATTCGATCTTGAAACGATATCTGAAATTACTTCCTCATCCCTGGAAGCTGGCGCAGAAATTCTGGATTATGAAATCCCACTGTTTGCAGCAGTAATCAGCTCTGTACGTAATGTCCATGACTGGTGGCGAAGTGATGTCTCAATTGTTGATGCAATCGCCAACATTGCTGCTGATGTCACTGTTAAAGGTTCACTTGGCGTGTTGGGTGGCTTCGCTGGTAAGGGAGTGGGCGTCTTGATTTTTGGACCAGCAGGAGGAGTTATTTTTGGGGGAGTCATCGCTGTAATGGCGGCAACGCAATCCAGAAATCTGATATCAATAATCAAAAACACTCGTGCATCTAACAAGGTCGGAGTTAAGTTAATTGAAGCATCCAATGGGTTGTTGGAATCAATTTCAAATGGATTGGCCAGTAAAATGGCAATTATCAGGAGTAAAAAACAAGTTTTAAAGGGACAGCAGGAACTCGTTTCATATCTGATCGAACGATTTGACGACGATATAATGTATTTTCAAGAAAGATTGAATGAAATTAACTCGTTCAAAGAAAATAACCCGAAAAACAGCGTGAAATATGCAATAGGTGCGATCGATATAGCCCGTCGGTCCAAAGTTCATCAATACTTACTTCAAAAAGAATACAGAGATGTCTTGGACGCTTTCTCATCACTTCAAAAATCTTCAAAGTCTTGGTTCCGGTAGTTTTAGTGACAAAACCTGATTAGCTTTTCACGGATAGACAATCTGTAAGACAGCTCAAATCGATTCTCAGCCACTTTTTTAAATGAAAAACAAATTTCATATAAAATTATACCATATAAATCACTGATTTTATTGAATTACTTCTGGGAAATCGCTAAGGTCGGGCTATTCAGCCATTGAAGCACCCCAAAAATGGCGATTTGCTTCAATCTGAGACTTCTCAGGAGTATTTTTCAGTGATATTGAATTGATATCAGGCAATTAGAACTGAATGAACCGTTCAGCACCGGAATTAATCCGATCCAGGTTATGGAAGTAGACCATCGTGGTCTTGGGATCGGAATGCCGTGCCATTGCCTGGGCTTGTTGGAGGGTGGCTCCGCCCTTGATACTCAGAGTAACCGCTGTGTGCCGGAGACTGTGAGCTGATAACCGGTCACTGTCGATATCTATTGATCGGAGGATGTTTTTAATGATCCGGCGGATGCTTCGGGTTGTGAGGGCGGTGCCGTTATTCCGGTTGGAGTGAGATGAGAACATGGGATCATTAGCAGATAGCTTCCCCCTTGATGCCAGATATCGGTTGATTGGCCTAAGGGCATCCGGCAAAAGCAGCACGAAGTCATCTTTGTCATCTCGACCTTTTCCCTGAATCCAGAGAACCGCTTCGCCTGACTGCTGCCGGACATCCCCAACGGTTGCCCTGATAATCTCAATCGTACGAAGACCGGTTCGCACCAGGAGATTGAACAGAGCATAATCTCTCAATCCATCCTGAGTCGATGTGTCGATGGAATCCAGGGCTTCCCGAATCTGTTCCGGTGTCAGGCAGTCCTTCCGGAATCCCCGCGCCTTTTTCGCACCTTTCACATTCCTGGCGATGTTTGGATAGATTTTCTCCGATTCCAGCCACTCGAAGAGCTTGCGAACCGGTGTCAGATAATTCGAGACTGTGTACGAGCTGCGATTCTCAGCTTTCAGGAAATCCCGGTATGCCAGGATATCTTCCCGCTGGAGTTGCGAAGGGTGATCCAGGCGACAGGTTTCATCCAACCAGGAAACGAACTGTTTGAGGGCTTTCCGGTAAGTCTCCTTGGATGATTTGGCAATGTCCTGGGATGCGATGAACTGATCGATGAGTGCCTGGAATTGAGATATTCGGGAAAGTTGGGGTTTGGGCGGTGGATCAAGCAGTACCACTGATGAGTTTTGAGTGTTGTTTTCTGTTTGCATTCCCTTCGCGGAAATATTCCGAATTTAAGCCGGCAAATTAGCAACACCGAACGTTAGCAGATTGAAATTAACCGCTGGGGAACATCAGTCATATGCGCTGCGTCAAGTATCTTTGCCTGACTGCGTTAACGAATTTACGGCAGCCGTTTACCGTTTAACGGCCTGAGTTAGGGGATTCATCGCGAACCTCAGCTTCGGATCGACAGCGGAGGGGTTTGCCTAAAGCTATACGGAACGCGGCAGGATGCCGCGTTTAGATTAAAAAAACCAAATAGATACGCGCATAAATCCGAAAAAAAGAACGAAGTGAAAGTAGAAGCGGCATCCTGCCGCTTTCCATTAAGGTTTCCGATCACCCTGAGCTGTATCGGCGAATTAAAGGTCAACGAAATGTCTATCTTATCCCCGCAACCAGTCGGCAATTTCTATCGAGGCTTTGAGAGCAACAATGGTCCTGATCAAATATTTGTCTTTCGAGTTTCGCTCGATTTTGATGCGGATGCAAGTTTTCAGTCGTCGTTTCTATGCGCAATGTTCCGGTCATCAGGATTTTTCCAATTGACTTTGTTTGAATTTGGACCCGCAATGGACTATTTTGATTCTTACCTGTTTTTCCTTGTTGAAGAATTAACTGTTCGTTTGTTTCAATCCTGATTGCTTTTCTTCCGCGATATTTTGTTTTCGATTCGAAATGTCATAATATAAATGAAGGAAGAACAACCGAGGCTGTAATAATTACAGGAAAGAGGAAGTATCATGAATAGAATTAACACGATTATGTTTGGGCTTTTTTGTTTGATCGGTCTGTCGGAGAGCGTATTTTCCGCCATGCCGGCATGTGAAGTCAACGTTTTATCGGCTGATGATCACTCAGTTCTGATTGAATGCATAGTGAAAGAATTCAGTCAGGAACCGGCAGCGATAGAGGGAGTTAATTTCCATAAAATCATGATACCCGGAGAGGCTGTCGCTCATGACCGGGGTTACCCCGCATTGCCCTCAATCGCTCGCGGCATTGCAATGCCCCGGGATGCGGATGCGAAGGTAAAAGTGATCGACCGGCAATACAGAGAGATGAGGATGAGGATTGCTCCTTCTAAAGGATTCATTTCCCGGGAAGTCGATCCTGCCGATGTATCTTATTTGTGCGAGGAGGTTTACGAAAAGGATGAATTTTATCCGGCTGAGTGCGTTGAAATCGGGAATCGCTATATTTTAAGGGATATCCAGGGGATTACGTTGAGGATATATCCGTTTGCTATTAATCCTGCAGAGCATCTTTTGCGTTTTTATCATCGAATCGTTTTACGCGTCGAATTTTCAGTTCCCTGGGAGTCGGTCACCGGAATTATTAAAAAGGGAAAATGCAATCGTTATTTCAAGAACATGTACGGACGCCGATTTGTTAATTTCGAAAAGGACCGTTACGAGCCTGTTGCAGAACAGGGAAGAATGATCGTGATATATTATGATGAATTCATGTCCGCTATTCAGCCTTACATCGACTGGAAGCGTCAGAAGGGGATACGAACCGATGCATATGAAGCGTCGTCTGTGGGTTCGAGCGCCGAGGACATCCGGGCGTTTATTCAGTCGCAATATGACATGAATGACGGTTTGACGTTCGTGCAACTTGTTGGGGACGAGCCGCAGGTTCCGACCTTGAGGATCGACCGGGATTTCTGTCCGGGCCAGGCCGTGTCAGACCCGGCATACTCCCTTGTCGACGGCGATGATTCCTATCCCGATCTGTTTATAGGGCGATTTTCTGCACGAAATGTCGATGAGCTTATGACCCAGGTTGAAAGGACCATATATTACGAACGCGATATCGATGGAGGAGGCTGGCTCCACCAGGGAACCGGACTCGCCTCAGTCTGGGGAGAAGGATACGGATACCTGGGGCTGAACGATGTCGACCTGGCGGAATTACTGCGCGGCGAGCTGCTGGAATATACATATACACAGGTCGATCAGCTTTACGAACAGGGAACGCCGCCGTTTGCCATAACTCCTGTCCCCCTGCAGGACTTTCTGGATGCGGTCAACGACGGCCGGGGGATACTCAATACCGGTTCCCACGGCGATTGCGAAAGCTCCTTTACCGTACCTCCGGGAACGCCCAGCGAAGGACACCTGACCATAGACTGTATCTATTCTTTAATGAATGAATTCGAGCTTCCTTTTATTTTCCTGGGGGCTCCCTATCTGGGACAATTTGAAATTGACGATACCCTGGCTGAAGCCTTCATGAGAGCGACCAATACGGAAAACGGCGCTCCGGTGGGCGGAATTGCCGTCTATGCGTCGTCTGCAGATTTGGACTATGCTTCGCCTCAGGCCGCCATGTATGAAATGGTACAATTATTGACGAATGAAAGCGTTCAGTCCTTCGGCGGACTGATGTACAACGGCGCTTGTTTTTCCATAGACCTTTATGGAGCAAGGGGCGAAAAAACTTTTCAATCCTTTCAGATATTAGGCGACGCATCTCTGCAGGTGAGGACGGATACGCCTGAAGCGATGGAAATAACGCATGCCGAATCGATTTACATCGGCGATACCGAATTTGAAGTATGCGCAGGACTGGAAAATGCCCTGGCGTGCCTTTCTGAAGATTATTGCATTACAGCATCGGACTATACGGATGAAACCGGTTGCGTCACGTTAGCTTTTGAACCTTTGCCTGCGCAGACGACGTTAACCTTAACCGTTACGGCGTATAACAGAATAACGAACATTGAATACATTTCCGTGGAATATCCGCCCACGCCCACATCAATTCCCACTTTCCCTCCGCCGACAGAGACCCCGCTGCCGTCCGAATCGCCGACTGCCGTCGCGTCTTCCACTCCAGCGCCCCCGACAGCGACTCCACCGCCTTCTGTAACGCCGATCGTCACCGGGACGGTCTCGCCCGGACCGATTACTCCTACATCCCTTCCGCCGACTCCCACCGAAGCATGCGGTCCGCTGGGCGTCTCCTTATGGATGCCCGCTCATTATTACCAGCAGGGGCATCCCTGCAGTTGCAAGGTCTATGTCTGTAATCCCGGACCTGAAACTTACGATGGAATTCCACTGTTCGTCATTCTCGACGTATTCGGCGTGTATTATTTCGCTCCTTCCTTCACGGATTACGATTATTACACGTTGATCAATCTGACGCCGGGGCTTACTGAAATACAGGTCCTGGATGAATTCGCCTGGCCGCCCGATGCCGGCGCCGCATCAGGCATAGTCTGGTATGCGGCTATGACCGGCAGAGACAGAACAGAACTGTTCGGAGACTGGGACGACTGGACTTTCGGATGGGGATATTGATTTAAAATTGGCATTGATTAAAAATACGTCTTTTGAAGTTGCGATTCGAGAGAGAATAACCATCATTTTGTTTCGATTTCGATCCCGATTTCGATCCCGATACCGTCCCCGATTACTGAAACAAATTTTCAAAAGTTATGAAAGAAGTGCAGCCCCCGGTTTTATCAGTCCCTTAAAATTCATATCTTGAACCTTGTCGCTTCTGTCGAAGACCTTATGGAGCGGTCAGGCGCTGTTTGCGTGATTTCGAAGACATAGGATGAAGCCTTGATTCGCAGAATCCGGACATGCTGCCGTCACAATCGATCAACCCCTGATTTTCCTTGATAAAACGGACTCTGCGGGTATACATTAACCTGAGGGTTCCTCTTTAACGAAAGGTCGGCATGTGAAACGAACCATCAGATACATTGATCTTTTCTGCGGCATAGGCGGATTCAGAATTGCGATGGAAGCGGCGGCACGTAAAGCGGGACGTACGGCAGACTGCGTTTTTTCAAGCGATATTGATGATGAATGCCGCAAGACGTATGAGGTCAATTACGGTGAGCGGCCTGCGGGCGACGTTACGGTTATAGACGCTTCGGATGTTCCCGATCAAGATATTCTGCTGGCGGGGTTTCCGTGCCAGCCTTTCAGCATTATCGGAACAGGAAAAGGATTTGACGACACACGGGGCACGCTGTTTTTCGATATTGCGAGGATATTAAAGGCGAAGAAACCTGGAGCATTCGTTCTGGAAAATGTAAAACAATTGGCGGGACATGATAAAGGGCGCACTCTGGCGAGAATTCTGGATGTGCTGAGGAATCTGGGTTACCGGACTGATTACAGGGTATTGAATGCGCTTGATTTCGGGTTGCCGCAGAAACGGGAACGGATATTCATCGCGGGTTTCGACCGCCCCGTTCGTTTCGAATGGCCTAACGGCGGAATTCCGATGAAATCTCTGGATGAAATTCTGGAACCTGAGCCGCCCCAAAAATATTTCGTATCGGAATACATCAGAAAAAAACGTCACAGCGTCTTGAAACCGACCGAAAAACCGACTATATGGCATGAAAACAAATCAGGCCACATCAGCGCTTATCCTTATTCCTGCGCACTCAGGGCCGGAGCTTCATACAATTACCTCCTGGTAAACGGCGAAAGACGGTTGACGCCGCGAGAGATGCTTCGATTGCAGGGTTTCCCGGATGAATTCCGCATAGTAAGCAGCGATCACCAGACGCGAAGACAAACAGGAAACGCTCTGCCCGTTCCCATGGCAGAAGCGATCATCAGAAGGGTTATTGAAGCTTGCGAAAGCCTCTGATTGAACCGTGTATGGGCTTCACCGCCGGCGCGTGATTTTTGCCTTGAAGTGCAATTTTTTTTATTAGTAGTCAGGCGTTATATAAAAGGCTGAACGGCAAATGGTGATGTTTTGTTTTGATTGCGTTACCGATAGCGATTACGATACCAATAGAGATTGCCGTACCGATTGCGATTTCGATTACGATACCGATACCGACCCCGATCTATGACACATTTCGCCTTGGATCAGAAATAAAGCGCTGAGTCTGTCACATATAAATTTGCGTATAAGGACCAGTTTCCCTTGGGGGTATACTTTACGCCGGTTTTAAAAGCTTAGAAAGAGAAATATTTCGTCCTGGTTGACTTGCTTTTTATTATGGATGATTATTTATTTATTCTCGCGATGCGGGAATTGTTCCGTTATAATTAAAGATTCTCGTCGACCGGGAATTCTTTTTCGTGATGATGGAGTTTGATATATGCGATCTTTACCGGCAGTTTTTTTTGATCAGGCAGTGAATCGATTGTTGGGCAATTATGTGGGTTTTGAGCCGCATCGACCTCGGGAATTGATTATTCCCCGTTTCGTCGTCATCGAGCGGGGAGAAACGTCAATACTGGAGCATCTTCTGAACCGTTTGAACCCTTATATTCTGAAGCATGCGGCGATTATTGCCGATGAGACGACGTGGCGCATAGCGGGAGAGGAATTGTTCAGGGATATACGAGCAGCGGGATTCGCTCCGAGACATTTATTCGTTGCGGACAACAGGTATTCGGAAATAGAAAAAACCGTTCAGGAATTAAGCCGGAAGCCGCGGTTCTGGACGACGGGACCGGAGGAGTTGAACAGACGGTTGTATGCTCCGAAAAAAGCCTCCTTGATTATCGCTGTGGGAGGAGGAACGGTCATAGATTGCGGAAAGTTGACTGCACGCAAGCTTCATATTCCATGCATAAGCGTTCCAACTTCATTGGCGAATGACGGTATCGGGTCGCCCTTTGCCGTAATCGATCCCGAAGGCAGATTGCCGGCGGCCCAGATTACGGTACAGACGAACACGCCGCTGGGGATCATCGCTGAACTGCGTTACATACGGCCGCACGGCGCAACGTCCGAGACTTTCTTTCGTGAAATGGTCCGTTCCGGGATAGGGGATATCCTCTCGAACATTACCGCTGCTTTGGATTGGGAACTGGCAGCACGAAAAGGAAAAGACGAACTCGAATATGCCGCCCTGCTGCAATCAAGAAGCGCGGGCGACATTATCCTGCATATGATATCAGAAGGTTTTTCCGTGAGGGATGATTATTTTCTCCTCACACTGGCCGCCGCTTTGGGAGCCTCGGGAGAAGCGATGACGCGGGCAGGTTCTTCCCGGCCGGCATCCGGGTTTGATCATAAATTCTACCACGCCTACAAGAATCTGCTTCGACTGGACACCTCCGCCAGTCACGGCATCCTCACGGCCATAGGCGCTCTCATTTCCGCCAAAGCCCATAACAAAAATTACTCAGCTTTTTATGAAGCGTTTCAAAAAGTAGGACTTCCCGTTACGCGTCAGGACCTGGAAAACTACGGCATCACGGTAGAAAAAGCCGTAAAAGCGATAAGGGCTGCCGGAGAGATCAAGCCTGATCGATACACTATTCTGGAAGAAGAAGGACCGGAAAGACTGGTTCAGGCCTTCAAAGAAGCCTTTGGTATTTGAAAACGGATATACTGGACGGCAGATGCTGAAAGGATCATTATTATTGATCCATCTTACTTGACGTCCGCTTTTTCGATAACCACCGTCATGGGCGTGCCGACGGCGGGCGTTGTTTCCTCGTTGACGAACCACACTTCATCGCTCACGCCGTCGGGATGAGGGTTGTCGATCATGGCCAGGGGATCGTGGAAAAGCGCGGCTATGGATTGTTCCAACTGAGCGACGAATATTCCTTTTTCCACCTTTGAACCGGTAAAAACAAATTTCGTATCTCCCATCTCTTTTCCCGAATTTTTGTTCTTTATCAGTCTTTCGACGGGACATTTCATTTCTTTTCCCTCTTTTTCCCATTTGACGTACATTCTGATCTTATCGCCTTGAGGCGTTCGAGGGTCTCCCTGTTCAGACAACGGCTCGGAAGTCCCTTCGAGGCCGAGCAGGAGCAGCGCAACCTGAAGGCTGAAAGGTTGAATGTCCGTCCGCAGCAGACTTTCGTGCGTTTTACCGGGATCGCCCACTATAATGTATTCCAGCAACCCTTTATCCATGTTGACTACTGCAGGGAATTCCACAGTGTTCTGTTTCGTTCTGATGATTATCTCACCCAGACTGAAAACGCCCGGTTCGACATATTTTACTCCGGGCATGGTTTCAGCCTGCGTAGGATCGTTGAAAGGCTGCGGCAGTTTTCCGGCATCAAGCGATTTTTCCTTTTCTGCATCATCTGTTTTGTCTTCGGCCTGGATTGCCGCAGTAGAAAAAAGAAACGGCAAAAGAATGATTATCATTGTTCGCAAAAGTTTATGGTTCATTTTTCAACTCCTTGAGAATGAAACAATCAGCAAAATTTCCCTGAAAAGCGACTTGATTCATCACAAAATGCCCCGGTCGCTTGACACATTATCACGCCGATTAAAATAAAAATCAATGAACAGTTTATATCGTTAATCGGGATAGGTATTTCAATAGAAACGAAGATTTACCGGTAACTGTCCGAAAAAAAGAAAATACAGTTTCATCTGTCCTGAAAAGCTTATCGGCTTTCTGCATCGCTTGAATAATTTCAGAAGGAAATGTAAAACATTGTCAGGAGATGTTATTGGAATCTTAACTTTTCATTGGAGCTTGAATGGAAGGGAGAATGACTGAACAGGAAATCATGAAAGGAATTCGGAATCGCTTCCTGCAATTTTACGGAACTTCCGATACGCCTCTGAGGTTGTTTTATGCACCGGGGAGAGTCAATCTGATCGGCGAGCACACCGATTACAACGGCGGATACGTCTTACCCTGTGCCTTGGACCGCGGGACTTACCTTATGTTGCGGAGGAGGCCGGACGATATATTGAATTTGAGGTCATTGAATTGCGGGGATGTCTATCGCCTTAAATTATCCGATATTGAGGAAAAGAAAAAAAACGACTGGGTGGATTATCCATTGGGCGTTCTGAACCAGTTCTGGAGACGCGGGTGTAGAATTGAAGGCCTGGATATGCTCTGGTCGGGTTATATTCCTTCGGGCGCCGGACTTTCATCTTCGGCATCCATCGAGATGGTCACTGCAGTCGGCGTTAATGAGACCTTCGGATTCAACATGAGCCGGATGGAGTTGATCATGGCTGCCCGCGCGGCGGAAAACGATTTCGTGGGCGTTGATTGCGGAATAATGGATCAGTTTGCCTCCGGACTGGGGAGCCCGGAGCATGCCGTTTTCATCAACTGCAAAACGCTTGAGTATGAAATGATCCCTTTTCAGTTGAAAGATTTCAGCATCGTTCTTTGCAATTCTAATAAACCGAGAAGCCTGGCGGAATCAAAATATAACGAAAGGGTCAAAGAATGCAGAGAGGCCGTTGAAATGATCCGCAGCTTCTTTCCGGTCGATGACCTCTCGGATTTGACGATGGAGCGCTTTACGACAATTAAATCAAAATTGCCCCTCCCGCATCGAAAAAGGGTCGCTCACGTGGTTGCGGAAAACAGGCGAACGCTCGATGCCGTCAATGCTTTGAAAAAAAAGGACATGATAAGATTCGGCGGTTTGATGGAGGAATCCCATCATTCGTTGCGTTATGACTACGAAGTCACGGGACCGGAACTGGATATCCTGGCGACGGAAGCGATGAGGATGAAAGGAGTCGCCGGCGCGCGCATGACAGGCGCGGGATTCGGAGGATGCACGGTCAATCTTGTACGCAGGGTTTTCATTGAAGAGTTCAGACGGAAGATGGAAGAGGTTTACGAGAAGAAAACAGGGCGAAAAACCGATATTTATGTAACCGAAACGGGAAGCGGGGCCGGCGAAATAGAAACGTAAGGCGGTAACGAGGATATCCTGTTTACAGTCATTGAAGGGTATACGTTTTTAAAGTTCCTTCTGACAGGGGGTAGAATGTTGACAGTCAGGCTTCCCCATATATTTTTTTACCAAATAAACCGAAATCAGCTCCTGTCCGTTCCATCAATCCGACAAACTATTCATACCCATCTCGCCGGAATATGCAACAAACGGGATTAACAGGCCCTGGAAGAGTAACGCATCAGATTATGATGAAAAATACATTTGGGTTTGAAATCTGTTCAACCCTTTCAGGGTTATAGATTTTGTCCATCCTACCCAGGGTTGCGCTCGCAAGCTCGCTTAGCCCTGGGCTTTGCTTTGCGACCCTTTCAGGGTCGATTTATTGAAAAACCTTTACTGTTCGGAAATGGATAAAAATGTTTGAGTCATCCAAAATTCGGTTAGGGACCCGGAACAAAATCTACTCAACTGGATAAATATTCTTCCCGATCCACACGAATTAAAAATCGGTCTTACCGCTCGTCGTCGTCCCTGTCGAATGCCGTAAAGCGCAGGTTGCATTAATAATAATCGGCGCTGATCAGAAATGGCCATGTCAGGTTTACAATTCTCAGTTTGAATCCTCTGGGCTCGTGCTCAGTGCAGCGGTAATCGTAATCGAACCATTGGTCTGATCTGTACGGTCGTTTGAAAGTAAATTAGAGTAATCATCTGAATCGATCGATTACGATTACGAGCATGAGCGCCGCTCCGCTGAGCACGATAGTTCTGGTTGAGTATCGAGATCACAATTTGCAACCCCTGTTTGATCAGTCCCGAATAATCGAACGAGACGAGCGAAGCGAACGAGCAACTGACTTGTCCGTGCGGTGCGGAATCATCGACAGTGATTGACGACAGGGCATTGAAATAGAACTCCTCATTTCCTGGCACAACCGCTCTTTTCCCGTTGTCCCTATCGGCCAAATATGCCCCATGCGGGTTCTTTTGTTCGGACGGGACAGCTCAGCATAAGGCTATTACTCATAAATATTCTTCGGGATGTATCAAACCGGGGTTGCACTTTTCCTAAAACTTTTGACAGTTGTTTCAGTAATCGGGGTCGAAATCGAAACAAAATGATGGGAGCCACTGTCGAATTTTAACCTGAAAAGATGCTGTTTTGATTAATGCCGATTCTTTGTTCACGCCGTACCGTTTTTATGGCGGAGTAGAAGCATAACAGAGGCGATGCCGATGAGGAGGATGAGGGCGGGTTTGGATTGAGCGGGGACCTGGGCGGACCCTTGAGTAGGCGTAGGAGAAACTTGTATTACGGTAACGGGATCGGATTGGCCGTTGATGTACATCCATTGCCAGAAGTCATTGCAATAGCGTTCGCCGTATGCTGAGGCTTTGAATGTAACGGTTCCCGGCGAATCCGCCGTTAACGTGAAAACAGTGGTTTCACTTACCGGCGGGCCTTCAACGACCGTTTCGGGAGAAAAAACTGGCGCATCCTCGCCTTCCTGGGTCAGCGTCAGTTCATACACGGGAAAGATGCAACCGACGCTGTTATTGATGATATTGACCGTCACTTCGAATTCTTCGCCTGCCGCGACTACATCCGATTCGGGAATCACCTGAACGTCGACGGAGAAGTAAGTGTAGACCGCTGTCGGCGTCGCAGTAGGAGTCGGGGTATAAGTCGGTTCAGGCCAGGGCGTGGGCGAGGGTTCCGTGACGGTGACTGGTTCTGATTCTCCGATGATATCCATCCATTGCCAGTAATCGTTACAGTATCGTTCGCCGTGCGCCGTCGCATAGAATGTGACTGTACCGGGAGAATCAGCCGTCAGCGTGAACACCGTGGTTTCGCCTACAGGCGGTCCTACGACGGAACTGGGCGGATAAAAAACAGGAGCATCCTCGCCGTCCTGGTCCAATGTCAGATCATACACTGGAAAAATGCAGCCCACGCTGTTGTTGATGATGTTTACAGTGACGTTGAATGATTCCCCTACACCCGCTTCGGTCGATTCAGGCACGACTTCCACCTCAACTGAAAAATAGGACGCTCCGGGCGTTGCCGTGGCGGTCGGCGTGGCTGTGTTCAGGGTCTTCATGCCGGAAGAAGTCAATTCATTTCCGCCGTCAGACTTTTGAGACATAACATTCCTTGCATGATCATCAGCGCTGACTGCTCCGAAAACATGATGCTCGAACGACGCTACAAGAAAAAAGAAAACCGCGACGATGCCGATAAAAACACCCATAAACTTTTTCATGATGCCCTCCGAATTAATAATCCTCACGGAAAAATCCGACATTCTCATTATAGAAATCGTATTTTTTTAAATCAAATGCCGGCGCTGCTTTTTTCATAAATTAACCGGTTGTATGAGGAGAAATCCAGGCTAAAGATGCACATTACAGATTTGAGCAAACCGGGGTTGCACTTTTTTCTAAAATATTTGACTGATGAAATCGCCATAAGAAATCGTCCCTGACCCCGATACCGGTTGAATCCACTCTCGATTAAAGAATGAGTAGGGATTTCATCGCCGGATGAGTCCAGTTTGAACTATCCGCTTGTATAAATGATGCAGGTTGCATAAATTGTTATGCGACGTCGGCTATCGGCGTTTTTTATGAATCGGGCGGTTATAATGGAAAACGAAAAGGCAAAGAAAGACCGGTACGTCATAAATGATGTTCATAAAATCCGAGTGCAGAATTGGGGTTTCGGCGGCGAAGGGATATGCCGGGAAGCAGGGCGTTTGCTGTTGCTGCCTCATGCGGCTCCGGGGGATCTTGTGCGGGCTCGCGTCGTATCCGTGAGGGGCCGTGCGGTTCGTTTTTTCGTGGAAGATGTCCTGGAGAGTTCTCAAATGAGGACTGATCCTTCCTGCGAATATTATCGTTATTGTCCTGGGTGCCGCATACGACACATCGCTTACAACGAGCAGTTAAATTACAAGCGAAGGCTGGTCAGGGAGGCGTTCAGGGATTTCGCTGGTCTTGATATCGTGCCTGAACCGACTCTGGCAGCGTCATCCGTTTCCAATTATCGTTTAAAGGCCGACCTGGCGATGGAATACCGGGATGGAGTTTTAAAAGCGGGTTTTTATTCGCTCGAAAAAAACGGAACGCTGCTGGACATAAGAAACTGTCCTGCGCAGGGCCCCGATATCAGAAAACTCGCCGGTCTATTCATTCCGCTGTTACGGAATCTGCCCGAAAGGCATCTGAAGAGACTGCAGAGATTGATCCTGCGTTCAGGCGGCTCAGACGGTTCACGCCTGGTTATGATAAAAGCGAACCTCAATAGTGAAGATGCCGAAGAATTCAAATCAATTCTGCGCAACCGTTTTGTTCCCGAAGATACATCAATGATCCTGATTGGCGAAGAGGGAAAAAATGATGTGATAAGAGGCGAGCCTTGTTTCAGTATGAGGCTGGGCTCATTACTGCTGGAAGCCGGTTCGCATGACTGGGTACACTCAAACCGTGAGATGGGACTGAAGGTATATGAGAAGACCCTGGAAATGATCTCTCCGGGGCATCAAGAGATATGGGATTTCTGCTGCGGCATAGGAGGCTTGAGTCTGTTTCTGGCTATGCATGGAAAGAGGGTGTTCGGCGTCGACAACAGTTTAAGCGCAGTGCAGCAGGCAGAGCGCAACAAGGCTTTAAACAGGAGTCTGCTGCGTAGTCCGGTGATTTTTCATGCGGGAAGATTGATCAAAAGCGCCCGCCGGCATTTGAGGAAGGCTGCCTTGCCCGATACCGTGATAATAAATCCCATGCGCGTGGGGATCGGCAGGGAAAGCCTGGAATTCCTGTCCGATCTGAATGTAAAACAGATATTATACCTGTCGCCTGGGCCTGGGAACGCTGCCCGAGAAACATCCGTACTGACCGGGAAGAAGTATGCGATAGAAAAAGTCGTGCCGGTGGACCTTATTCCGGCGAGTCATCATGTTTTTACGATGGTTTCTTTGCTCAGGAGACCTTATGATTCAAGGTTAACGTAGTAGGCTCGACGTCCCCTGACCACGACGAGCAGCATGGCGCCGCGCTCGCACGCTTTGATGGAAGCGGATTTGAACTGTTCCATGTTTTCGACGTAGGCGTCGTTGACTTTAGTGATGACGTCTCCCGGAGCGAGACCTTTTTTGGCAGCGGGGCTGCCTGGTTCGACATGAGTGATGACGACGCCGTAGTCGACGGCCAGGCCGTAGCGTCTTATATTTCTTCGGTTGACGTTTGCCGCGGCTACGCCGAAGCGGCTGCGGGTAATTTCCTCAGCGCGGTCTTCAGGGATGGCGACGCCTTCCATTATGGTTTCGATCACTTTGGAGTCCCTCCATAGCGTAAGATTAACGGGATCGCCGACGGTGAATTCGCAGATGAGTTCTCTGTAATGAGAAGCGGAGAGGACTTTGGTTCCCGCTATTTCCAATATGACGTCGCCGCGTTTTACGCCGCTTTTGTCTGCAGGTGCGTTTTCCATTACTTCCGACACCAGGACTCCTTCGAGGGAGGGAAGACCGAAGCTGCGGGCGAGCGAGCGGTTAATGTCCTGAACATAGAGTCCGAACCAGACGGGAAGGACTTTGCCGAAACTGATAAGGTCGTCCAGGACCCGTTTGGCTTTATTAATGGGAATGGCAAACCCGATTCCCTGCGCTTCTTTGTAAATGGCGGAATTTACGCCGATCAGTTCGCCCTGAATATTCAGAAGCGGCCCGCCGGAATTGCCCGGATTGATGGATGCGTCCGTCTGGATGAAATCTCTGTAGACTCTCCCTTCACCCACTTCGACGGACCTTTTCAGGGCCGAGATGACTCCCGTAGTGACCGTATGCGATAAACCATACGGGTTGCCTATAGCTATCACGGTTTCCCCTATCATCAGGTCGTCGGAATCGGCAGGTTCGAGAAAGGGGAGCTTTTTCTCACCTTCGATTTTGATGACGGCAAGATCGAAACGGGCTGAAGAACCGATCAATTCGCCCTCGAATTCCTGGTTGTCGGACAGCATGATCCGTATTTTCGTTGCTGCAGGCAATATGACATGTTCGTTAGTCAAAACATAACCGTTTTTATTGATGATGACGCCTGTGCCGAGACTTTCTTCCCTGACGTCGCGGCGGAAAGGCTCGAAAAAATCGAACCACAACGGATCATGCCGGTAAAAAGGACTGACGCGCTTTTGAACCACCTTTTCCGTGCTGATGTTGACGACCGCCGGACCCGCCTTTTCCACAACCGCTACGACAGCGTTTCTGCGTGGGGGAAAGGGGGCGGTTTCTTCCGAGGATAACCCCGGTTGCGCCTGTATGGTTAAGAATCCGATAATCGCCGCAATAATCAGCAAAAAGGAACCGATTAACCTGTATCTCATTTTGTAACCTCCGTTCTTTCAATTGCATGTCCGTATGTATAAACAACCATGGCATGCGCATCGTTCATTTTTTATCGTAAATCAGTCTTCTCCTTGAAACCGCTGCCGAGGAACTGTTTTCGTTCCCGGTCAGACAGAGGGTCCTGCACCCAGCCGTTTTCCAGGTTGAAAGCGAACAGCATGGAGAGCGCCTGTTCGTATTCCTGAGACGATAGGGGATGCGACAGAGGGCCGCAGCCGGAAACGGTTTTGTGTGCGGGATAATATTGACCCATAAAGCTTATGAAAGACTCCCGGCCCGGGTTTTCCGCTATCCACTGGAGCGTTTTACGGGTATTTTCAAGTTCTCCGGGAAGCGCCAGATGCCGTATGATGACTCCTTTGGGCCGCCCGGAAGCCGTTATTCTGAAATGACCGGTCTGACGAAACATTTCTTTGACCGCTGTTCGATTTATTTCAACATAATCCGGGGCCCCGGATAGTTTTTCGGCCGTCTGACCGGAACCGTAACGCATATCCGTCAGCCACACATCAGTTATGCCTTCAAGTTTACGGACAGTTTCAAGTCTCTCATAACCCGAAGTATTCCAAACCACGGGAAGGTCGAAGCCCTTGTCGACCGCCATGGACAGGGCATGAACGGTTTCCGGAAGGTAATGCGTCGCCGTGACGAGATTCAGATTGGACGCTCCTTCCGCCTGCAGCTCCAGGAAAATACCCGCCAGGGCCTCAACCGTTACTTCACCCCCCTGTCCTTCCTGACTGAAATGATGATTCTGACAATAAATGCAGCGCAAAGAACAATCGGAAAAGAATACCGTTCCCGATCCGCGCTTTTTTACAAGCGGAGGTTCTTCACCCTGGTGAAGCCCCCAGGAAAAAACCTTCGCCCTGTTTCCGCCTCCGCAAAAACCTTTCACGCCCCTGTCTCTTTCTGCTTCGCATAAGCGAGGACATAAGCGGCAGGGGGTTTGTAATTTGTACAATTCTTCTGAGAGCAGTCGCAATTGATGGCTGTTCATGACGTTTTTCATCATTTTAAAAAGGTTCCCTGGAAAACAGCGGCTTAAAAGAATCGTAATTCCGGAGTTCCTGTTAGATTGAATTCAATATAACAGAAGTCCTGAAATGAGAACAGGGTCGAAAAACAAATTCGTCCAAAATTCAACAACGGTAACGCGACCGAAGCCGTGAGCTGTTCCGGCCTTGTTCGGCGATTCGGCACAAAAGTAATAAGTGGAAAAGAATTGTTATTTTTCGAGCATCCAGGCGGGTTGTCCCGTTAATCCGAAAGTAATGTAGTCGCCATCCAGCTTCATGATGAGTTCTTTATTCCATTCACCGTTTTCATAAACATATTTATTGACCGTTTTCTGGTTGTCTGCAGCTACGTATATTTCGTCTTTGCCGTCCTGGTTGCGGTCCAGGATCAGCGTAGCGTGTTCGAAGCCTGATGATTGATCGTCAATCAGGTCGACGCTCCATTCATCCTCGCCGGGAGAGAGCAGCCAGATGCCGGATTTGTGTGTGGAAGCGACGACGGCGCGTTCGCCGGCTTTTTTAAGTTCACCTCCGGTAATGAAACGGCATAATTTTCCGGGTAATGAAGTGACGTCATAGGGTTTCATTTTGCCGTCTTCAAACTTGTAATATTTTATGCGGGTGGTGTCTCCGACGCCGATCCCGCCGCCCAGGCTTTCACCTTCCAGTGCAGCGAACAGCAGCGGACTTTCCTTTTCTTTGAGCTTGTATGTCAGCAGCTCTTTTACGTGTCTTTCCGGGAATTCTTCTACGATGGACTTTTTAAATTCATCCTGCTCATAATCGAATTGGATTATCAGACCAGGCTGGATGGAGCCGTCCAGTTTATTGGGCGCGCTAGGCGTGGCGAAAATCTCCATCTTGCCGTCTCCGTCGACGTCGCCCAGTTCAATTTCATGCACGAACGTATCGGATTCTCTGTCGAGTTCATGGACCTTATATTCTTCTTCTTTCTGTTCCACGACCGCAACGACGCCCTGGTCATGCGTGGCAATGACTATTTCTTCTTTTCCGTTGCCGGTAACGTCTCCGATCTCCATGTCGCGCAACCGGTTCTGCTTTCCTCCGAACACCGGATTCCAAAGCGTTTCCGACTGCCATTCACCCTCTTTATAACGCCATATCTTCAGCATGGCTTCGTTGGCTCCGATGGTCAGTATGCCGGGAGCGCCTTTTTCCGGATGGAAATACATGGCTTTATGAAAAACGTTGCTGCCGTCGTCTTCAAGTATATGTTTCGCCCATCCGCCGTCAGTTTCGTACAGCATGACGAGTTTAGCGGCGCCGGGCACGGGGTGCATTCTTCCGTCATCGCCCATTTTTTTGACGAACTGAGCTTGCGACAGCATTAAGTCCGGCTTACCGTAGTCTTCAACATTCGCCTGTTTTTCCGTAATTTGCGGTTCGCTTTTCGGTTCGGCCTGTTCCGCTTCTTTGGCGCATCCAGGAAGTATGATCGCCATGATTATCAACATTAAACCGATCAATTTCATTTTTTTTCCTCCTCTGGTTTCATTTCCGCTCAAAACATGAACGTCGAAATCATCCGCATAACATTAACATCAACTGACTGCCGTCAGCAAGAAAAATGTTTGCATTTTCATCCTGGTTTTCTGTACTATAATGAAGTGTGCGCCGGACGTCCGGCGACGGTTCCGCAGGTTGACCGGGAAGGGGAAACGTTCGTTTATTTGAAGTCGTGTGGGAAGTTAATTGTTGGGACAACAGGAATCGTGTATGACTGGAAGAGGCGCAATTCAGGGGATTAAACGGAAGGCATTTATGAGTTATTACGATTTTTTCGAACGTTCCTGCGACGAAGTATACGGTCTGCTGGAAAATGCTGCGGAATATTACTTGAAACCCAATCCCGTCAGACGTCCGAGAAATTCTTCAAGCCGACCGGGCTCTGTTTTTCGATTCGGCGATCATACGGAGAAGGCGATATTCATAGGTGATCTTCATCCCGACAGGAACAACTTCGATAATTTCAGGAAGCTGACGGAAAAATATCTGCCGGGTATCCTGAAGGGCAACATAGGACTGGTAGTAGGAGGCGATTTCACTCATCCGGGAACGGGAGACCTGACCGAGATGGAGTCTTCGTTGAAACTTCTGACGGATTATCTTCTGCCCTTGAAATTGAAGCGTCCCGACAACGTCGTTTTATTGCGGGGAGATCATGAATCGGTAGGTTCGCCCTATGGGCCTGATTTCGGCAAGTCAGCTTCTTTTATTCCTCAGAACATAGCGGGAGACGATTTAGCTGCTTTTCTGGATATGGACATGATCTGGGTCATGTCGCCCGAATTGCCTCAGTTGCAGAAGCCGGGCAACGAATTCAACGGTCTGTTTTCAGATTCGCCGGAAGCCATACAATTCAGCTTTTCAGGATTCTTTCTGCGAGAGACGCTTTTTCAGGGGGAGAAATACGTTTTCAGTAGAATCGAAGGAAAGGCGGAAAGCCAGGTTCTTATTTTTCGCCATTACGACAATCCTGAAAGGATAAAAAAAATATTCGTCAAGACCGTGGAAGGTAAAATATATTTTCTGTATAAGCCTGAAGAGGGTAAGGATGAGACGGTCGCTTGTTCGTTGGCGGTCAATCAGAGCCGTCTTTATGGTAAATATGTGAGTGAGAAACTCGGTAAGGAATGGGTGGAAAGGCTTCAGAAGGAGATTTACGACAGGCTTCCGATAATCGCCGTGGGGAGGTCTTTCGCTGCAGTGCATGCCGGGCCGTTGCACAATCCGAATGGAAAGTCAAGCTCTTCTGAGAGATGGAGGCCGACCTTACAGGATATAATTGATCTGGAGCCGTCCCCTGACAGGACAAGTTTCTCGGACCCCTGGCTGCAACTGACTTTCGGGAGACCCGCCGGTTTTCTGGCTAACGGATTCACGCCGGAGGATGTACGAAGTTTCCTGGAAATCCTGAATCTGGAACCTCACCATATGCTGCTGGCGGGACATACCATACCGAAGTCATATGTTTCCAACATTCCACGGGATTTTCCTTATGAACCTTTTAAACCGGCGCCCTGCGTCGTTTTGCCTTTCGGCGTGAAGACGCCGTTTTTCCTGGTCGATTCCCAGGATGAGGATTCAGCGGCCGTCGTTATGCAGAACAGGACTTTCGAGAAGACGGAAGACCACAGTCCGTTCTGGAATATCATCCAGGCAGACGAACCGCCGGAAACGAATAAATGACGTTTTGAATTCGTGTTGTATATTATGCTGAAACTGAGAAAAACAGAGGGGCTGTTTAAAATATGGGACATTAATCGAGATGAAGCAGCGGGTCATTCGATTAATGAATTGAACGGAAGAGAAGGACAACCTGGAAGAATCCACTGAGAGAGGGACATTAAGCATGAAAGAGTATTCGGAGGCGGAGGCGGCGTTCAGGGCTGTGCCGAAACCGATCTATGATATAGCGAGCGGCCTGGGGATTGAAAGGGATGACCTGGAGATGTACGGGGCGTATACCGCGAAAGTATCGTTAAACGTACTGGAAAAATTAAGAGATGAACCGGACGGTAAATTAATCCTGGTGACGGCGATCAATCCGACTCCGGCAGGCGAAGGCAAGACCACCACGACGGTAGGTCTGGGGCAGGCGTTCGGGTTGCTGGGCAAGAGATCGATCATCGCATTAAGAGAGCCTTCATTGGGTCCGTTGTTCGGCGTGAAAGGGGGAGCGACGGGCGGAGGTTGCGCTCAAGCCGTACCCATCGAGAATATCAATCTCCATTTTACTGGTGATATTCATGCTGTGACGTCGGCCAACAATTTACTGTCTGCGGCGATAGACAATCATATATTTCACGGCAATACGCTGGACATAGACACGGAAAGTATAACCTGGAAGCGTGTCATGGACATGAACGACCGTGCGCTGCGAAGGATAATAATACATCCCGCAGGTAAACCCCGAAGCCGCGGGGCTTACATGTCGGGATTTGAGATTACGGCGGCGTCCGAGGTTATGGCAGTGCTTTGTTTATCAATCAATTATGACGAATTGAAGCGAAAGCTTGGAAATATCATTTTCGGTTTCGACAGGAGGGGAGAACCGGTAAGAGCTGATAAACTGAATGTTCAAGGCGCTATGACGGCTTTGCTGAAAAATGCCTTAAAACCGAACCTGGTTCAAACATATGAACACACGCCGGCTCTATTTCACGGCGGCCCCTTCGCCAACATAGCTCACGGCTGCAACAGCCTCATAGCCACGAAATGCGCGCTTAAACTGGCCGATTACGTCATAACGGAAGCAGGTTTCGGGGCGGACCTGGGCGGCGAAAAATTCCTCAACATCAAATGCCGAATGGGTAACCTGAAACCGGACGCAGCGGTAATAGTAGCTACGGCAAGAGCGCTGAAGATGCACGGCGGAGTCCCCCTGAAGCGCCTGGATGTGCAGGATAAGGAGGCGATGAAGCGCGGATTGGGGAATCTGGAAAAACATGTGCGAAACATGAAAAAATTCAATCTGCCTGTTGTTGTGGTTATCAATCGTTTCGAAGGCGATACGGACGAAGAAATAGAAATGATCAGGGAACTCTGCGACTGCGAGTGCGTTCCCATTACGGTTTCGGATGTCTGGAAAATGTGCGGCGCCGGAGGCACGGAAGCAGCCGAACAAATAATAAAAGTCACAAAGGATGCCGCTTCGGAACGTTTTAAATTTCTCTATGATTCGGACCAGGGAATTCGAGAAAAAATAACGGCTGTCGCGACAGAAATATACGGAGCGGACGGGGTGGATTTTACGGACAGCGCGGAGGTGCAGTTACAGCAGATCAATGAATACGGAATGGCCGGTTGGCCGGTGTGTATGGCTAAAACGCCGTTGTCCCTGAGCGATGATCCGAAGCTGATAGGAAGACCGACCGGATTCAGGATAAAAGTCAGGGGACTCAAGGCTGCTGCCGGAGCAGGATTCGTCGTAGCCTACCTGGGCAACGTCATGACTATGCCGGGATTACCTAAGATTCCGGTTGCGGAAGGAATGGATGTTGACGAAAAAGGACGCATTACGGGTATGTTTTAATTCGAGCGAGTCAAGCCTTCACAGGCCGGGCGGCATGATCACGTCTTTCCGTTACTCAATTTAAAATATCAGATACTGAAGAAATGAGGGGCGGTAATCGTCACCGTCACGCATTGCATTGATGACAATAATAGGTAAAAAACTTGACACCGGCCTGAAAAAATTAGTAGGGAATAATGCAGTGCAGGGATTCTGGAGAGAAAACAGCAGCGTCTTCATATTGAAATCGCGATCTTTTACAGGGCGGATTTTTCAAGGAGAAACGAAATGAAAGTATGGCCGGGAACTTCATATCCTCTGGGAGCTTGCTATGACGGGGCAGGGACCAATTTCGCCTTATTTTCGGATATTGCGGATCGAGTCGCACTCTGTCTTTTCGATGACGACGACCGGGAGACTCGAATTGAAATGACCGAAATGACGGGATATGTCCGGCATTGTTATTTGCCGGCGGTCGAGCCGGGCCGGCGTTACGGCTACCGCGTTTACGGTCCCTGGACTCCTGAAGAGGGACACCGATGCAATCCGGCTAAACTTCTGCTGGACCCTTATGCTAAAGCCGTAGAGGGCCAGGTCAGATGGAATGAAGCGGTTTTTCCTTACAATTTCAAGGAGGGGCCGGAGTCGAAAAATGACGGCGACAGCGCTCCTTATATGCCGCGATGCATAGTGAATCAGCCCTATTTTAACTGGCAAGGCGACCGGAAACTGCAGATTCCCTGGCATGAGACCATCATTTATGAGACTCATGTAAAAGGCATAACGGCCAGGCATCCGGATATCGCTCCTGAATTGAGGGGAACCTATGCGGGATTGGCGCAGCCGGCAATGATCCAGTATTTCAAGAGACTCGGCATCACGACCCTGGAGCTGATGCCGGTACATTATTTCATTCATGACAGGATTCTCACGGACAGAGGGTTGCGTAATTACTGGGGATACAATTCCATAGCATATTTTGCCCCGCACAATGAATATGCCTATGATAAGAGACCCGGCGCAGCGGTTGCGGAATTCAAGCAAATGGTCAAGATGCTGCATCAGGCAGGCATAGAAGTAATTCTGGACGTCGTTTACAATCATACGGCTGAGGGAAATCACCTGGGACCCATGCTGTGCTTCAAAGGCATAGACAATGCCTATTATTACCGGCTTACCGAAGATCAACGTTATTACATGGATTATACGGGCACCGGCAATACTTTGAATATGAGGAATCCTCACGTCCTGCAACTTATTATGGACTCGCTGCGTTATTGGGTCCTGGAGATGCATGTGGACGGTTTTCGATTTGATCTGGCGGCCGCTCTTGCCCGGGAGTTGCACGATGTGGACCGGCTTTCCGCATTTTTTGATATTATTCAGCAGGACCCGGTAATCAGCCAGGTTAAGCTGATAGCGGAACCCTGGGATGTGGGAGAGGGCGGATACCAGGTCGGCGCTTTCCCGCCGGTATGGACCGAATGGAACGGCAAATACAGGGATTGCATGCGGGACTTCTGGCGCGGAGAAGATAAGTTGCTGGGAGAATTCGCTTCACGTTTCACAGGCAGCTCAGACCTTTATGAAAACACCGGGCGTTTGCCTTACGCCAGCATCAATTTCATCACGGCTCACGACGGCTTCACTTTGAACGACCTGGTTTCCTATAATGAAAAACATAATCAAGCTAACGGAGAAGAGAACCAGGACGGTGAAGATTACAACCGGTCATGGAACTGCGGGGAGGAAGGGCCTTCTGAGGCTCCGGAAGTGAATCGATTGCGGAAACGTCAGAAGCGCAATTTTCTCGCTACGCTGATGCTTTCCCAGGGCGTACCCATGTTGCTGGGCGGAGATGAACTCGGACGCACTCAGAAAGGCAACAACAATGCTTACTGCCAGGACAATGAATTATCATATTACGATTGGGAAAATATAGATGAAGATTTGCTGGTTTTCTGTCGGAAGCTTATCCGGTTAAGACACAACCATCCGGTTTTCCGGCGCCGCGGCTGGTTTCAGGGGCGATCGATTTACGGAAGCGAAGTCAGGGACATTGCCTGGTTTACAATGGACGGCAGGCAGATGTCTGAGGATGATTGGCGACAGGGATTCGCCAAATCCCTGGGTATTTTTCTAAACGGTCAGACCATCCCGAATCCGCATCCTCGGGGAGAACCGACGACTGATGAAGATTTTTATATAATCGTCAATGCTCATTTCGAACCTCTGCGGTTCAAATTGCCTTCACGAAAGTGGAGTGATCTTTGGGAACTTGTGTTCGACACGGATTCCGGCTGGAGAGAGGATGAAGGCTCACAACATGAAGCGGAAGAAGAAATTGAAGTGAAGGACCGGACGTTATGCGTGTTGCGGTCTTTTAATGGTGATGAAATGGAGGTAATAAACAGGTTATGAATGCTCCTGTAAAAATGATGGGTTTGCAGGATTACGAACATTACCTCGGAAGTGAAGCGGTCGATGAAATTACAGTAATTTCAAGGCATGACACGGCGCTTGTGAATGCGCTGCAACGGTCGGCGGCTGTGGCGCTTCAGAAGTCGCTGCGGGAAGGCTTCGGATTGACGGTTGCTGAGGCTATCTGGAAGGGCACGCCGGTCATCGGCGGCAAAGCCGGAGGTATTCCCTTGCAGATAGAGGACAGACACAACGGTTTTTTCGTGTCAAGCGTGGATGAGGCTGCGGACCGAACAGTCACCTTGTTGAAGCATGCTGAATTACGGGAAAAAATGGGGCGACGGGCACGGAAAACAGTCATAAACAAATTTTTGCTTTCAAGATTGATGGAACAGTATATCGACCTGCTCGGGTCCTTTGAAGTCAGGTTTGATTTAACTATGGAGTAGGAGCTGTTTATGCGCCCACGTCTCACGGCGACATATCGCATTCAGTTGCGGCCGGATTTCGGATTCGAGCAGGCCGCTGAAATAATTTTTTACCTGAAAGAACTGGGCATCAGTCATCTGTATACTTCACCTTATCTGCAGGCCGCATCAGGCAGCGAGCACGGTTATGACATGACGGACCCGAGCCGGGTGAATGAGGAGCTTGGAGGCGCTGAAGCGCATGCGCGGCTGTGCCGGAAATTGCAGTCTGCAGGTTTAGGGCACATGATCGATATGGTTCCCAATCATATGGCTATCGCGGGCAGACAGAATCCCTGGTGGTGGGATGTGCTGGAAAACGGTCCGGCAAGCCGGTATGCGAGTTATTTCGACGTGGACTGGGAATCTTCTGAAGAGCGCTGGCCGAACAAGGTGCTGTTGCCGGTTCTGGGCGATCATTACGGCAGAATCCTGGAGGATGGACAGCTTCAACTCACCCAGGAGAATGGAATATTCGTTCTCCACTATTATGAGCATATTTTTCCGATTGATCCTTCCAGTTTGGGAGATTTGCTGGGAAGAGCGGCTGAGGCTTGCGGATCGGATACGGCGGCGTTTCTGGCGGAAAGTCACGCCAGGTTGCCGCGGCCCACGGTTACGGCTCGACAGGCGATAGAAAGACGTCATCGGGATAAGGCGGTCCTGGTTAAGCTGATGAAAAGGGTTATGCAGGAGGAGCCCGAAAGCGCTGAGGCCATAAACGATGAGATCGAGCGTTTGAACGGCGATCCGGAAGCCATGGATGCGCTCATCGATCAGCAGAACTATCGTTTGGCTTACTGGCGCACGGCCAGCAGAGACCTGGGATACCGGAGGTTTTTCGACATAAACGAGCTGGCGGGATTACGGGTTGAGGATATTGAAGTTTTCAACGACACGCACGCCCTGCCCATATCCTGGGTACACAAAGGCTGGGTGCAGGGACTGCGAATCGATCACCCCGACGGTTTGCGCAATCCCTGGATTTATTTCCAGAGACTCCGCGAAGCCTGTCCCGAAGCCTGGATCGTCGCTGAAAAGATACTTATGCCGGGAGAGAAAATACCCTCCGAGTGGCCCATAGCGGGAACGACCGGCTACGATTTCATGAATCTGGTGGACGGGCTCTTCATCGAAAGCCGGAATGAAGAAGCTGTGACTCGCATTTATGAAGAGTTTACAGGAGAAGAAACGGATTTTGAGGTATCGGTAGAACAATGCAAGAACCTGGCGCTTTCTGAACTGTTGGGCAGCGAACTTAACCGTCTGACAAGCCTTTTCGTCGATGTATGCGAACGGCACCGGAGGCACAGGGATTATACGCGTTACGATCTGCGTGAAGCCCTTCTGGAAACGGCCGTCTACTTTCCGGTATACAGGTCTTATGTTTGCGCTCCCAGGAACCTGGTCAGGAAAGAAGACGAATATTATGTCGGAAAGGCCATCGACAAGGCTATTGAAAAACGGGAAGACCTGGACCCCGAACTGTTCCGTTTTTTAAAGAATCTGCTGCTTCTTAAGATAAAAGGCCCGCAGGAAAACGCTCTGGCCATGCGATTTCAGCAGTTGACGGGACCGGCCATGGCCAAGGGGGTCGAGGATACGGCATTATACCGTTATAACCGCCTGGTTGCCCTGAATGAAGTGGGACAGGAGCCGGACCGGTTCGGAGTCGAACCGCTTCAATTTCACAAGGCTTGTGAAGAAGCATGCCGGGAGCGGCCTGATTCGATGCTTGCAACTACGACTCATGACACAAAACGAAGCGAAGATGTTCGCGCCCGTCTCGCTTTACTGTCCGAAATCCCCGAAGAGTGGACTGAAACGGTGCGAAGATGGACGGAACACAACAAGAGCAGGCGTTACAAAAAATGGCCGGAGAGAAATACCGAGTATCTCCTGTACCAGACGCTGGTCGGCGCTTGGCCCATCAGCCTGGAACGCGTCAGCGCCTACATGGAGAAGGCGGTACGGGAAGCAAAAATGCATACTTCCTGGACCCAGCAGAATGAAGAATATGAGCTTCGTCTGCAAAATTTCATAAAAACTGTTATGGGTGATGAAGTCTTTATGGCCGATCTGGAGAGTTTCGTCAAAAAACTGGAGCGTCCCGGAAGGATCAACTCTCTCGCGCTGACCTTGATTAAACTCACGGCGCCGGGCGTGCCGGACGTTTACCAGGGCTCCGAATTATGGGACTTGAGCCTGGTTGACCCTGACAATAGACGGCCGGTCGATTTTTCCCGCCGCAGAGAGCTGTTGAAAGAATTAAAATCACTTTTGACGGAAGATATTATGGCCAGGATGGATGAAGGCGCGCCCAAAATGTGGTTGATTTATCGAGCCTTGCAGTTCCGCCGGAGAAGACCGGAACTCTTCGGCGCCGGAGCATCATATCGTCCGTTGTATGCAGAAGGACCCAAAGCGCGTCATGTGATTGCGTTCGTTCGGGCAGAAGAGAGCGTTTCCGTTGCGCCCCGGCTTGTGATGAGGTTTGACGACGATTGGGAAGGAACGTTTATGGAGTTGCCGGAAGGAGAGTGGCGAAACATATTAACAGGTGATGAGATCGAAGGCGGTCCCGTCAGACTTCAAACGCTCTTGAAACTTTTTCCTGTAGGACTTTTCGAGAAAAAATAAGGATAAAATATGGCAAGAATTAGCGTCTGGGCGCCGAATGCCCGCATCATCGAACTGGAAACCCAGGGTGAACGTCATCCCATGCATAAGGACGATAAGGGCTGGTGGACGATCGATGCAGACTTTGTGAACCATGGAACCAGATACGCCTTTCGCGTGGACGGAGAAGGCCCTTTTCCGGACCCGCGTTCCCCCTATCAACCCGAAGGGGTGCACGGACCATCGCAGTGGACGGACCATGACAGTTTTGAATGGACTGATGGAGAAGTAAAACGGCCTACACTGGGCGCCGCAGTCATCTATGAACTGCATCCCGGCACATTCACGCCGGAGGGAGCTTACGATGCGGCCATCGAACGCCTGGACCATCTCATAGACCTGGGAATATCGCATGTGGAGCTGATGCCGGCAGCCGAATTTCCGGGCCTCCGGGGATGGGGATATGACGGAGTGGACCTTAATGCGCCTCATCACGCATACGGAGGGCCCGATGCTCTTAAAAGGCTGGTTAACGCTTGCAGGAGAAGAGGATTGGCCGTTATACTGGACGTTGTATACAATCATCTGGGACCGGACGGAAATTACCTCCGTATGTTCGGACCCTATTTCACCGGCCGTTATTCCACTCCCTGGGGCGAAGCGGTCAATCTCGACGGCCCGGAAAGCGATCAGGTAAGAAGATTCTTTATCGACAATGCCTTGATGTGGTTCAGGGATTATCACATGGACGGGCTGCGTATCGATGCCGTCCATGCAATTTTCGATACCTCAGCCGTTCATTTTCTGGAGCAGTTGGCCGCTGAAACGAGAAAACTGGAAGCTGAACTCGACCGACCGTTGCTTCTCATAGCGGAAAGCGATTTGAACGACCCACGCATTATCCGTTCCCCTGAAGCCGGAGGATACGGCATTCACGCTCAATGGAACGAAGACTTTCATCACGCCCTGCACGCTGTGCTGACGGGAGAACAGGACGGATATTATCAGGACTTCGGTCAGTTGGAAGACCTGGCCAGTGTCCTGACCAGAGGATTCGTCTACGACGGTAAATATTCAAAATACCGTCGCCGTTTTCACGGACGTTCCGCCGTAGACCTGCCGGCTCATCGTTTCATATGCTGTCTGCAGAACCACGATCAGATCGGAAACAGGGCCGCAGGCGACCGCATAAGCCGGTCGATATCGCAGGGTTTGCTGAAAATAGGCGCCGCCGTAGTTCTCACCTCGCCCTTCATTCCAATGCTTTTTCAAGGAGAAGAATGGGCCGCCTCAACGCCTTTTCTCTACTTCACCGACCACCAGGACCCCGATCTCGCTGAAGCCGTAAGAAAAGGCCGACGTGAAGAATTCGCCGGGTTCGACTGGGAACCGCATCAAATACCAGACCCCCAGTCCGAACAAACCTTCCGAAAATCAAAACTGAACTGGAACGAACTTTCCAAAAGCCCTCACAACGAAATGTTTCAATGGCATCGCTCGCTTATCAGACTGCGACGCAATACCCCCGATTTACTCAATGATGACCTGAACAACGCCAGGGTAGACTTTGACGAAAAAAGACGATGGATGATCATCAAACGCAACCACGCAATCACGGCATGCAATTTTTCCCATGCAGATCAAATTATCCCCTGCGAAGAACTAAAAAATAAAAAAATTGCCCTGGTCTCTCATGAAAAATGCAGAATGACCGACCACGGCATTTTCCTTCCCGCCGAATCCGCCGCTATATTCGTCGCCAAGAGAGGAATATAAGCGGAGGGAATCATCAAGCGCCGGTTAAAATTTGTCTCGTTATGAAAATCGGCGTAATGGAGAACCCCGGCATTGATCAAAAATACCTCTTTTGATGTTAAAATGCGACAGAATATCCCATCATTTTGTTTCGATTACGATACCGATACCGACCCCGATTACTGAAACAAAACTTCAAAAGTTTTAAATGAAGTGTAACTTCTGTTTGATCAGTCCCATAGTCCTTAATACAAGAGAACGATTAGAAGTCACAATTTCATATTATCGCCTTTTATTTTTTTGAAGGCTTTTAATCGATGATTGATGAATTCGTTGTACTGGGTAAGAAAGTCTATGTAGGCGTCCAGATTGACGCGGCAGTCTTTTATGAAGGGATTGTTCTTCTTCGAGGCTAGTTTGCGCATCTCTTTTTTGAATGATTCAGATTCTGTCTGTCGTCGAAAGTCGTCTTTTTCTTTTTTCGTCATCTGATTTTTCCGGGACGGTTAAAAACAGTTACACTTTTTCTCAAAAAAATACAGCTTACTGAAATTCCCCTTCCGAAAGAGGGGGAAAGATACGCTTATGCTTGGGCAAGGGGCAGTCGAAAGCTCAGCATTAGCTGATCGGGGAGTTGTCTTTTTTATGATCATATTCCAAACATCGCTGGTTTTTTTATAATTGAATCGATTTGTAATAACGAAATATTCTGAAAATTATAACCTCTATTCATGCATATTTCATCAAAGACATTTTCCAGCTTCATCCGTAATTCATTTGTCGTCCGTTAAATATTTGTTCTGCAGTCGATGCAGCAATTCGTTTAATTCAAACAGTTCAAAGTATTCTTCAATGATTGACCAGTCAATATTTTTTCTGTTAGTCGCCATCAGCGATTCAATATCCCCCAGATCGCGTGTTATTCTCGATTCGTCATTAGCCATAGCCTGTATTTTGAGTCCAATCAGGTCTTCAATCCCGGCTATTTTGACGGGCAATGTTTCATTGAACATTTTTTTCGTTACTGCTCTTTTGATGATTTTGAGCGAGGGAGCTCTGAAAGCGTGAAGAAAATCGATTTCTCCGAACATCCTGTCTTGAGCAATATACTGAGACACATTTTCAGAACGGTATTCTTTTTTATAGCCCAGCCCCCTTAAAATTTCGTGTACTTTTCGCATATCCTCCCGGATAACGAGGAAATCAAGATCAATGGTAGCTCTTGTCACTCCCCATGCGCCCAGGGCTATTCCTCCGATAAGAGCATAGCGGATATTCTGCTCATTGAAGTCTGAAATGATTTTGTTAAGAACTAATTTAAAATTCATTCTTTCAACAACTCACCGATTCGTGAGGTCTCACGAAAGGAGCCCTTTCTCGCATCCTCGCCAAAGTTTAGCACAATGATGGTTCTAAGAAAACGAGTTTGATCCGTCCATAATCCGGATGAACCTCAGGATATTATTGCCGCAGATTTTACGTGCGGCATCCCCTGGGAATTCATCGTGAATCATTTCCAGGAGGCGGGGAAGACGTGACATGTCATGGAGGCCTTTGGGCGTGAGGATCATACCGTCGAAATCGGTTCCTATTCCGACGTGCTCATCTCCTGCCGTTTCCACGGCATGTCGCATGTGATCGATTACGGCTTCCGGCGAGAGAAAAAGGGCGTGTTTTTTCAGAAAGGAAGTGAAAAGGACTATGCCCGCCATCCCGTTTCTTTCAGCAATAGCCTTCAAGCCATCATCGGTCAGGTTGCGTTCGATCCGGCAGAGTTTTCTTAATCCGGTATGACTGCAGATGAGGGGACCTTTGGTATATTTGACGACATCGTTGAAGGCTTTATCGGACAAATGGGCGGTATCAGGCGCTATGCCGAGGCGTTCCATTTCCTGTAAAGTTTCTTTTCCGAAACCTGTCAAACCTTCATCCCTGAAGAATTTGAAAGTGCAGGCCTGCGCTATCCGGTTTTTGATAAAATGCGTGAGGGTGATGTAAAGAACGCCGTCACGCTTCATCTGCTCCAATCGTTCGAGTCGGCCGTCGATCAAGTGACCGCCTTCAACAGCAACGACGGCAGCGATTTTCTTTTGTTTAATGAGTGATTCGGCTTCTTCTGCGTTTCGGGCATGACCTGTTTTATCTTTCCCGTTCTGCATCAATTTTCGGAATATTTTCATCATGGCCTGGTATCCCGTGTAAAAATCTGGCCAGGGATATTTGAAGGGGAGGTAAATAGTGAATACCTGTATATCGACTCCGGCCTGGCATAGTTTATCCAGATCGATCTGGCTTCGGAGAGGATTCCAGAAGAGGGGCGGTTTTTGTTTCCGGTTGAGTTTTTTACCCAGATAAGCGGCCTGCATCAGGGCGTGACTGTGAAGGTCGCCGACAAGTCCGTCGCGGTACATTGTGTTTTAGTCCTTAATGAGTTTCCGGACAGTTATTGATCAGTCATTTATGCGGAAAGATTTTTGGTGGATATCGACGATTCTTCCGTCCTGGGTATCGACGAGAACGGCCAGCCAGCCGTATGATCCCGAAGGCATACCCGCGTCGATGTCGAACGCCAGTTCTATCCTGCTGCGGTCGTATTCGTATTGTTCCAGCGTAACCCGCAGCGGAACGGGCGTTTCGGTGAATTCAGGATAAAAGAAATAATGATTGTCGATACTGCCGGCGAAATAGAGGTCCAGGTTTGCGGCAGGCCCCAGGTTTGTCGTTCTCAGGTTCAACTTAAAGCGATCTCCAGCGGTATAAGAAGATTGGTTCAGCTCAATATCCGCCGTGCCGAGATACTTTTTGAAGTCTACATGATTATAAGGTTGTTCCCAGGCATCGTATACTTCACCGAATTCATCCACGTAAGAATTGGCGACCCAGAATTCCAGGTCGGAGCCGGCATAGGCCACGCATTGCATCGAACTGCCTCTCATGGCCGCTTTTCTGGAAATGTTGATGGCTTCATCCGCTCCGATGGGTATGCCGTTGTCGCGGTAATATAAAATTTCGTCGGCCTGGCCCTTGTAACGTTTTTTATAGGCTGAGGACTCTCGCGGGTCGCCGTCCGGACCGTTGTCGCTGGTCTGATGACTGCGTATTTCGGGATCAAGCGCAACGGAAGCGCGAAATACCGCGTTGGGTATGCGGACGGCATAGCATTCTCCGTTGTATTGCGCTTCCTGTTCTGCGGGATCGTTATCGTAAAAATGGGCCATCAGGGAGCCTGTCGTTTCGATGGAAACGCCGGAAGGAATAATCGCATCGCTGAAGACGAAATTGGAGCCGTAAGTTCTTTCCGCTTCACTGAAAACAGCGACCGCATCATCCGCTGTAATGCAGTTCTGCAATATCTTGCGGGTCGTTAACGGCCAGGGCGTACCGTATTTTTTGTCTTCGCTGTAACCCCAAATTTGAGCGAAACTCATTCCCAGGCCGCTCATCCCGGAAACGCAACCGATGAAACCGGCATATCCTATATTGGCGACGGGAATTTTTCCCTTTTCTTTTATGATTGAAACCAGCGTATAATCCTCCAGGCCGAGACCGGTGAAAAGATCGATATTCCGGGTTGAAAATACCTTGCCCCCCTCAGTCAAAGGTCCCCAGGCTGCAAAACCGCAGCATGCGAACGTTTCCAGATCGAACGTGGCCATGGCATCAATCACCGCATTCACCATGATCAAATCATCCGGATCAAACGTCAAAGGATCGCTGACTCGAAGGTCCGCGCCCGCATATATTCCCTCCAGCTCTTCCAGAATGTTCCCAGGGAAAAAGGGTTCGTAGCACTTTACGATCAGTCCCTTCATCATTTCGAAAGCTGTCGGAGATATATCATATTCCTCGCATACCTTTTCCTTCATCAAGGGGATAAGTTCATTCAAATCATGCCCCAGCATGTAACCATACTGGAATCCCATCTCGTAAGGTTCTCCCTTGACGTGCACGATTTTGCCCCCCGGAAAATTTTCCAGGAAACCGGAACCGCAAATTTCCGTCAATTCCGGCAGGCCGGACCAGGCCGTCGCCGGTATGAATAGCATGACCGCCAGGATCGCTGTTAAAAATTTATTTTTTTCCTTCACTGCTTATCCTCCTTTTTCCCTGAACGAATAAAACGGCTGCGAGGATTCAACACAGGCTGCGTCTGTTTTCAGGTACGGTCAGTATGAAATTCCGGGATATCTCGCAGGCCATCGCTTCTGCTTCTATTATTATAGAATAGGCTCCATTCGATCAAGTTCTTTTAATTCATTTATGTTCCCGGCATGAATTTCAATATCCTTGCGCTCCTCGCCTATTCGCTCATGAAGAAAATCCAGCGCCTGTTTTTCCTGCAGCGCCAGTTCATTCCGTCCTGTTTTTTCATAAAGTCGGTGCAGGAAATGATGGGCGACAAGATTATCCAGGCTTATCGACGTCCAGGTATCAATGGCCAGACGAAATTCTTGAATGGCTTTTTCATATTCTTTTTTTGCGGTCAGTATACGACCCAGGGCGTTATGATACATCCCGTAATGGTAGTTTCGGGAAAGGGCATCTCGTATAAGTCTTTCCGCTTCATCGAATTTCTCCCGGTTGATATAAAGTTCGGTCAACTGAAGAACCGCTTCCCTGTCGTCCCGATTTGCGTCTAAAATAACCTTCAGGGAGTTTTCCGCCTGGTCGAACGCCTTTATTTTCTCAAACGCGGCCGCAGCATGAAGCAGCCTTAGTTTGGCCTGCACCCAGGATTTTCCGCTCCGCATCAGCTCGACAGATTGTCGCACATGTTCTTCCAGCAATGCATTAAGCAGTTTTCCGTTATCGTCTTTTTCCCAGAATGATTTCAACGCCAGACTGGGGTTCATACCCAGGGCTATCAGCATTCTGTGAAAAGCCTCGTTTCTTTTTCCCAATAACCAGCAGACTTTTCCCGATTCAAAAGCATAGGTCCCTTCGACATTGAAGGGGTCCAGGAGAAAAGCGGTTTCGAGACTTTCGTCGGCCTTTTCCGTCTGACGCATATTCAGATAGGCCAGTCCGAGATAGTATCTGTAGAAAGCATAATGAGGATGAAGTTCAACGCTTCTGCTGAAGTTTTCCGTCGCTTCGTTCATGCTGCCGGTACTCTGGTTCCACAAGGCCAGCAGGTAATGATGATGAGCGTTGACGGGTTCCAGATATGACGCCGCGGAGAAGAATGCATAGGCGTTACGCCATTTGCCTTTCGACAGCGCTGTTCTGCCGTGTTCCACCATATGTTGTCCCAGGGGTGGAATCGATATGATTAAAATGAGAATAACTCCCACCCAGGTGATGACTTTTTTTGCTTTCGGCGATCCTTCCAACAGGACGCCTTTTTTAAAGGAACTGCCGAAGGCTGAATCAGGCGTATGAACCGTCATCAGCGCCGCCAGTATCCAGATTAATATTCCCGTGTCCGCTGCATGCAGTCTATAATGAAATAAAAAATCAAAAATTAACCCGCTGCCTGTTATCAGAAATATCCTGGCAGGCATCGACCGGGCTTTTATCAGCGGGGCAGTAAAAGAGATTATGAACAGCAGCAGGCCGATTAAACCGATTATGCCGCTGCTCGAAAGTATCTCGATATAAGTATTATGCGAATCGATAAGATACTGCCTGGTGACGGGCTGATAAGGCTCCGCCGCCGCCTTCTTCATAGGAAACAAAAAGCGCTTCGTATCCAGTCCCGGACCCAGCACAGGATAATCCGCGGTTATCTGCAGCATATATTTCCAGGCCTTTAAACGGGGCGAACCGCTCAAATCCGTTATGCTGTTCCAACGTTCCACTAACGGCGCTGGAAGTTGTTCATGAAAAATTGCTGCTGCACCCGTTACAATTATTAAAAGCAAAGCGGCTACGACCAGGCGCCGGGGGTTGACCAGCCTGAAAAATATGACGAAACCCAGACCCGCGAAAAGTAGAATGCTCAACCACGCCGTCCTGGAATATGTGAAAAACAAGTAAACCAGACTCGCCGCGGTTGCAGCTCCATAACCCAATTTCCCCCTGAGACTCCCCGTTTTAAATATTTGCCCGAACAACAAAGGCGCTGCCAAAGTTATGTAAAAAGTAACGTAATTCGGGTGTCTGTCGAAAACGAAAGCTCGGAATGTCAATCCTTCATCCCAGCCTAATGCGGCGCACCGCCTTGCAATCTCCATTAACCCGAAAAAGGTGAAACTCACGGCTGCAAATAAAAGGAACTTTATGACCGCATCATTGAATTTTTCGTTGCGGCCGCGCAGTACGATCCATGAGAACGCCAGAAAATTGAAAATGTAGAAAGAAAATTGATGGAAACTTCCGTAAGGATAGATGGAATTCAATGAGCTTATGAAAAGCGTGATTAAAAATATGACGGCACAGACGACTGAAGGAAGATGTTTTTTTTGCAGGCTGAGGCGAACTGTCCCATCGGTTATTGCGTTGATGAATAGGAAAACGAACAATGCATTGGTCCACAAGCTCCGTTTCAGGTGCAATTCGGTAAAGGGACACAAGCATAGTCCGAATATCACCAGGAAATAACCCGTATCCTTCTCATTTTTAAGGCCGAAATAAAAAAGCAGAATAATGAAAACGAGGGAATAAAAGTAGAATGCCTCAGCGCGGGCGGCGAAATCGGGAAGTAAAGAGAGTGTCTGGCATAAGATGATATATGATCCCACGGCGGTGTATATGAAAAGGTCGACGCTCCCGAGTTTTTTCCATAGACAGAAGGCGGCTCCTGCAGCAAAGATAACGGAAACCCAGACGATCAGGGAAATGTCGGGTTTGGAAAAGGGGCCGGCGATGAAGGTGATCAACGCCAGGATGAGTATTTTAAGTCCTAAGACTGAAGCGGCAGTTTTTTTGTCGTTCAGGGTCATATTTTATTTTTCTCGTGAGTTAACATTCCAGGATTATTTCTGTGTCCCTGTTTCTGCAGATTCAAGCAACCACCAGCCTTTTTGCCGGCAGGGATAACTCCAGCTCCTTTCGGACGCCTTTGTGAATTCACTTATCAGGGTCAAATGATCGGGATGTCCGATACGGAAAAGAATATAACGGACAGGGAAACTGTCGGTTTCGGGCACGAGCGCTTCGGCTTGATCTCGCGTTTGCGGGAAGCACACTTTAACCATATCTTCTTTCAAAACAGGTTTATATTCCAGGACCATATGAGCCAGGACCGCAAACGGGTTCGGCAGATGCCCGTTCTTGCGTAAAGCGTAATAAAAAGGAAAATGCGCATAAGGCGTATGATCGGCCCACTGGCTTCTTTCGTTCAGCATAACAGAATACAAATTTTCCCCTTTGTCCATCTTCTCCAGACAAATGAAAAAGTTACGGCTTTCCTCCTGGAATCCTCTAAACCTGTAATACGCATCACTGCTGTGAATCATTGTCAACAAAAGCGCCGCCCCAATGCACATTAACGACGCCCGCTTGTTTCCCTTCGGCAAAAGCAAAGGCAATGTCAAACATATCAGGAAAGCCGTTCTGTTGAAAAGCCAGACGGCATTCAGCATGGCGTACGGCATCGCCAAATATAGCAGTATGAAATAAGCAGGGATGACTGCCCGTAACAATTTCCTCCTGCCGTCAGCTCGTTCTTCCGGCTGGGCTAACGTTCTTTTTCCCCGTAAAACCAATAGCAAAATAAATAAAAAAATGATTGTGAAAGCCGCGAAAAGCAGCCTGCTGACGTTATCAGGGTCCCCGGAAATAACGAAATCAGGGAAAAATTTCAGCTTGTACGTCAACGGACCGAAACGGAAGTTCTTCTTGAAGAAAAAACGATCCGCTTCCGTATAACGCAGACTCAAAAACCATATTCCCAGGAGTCCTACTCCAGGCAGAAGCGCCAGATACTGCCGCCATTCGCGATGCCTGGAAGTTGAATTGATGATTCCCGTGATGATCCATAACGGTATTATGATCAGGAAGGAAAAAAGATGAGTGAAAAACACCAGGATAGATAACAGGCTGTTTTTTAATATTCCGGCGGTCGTTACCGGATGCCGCGTTTCGGCCAGTGAACCGAGCAGGAAAAACATCAGCGGAACGGACAGCAGATAGGGGAGGAAGCCCCAGTAAAGGTTGAAGTTATAAAGAAAGGGAAGCGTAAGAATGACGTAAGCCATGTTGACTTTTAATTTTCGGAAAAGATAAGCCAGCGAAAGCGGAGTTAGAATAATATAAAGAGCAATAATGAGTTTTCCGGCGAATTCGATGGGAAAGAACAGGGAGAAAAGCGTCCCGGTTAGAAACATACCCAGATAAGGAGTGAAAAACCGGGGATCGTAAGTTTCGGCAGCATGCGTTCCAGGAGTGAAAACTTCCTTGAAATCCTGCATCATAGACAGATGCAGCGGATAATCAACAAAAGGAAAGACGTCCGCCGAAAAAACAGGAATCAGGGAAACCGCTATTCCAACTATCAATGCTGCTGTATTAACGGTTAATCTAAAAGGCGGGAAGCGATTCATGCAAAAAAAGTTAAAACAAACGGAAATTGTTGTCAAGCATTCGTTTTTGGAGTTATCGGACGGAAGCGGAAGAAGCGGAGAAAAATGCTTTTCCGCATGAGCGCCTATCGGCTATTGGCGATTGACGATTGGCCGTTGACGATTCTGCCGACCCAGACGGGTTTGTAAAGCCTCATAGGCGATAATATCCAATCGTCAATATCCCTCAATATACCCCAGCGTTTCCAACTGCTTCCTGGTATCCTCATCGAGGGTTCCGGTCATCCCGGCGGTTTTGCCGGACTGCTTAAGATACGATTTAATTTTATCCAGGACCTTTTCGTATATCCGGGGATGATCGCGCATGAATCGCTCCGTTACATCTTTATCCCTCAATACGTTCATCAACTCCGCATCCCGTTTCTTTTTCATGTGATAAAACAGCATGTGCGGTTCATTTTGCATGTAAAAACGGGCTCCGACAGTCAGCAGTCTCTCTTTTTTATGCAGCTCGTGATATATCAGTCTGTCCTGGTTCAAGACCGCCCACTCCGGCAAACGTTTCAAATCATCCTCCGGTGAAAACAGATCAAGCCCCTGGAATTCTTTTGGGTAGGATTTTCCCAGCAGACTGAGGACCGTCGGGGGCAAATCGACATGAGTAGCAGGCGTATTGATGATTTCCGGTTTTCTATCGGGTATGTACATGATCAACGGAACGTGCAGGACTTCTTCATAAATGGTTTTTCGATGAGTTTTCCCGCCGTGTTCGAAGAATTCCTCTCCATGATCGGAAGTAAGGATGATGTTGGTGCGGTTCATAAGATTCATGTCGTATAGTTTTCTTATTAAATCTCCGATATGAGCATCCACCCAGGCGATTTCCCCGTCGTATTGCGAAATAAGATAAGCGAGGTCATTTTCTGAAATATTGCTGTTGATTGAGCTGTTAAACCAGTAACGGTTCACATCCAGGTTGCCCTGATATTCCGGATAAAACATTATGTTATAAGGGTATGGAGGAATATAATCGCTGTGAACGTCCCAGTAATGGAGGAACAGAAAAAACTTTTCCGGTCCGGCTGCGTCCAGCCAGGAATTTATTTTGTCGTTGAGTTGAGTCGATGTGATCTGCCTGTGAGACCCCAGCTTCATGTCTCCGGCGATGCTGTCGTCGTAGGTGTTAAATCCCTGATCGAATCCGAATAATGCTTTGGCGTAAGGAGCCGAAACGAAAGCCGCCGTGTTATAGCCGTGGTCCCGCAATATTTCGGTCAACGTCCTTTTCTGAGGGGGCAACCTTCTGTCGTTGAAAATTACCTTGTGAAAAGAAGGATATTCCGACGTCAACATTGATATATGGGAAGGTAAAGTCCAGCTCGTCTGGCTGTAAGCCTGAGAAAAAACCGTGCATCGGCGGCTGAATGATTCGATGTCCGGGGCCGCAGGTTTGTAGCCGTAGGTGGATAAATGATCGGCCCGCAACGCATCTATCGATATCAGGATTACATTGTAGTCCTTTTCCTCCGGGTTTTCGAGACAAAAAGCGACTCCTGCGAATAAACCGGTTAAAACGGTGAATGCGATAATGAAAAGGAGTATCGCAGACTGGCGCAGGAACCGAAAAGGCCCGAACTTCACAATTTTACCATCATACATCTGTCATATTCCTTCTGATGACTTTCAGATTCAGATCGAAAAAAAAACTGATAAGCTGATGTCCGGGCGTTTCGGTAATCGGTATAGCAGACGGACATTCTATAAAGAGAATCCTGTAGCTGAACGCCTGCGTCAAGTACGTCCCCAGAAAAGCTTTTCCAATGAGGACCGTAATCAATAAATTATTATATGCAGTACGAATTGCAATCACCCTTCGATCAGTCCTGTTTAAACCTGTAAGCGGGACCTGAGCGTCTCCCGGTTATATTGTAACGCCTGCAGTTGAAATTTCCAAAATTCAGAATAGAATCGTCGCTAATGAATTTGCAAAGAGCTGAAAAAAATGCAGCAGGATGCTGCGTCTGCATTCAGAAAAACATTTGATCTTGAACCTAAATAAAAATCAAAGAAGTAAAAGTAGAAGCGGCATCCTGCCGCTTTCCAGGGGCGCTTTCAATAACCGATAACG
>CAZUFC010000072.1:0-41545 GCA_964619725.1 uncultured bacterium | reverse complement strand
GCTCGTTTATGGATCAAAAACCGCAGTGACTGTCCAGCATTAAATTTTGAATCGACAATCGAGTTTACGGACAGTCACTATTCAACTGCTGCAAGCAGCGACACAGGGCTGTAACAATCGCCCGTTTCAACCATCCAAAATTCCGCCCGTCCAATCTTTCCTTCTTCCGATCTGTTGCAGATCAAAATGCATGCCCGATGACAAAATAGGTTCTGTTCGGGGGTTCGTCTTTTTTTGGATCGAGGTTATAACCAATATCCAGCCCTATCGGACCGAAAGGAGTCATGAAACGAATGCCGCCTCCGGCCCCGAACCGCCAGCCGCTGAGTTTCACATCCCCGATCGATTCCCAGACATTTCCAGAATCCATGAAAATGACCCCTTCAAGACCGAGCAGGAAGGGAAAGCGCAATTCTAAATTTCCTATCAGCATTGCATTCCCGGGCGCCAGGTTCCCTTCTTCATCTTTAGGGGGATGGATGGATTCATATTTGAAACCTCTTATCGTTTTGGCTCCCCCTGCGTAGAAACTTTCCTGCAAGGGCAAATTGCTCCCTATTCCGTATCTCAAAGAAAGGCCGGCAGATGTTTTTTTCCTCAAGGGAATGAAGCTTGTCGCCTGACCGCCGGCTTTGAAAAATTTTACTTCAGACCCCAGCACGTTTTTCGTAGCCCATTCCAATTTGTTGGAGATGAGCCAACCGCTGTGAGGATCACGGGGATCGTCACGGCTGTCATAAATCAGAGAAGGTCCTGCAGCTCCTATCCTTATGGTTTCTCTGTCCTCTTCGGGAATGCTGTCGGGGTCTTTTACGTTGTATAATTTTTGACTTTCCAGACGGTATTCGACCAACGCTTTCCAATGCGAGTTTAATTTTTTTTCCCAGGATAAATTTCCTCCGTCGCGCTTCGAGCTGTACTCGTCTTTATGTTTGTAATGGCGAAACAAATTGGCAGTGAATGGAATAGGATTATTGGAAAACCATGGCTCGCGAAAAGATACCTGATACCTGGTTTCTCTTCGGCTGAAAATAAATGAACCTCTCAGACTGCGATTGTATCCCGCAAGGTTGTTGGTCCCAATTTCACCGAAAAGTCTTAATTTTTCATCCGTATTATAGCCGAAACCCAATTCGAAAAACAGAGCGCTTCTTTCTGTAACGCTCAGCAACAGCGTTTCGCTGCTGGACATTCGCGTATCGTTGAAAGGTTCTAATCTTACAGAGGAGAAAAGCCTGACTTGAGAAATTTTTCTTTGAGCGTCCAGGATTTTCTGATAATCGTAATCATCACCGGTTTCAAATTCGATAAGTCTGTCAAAAACTTTTCTTTTGGTTAAAAAATCGCCTTGAATCACAACTTCTCCGAAGGTATAGCGGCGACCTTCTTCAATTTTAATGGTAACTTCCGCTCTTTTCCCTTCATCCTCATGAAGCGAAGCTTCCCATTCTACCCGGACATCTTTGAACCCTTGATCCTTATATAGTTCACGAAGGGCATCCGTTGATTCTTCAATCGCTTCGACGGAAAAAGGGTCACCATTCTGAATCAAGTTCAATTTTTTGATTTTTTCCTCTGATAGCTCGTTTATACCATCAAAATCAATGCCGCCGAAATAAAGAGATTCCCCCTCGTTAATCATAATTTTCAAATCCACGTAAAGCGTATTGCTTATGGGAACGAATTCCGGATTCTGAGAGACTATTTCCACATTTCTGTATCCCCGTTCAAGGTAAAAAGCCCTGAGAGCTTCCATATCTTTTTGAAAGACGCTCTCAACATAGGGTCTTCCTTTCTTCGTCAATATCGATTTTCTGAGCGTCTCCTCTTCAAATGAGTCATGACCTGCTATTTCCAGGTTCCGTATGAACGCTTTATCTCCTTCGTTTACCCTGTAATCAATTATTCTGGGATGCAAGGAGCTCGGCTGTTTTTCCTTCCTCTCTACCGATGCGAAATGATAACCTTTCTCCTGGTACAAATTTTTCAGCCGGACTTCAGCTTCAGTAAGCATCGTCTCGGCGATAGGACTGTTTTCTGGAAAACCGAGGATGGAATAAACTTTAGAAGGGTCTATACCGGCAGACAGCCAGTCCCAATTCCACAGATGCTTCGGCGCTGTAATCCGTATCTTGAAAGGAGGTTCAGCCTCGATTTCAAATATCACGTTCATTTTATCCGTTTCAGAGTCCAGGTAATACTCCGGTTTTGAAATTTCGCAATTCAGGTAATAATAAAAACGGTAAAGAGCCATCAGTCGTTCGCGGTCATTCGTCACTTTATCAAGTGAGAAAGGCTTTCCGGTTTTAGTATGGACCACCCGTTTTAAATGTTCCGGCAAAAAATGTATATCGCCTTTGAATTCAATATTCCCTACTTCAGAAGGCAGCCCTGAATGAATATTAAATACAACCGTCGCCTCTCTGGTTTCATCGTTCAGTATAACTTCAGGAATTATCTCCGGATCGTAATAGCCGTGTAGATTACATAATTCCTCTAAAGATTTCACCGCTTCATCAATTTGTTCTTCATTGAGTTCCCTTGTGGGGTAAAGAGCGGCGGCTTTTTTCATCTCCCTGCCCGGCAGCGGATCGATTATATTGAATAATCGTTTGATTCGGTTATCTTTCTGTCTGAACTTTACCGAACGAATCAGTTTTCTTTTTTTAAGGCGATATGTAACCATGATGCCGTCGACGAAAGGTTCGACGTCCAGGACAATTTCGTCGAACATTCCCAGGAGATACAAATTCTGAAGGCTTTCCCGGGCCGATTGTTTTGTAAAAACGGCCCCTTTTTTGGTTGAAAGGACCTTCAGAATTTTGTTTCTGGAGACCGGAACGTCCGATTCGATTCTCAGATATTGAATCTTTAATCCTTCGAATTGATCATAGGGGGCAATTTCATGAAATGGTTCAAATTTGTCGTTGGCGCTCAATCCGGAGATCGAGAATAGATTCATCATCAATACGGACGGAAAAACTAAGAGGAAGATCAGTTTTTTGAAACTCATTTGAATTCCCACCGCATTTTAAGGTCTGCTCCCAGGGCTCCATCTTCATTGCGCTCGCCTACGAGATACATTTTATCATTGATTTTATATTCGACGAAAACCAGTTGTTTGCCTGATGAGCTGATGTCAGTGGAGTAAATGACGGATAAGCGGTCCCCGATGTTTTTTTTGACGGTAAGTCTTGCCCCGGCGCCGGATTCGGGGTCTGAAAAAATGGGATTGATCTGAAATTCATCGAAACCTCCGAACATTTGAGCTCTTTTTTCAATTTCATCCTGTATCTGGCCGGTCAGAAAAGAAGCTGCTTCCATTCCGCCGTATTCGGCGCCGCCCTGCTTCATCATTTCGGTAGTCTTTCCCAGGGTGATAAGGGCCCATAAATCCACTTCGCCCAGGGGCGGAGAAGAGGATAAGTCAACATAAATATCGCCGTCCAGTCTTCCGTTGATATTCAGATAAACGGAATAGTTGCTGATTTCGGCTTCTGTCTGGAATTCAAAATAGGGATTAATGGTCTCAGGGTCAACAAAATCGAAACTGCCGTTGATTATTTGAAAGCGTCTGCCTTGATAGGTAAGGCTACCCTTCAAAACTTCCACGCGTCCCGCAACTCCCGGATCACTTAAATCTCCAACGATATTCAGGTCGCATTTCATTTCCAGGTCTGCGATATTATTTCTAATAAATATGCCTTCCGGAGCGTTCAGGTTAATATTGATGCGAGGAGAAAAAGAAGCCTCTGTTTGCAAACGGGGTTCGACGGAACGGTCGGCTGAAAGAAATACAGCTTTGGATTCCTCAAACATAACCGTTCGATAATCGAAACGTTTACTGTATATCGCTTCACGGATATCGACATCTCCTGAGATAAGAAGCGACTCCGGCGGTCCTGCCGCTTTTAAAGATAAGTCCAGCTCCGTTTGCATGCCCTCAGGATAATTTAATTCGTTGCGCTCCCCGTTTATCTCAAAATCAAAATACTCCGGCAGGAAACCCTCCAGCCCGATCTGCCCTGTCACAGTTACCGGACTCTGACCGGCCATCCCGACGAAATAATCGATGTCTATCCTCCTCGAAGAAACGCTGAATCCCCCGTGAACGTCCTCGATGGCTAAATTATAAGGCGACAACCGAAAAAAAACCTCCTCTGCCCTTATATCTCCCTGTAAATCCGGTGAATCAAAAGGACCTTCTCCCTGAATCTCAAGAATTATTCTTCCTTTCGGGTTCTGGAATTCCGGAATAAAATGGCTCAGCAAAGCAAATTGCAAAACTCCGTCAGCGTTCAAATCAATGCTGCTCATGCTGCCAACGGTTGCAGAGACGTCCAATTGCGATTCCAGCCCGGAAAACCTGACGGGTTTTAATACCATTTTGTCATAATTTCCCTGGATAACCAGAGGTTCGTCGCTGCTCAGATGATAATCGGCCGCTTTTATTCCGAGTTCTGACAATTGACAATCCAGAGAGGCCAGATTAAGCGGCAGTAAGCTTCCCGTGACGTTGGCCTTGCCGTATGACGATATCTTGACGGTTTCCGCAATGAAAGCATTTACGAGATTATCAAGCTTTTGTTGCTCTTCACTGTTCAAATTCAAGCTGACAGAAAAAGGCATATCACCGTCCAGAATTATCTCTCCGTCGCCTGTAATCAACTCGTCCAAAAAAACAATATCAAGGTTAGCTCTTTTATTTTCAACTGCAATCGTCACATTAGTTTCGCCCAGCGCATTCCCGCCGTATTCGACTCCTGAAGCGGAAATTCCTATTTCGCCCTTCGGATCGGATAATTTCCCCTCGCCTTCTATCTTAAGAGATATATCGGCCTTCAGGGGTCCCAATGCCGGGAACGGTTTATTTAACTCATGAACAGGAAAGGCATCTGAATTCCCCTCGATCCTGTAATGCCCTGAAGCCCCCAGGGTTCCGGATAAACTTATAAGCTTTTTGTCGCCGTGAACCATATTGAGAACGTCGATCTTTAATTGCCGTCCGTCAGCCGATAAATCCAGATTCGCCTCGTCTATGGACATTCCGCCTAGTTTCGCCTCTTTCAGAACGCTCCTGATGTGTAAAAATTTGTCGCTTTCGTTGTCTGGCGGACTAATTAAATGTATCTCGCCGTCCAGTTTGCCCCTCGATAAAACAGGAAAGAAATTTGCCGCTTCAATCCCCGAGAATCTTCCGTGCAGCTTCATAAGGGGCAGATGTCTCCAGAGTTTGCTGTAGAATCCGTTTATAGAAGCTTCTTCAATATGCTCATCAGCTTTTGTCTTTTGAAGCTGATCGAAATAATATGTGCCGCGCGCCCAGGAAGAACTGTCGCCCAGGGCAATACGTTTTACATCGAACAGGACTTTATCGCGGTCCACCTGGATTATCGCGTTGACTTCATCAATTTCAAATGTTCCCAGATCAATTTCTGTCGCTTCAGCCAGCGCATCGACAGCCGGCCGGCTCAATTCTCCGCTCAATCCTCCGAATGCGTAAAGTTCTCCGCCTTTAAGCAGGGTTTCCTCACCATCCTCATACTGCACTCCCAAAAACAAAAGTATCCTGCGCATGTCTCTGCCCAAATCCCTGATTGAAATATTCCATTTTCCCGATATTTCACCGTCGAAATTTATTTCCGCTGCCTCAACCATTACGTCGGTGGCGTCCCATTTCAAGGGAGAGCCGGCAAGACGGATTTTCTCGTTTTCAACCGAGATGTCCAAATGCCCCTGAAAGCCTTCGTGCGGGGAATCAGTATCATCGTTGATCTGCAGTTTTCCATTTGCTTTTAACTTTTCAGGTTTGAAATCCTTCCATTCAAAGGTTGAGGAACCGTTGATTCTGAAGTTTTGCCCAGGCCATCCTGCTTCGTACAAAGAGAAGAATTCCCGGCTGCTTAATTCTTTCCAGGCAAATTCGCCGCTAAAAACCGAATCTTCATTCGACAAATCTATGTCGCCTCTTCCTTCTATCTCTCCGCCTGCGGCGTTGACGTGAAACTCAGAAAATTTAAAGACTTCTGCATAATAGCCTATTTCACTTTTCAGGCTATCGACCGGAATGCGATCTATTTTTAATTCCCTGGACCAAAGGTCAGCGTTGACCGACAAGTCTTCAGCCGGGCCGGAACCTCGTCCTTTCAGGCTCAGAGTCCCTTCAACAGGGGAATCGAAATAAAGCGCGTTTTCTGCATCTTTGAATTCTATATCGGAGTTGAAATCGAATTTTAGGGAAGGGTCGCGGTAATTCGTGAGCTGGCCCCCGGTTATGTTGAGCGAAGATTTGCCCTGGATGAACTTCACATTCAAGGATTGAACCTCGCAACCGTTTCCATCCGCATAAGTTTCCAGATTTATGGAGGCATGAATCTGCAATTTGTCTCTCATGGTAAAATCAATCCGGGGGATGTCGGCGCTGCCGGCGTATTTCCCCTTGATGCCAGAAGTCGATAGGTCAATGTTTATACCCTGGGCATGGATACTCATCTCTTTGTCGGGATACTCAAAATGAAAAACTCCGTCAGTCAATTCCAGGCGATTCGTCGAATATCTCTGGAAATAATAGGTCAACTCCCGCGTGTTTCTCCTTCGACCTTCTCTGGAGGTAGACATTTCCCGTTGAGCATCTTTCCGGTCTCTTCCGGGCAAGTTGTTGTTGCGTGAACGATCGTAAAGAAGATTGAACTCCGGTTCGTCAACTTCCAATGTCTTCAGATACGCTTCTCCCCGAAGTAAAGACAACATTTTAACCTCGGCGTAAAGTCGCTTGACTCTAATCCAGTCGCCCTCAAAAGGAGCGGCATTCGCTATTGCGGCATCTCTGATTTCGACTGATCCGGTTAATGAAAAACGCAATTCACCTAATGATACTCGACTGCCGAACTTTTCCGATAAAAATTCCTCGGTTTTTTTTTCAATATACCGTTGCAGCAGCGGCGTATGAAGAAGAACGAGAAAAAAAACGGCTGATAAGGCTATAACCGAAATGCCAGTGATGACGATTAATTTTTTCTTTCGCATACGCTCCCGACCTCTCAGCGATGAATAAAATTAGCATAGCGTTTCATTTCATTCAAGATGCCGGATATGAAGCTCCCGCTGCTTTTTATGATTTGATCCCCGTGAATCATGAGCAAAGGATTTTAAAGGTTTTGTTTTTTCAAGCCGATGTTTGACAAATCGTCATATCTTGATTATAGTCTGCTCGGCAAATGGAAGTGTCGTCGAGAAACCGTGAAAGAAGTTGAAAAACGATCTTTTATCTGAAAAGAAAAACCTGCTATGCTTGACCAGGTCAATGTAATTGGAATGGGGCGCATGTCCATTGACTTCATTGGTCGCATGGACGGCTTCCCGGAACCTGACTCGAAAAAGAAGTTATCCGAATTCGATGTCCAGGGCGGCGGTCCCGCGGCCACAGCTATGGTTGCCGTCCAAAGATTGGGAATGCAAACAGCTCTCATAAGTAAAGTCTGCAATGATTGGTTCGGGAAATTTATGATTGAGGCTCTTGAAAATGAGGGCGTCAACACCAGCGCGATACATGTGGATGAAACGGGGATCAGTCCTTTTGCCTGTATTGCTGTAGAACGTACTTCCGGCGAAAGAACCATTCTGTGGACAGACGGCTCGGCCGAACCGATCGAGCCCGGATCGCTGGATATGACGATGTTGAAAAACGTCCGAGCTTTTCACATGGACGGCCATCATATAGAAGCATCGGCCGTTGCGGCTGAATGCGTCAAAAAAGCCGGCGGCGTAATCTCTTATGACGCGGGAACCGTAAGACCGGGAGTAGACAAACTGGTCGAACTCGCAGACATCCTCTTCGCTACTCGTTCATTTGCCGCGGAATTTACAGGAGAAAACGTAATTAAAAACGCTCTGACGAAAATGGCGCAGAAAGGCCCGGAAATTGTCGGAATAACCTTTGGAAAGCAGGGATGCATCGGTATGAGGAACGGACAGATCGTCAGTTCGCCGGCGCTGAAAGTTTCGGCTGTCGATACTACGGGCGCAGGAGATGTCTTTCACGGCGCCGCGCTTTTTGCATTCCTTCAAAATTGGAATTTAACCCGAATACTGGATTTCGCCAATATTGTCGCAGGATTGAAATGTACTATGCTGGGAGGAAGACCCGGCATACCCGGCCTGGACGATGCCATGAAATACATCGCTTCCAGAGAAAGTCTGCCGGCGACGGACGATCCGTACGCCTGTATCGATCCTGCAGGAAAACTCATTCATGATTAAGACGAAAAAAAACATTGCTTTTGCGTTTCATCTCTTATACAATATGGGATGCACTTCACGCATGGTTTTATGATCGTCGAAAAGGAGCAATGAATGGCTTTAAAGGGAAACCTTCATGATTTTAAAGTCGGCGACATTTTAAAACTTATTGCGACTCAGCGAAAGTCCGGCATTCTTATATTTGAAAACAATGAAGACAGGATTTCCCTTGAGATACGCGCAGGATTGACGACTAATCTTTACTGTGAGAGAAATCAAAGCGATCAGCATTTTCTGCAATACCTGGTTTCTGAAAACATTATTTCTGAGAGCAGGATAGATGAGTTGTCGCAATTGCAGAAGCAAAGCGGGATTGAATCGCATGATGTTTTGCTTATGGAGGGTTCCATCAGTCAGAAAGATATCAGGAATTTCGTGGAATGGAAGATCAGGATTTTTTTTACTGATTTGATCCTCTGGAAAAAGGGAACTTTTCATTTTGAGAGCGGAGCGGAGTTTAAAAACACGAATGAGACGAAGGCGGCGTTGTCAATTGAGGATTTGATGCGGGAAAGCTCGGCCAAAATATCGAAAATCATGAAATTGAAGCAGCTTCCTTCGGATCAGATACCTCTGAAGCAAGCGAAAACAAAGAATCCTGAGGAACTCAAGCATGATCAGTCGAAATGGAAAATTTTTCAACTGCTGTCAGAACCGCAAAGCCTTCAGGACCTATACGGAATTTCGCCGTTAAGTCGTTTCGAAACATTGAAAACCGTCACTGAATTGTATAATGCCGGTTCTATTTCTGAGGGAACGGCAGTTTCTTCTTTGCGTTTCTCTTCATCCGGGGCTAAATTGAATCTGACCAAGGACCGGCTGACTGAAATCAGTAAGGAATTCGTACGTCATCTAACGAAAGGCATCATCAACAGGAGTTTATATCCAGAAAAACATCCCGTATTAATCAGAACAGTGATGGAATTGAAATCATTTATTGATACGCTTACTTCCAGGCATCCCATTTTCGTGTTTTCGCACTTTGAGGGTCGACTGATAGCGGATAACGTTCCTTTGCCTTATCCTGACGATCAATTTTCTGCATTCGTGGAAACGCTCAAAGTTCGAGACATACGCAATTTATTGTTTTTTCAGGGGATATCGACTGAAGAGCTGCTTCAATTTTTGCATATATTACGATTAAAGCTTGATGATATTAAGTCAAAAGGCGGAATCGCCAATATTTTAAAAGATTATGATATTAAGCACATCCGGGTGGAAAACATAGATGCGGGATATCAGGTAAACCAGACAGGCGGCAGAAGCGTCTATCCTTTTGATCTGGAGGAAGAAGCGGAATCGGTTGCGGTTTCAAAGCCTGAAGAGGAAGGATTATATCAGAAACGGGACCCTCAGGATATCGCCGGTGATTTAGCGGCGATGACGGATTTGTCGGGAGAAGTATCATTCAGCGAAATGCTTCTTCAGATAGAGATGCTGAAGGCTTCATTTGAGCGTATTCTTAACGACAATTTTCCGGATGATGCGCAACAATTCAGAGCAATATTTAAAGAGCTTGACCCCAGAATACGTAGGGGATTGCTTTTCAGAAGCGACCGTACGGACAGCAGTTTAGACAAGCATTTGGATGATTATTTGATGGAGATTACGGCGGATGAACGAGCCGAAATGTTTGCAGAGGAATACGAATCGCTTTTAAGGAATGTGGATGCTGAAGACGAGGAAAGCCGGAAGGAATTGTATATTCGGATGCAGGAGTCGTTGGACAGGTTGTCGAAGCTTACTGAGGAAACGGAGGGTTCGGAGTCGAGAGTCGAGTTGCTTAAAAGCGTCAAGTTATATTTAACGGAAGCAGGCGTAGCCATAAGAGACATTCGAAATTTGATGGGAAAAGACGAGCCGGAGAATCCCCAAATGGCTGCCCTGATGGACCGTATGAAGAGCGCGGATGCGGAAGAGTTGTTGACGGATGCTTTCGTGTTTGAAACACGGCGTATACTAAAAGATGCCGTTCTGGAGGAGGACGGCGCTGCAGCTTCGTTGGTCGTTAAGCCTTACGCCCGGTTCATGGACCATGATTCCTGGGAAATTCGCCAGAGAGCGGCCGAGGCGCTGAGAGAAATTGCGGACGATCTGGTCGCCGGCAATTCAATGGATATTCTGGAAGAGGTTATCGTCAAATTTATCGAACGCTTTCAGGTGGAAAACGTATTGCAGGCTTACAAGGCTTTAATAAATTCACTGCGGCACATTGCCATGAAACTGAAAGAGACCGATCATCAGGAAACCGGCGACAGAATTACGGATTTCTTTTCTGAACAGTTGAAACAGCGAAGAAAACATTCGTTGACTAAACGACGAATCGTGGCCAAAGCCCTCGGCGAAATTGGCGATGAAAAAGCCGTCAGCGCCTTGATCTCAGCCTTGGAAGACAGACTCATCCTCGATCAAAGCGTCCAATCACTGCTGGAAATCGGAGAGGGCGCCATAGAGCCCTTAATCGAGGTACTGAAAAAAAGCGACAAGCAGTCGGTGAGATGGCGTATCAGCCGCATTCTTACTGAAATCGGAGACCCCGTTGTGCCGGCTCTTCTGAAAGAACTGAAAAACGAAAAATGGTTTGTCAGACGCAACTCATGCATGCTGCTCGGGAAAATAGGAGACAAAAACATAATCCAGCATCTTAAAGATTTGATGAAGGATAATCACGTTCAGGTCAGAAGAGAAGCCATCGTCGCTATCGGAAATTTGGCTTCTTATGATGCTGAGGACATACTTTTGGAGGCTTTGGAGGACGAATACGGCACGATACGGCGTTACGCCGTATTCCTGCTGGGTAATGTCGGGACCGAAAAATCCGTGGACCCGTTAATTAAGATACTGACCAGAAGAACGCCGTTTTTCAAACCCTCGGAAGACGAAGACCTGAGAAGAGAATCTTGTGCCGCTCTCGGGCGTTTGCTTTCCAGGCCTGAATTCAACTCGCCTGACCACAATCCGAGGGGAAAAGCAGTTCCTATCCTGGGCAAAGTCGCCAAGGAAACAAGCAGCTTTTCAAAATCAAAAAAGATTAATGTGTCGGTCAGCGCGATTCAATCACTGGGAAGGATTGGAGGACCGGAAGCAAAGCGTTTGTTGATGGATTCCGCCAGAAGCAGAATTCGAAAAATCAGAGAAGCTTCTGAAGACGCATTGGATCAGATATACAAGACGGAATCCATCGTCACTTAGTTCCTGTCCGAAAACGGCGTATTTTTCCGATGCAGCGTCAGGCTGCGGATTTTCTTATCCATCGCATAGAAAAGCGCCGCCTTCGCAGCTCTTTGAAGTTGAAAAAACCTTGACAAAGGAAGACTGTTTTGCTAAACAGATCGTTCGAAAAATTTTTTTTTTGAGGTGAGGGCAGATGATAAAAGTCAAAAATTTAGTCAAACAATTCGGAAGCACAACTGCTGTCGATGATGTATCATTTGATGTATCAAAAGGAGAAGTTGTAGGTTTTCTGGGACCGAATGGAGCCGGTAAGACGACGACGATGAGGATACTCACGTGTTTTTTGCCGGCGGACCAGGGGACGGCTGAGATAGCGGGTTTCGATGTGTTTCACAATTCATTGGAAGTCAGAAGTCGAGTCGGTTATTTACCTGAAAGCGCACCATTGTATTACGATATGACGCCAACGGATTTTTTGACGTTCATTGCCCGGATGAGGAAAATTCCGGCAAACCAGATACCAGATCGAATCAGGAAAATGATCGAAGTGTGCGGACTTCAAAAGGAACTGAAGAAACAAATCGGCACCCTGTCCCGCGGATACCGGCAAAGGATAGGTCTGGCTCAGTCGTTGATCCATGATCCGGATATCCTGATTCTGGACGAGCCGACAAGCGGCCTGGACCCAACTCAGATTATCGAAATCAGAGAGTTGATCAAAGAGATCGGGAAGGAGAAGACGGTAATACTCAGTACGCATATTCTTCCGGAAGCGACGGCAACATGCGGCCGTATTTTGATTATTAATGAAGGAAAGCTGGTCGCTGACGGGACTCCTGAGGAGTTAACGGCAAGCGCGAGCGGAGAAGGCGCATCGTTCTATGTTACTGTGAAGGGGCCTTCGACGGAAGTGAAGCAGACCTTTAAAAATATGGACGGTGTGTCGTACTTCAAGGTTCTCACGGCTCCGGATAATGATTCCGTTCGATTACTGCTGAAAGCGACCGGCGGATCGCAGGCGGCTGAGAACATCTTTAAGACGGCTGTTGACAAAAATTGGGTTTTAACGGAACTGCACAAAGAATCGATAAGTCTGGAAGACGTATTTTTACAACTGACAATGAAGGAAAAGCAAGCATGAAACAGACATGGAGCATTTTCTGCAAGGAATTCAAAAGCTATTTCAATGCGCCTATAGCGTATATTTTTTTGACGGTTTTTTTAGTGTTGGTGAATTGGCTTTTCTTTCGCCCTTTTTTCATCGGCAACCAGGCAACCATGAGATACATGTTTTCTTTGTTGCCGTGGATTTTCCTGTTTTTCGTTCCGGCAATCAGCATGCGTTTATGGGCGGAAGAGAAAAAAATGGGAACGATGGAACTGCTTATGACGTTACCCGTTAAGGATCATGAGGTAGTCATGGGCAAATATTTAGCGGCTTTGGCGTTTCTCTCATCCGCCATCATACTGACTTTGCCGCTGGCCTTCACCGTCGGCGGTCTGGGGAATCCGGACGGCGGAGTAATCGTGGGCGGTTACATCGGCGCTGTTTTCATGGGAGCGGCATACCTGGCCATCGGCCTTTTCGCTTCAAGCCTAACAGAAAATCAGATCATAGCGTTCATTATCGGGGTCGTCATTTGCTTCGGATTTTTTATTATCGGAGAGAGCTTCGTGCTCATGGCGCTGCCGTCGGGTATAGCTCCGTTCTTTAGATATTTAGGACTTGGGACTCATTTTGAGAGTATCGGTCGAGGGGTAATCGATTCGAGAGATATCATATATTACCTCTCTGTCATTGGTTTTTTTCTCTTTCTGAACGTTCGTTCGGTAGAATCCAGGAAATGGAAGTGATAGAACATGAAAAGCACTGCAAGAAGAGTTAAATACAGTTCCAATATTACGGCGTTTACAGGAGTCATTCTTGTTATACTCCTTCTGGTCAATTACCTGGCATCCAACCATTTCGTTCGGGCCGACCTCACAGAGAATAAACTTTACACCATATCTCCGTCCACGAAAAAGATACTCAATGAAATGAATGATCTGGTCAATGTGAAAGTCTATTTCTCGAAGAATTTGCCGAGTTATCTTGTGAATCTCGTCAACCAGGTTCAGGATATGTTGGATGAATACCAGGCTTATGCCGGCGGAAATTTAAGGATTGAGTGGGTTGACCCTGCGTCTGATGAAAAATTAGAGGAGAAGGTACGGCGCATGGGGATTCCTCAGGTTCAACTTGACGTTATAGAAAAGGACAAAAGGGCCGTCAGCGCCTCATATCTGGGTATTGCGCTGCAATATAAAGACAGAAGTGAGGTTATTCCGGTCGTTAAGGGAATATATGATCTGGAGTATCTTTTAACGTCGGCTTTGCTTAAAGTCACCAAGAGCGAACCTGAAACGATCGGTTTTTATTTCGGGAACGACGAAGAGGCCATGCAGGAATATCGCAGCATCCTCCAGGAGTTCGGCGCTCAATACCAGGTTCAGCCTGTTCAGATCATGCCGGGAAGGCCGATACCGGATACCTTCGATACGATAATCGTCGTCGATCCTGATGATGTGACGGAAAGAGACAAATACGAGTTGGATCAGTTTCTGATGAACGGCGGTTCCCTGGTTTTCCTTCACGATCCCATCGAGATGGGAACGACGGGTCTTACGGCAGAGCCTGCCGATTCCGAACTGGCGGACTTGATCGCTCATTATGGAATCCGCGTAGGAGATGAACTGGTGGCTGACCAGATTAACACAAATGCTTCTTTTTCCAGCGGATTCATGACTTTTTCCATGCCTTATCCGTTATGGCCGAGAGTCCTTAAGACCAATTTTACCAGGGAGCATCCAGTGGTCAGTCAATTGGAATCGCTCGTGTTTCCCTGGACGGGATATGTCGAAACAATCGATGAGAACCTGGCGGACAATGAGCCGACCATGCTGGCTTTCTCCAGCGACAGGTCCTGGCTTCAGAGCGCTCCTTATGATCTCAATCCGCAACAAAGATTCCAACCCGATGGGGAAACGCTGGGCAGTTATGCACTTGCAGCAGTCGTTAAAGGAAACTTCGAAAGTTTCTACCAGGGGAAGGATATCCCGGAACCGGAGATGCCTGAAGATGAAGACAGACCGCCTATGCCCCCCCAAGAAGATCAGGAAACCAAAGAAGAAAGTCCGGAAACTTACGTAGCGGTTATACCGAATGCCAGATTCATCTCTAACCAGTTCCATCAAATGGCTGCTCGTTCCGCAGCCTTCAGAGATAACCTGACGTTTTTCCTCAATCTGGTCGATTATATGACTTTCGGAGAACAATTGATCGGCATTCGTTCGAGAGAAATTACGGAAAGACCTCTGAAGGAAATCTCAGATTCCAGCAAGGCACTGGTTAAATACGCGAATACCTTCGGCGTTTCTCTTATTTTAATAATCATCGGTTTGGTTCGATCCTACATGAAAAAAAGAGAAAGAATAATCTATACCCAGAGGATGTAGTCATGAATACAAAAAAGACAATCATTGCCTTTGTTGTGTTGGTCATTTTGCTTGCCGTCGTCGTTATTGTTGAAAAGCCTTTCGATTCTTCCTCAGAAAAAATCCCGGAAGAAGAATTGATCCTCTTTTCCGACCTCAACATAGATGAAATAACCAGGATTAACATTAATTCCAGGGGTTCGGAAGTCGAATTGAAAAAAATAAACAATCAATGGAAAGTCCAAGACGAAGAAAAATATTTCCCTGTGGATGAAAAAGCAATTGATAACCTGATGAACCATCTGGAAAGCATGAAAGTCGATGAAGTCGTTTCGGAGAATCCGGAAAATCATGTGCTGTTTGAAGTCGATTCTCAGGGCGCTGAAGTGAAAGTGTTCACTGACGGCGAAATGCCCGTTGCTCACTTCTTTGTCGGAAAAAACGGACCGGATTTTTTCAGCACCTACGTGAGGCTGGCCGATGAAGACCGCGTTCTCCAGGTGGCTGAGTATCTCAAGTCCCATTTCGATAAGACTCTGAAAATGTGGAAGGATAGAGCGTTAATTCGTGCTGAGAAAGAAAATATCAGGGCATTTTCAATCGACAAGAAGGATTCCGAAGAGATAATTCGTATTGCCAGAGTCGCTGATGACGAGGAAAAATGGGAAATTACTTCGCCCATAGAATATCCTGCAGACGAGAAGCCGGTTAACAGGATCGTCAATTCTTTCCGTAACTTTATGGCTACTGATTTCGTCGATCCGGATCAGGAAGAGGGCGATGAAGAGGAAGGAGCTGAAACAGCCGAAGAATCCGGAGAAGGCATGGAAGCTGAAGAAGAGAGGGACGCTGGAGAGGAGAAAGTGGAAGAAGGGAAGCTTGAACCTGATTATGGATTTGAGGAGCCGACGATGAGAGTAGCTGTGGAATTGGATGACAATACGACGAAAGTAATTCTTTTCGGAAACAAACTTGACGAACGTAATTACTATGCAAAACGGGAAGGTGAGGAGTGGGTTTACAAATTGCCGGAATACCGTTACGAGATGTTCGACAAACCGCTGGAAGAATTCAAGGCTGAGCCCACGCCCATACCTGAACCGACTGAAAAACCGGCTGTTGAGGATGAAATGAAAAGTACCGAAGAGGATGCCGGGGAATAAAGCATTAACCGAAGTTTAATGCGCGCCTTGCGTCGCAATCACAAGTTGCCGCGTTAATAGAGTAATCTGAAAGAAATTCCGTCCCGTCTTGCATGGCGGGACGTTTTTTTTTCAGTCCGCTATTTTCAGTGCAAACCCGTCTCGAATGTGTATGAGAAATCGGGACAGGATAAAATGATGCCGGCGGCCTGCTGTTTAATTATTTCCTTCGATGCTTATGCTCATGCTCATAGCGCTCTGCTTTTTAGTGAGGATTGAGGGCTGGTCCGCCAAGGCATAAGAGGGTAAAAACAGGTTTGTTCTGCAGGGATTATTAACGCCGGTCAGCAGAATTGTAAGCTGAAAAAAACAGGATGCGGGTCAGGGGTTCGTTAAGACCCGAGCAGGCTTTGGAATTTTATCAGCATCAATGATAATCGAAAGAACAAACGTCATAATCTATCAGGCTGATTTCCTGCGGATGGAATAATCCGGCCCAGAAAAACAACCCTTGTTCTGACCCTGAATCTTCCGGCCATTCAAAAGAAATAACAGTGGATTGAAGCCGGCTGTTAGAGGGAATTTGTTCGATCGAACCGGGTTCATCTCCGGTTTGATTCCAGTCCGGCCAGAACCAGAATTGTCCGTGCACTTCGAGGGCGATGTATTTTGCGACGTTGGTTTTCGGTCCCTGATTATCGATGAACAATTCGATGCAGAATTCATCCCCTGACGAATATTCCGGGTAGTTTGAAATGACTTCGACAGAAAGGCCCGGTTCAGGAGCCGAGGTCAGCGTCAACCCCAATATTTTCATATTTGAATTTAAAGGAAGCGTAATGGATTCCAAAACCCTGGAGCCGTCGGTGAATATCGTATAGTCCCAGATGAAAGCAGGATTGTCGTAGAGGAGATTATTTTGGAAATCATACTCATAAGCGGGACCGGAAGCCGTATGGAAATGCCTCATGGTCAAAGCCGGCCATTCTCCATGCACACCCCCGGAATACCAGTTCGACATGGATATCATTTCTGTTTGTTTTAATCCGTCCTGATATCTGAAAATAAATTCGCCTTCCTCGGAAAGTCCGATTTCTCCCCGGGGTATGTCTGGAGCCGGGATGCTTCCGCCGGTCCCCGCTCCGATCAGATGTACCTCGCCATAACGTCCTGTCGGAAACTCGATCACCTGTCCGGAACAGGATAAGTAATTAAGCGCAGAATCGTTTTTGTCGGGCATCAACCAGGGAACTCCGTCCAGAGTGGTATAAGCGACTGACCCGCTTTCAGGCATGAGTTCTGCTGAATATGTTTTTCCTGAGCCGTCAAAGTCCCCATCAGTATAGTTTGATTCGTATGATATACCGTCGCCGTCGAAATATGTTGAAATATCAATCGGATATTGAGCCCTTGAATCCGGCTCATGAATTCGCTGCAGCATGGTTTTATAATGATGATAACCTTCCCAGTCTCTATCCTGTTCCACGCGAGGATGAATCAAATAATCCATGCTGTACCAGATCAAAGCATTAAATTTTTTGCCGTTGCTGCTGATGAAATCCTTGAGATAACCCAGCGCTGTCGGCATGCTTAATGGAGTGCGAACAGACTGATAATTTCCTTCTATCGTAACGTCGGTCAATATCCAATCCTTGTCTGGATCGACTCCGGGAGAATTCATCAAAAATTCAAACCAGGCATCCGGGTCTGTTCCCTGCTGTGCCTGTTCAGGAAATAAGCCCATCTGGCGCAAATCGACGGAACAAAAAAAACCGTTCGTCGAATATGCGTCTATCCATTGACTTATCCCGCGGTCCAGTAATTCCAGGAAGGCATCGGGGTCCGCATTACTTTGGGCTATCAATGGAATGTCGGGAGATATCGACTTGATGTTCTCATAAACATGACGATTGGCTTCCGTGAATCCGTCATACAAACTGGAATAACTCGTTAACAACGGGTCGCCCTGACCCCCTATCTCATTTCCATATTGAAACCAGGCTTCGGGAAAATATTTCGCCCATTCCTGAACCCACAGATCGAAAAATGTCCAATGCTCGCTCATGATTAATACTTCATGAACCGTTATAGGATCGGAAAAAGATTCCCAGTCGCCGGTTTTAGCTTTAATCCGGCATACGCCGGGACTTAATGAAGTAAATATGCCCTCATCGGATACCGTGCCGACCGCAGGATTCGTGGAAATCCACTCGAATTCATTCGCGCCGGGACGCCGGGCGTTAAAACGGAGTTCTTCGCCAGGAATCGTATGAAGGTTCCAGGGATTCGATATCGCTACTTCTCTTACGCGAATCGTCAGGATGTTGCTTATTCGAATATCGGACGCAGATAAATAGAGATAGGTCGTCCCCGGCGCTGCCGCTGTATAACTTAAACTTTCTTCATCAAACGTTAATATCGTATCATCATATTTCCACTCCGTTTCACCCTCATACTCGCCTTCTAACGTTAACTGAACCTCCTCCCCGACGGCTAAATCATCCCATCTCGCAGGCGTTCGAGGACTGATCAGAAAATCAAGGATTTTTATGGTATGCTGATCCATATAACCTTGGGAATCTGTCACGCGTATCGTTACGCTTCCAGCGGCATGAGCGGTGAAAATACCGCTCTCTTCGTCAATCGAGCCTCTGCCCGGATCGTCTGATTGCCAAACTAACGGTTCGTTTTGCCCGACCGCTAAAAAGGTGTAAGTCATGCCCTTCAATACTTCCTTCTTGACTAAAGCCGCTACGTTTTTTACCTCAATCTCAACGGATTCGCCGGAATCGCCGCTTGAAGAATCAATGGCCGTCAGACGGCATACACCCGGAGCGATACCCGTCGCCATACCCGCATCATCAACGTATACGACGCCCGGATCGCTGCTCGTCCATTCATATGAATCTTCTGTGAGTAAAGGAGCGGCCATATTCTCAAGCTGATCCCCCACGGCTATGTAGACTTTTTCTTCGGGATCGAGGCCCATATACATCCCACGCGCAAACCACCACAACTCTTCTAACCTGATCAGAGGAATACTCCCGTTGTCGATATTTATTTCATAAAATTCTTCGCTCCACACCGGAGAGGGACCCGGCGCCTCATTCGACGGTTTGCCGTATACCGTAATTAATGAAACGGCCGGTTTCACTTCATAACAATCTCCCGCATGTTCCCAGTCGAAATAGTAACCGAAATATGCAGCGCTTGAAGTCCCGATATCTCCTGATTCGATTTTCGATGGAGCGCCGATATGATGCGCTCCCTGTAAATCAATCCAGGGTGAAGCTTGCCTGCAATCAATAATATGATTTGTCCGCTGGTTTTCACTGCAGAAAACTTCCGGACGAGGCATCATTAAAATGACGGTAAATAATTGAAGCGACGTGAAAAATGTCCTCGATGACTTCGATGATTTTTTCATCATATTCCTTTATCCTGTTTGTTTATACAGTTTTTTCCTCTGAAAGGCGTTGGGCCCTTTCTGTTTGTTATATATCACTTCCGCTTGCCAAAAAAAAATTTTTTCCGGTTTAACGAAAACAACCGTTAAAGACGGAGCAATTCTTGTACCATTCTCCATCCAAGTCTGTCGATGGGCCTGATCTTTATGATTGCGCCCTACAAAGTTGCTAGAAAGAGTCATTGCAGAAATACAATTAAAGGGGATTTATACATAAAAAAAGTGCATTTTCCACTTTAAACAGTCCACTCTCGTTAAAAGTTTTACATTTAATCCCGGCGTATTTCGCAGTTTCGATCAAATTGTGTACGAGTTTATTAAACGGCGCCTGTCCATAAACGCTGGTCCAGATTCAAATTTAAGCGCTTGAAAGTCACTGCGGTTTCTGCTCCGCAATGGACAAAAAGTAAATAGCTGATGGGCATTGATTCGCATTCATGCCGCTTTGATTTTTATAGCTTTGGGGATATCCCGTCAGAAAGGGGGATTGTATGATCTTGAATACGCAAATGATTCCAGGGAAGTATCTCATCTGCATCTTTGCGCCTGTGTGCGTAAAAAGGAAGGCTTATGTTGATTTGCTTCAAACATTGAGCCCAGTTGCCCTTTAATTGATGCACTTCATAAAGCAATCTGCCGACCCTGCGGTCGCCTAATGACAACAGCGCTTGAATAACTGACCATTTCGGAAGGTCATGAGTTAACTTTACATTTCTTATCGAAGCCGCTTCTCTTTTCAGATAATTAAGTTTTTTCTTGAGTTCGCCCGGTTCTTTTACCGGTTCGCGCTCAAAGGCCGTCCAGGGTTTTGGAACAAATGAATTCACGCTTAGATGCAAACGCGTCGGAACAGCCTGGTTTCGTGACTCCGTTTTCAAAACATGAATAATACGCTTTACCAGCAGAATGATCGATTTGACGTCCTCATTCGTTTCGTCCGGCAAACCGATTAAAAAGTACAGCTTTATGCGAGGAATTTTATATTTTCCGAATAATTTGACAGCTTCCATCAGCTTCTCATCAGGCAAATTTTTTCCGATCTGATAACGTAGTTTCTCGCTTCCAGTTTCCGGAGCTAATGTCACCGTTTTCTGTCCGCTTTCCAGGATCATTTTCACGAAATTTTCAGTCAATCTGTCGATTCTTAAAGATGAAAGAGAGAAAAAATAACCGGAGGAGAGAAGCCCCCGGCATAAGGCGGACAGATCGGGATAATCCCCCAGTGAAGCAGCAACCAGTCCTATAACTGAATTCTGTGGATAAACAGATTTTACTGTATTCAGCAAAACTTCTTTTGAACGAAATCTGGCTTTCCCGTAGACTTTGCTGACCATACAGAAGCGACATCCTCTCGGACAACCGCGTCCGACTTCTACGAGTCGCATGTTTGAAAATTCAGTTCCAGAATCATGAATTACCGTTTTAGGGACGAAACGATCAATTTCTTCAACAAATGAATATCCCGGAGGATTTTTGTCTGTCAGTCGTTCGATTGCGCTGATTTTTCCCGAAACATCATATTGAATGTCAAAGAAGTCTGGATTGTATATACCGGGGATTTCGCTCAGCCTTTCAATGAGCGTGCGTCTGTCTTCTCCTGCATCTTTCAAGTCATATACCGCATCAGCGATGGGGTCGACAAGATTTTCCGCCTCGCCGAGCGCAAAAAGATCAATGAAGTCCGTTAAAGGTTCAGGATTAGCTGTGGGAACCATTCCTCCCGCTAAGACAATCGGATGAAATTCATTTCGTTCTTCCTTGAATAGAGGAATGCGGCACAATTCCAGTATCTTGAGCACATTGGGAAGATCGTTTTCAAATGAAATCGTGAAAGCAGCCAAATCGAATTCACTTAGTAAATGTCCGGATTCCTGCGATCTCAAAGGTTTCTCGGTCCTCGACAAGGCATTGCTGGTTTTACCCTCAGGAAGAAAAAAACTCTCACACACCGTATCTGTCCGTGAATTAAAAAGTTCATAAACGCACTGGAATCCCAAATTAGATAAACCCACGTAACGATGGTTCGGGTAAATCAAAGCCGCCTTAACCGGCAGTCCCCAGGATTTTGATGCCCCCTCTTCAACAAAAAACGATTTACTGCGCCTCCTGCTCATAATATTGTACGCGGCTAACGCGGACCTCCTTCGCAAATTCTATAACTTTTTTCCGCGATGATCAAAAAAGCAAAGTCCAGGGATGCAATTTTTTCAAGCTCAAATCTGTAGACAGCTCTGAAAATTTTAAAAAATTGAATCTGAATGATTAAATCAGTATCAAAGAAACAGCGGAGTTGATGTATGGAGAGGACAGGTTTGATGCAAGTCAGAAGTTATTAACAGGTCTTTTCGGTTTATTAGCGAAGCATTGACGGCAAGAGTTATGAATTTATTTCTACATTTGTTTAAATTCTTAAAAAGGAGAAAGGGAGTGCTTAATTATAACCGGTCACTTACTGCTCTGCTTTTGTTGATGATCGGCGGATTATCAGCTCGTGCGGAAGTAATTCATGTTCCGTTGGATTACCCAACGATCCAGGACGGAATAGAGAATGCGGTTGGTGGAGATATTATTCTGGTTGCAGACGGGACTTATTCGGGACCAGGAAATTTTGACGTTTCTTTCCAGGGAAAGGCTGTAAACGTCGTATCGCTTAATGGTCCTCTCAATTGCGTGATTGATTGTATGGAGCAGGGTTCAGGTTTCATATTCGAATTCGGTGAAGACGCGGGGTCCATTTTGTCCGGCTTTACTATAATCAACGGCAGAGCCTGCACGTGATTTCCATCGTGCGGCGGCGGGGTCCGCTGCATCAATTCTTCACCAACAATCGAAAATTGCATTATTAAGTTTAACGCTGCCAGGGCGGGAGGAGGCATTTGTCTTCTGTCAAGTTCTCCGAGCATCACTAATTGTTTGATAATCGACAACGTAACGACTGAAAGCGACGGAGGTGGAATTTACGGGCATTATTCCAATGCCGCCATAACGAATTGTACTCTGTCGCACAACACTTCGGCGGTAAAAGGAGGGGCGACATACTGGGAATATAGTTCTCCGATTATAAGAAATTCGATCCTATGGGCTGATTGGCCTAGTGAGATAGAGTACGTCGATTCGGATATTCAAATCACTTATTCAGATATTCAGAGAGGATTTGAGGGTTCTGGCAATATAGATGCACCTCCGCTGTTCACGTCGGGTCCGGACGGAGGGCATTACCTGAGCCATTCAGCAGCCGGCCAATTTTTCGACAGTCCGTGCATCAATGCGGGAGACGACTTATCTGAAAATATATGCATCAAGGAAAAAACGGAACCCATTTGTCTGAACGAGTTAACCGCTCGTACGGACAAAATCCCGGATACGGATCAGGTCGACATGGGTTTTCATTATCCTGCCGGTCAGGAAGAGCTTCCAATACCGGCCGCCTCGCTGACGATGTGCCTGCTTCTGGTTCTTGGAATTGGAATTCTGATGCGCGTTTCGTCTTAAATTTCGTAAGACTCAGCTTTTTCCTGGATCAACCGCGTATGAGCCATACTCATAAGTTCCTCTTCAGCTATTTTGATGGGGAAGGGCCGAAGTTTGCGAAGGGCTCTGACCCCGTTTCTGACTCGTTTCGGACTCTTTTTCGGGACCGCATCCCGACTGCTGCCTGGATGGAGTTTCATGGAGATGGATGAATGATTAAGCAATTGAAGAAATTGGGGTCAAAGCCCCTGTAAACCCATACGGGCAAAAAAAAGCCCTTTTCCGTATAGGGGGTATTCGGAAAAGGGCCTGTATGGGGATACAAATCAACCATTAACGGCCGCTTCTTGTTTGTTAAGACGGCACATTATCGGCGAGTAGGGTTTTCGATTATTTAAATAGAGGTTGGTGAACATCTGGTCCTGGCTGACTGATTTTAATGAGAGAGATTTTTTCTGGTAGGGTTCGATGCTTTTCCATCTTAAAGCGATAGGAAGGTCCGGATTAATAGCCGGGGAAGGTTCGTAAGCTTCCTTCTGATAATTATCGGTTTTTTCCTGTGATTTTGTCGAAGCCGGCATTTCCTGTTCTTCCAGGGTATCGATGTTATCCTCGGAGGTTTCTTCATTATCATGGTATTCGGTCTCTTCGGACTCGTCAGAAACAGGGGTGGGAACGGGTTGGGGCGTTTCAACATCCGGCATTTCATCAGGTCTTCCGTCATTGCCGGCAGCGGTCGTAACCAATGCGGGTTCCTGCTCATCTTCCTCTTCTTCAGGTGGAGGAAGTTCCTCTTTTTTGATGTTCAGCGATTCAGAAGTTTTGAAACCGGAAGTACTCAACCCTGTGGCTATAACGGTAATTTTAATTTTTCCCTCGTATTCCGGAGAGACGACGTAACCCCAAATGATGTTGGCTTCCCTGTCGGAGGCTTCAAAGATATAGGTGGAGGCGTCATTAATTTCTTTAAGGGTCATATCAGGGCCTCCGGTAATATTAATCAGTATGCCCCTGGCTCCTTCAATGGACAGGTCTTCCAGCAACGGGCATTCGATGGCTTCTTTGACGGCCTGGATCGCCCGCTCTTTTCCTTCGGCTTCCGCGGTACCCATGAGGGTCATTCCCATTTCCGCCATTATTCGTTTGACGTCAGCGAAATCCAGGTTGATGTACCCGGGAATGGTAATAAGGTCGGATATGCCCCTGACGGCTTTGTACAGAACGTCGTCAGCCATGGAGAACCCTTCCTGTATCGTCGTATCCTCTGCAGCGGTCTCAAGAAGTTTTTCATTCTGGATAACCAGCAGAGTATCCGCTCTTTTGCTGAGCTCTCTTATTCCCTGTTCGGCCTGCTCCATCCTGTAACCGCCTTCAAACTGAAAAGGCTTCGTTACTACTCCGACAGTCAGCGCTCCAAGCTCTTTTGCGGCTCCGGCTACCACAGGCGCAGAGCCTGTTCCGGTTCCTCCGCCCATGCCCGCCGTTATAAAAACCATGTCTGCGCCTTCCAATTGCTGCTTTATCTCTTCAATTTGCTCAAGCGCAGCCTGCTCTCCTATGGCCGGGGCTCCGCCCGCGCCCAAACCGTTGCACAGTTCCCTTCCGATCTGGATTTTCACCGGCCCGGGAAAATTATTAAGAGCCTGCAGGTCCGTATTACAAATTATGAATTCGACGCCGGACATATCCTTATCAAGCATGCGGGAAACAGCGTTTCCTCCGCCTCCCCCGAGTCCGACAACTTTGATTCCCGCCTTCTTTTTCGAAGAATTGTCCTCCTCTGCAAACCTAATCATTATTAAACCTCCATCAAGCAATGCACGAGTGAAACTGAACGATCAGTATAAGGGTTAATGTCGTTTTTTGCAAAAATTGAGATGAAACGAATTGATTTTTTAAATGATCCGTTGACAATGCATTTATTATAAATTTCATCAGTAATCCTGAATGGCCCATTCCCGCCAGGCTCCGTGTTCTAAGACTTTATCCGCCATTTGTTTTCCCTTAAAATACCACCGCTTCAATGTCGACTGATGCCTGTTTTTCAGCAGTCTGCAATTGATTCCGGAAGACTGATCAACGAACAGCAATGAGATTAACGTCGATAAATTGTCATAATCTCCGGATATCACCGATCCTTTTATGGGAAAGGATTCATCATGCTTACCGCAATTCGCTCCCCAGATTGTCTGAATGAATGCCGGAAGCCCTCTCGTGCAAGCCCCTTCGCCGGTTAAGATGACTTCATCCGGAGAGAATGCAGGATTTTCTTCTTCTGCGATATCCTTGATTTTTTGCATTAATCGGTAAAAGTGAACCCGGAGTTTTTTTACCGCTGCAGCCTTGTTTATTTCAACGATTTGATTTTTAATTCCGGGTATTCTGAAGGTTTCTGGATGAACCGAGGCTTCGTTGAGCGAACATCCTAATTTCCTTTTCAGCCTTCTTGCTTCGACGGCTTGAATAGCGAATTCAACCGCCAGCCGGTTAACGGCATGGAGTTCACCCTGTTTTAAAGAAAAAATATCCGGAATGTCCACATTGTTCTTCATGATGACGGTGGTTTCGGTTTCTCCCAAATCTATCAAAAGCGCCTGATTTTTTTGAAGGAATTTTCTGAAATGCAGAAAGGCCAGGGCAAGCGGTGACCAGGTGATGTTTTTTATAGGAATTTCAGCTTCGTTTAAACATTCCAGTATTTCATCGATTCTTTTTTTTCTGGCGGAGACGACCAATCCGCGTTTGTCGGAAGCGCCCGACGGAGCTCCAGAATGAAACATCATTTCTGCATCATTGAACAAGTGAAAAATTTCTTCGTCGTCATCCAGGGGCAATCCGGCAAAGTCATTTAACGGCGCTTTCCATTTTCTTACGTAGGAGCCCTGCAGGCCGACGATAAAATCCATTTCTGTCATTCCAGAAGCAATTTTCACCTGTTCGGCGACTTCTTTCATAGCCTGGACTGTTTCAAACCTGTCGACTACTTCGCCGCACATGATTCCCGAAAAACGGCGTGAAGCGGCGCCTAACAAATCGAGTCGCCCTTGGGCATCGAAGCAGCCCGCTGCGGAGCGGATGGCCGTTGAACCGATTTCAATGGCTCCGACTGCATCTCTGTTGTTTTTAATGAGTAATTTATTCATGATTTTCAGCGCTGACGGTTTCGAGTAATTTTAGGGTTGCTTTATCGCTGCATTTTCCAATAATTTTGATTTCAAGAGTTAACTTTTCGCCTGTGTTAACAAAGACTTCATGTTGTACCCGGTTTATCAGATCAAGAATGTTACGGAACGTCGCATTACCTTTGTTGATGATGTGATTAGCGTGGAGTCGCGAAATTTCAGCATCTCCTTCCCTGGTCCCTTTCAGTCCCAGGTCGTCAATGATTTTTCCTGCAAGGATGCCGGGCGGATTCTTGAATACGCAACCCGCGGTATGCGCTCCGATGGGTTGTGTCGACCTCTTGCGTCCCAGGTATTCAATGACCATTTGCCGGCTTTTTTCAGGATCAATGCCATTCAGATTAAAAGCGACCCCCGTGATTATGCATTTCTCCGGAAATAGGGTCCAGCGGTAACCGTATTTCAAATCAGAAGAGGAATACCGAACCCTTTTGCCGGAAAAAGTCAAGACGTCGACGTATTTTAAATAATCGTTTATTCCCCGTTCTGTCGATCCTGCATTCATAAACACAGCGCCGCCGACGGTCCCGGGAATGCCCGCCAGAAATTCAAGACCGGTCAATCCATTCCTCGACGCTTCGTTTACGACAAGGCTTAATATCGCGCTCGCTCCCGCCGTGATGCGTGATTTTTCGACAGTTATACTGTTAAAATCACCGCCCATTTTTATTACTATTCCGCGAACTCCCTCATCACTGATAAGCAAATTGCTGCCGTTACCCAGAACAAAGAGGGGAATCGAAAATTCAGAGGATATTTTCAGAGTTTCTTCCAGTTCGTCAATATTACCGGGTTGAACGAAGATATCAGCGGGACCTCCGATTTTCCAGGAAGTCAGAGGAGCCAGTTTGACATTGCGGCTGCATCGGCCGGCGATAGTTTTTTTAAGCTGTTCAAACGGCGCTGAGTTCATTTTCATTATGACTGCAGACTCTTGTTAACGTTTCTGTAAACACTTTGCCCCGATGTTCGAAGTTATCGAACATATCGAAACTCGATGCGGCGGGGGAAAATAAAACCGCATCTCCTCTTTTCGCTTTGCGACAGGCCGTCCTTAATGCTTCTTCCATTGATTTCGCATGCATTCCCGGAACAATGTTTCTGATTATTTTTTGGATATAAGGTCCCGTTTCTCCCAGAGTAACGACGTATCGTACGTTTTTCAAATGCGGCGCCAGTTCCGCCGGGTCCAGGCCCTTGTCTTTTCCGCCGGCGATGAGGATGAGAGGGCAGGAGAAGCTTTCCAACGATTTTATTGTCGCTGCGGGATTAGTGGCTTTCGAATCGTTGTAATATACTATCCCGTCTTTTTCCAGGACCTTCTGCATACGATGATCAAGACCTTTAAAAGTCAGCAGAGCTTTCCAGATAGCTGTAGCGTCTATTCCCGCGGATAAGCATGCGGCGCAGACAGCCATGGCGTTTTCAACGTTGTGAATTCCCGGGAGAGGGAGACTTCCGGCATTACCCATGATGTGTTCATGATCATTTGAACGATAGCGGATATCCCCCTGTTTGAGGAAAACATATTCGCCGCGGTCACCCTTACCCCCGAAAAACAGGGGTTTGATCGGAAGACCGGAAGATGCTTCACGACATATGGAATCGTCGCTGTTTAGAAGCGCCGTATCATCGGCGTCCTGATTTTTGAATATCTTGAGTTTCATTTTATAATATTCTTCTACCGTTTTGTGTCGATCCAGGTGGTCCGGCGCAAAATTTAAACAGACGGCTATTCGAGGTTTGAAATACTCTATTGTTTCGAGCTGAAAACTGCTTATTTCTTCGACCAGCCAGGTTTCATCCGACACTGTTCCGACGATGCCGGTAACAGGTTTACCAATATTGCCGACTAATTCAACGGGTATGCCTGACTCACGCATGACGTGCGCTGTCCAGGTCACGGTAGTGCTTTTGCCGTTTGTTCCAGTAACAGCGATAACAGGATTGGACATTAGGCGCCATGCCAGCTCAACTTCACCGATAACCGGAATGCCCCTTGAACGGCATTTCTGCAGAATGGGAAGATCGAAAGGAACTCCGGGACTCAGAACGATCAACTTGCTCGCTAAAAATAACCCTTCGGAATGACCGCCGCTCTCTATCCTGATTCGATTCAAATTTAAATCACGAATTTCTGGATCGGATGCAGTCAACTCTCGCTTTTCACTCAATACCGCTTCAAATCCCATCTTTGACAGCAACAAAGCCGCGCTTTTCCCGCTGATTCCCAATCCGACCACAACGACGCGATCTTGAGGTTTCAGCCTTAGAAGGGCCGGTGATAGGATTTTTCTCGAATTCATCATAATTCCTTGATGATTTTCTTAAAAACGCGGAGCCTGGCGCTGCGTGATTTCGGATTTCGATCTACTTCAGATTCTTGCGGCCGAACCGGTTTCAATGTTTGAATAGTTCCCGATGATTCGGCGCCGCAAACGCATTCGGGAAAATCCCGAGGACAACGGCACCGGCCTGCGGCATCCCGAAAAGTTTCTTTTACAATGCGGTCCTCAAGAGAATGAAAAGATATGACCGCTATTTTTCCCCCGTTTCTCAACAGTTCTATGCCGTTCAGTATGCCCTCCTCAAGCCTTTCCAATTCATTGTTCACCGCAATGCGTATCGCCTGAAAAGTCCTTGTAGCCGGATGCACTCGTCCGTGCCTGCCTCCCGGAACGGTTTTGTATATCGTCTCGGACAAATCCAACGTACTCTGTATCTCTCCCTTCTTAATTCCAGAAACGATCGCTCTTGATATCCGTTTCGAATACCTCTCTTCGCCATATTTCCAGAGCAGCTTCGCAAGTTCGGATTGACTCACCCGGTGAAGAAGCGTGGCCGCTGTTTCATGTGAACTCCGGTCCATACGCATATCCAACGGACCCCTTTCTCGGAAACTGAATCCCCGATCTGGATTCTCCAACTGGTTAACGGAAATACCCAAATCCAGCAAAATCCCATCAGCCTCCGTTCCTGAACGAAGCAAGTCCTGAAAAATATCCTCAAAACGTCCATGAAAGAGTTCCAGCGCCACTCCATATTCCGATAACCTGACCTTCGCTTTTTCCAGCGCTGAGCTGTCCCGGTCTATCCCAATTATTTTGCCCGCCGGCGACACCGCCTGGGCAACACGCTCCGCATGTCCTCCCTCTCCTATCGTTCCGTCTATAAAAAACGAACCCCGGCTTAAATTTAAAAATTTAACCGTCTCTTCAAGCAACACCGGCTGATGGGCATAAGTCGACATCAAAATAATCCCGTCGCCTCCTTCTTCTGATTCACTATGCGGCCTATCTCCTCAGGCGAAGGCATTTCATCGTCCGAATTGTCCCAATTCTCTCTCGACCAGATTTCCAGACGGTTGAACGCACCGAATATCACCGTTTCCTTTTCAATCCCCGCTTTTTCCTTCATGCTCTTCGTAAGAGTAAATCTACCCTCCTTATCCAATTCGCATACCTCCACTTTGCTTCCCCAGACGCGCTGAAGCTTACGCGCGTCAGGATCCAGAATCGACAGGGCCAGCATCTTCTGCATTATCATTTCCCAATATTTCCAGGGATATATTTGAAGACAACCATCCAGATACATGACGGCCAGCTTTCGCTCTCCTGCCGACAGCAGGTCCTCCCGAAGTTTCTTCGGAATCATCAATCTGTTTTTGGAGTCCAATTCTTTAGTTATGAATGCTCCAAACATGTTTTACCGCCAATATTAGGTTGTTTTTCCAACGTATTCCTGCTCAGCCTATAATCCCAAGTTTGGGAAAAATTGGGCCACTCTGGGATTTTTTACCACAAAACGACACCTCGTGTCAAAGGATAAAAGCAGAAATATTGGAAAAAAGTAATAAAAAGTAAAAAAAAACGAAAAATTCTAGCAGCGGGGCATCGGCAGACTGTTGTCAGGGATTAAAAGGGGAGGAGAAACTTTTGACATTAGGGGATGGTGAGATTAGTGTTAGGGCGAGGAAGAGGCGCAATTTCGTTTTTGATTCGTCATCGGCGAGGCGAAAGCGGAAGTTGAAGGGATTTCAGAGTCTGAAGGACAAGGAGGAATTATGAAAGAAGCAGGAATAGCGGCGACATTGATATTGATTACATTTTTTAGCTGCATGGATGTCAGTAATGGAGCAGAGAGGTCGGATTCGGGGATACTGGAGCGGATAGCGGAAGCTGGCGGCGTAGAGGATTATCCGGAATCGAATTACGTAGTAATCTATGAGAGGAATGAGACGGAATTTGATGCGACGGGGGCTTTTGAGAGCATCAATCATCGAGTAGTGAAGATATTAACGGAGAAGGGTTTAAAGGATTTGGCGACTGCGACGTATCCGTATCATGCGGGATACATGTCTGTGGATATAGAGACAGCGCGTGTAATACATCCTGACGGCGAGATAACCGAGGCGCCTGAGGATGCGATTAAGGACGGCACGATGTCTTTGACTCAGCAGATGAATATATTTGAGGAGGATTTTCGTCAGAAGACGGTAACATATCCATCTTTAAAAGTGGGGGACACGATAGAAGCGAAGACGCATTACAAGGCTGATCCGATCGTCAGGGGTCATTACAACGGACTGGTACTTTTACAGGAGTTTGCCCCAATCATCGAAAAGGAGGTCATCATTCGAGGACCGGAGGATAAACCTTTGGAGGTATACATTGAAGATGCGGAGGCGGAGTATAGTGAGAAGAATGCGGATGGCAAGACAGAATATTACTGGCGAGTGTCGAATGTTCCTCAGATAGTGGAAGAATTTGGAATGACGAGTCTTGTAGATATAGCGGGCAAATTGATGGTCGGGACGTTCAAGGATTGGAAGGAGTTGTCTGTGTATGGGGCATCATTGAATGAAGGCAAGATTGACATAACGCCGGAGATGCGTGAGAAGGTCGAAGAGCTGACGAAGGATTACGTGAGTTTGAAGGAAAAGATAATGTCGATATACAATTATGTATCCACGAAGGTGAGGTATATGGGATCATCGATGGATGTGGGAGCATTCATGGAGCCTCATAAGGCATCATATACGTTTGAGAAGCAATTCGGCGTATGCCGAGACAAGACGATACTGATGATATCGATGTTGCGTGAGATCGGAGTGGAGTGCGACGATGTCATAATAAACATCAATTACAAGACGGAGCCGGCGATACCGAGCATATATTTTCAGCATGCGATCTGCGGCGTGAAGTATGAGGGTCGTACGGTGTATATGGACCCGACGTTGGAATTAAGTGCGGCATTTGGCGAGCCATATGTAGGCGACAGATATGTATTGCATTTGACGGAACCGGGAAGCGATTTAAAGAAGCTGCCGCCGACGCCGGCATCCAGGAGTCTGGGATTCATAACGGCAGAGACGGTTCTGTCGGAAGAGGGCGGTTTATCAGGATCGATTGAGATAAAGGGCAGGGGATTCTATGAATATGTTTTAAGGATGTTGGGCAGGCAATTGCCGGGATTCCAGTTTTTGATGCTCTGGCAGAAGATCGCCCAGGATTTTCACAAAGGAACGAGCATAGCGAATACGGATGCCGGGAGTCCGAGCGATCTGTTGGAGCCTTATGTGATAACGTTTGAATTTGAGGCTCCCGAATATATCGTGGACATCGGGGAATACCAGTTTTTAAAATTCGCTTTAGGGGGTTTTGATTTTGATGTCGTTCAATCCGGCAGGTTCGAGTATCTGTCGGGGTTAAAGGAAAGAAGGCATCCTCTTTTCGTGTTTACGCCTAACGGTTCTGTACAGGAAGAAACGCTGATCATACCGGACGATTACGAAATCGTGGCCGTGCCCGACTCATTTGATATGGAGGCGGGGCCTGTATCGCTGAAAATAGATGTAACGGAAGAAGGGCAGAAGATCATATTCCGCAGCGATTTTCGATTAAACGCCAATCTGCTTGAACCGGAAGAATATCTGCAATTCAGAGAAGCGCACAAGAGGCTGAAATTATTCCAGAAGTCAATGATCATACTTAAACGAAGGCAAGACGGTTAATGTCGGAAGGAGGCGGTATCATGAGGATAAAAGGAAATAAGAGTATAATTGTTGTAATAGCGGCATTTTGGTTGGCTTTTTCCGGGATCGTCGTTCATTCGGAAACGGAAATTGAACGTTTAATAGAAGACGCTCCGGGCGCTTCTGAGTATCCGGACGCTACGGGACTGTATTTGAAATCAGTCATTACATTAACATTACAAAAAGACGGCACAATCATTGAAGAAGTCTACAGGGCCGATAAAATTTTGAACCAGAAGGGAAGAGGCGAATTCAGCGATCTGAGGATCACTTATGACAAGGAAAGGGAAGAGGTAATCCTGGAGGAAGCCCGGACCTTTAAGGAAGACAAAACCGTAATAGAAGTGGACGAAGGAAACATTAATGATGTAACTCCTCCCTACCTGATGAATGCGGCGATTTATGCAAACGTGGCGGACCGCGTGCTGTCGTTTCCGGCTGCAGAACCAGGAGTCGTTTTGGAAACGAAATATAAAAAGATTCTCGAACCGGAAAAAAATAAAATTCTGAGCGGAAGCATACTCCTTCAGAAATACGAACCTCTTTTGTCCCGTACAGTAAATATCCGGGTTCCGGAAGAAATGGAGATTTTCTGTCGCTGCGTTGATTTCAACGGAACGGTAGCTCCGTTGGACGATAAGGGAAAAAACGGCATCAAAGTCTCTGTGACGGGTCAGGATCAGATCAAGACGGAAGAATATATGCCTGGTTTAAAGGAAATAGCGCCTCGAATCATATTCAGCACAGCGGAATCCTGGGATGAGGTTATCAGGGAGTTCAAAGAGCCTTTTGAAGATGCGGTCGAGGTGAAGGGAGCGATAAAAGAAAAGGCGGAGGAGTTGATAGGCGATGCAAGTGGGGCGGAGGAAAAAGTTCAGAAGATATTCCTGTTCCTGACAAAGAAGGTAAGGAATGTCTATTTACCTTTCGGACTGGTCGGACATCATCCTCATAAAGCCGGGGAAATTCTCGAAAACAGGTACGGCGACGGTACTGACAAAGCGGTCCTGCTGACGTCGTTACTGCGTGCGGCGGGAATTGAAGCTCAACCGGTTCTTGTGGAGCAGGAACGAATACCCGTTATTAAAGAAATACCGGCCCTGGATCAGTTCAATAAAGTTATCGTAAGAGCGGCGCTGAAGGAGGACGAATATCTTTTCCTGGACCCTCTGTCCGATTACGAACCCTATCCTTATTTCAGGAAAGGCAGTAAAAGCGAAGGATTGCTGATTTCGGAAGAGGGTTATGAATTTGTTTCAGTCGAATTTCCTGAAGATGTGGAATCAAGGGCTGAGAATCTGATACGGGTGGAGCTGGACGATAACGGCAATGTGGTTGAGGGGCGAATTTCAAGCGAATTATTCGGATATTTTGATGCGATAAGCCGGATGGAATTGCGGGACAAAACCGGCCAGGAAGCTGATATGTTTTTTGATGAAGCGTTATCGGCCCTGGTTACTGATTCTGAAGAAATAGAGCATTCCTATACGGACGCCTCGGACCCATTGACGCAGATGAATGTCAGTCAGTCTTTCACGGCCAGGCATTTCGGCATTCTTCAGGGCGATATCATGACTATCGAGCTTCCTGAATTTCCTTACGGTTTCTCAAGGCTACTAGAAGCGCCGCGCCTGGAGAAAAGAACGTACCCATTCAGAATTATGACGGAATGCGAAGTATCAACAACGTATGAAATAGTCATACCGACGGATCAGCGAGTTTTATTCCAACCGCCTGAAATAGATTTTGATCCGGAATACGGCGAATTCACTCAGTCTTCTGAATTTGACCCTGAAAATGACTTGATAACGCTGCGCAGAACATTCAAATACGACGAACGTACAATCATGCCCGAACAATATGATGAATTCAAAGAACAGATTGATCGCTTTGGAAAACTCAGAAATAATATAATAATGCTGAAGAAAGAGGAGCAGGAAGAATAACGAATTTCCAGGAAGTCAGACGAATTATTTTATTCCTGGAAATGAACCGGCATTGCCTTAGAATGCATAGCGGAGGATGAACCGGCTGCGTTACTGACGCCAGCGGCTGAAATCGGCTTGAGTATCGGCATATGGAGAATGTATACAGAGAACTTGAACGAAAACTGGTTGAATTGAGGAACCTGGATGACGTCTTCAATTTTATTATCGATGAATTGTGCGAAGCGTATGAAGTCCGGACAGCGGTTATAGTATCTATCGACGTATTGAGTTTGAATTTCAGATTCGAGAGGATACGCGGAATCGATTCAGATGATGAAAAAGTACTGGAAGAGACGTTCGTAAGTCCGATAATCGATGAATTGAAAAAGCGATTTGAAGCGGCTGAGACCGAGGATACGATATTCGAAAGATTCAGGATCGTAAAGAATTATGAAGAACCCCGGCCGTCCTGGGTGGATGTGTTCAAAAGTTTTTTCGTAACCGAACGTGAAGGCGAATTATTGTATTTGTTGTTCGGTGGCGTTCCTGAAAGATCGAAAACGGATTTTGAAGGGTTGCTCAATATTTCGCATGTATCTCTCAGAAGCGCATTCCTGGCCGAAGCGCTGATGAAAAAGATCACATTGGAGAAGGAGCTGAAGATAGCGGCCAAGATGCAGTCGTCTTTGCTTCCGAATAGTCTTCCCAATGACGAGAAACTGGAGACTGCGGCTTTGTGTCGTCCCGCCTTGAAGGTGGGCGGCGACATATATGATGTAGGCCTGACGAAATCCAGCAGATTATTTTTATTTATCGCTGACGCCATAGGCAAGGGGATCACCGCGACCCTGCCGGCGGTTTATCTGCATTCCGCTTATAGACTGCTTTTGTATCGTGAATTCCGGCCGCGACAGATACTGGGCAGATTAAACCGTCACATTATAAGGAACATGGAAAGCAGGACGCTGATAACGACCTGTATCGCCGTTTTAAGCCGGGAAAGGACGAAAGTCAGGTTCAGTTGCGCGGGGCATCTGCCGCCAATGCTGATTCGAAACGATACGGCCAGGGAAATTGGCGTGGAAGGGCTGCCGCTGGGTTGGAGGATCGAGGCGCAATATAAAGAGCGCCAGTTGACCTTGAAATCCGGCGACATTCTTTCGCTTTATTCGGATGGGGTGCTGGACAGCCTGGCGGAAAAAGAAGGAGAAGACGGCGCAGGGAAGCTGGCGGAGATTATTATTAAATATTCCAATTTATCGTTGGACCAGATAATTGAAAAAATAAAATATGCGGCATTTCACATCGGGCCGACTACCCCTATGGACGACGATTTTACGCTTATTCTGCTGAGGAAAAAGTAGGCGGAAAGTCGGATGAAACAGGTGAAAAATTAGTCACTTTTGGTCCTGCAATAAATTTTGAATTGAGATTCGAGTATGCGGAGAGTCACTAGTCGGAGTTCTTTCTGGAGCATACGGCCTCTTTGTTTTATGTGTTTTTTTATTCGACGTTCAGGGACGGCCAGGGATCGCTCCAGACGCCAGATTCATTTTGAGCAGCGATTTGAATTACGGTTTCGCCTTCCGGCAGGTCGTCCACCGGTATGTTTTCCAGCATAAAGAAATTTTCAGTTCCCGGCATGGGTGGAATGGCGATATCGGTGGGAATGCCGTCTGCCAGGACGAATACTCCCCTGATGCCCTGATTTTGAGGATCGTAAGCCCAGACGGTGAAGGAAAGGAAGCCGCCGTTCGTCGTCAGGCGTGTATTCCACCATCCGGCTGCACCGATGACGGGCTTGGGCAACGGCGTTTGAGTCGGCGTTGGCGGGGGCGTGTAAGTCGGCGTGGGCGTAGGATAGGCGGGATTCTCGCTGCCCCAGGCGCTGCCGGCGTATCCTTCAGCTTTGACCTGATCGATATAGAAGCCTTCTTTGGTATTATAATCGTCGCTTTCGAACCGGAACCGGAATTGAATAGGCGAATCGAACCGGGAAATATCCAGGCGGCATTCATTCCAGTCGGAGTCCAGCGTCAAGAGGGGAAGTGCGCCTCCGCTGCCGATGAAGGTCAGAGGTATCCATTGATCTGCGTTATCCCGTATTTCAACGAACAAGCCGTCGCTTCCGTACATGGGAAGTTGAAACCAACGGTTGAATGACAGGGAAACAGGCGGAGCGGCATTGAATTCAGGGCTGACCAGGCTGCAATTCCAGTTGTTTCCGTATTCCCATTCGTCAGGAATGCCGCAATAAAACGAATGCAGACCGGAAGAATATCTATGCGCCGATAGGTTCCATCCGCCGCCTTCGACTGTCCAGCCGCCGATACTTTCCATATCCGATTCAAAACCCGTATTGCCGACGCTGACGGGAAACTCCAATACGGCCTCATCATTGTTCCAGGACGCGTGCAATTGGAAAGGAAGAAGGCAGCCGTCGTCCAGAGCGCCGTCAAAATGTATGTTGAACGCGTTCAGACCGCCGGAGGAAACGTTGACGTGCAGGTCCGGGTATTGATCGTGACTTGACTGTATATCTACCAGGGGTGAATCGCTGGTCAGTTCTCCGGTAATATCGTGAGCCCATCCTGTTCCTGTGTTCTTCAGCAGCACATATAAACGGACGGTTTCACCGGGATCGGCTTCTGCATCGGAATCGCCGCCTTGATCATCGTAGACCACGTAACCATTGTAGATAATGGATGCCGTGACGACTTTCAGAGGAATGACGTCAGTTCTGGATTGAGCGTTATATTCAATCAGCAGTCGCATGAATGAGGTATGAGCATCCGGCGTATCCGGAGAAAATTGCAGAAGGAAAGGAGAGCCGGGTCCCGCCTGATCCAGAGGAGGGATATTTGAAAAGTCTGCGGTATTTTGCAGAACGGTTACAAAGGGATCTTCGGAAGTTAAAGTTGCGGAGACTGAAGTTGCGGTTTCCTGACCCAGGTTCTCCAGGTGGATGAATAATTCGATGGTTTCGCCGGCGTTAATTTCGTTGTCGGCATTGCCGAAACTTGAGCCTGTTCCGTCGTCGATAATGGAGGTTTCAGAAACGTGAAGCCAGGCTCCTTCGTGAAGAACATCGATGCTGCCGTCATAAGGAATAAGGCCGGGACCGGTGACGACAAGGCGTAATTGTTCGCCTGTTACAGGTGTCTGGAGAGAAATTTGGCCCTTGTCGTCCGTCATACCGAAGATATAAACGCCGTCGTTATTGCTGAGGCATACCCTGGCGTTTTTCACGGGTTTTCCGTCGTCGCTTCGCTGCACGATGACGTCGATCTTTGCCGGGCCTTCCATCACAGCCTGGGGCGCCGAAACTTCAGCTTCGACCGGTTCGCTGATCAAAATGGGCAATTCGGGGTCGCCCAGCAAATTCAATTGATACTGATGCCATCGATAAACGTTCTGTTCGCGGGAGCGGTCTATGAACCAGGTTCTGGTAAGCGCCAGCGTTTCGCCGGGTCTGTTTACGCGCTCAGTGATAAGGTAATGCATGAATTTCCTGTCGAAAAGGTCGGAATATCCCCATCCGGGATGTCCGGGCGATCCCCATCCGTAGCGGTAATTACCGACGAAAGCGACGCCGCCGCCGTCAGGATTAAAAACGAAATGTTCGGCCACGGCATCGTAATCAAAGGCTGCGGCCCAGCAGCCGATGGAATAAAGCAGACCCTGTTTGTCCCCGTTGATCAAATCATCCATGTCATCCTGATCCATGTAACCGTCCCCGACGCCCATTACATCATAAAAAGCATGACCGTCATGATTAACGATGTTTTTGCCGTCATTCAACGCAGCCATTACCGACGCCCAGGTCTCATTTCCCTGAGACTCATACAGCTTCATGATAGGGTCATACTCCGGAGGAAAGCATTCATCATCTATCATATCCTTACCGACGCCTCCGTCGGTGAAGGGGTTGTTCCAGAGTATCTCACCCAGAAAGAGAACCTGATTCCAATGATCGGACGGAGGATTGAGCTCATAATCCAATGTTTTTTGCACAAATGCTTCGGCCTGCGGAAGAAGATCAACCGGCGCACGTCCTACGAAAAGCTCAGGGAAGAGGTCGACATTGTCTTCCACTTCCCCGTAGATGCCGTCGCCGTCGGCATCCCAGTCGCCGTCCAGATCGGAAAAATAAAGGTCGGCGCCGAGATCGTTCTCATCAGGGTAAAAACCGGCTTCACAGTCCATGGCGAAAGTTATGCGGGCCGGCAACAGATAGGTGTCGCCGCCCAAGAGCAGCCATTCCAACCCGTTATTTTCATAAAGTTCTGTAACGTAATTCCGCATTTTTTCCTGGAGGTCCTCGCCTTCACAATGCGATTCGATCCATTCCACGGTTTGGATAAAGCAGGGCAATCCCTTGGCCGTTTTCCATTCGCATAAAGGCTCGAAAGCTGAAACGAAATTTTCCGCGGTTATAATCAGGTATTTGATCTCTCCTCCGCCGGGAGTTTGAATGCCGGGTCGGTCGTCTGACGGGTTCTCAGCAAAAAGACAACGTTCAAAATCATGCGATAAGTTTATTTTTACCGGCTCATCAGCCTCTTTACCGGTAACTCTCATGTGTAATTTATAAGTCAATTCTTCAACAAGAAAGATACGGCCCGACAGAGGGTGATATCTCACCGGGTAATAAGTCAAAGCCAGCACGCCATTTCCCCGAAGATTGCATTGGCCGGATATGCTCAATGGGCAAGAGGGAAATCCCTGATCGCTGCCGAAAATGCTTTCGTCCGGCAGCCTGATGTTTTCCGGGTTCGGGTCCGATAATACTTGAGGCTGAGGAGCGGCAGGTATGTCGAAATAGCCTTCAAGGAATTTACCATCTATTTCCGTGATTTCGATTTGAGTAACGGTCAAATCACCTTTCGTCTTCAGGTAAACCGGACGAACGGGAATCATGGGTTCGCCGGGTTCCAGGTTGAGATCGCAATTCGGCATCGTCAGTAGATCATAATTTTCGGAACGGAGAACGTCATAGGACTCCCCGGTTTCTATGACATATCGGCGTTCCAACGACGTATCGTCTCCGAACAAGTTATTTGAAACGGAAAGAAGTAAACAAAAAAGGATTATTTTTTTCATATGAGTCCTCCTGGAAAAATCAACCCAATACTTCTATATCGCAAAAGCAAGCGGGAATCAAAAATTGTTCGTCGCTGAATGTGTCGGAGTATTAAAAATAAATATTGTGTTTGCTGCGTTTCGATACGACAGGGATAAATTCCGGCGGCCAGAAGGACAAGAAAATCAAATTATACCCGTCATTTCAGAAGGTCCTAACTCCTTTTCCAAAACGGCTTTCGGTTTTTCGCATACGTCGGGATTTGCACCGAGGCGCTGGGAACGCGGCAGGATGCCGCGTCTACTTTAAAAAACAATAACAGTCATTCAAAAACCAAAAACAGAGAAGGCAAGAAAGTAGAAGCGGCATCCTGCCGCGTTCCCGATGAGGTCAATAAGAGCGATAAATCTGAAATGGCTCATCAAACCTCTGATTCCGGATGCCCTGACCCGCCGCAGTAGTATCTATGCACACCTCGAAAAGTAATCGAATAAGGCATATGCCTGCACCGGTATCGATGCGAAAACAGCAGTTTTTCCGCAATCAATCGGGCAGGTCTCTAAGCTTGCTGCTGCTGCTGTTTTTTTGCCGCAGCCGCCATGGATCAAGCCGACGAAAATACTCAGAATCGGGCTGTAATGCATGAAAGCAGTAAATATGGATTGAGGCATATAAAACGGGTTTTCGGTCGTTCGTAAGCATCGGGGTCTGCATCGGGGCGGATGGGAGCGCGGCAGGATGCCGTGTCTACTTAAAAAATACAATAACAGTCAATCAAAAACCAACAACAGAAAAGGCAAGAAAGTAGAAGCGGCATCCTGCCGCTTTCCCGATGCGGTTGATACGAACGATAAGGCTGAAATGGCTCATCAAACCTTTGATTCCGGATGCCCTGACCCGCCGCAGTAGTATCTATGCACACCTCGAAAAGTAATCGAATAAGGCATATGCCTGCACCGGTATCGATGCGAAAACAGCAGTTTTTCCGCAATCAATCGGGCAGGTCTCTAAGCTTGCTGCTGCTGCTGTTTTTTTGCCGCAGCCGCCATGGATCAAGCCGACGAAAATACTCAGAATCGGGCTGTAATGCATGAAAGCAGTAAATATGGATTGAGGCATATAAAACGGGTTTTCGGTCGTTCGTAAGCGCCGGGGTCAGCATCGGGGTTGATGGGAACGCGGCAGGATGCTGCGTCTACTCTCGAACAAAACAATTATCGTGATTCAAAAGACTGAAGCTGAATTACCGTTTTAATCGCTATAAACATTGTCGTAGCGTTCGTCCCGGGAGGGCTATGACCGCTTTTCAGTCCTTTCAGTTCTTTAATCTGGGACCGCTCAGCAATGAAGTCGCCGCCTTTCCCCAGGTCACCGACTTCACTCCGATACCGTCTCTGACTCCCACCATGACGCTCACAGCTACTTTTACATAAACACCCACAACGAGTCCTGCGTTTACCTGGAGCCCCACGATAACTACGACTGCTTTGCATACGCCCTATATTCCGCCTATTCCCTCGACGCAAAATTCAGGACTGATTCTGCTTATCCTGTGTATAGGTCTTTTGACGATAAAAAGAGGAATAAAAAGGCATTGATCAAAAAATCGGCTTTTCAGCTTACAATTTTACAGAACCTTGCACCATTTTATTTCGATTTTGCTCCCGATTGCGATCCCGATACCGATCTCCGATTGCGATACCGACCCCGATTGCGATACCGACCCTGACCCCGACCCCGGAACCGATTGCGATACCGATTGCGATGTCGACACAAATTGTCAAAAGTTTTGAAAGAATTCCCGGCTTGTTCAGTCCCGATTTTCTGCAAGAATATTTATGAAATATGCGGTAGAGGCCGAAAACAAAGGAAAGAGGGGGCTGAGTATCTGGATTAAGTCCTGCCGGCGGAAATGATTCTAAAAAATTTTTGACCTGCATAAAATTTCATCGAAATAATGAATTTTTGAAAATCCCAGGATGCGGCATATCAATGAGCAATGATCTTCTTCAGCCCCGGAAGGTCATATGAACTCCTCAAATCTATTATGCGGACGGCAATACCAATGCGCGACGATCCTCTCAAGCGCCGGAGGGTCATGCTTGCCCCTCGAGTCTATAATGCGAACGGCAACACTAATTTGCGAAAATCCGCTTAAGCGCAGGAGGAACATACTTCCTACTAAAATTTATTAATTGGACGATAATATCAATCCGCGACGATCCTCTTAAGCGCCGGAGGCGCGTTATGTGAAAGCCTACGGTATCGCTCACAATACCAATATCAAGTTAAT
>CAZUFC010000071.1:0-41599 GCA_964619725.1 uncultured bacterium | reverse complement strand
ATCCGAAGACTGACGCAGTATTGGGAAAAATTCGCCGTTTATGGACAAAAACTAGCATAACTTAACTGCAGCAGGAAAGATCGGCAATGATAAAAAATTCAGGTTTAACAGTAACAACTCACGTGCAGTCTTGATTATTTAAGGACCGTTAAAAATCTGACAGAGCCAAAACGTATTGGGCGACAGGCAAGAAAAAAAAAACCCGATACGCTAATGTCCATGCTTCGCCGCAAGCTGCTCGCATCGACATAAGCGTATCTTCCACCTTTCAGGACTGGGGAATTTACACGGTCATTTTTAATGCCGGCACGAATTGTTGCCCCCATTTGATCAGTCTCGAAAAATGGGACTGATCAGACCGGGGTTACACTTCTTTCAAAACTTTTTACGGTTTGTTTCATTAATAGGGGTCGGTATCGGCGTAGGCATCGGCGTCGGCATCGGGGTCGGTATCGGGATCGGTATCGGGATCGGTATCGGCGTAGGAATCGGGGTCGGTATCGGGGACGGTATCGGCGTCGGTATCGGCGTCGGTATCGCAATCGCAATCGAAATAAAATCATGAAATATTCTGTCGAATTATAACCTCAAAAGACGTATTCTTGATCAATACCCAAAAAATTATTTCGTTCGCCGTTCCGAATCATTATTAGACTCAATATTACATCCTTTATTTGCTTTTGTAAGAAAACTCGGTAATAAATATTCAAGAGGTAAACGGCAGCGCTGAATTTTCGATTAAGCGACAATCGAGTTATTTCAGCGCCGGCAAAACAGGGATACTTTTACAGGAGGTTAAGCAATGAACAAAGCGGGTATTCTGCTGATTCTGGCGATATTGTGGGGGACGAATTTTGCGTCTGCTGAGATACCGCATCAGATAAACTATCAGGGGCATTTGAGCGATGAAACGGGAGAGTGGCTTAACGGTTTTTTTGATTTCGTTTTTGCTGTTTATAATGCTTCGGAGGAAGGTGATCTGCTGTGGAGTGAAAGCCATGAAGAGATAGCGGTTGAAGAGGGATTGTTCAATGTAATTCTTGGTACGCAGGCGCCTCTCGATCTGGCGTTTGACGCACCGTACTGGCTGCAGGTTGAGGCGGAGGGAGAAGTACTTCAGCCAAGGCAGGCGCTGACGGCAATCGGACAAGCGCTGAATGCCGAAGACGTGTATGGTGCGGATATTCATCCGTTAAGCATCAGCATACATGGTTACGGGGTGGTGATAAACGATGAGGGCGAATGGGTCGGCAATCCTACAGGATTAACAGGCCCGACTGGTCCGCAGGGCGATACGGGTTCAACAGGTCCCTCTGGAGATACTGGACCGCAGGGTATCCAGGGCCCTCAGGGAGATACGGGAATTCCCGGAGCGACTGGTCCTGTTGGATTCACAGGTCCGATTGGTCCCGATGGCTCCCGCGGTGAAACCGGTCCGGCAGGACCCGCAGGCGATACTGGCCCACAAGGAGCGACAGGGCTCCGTGGACTTCAAGGCGATACTGGCGCTGTAGGACCCGAGGGGCCTCAAGGCGACACAGGCGTGATGGGACCCGTGGGGCCTCAAGGCGAAACTGGCGTGATGGGACCCGTGGGGCCTCAAGGCGAAACTGGCGCTGTGGGACCCGAGGGGCCTCAAGGCGACACAGGTCCCGTCGCCGGGAATCACGGTCAGCTAATTTACAATAACGAAGGCATCGCAGCCGGTTCAGAAGTTTATTATAAAAATGGAAACATTGGATTATGGAATGCCGACCCCTACTACGATCTTGATATTACCGGATACGGACGCTTTACCGGTAATCTGCTCGTAGACAGCGAAATCAATTTCACGACCAGTTACGACACGTATATGCAAGCCAGTCCTTCCGATAACTCTTACCGGTTCTGGATCAACGACAGAAAAGCGCGATTAATGATAGGTTCGGTAAACGCCAATATCAACGAAGACAGTTTTTTCAGCGGCAACGTAGGTATAGGAAAGACGACGCCGGAATACAAGCTTGACGTGACTGGGGATATTAATTTCACGGGCGATCTTTATAAAAATGAGACTTTGTTCTCAGGTCAACCGGGTCCCCAGGGCGATACGGGACTTCAGGGTCCGGCCGGTCCCCAGGGTTCCACCGGACCGGAAGGCCCTCAGGGCGATACCGGTCCAAGCGGTCCACGGGGTTTTCAAGGGGATACCGGACCGGCGGGTCCTGTCGGCCCTCAGGGAGCCACGGGCGCTGCAGGTCCGTCCGGTCCGTCAGGACCATCGGGTGATTCGATGTGGAGTCAAACGGGATTCGGAATCTATTACAACGGCAACGTCGGAATCAATAATTCAGACCCCGGCTACGATCTTCACGTAGGCACAGGCGTCAACATGGATGTGGCCATAGCCCTGGACGGCAACAAGGAATACCTCCTGCGTTCACTCCCCTCCAGCGGCTCGCCGCCTAACGGATTCCTCATAAGGGACAACAACTCCAACGGCAATCGACTGGCCATCACTTCCGACGGAAAAATCGGCATCAACACCACCAATCCCGGCTCTCTCCTGGACGTCTCCTTGTCCAGCGGTGAAACGGTATATCCCTGGAATACCGGACAATTCAGGATCACCAATACCAGCGCCCTGGAAAATACTTTTTCAAGCATTTCCTTCATTCACGGGACATCCATCAATGCCGCCATAGCCTCGCAGAAAGGTCCCGGCCAGGATACCGATCTGGCCTTCTGGACAAATTCCGGCACGCATCTGGGCGAAAAATTGCGGATAACCAGCGATGGAAATCTCGGCGTAGGAACTTCTTATCCGTCAAGCCGACTGACCGTTGACGGAATGATCGAAAGTCTCGCTGACGGAATCAAATTTCCCGACGGTACGATACAAACAACTGCTGCATCGGCCGGTTACGATGCCCCCGTCGGCAGCGTCTTCGCCTGGCTGAAATCCTTCGCCAATACACCCGCTCTGCCTGACGGATGGGTGGAATGCAACGGTCAGACTATCAGCGATACAGACAGTCCTTACAACGGACAAACCATACCCGACCTCAACGGAAACAGAAATATACTCAGAGGTTATTCCACCTCAGGAGGAACTCAAAGCATGGGCGTCTCCAGCGCCGGACTATGCTGCCATGCCGCAGGAGGCAACAACTATAACCACGGGCACGGGCTAAGCAATAATCCTTCCCAATACAACGTCATATGGATAATGAAAGTTAAATAGTGACCGTCCAGCACTAAATTTTGAATCGAGAATCGAGTTTATGGACAGGCACTAAATAGTCAAACGGTTTGAAAAAAGCGTAACATCGGTTTGATCAGGTCCCGACATCCTATTATTACCTCCCTTCGATCAGTCCCAATATTTCTCCCGCAGCCAATCATGAAAATTCGCGTCTCCGGCACGCTTAACCATCTCCTGAATAGACGTTTTTTTCAGGAAATGCCTGATGAGGGCGCCATATTTTGAATAGCTTGTTCTTTCCTTTTTTTTCACCGCATCCCAAATTTCCTGGTACGGCAGAGAAGCATTTTCAAACTGTCCTGAAGCAAGAATAGCGAATCCCTCAAAAAACCACACGGGGCCCATCGCATCCTCATCGCCGTCCAGAATCCTGATGTGAAGTCTATGCGCCATTTCATGGGCGATGAGCTTCTCAAAAGCCTTCCCTTCTCTGCCATCAGGATAGATTCGACTGTAAAGGTCTGGCGACACCGACATGAATACGTTTTTTTCCAGCGCTGCAGATAGAGTACCGGGCAACGGATCGGACAAAACAGCGCCTGTCAGCCTCAAAAGAGCATCGACGAACCGTCTCTGATCATCATATATTTCAGCCCTTTCGGCAAAACAGGGTTCCATGAGATGCTCCCATCCGTGTCGACGGGCAAAATCCCGCAGACGGCGTTGAGCGTTCAATAAGTTGCTGCGTAATTCATCCCTCTGCGGGTCAAGGGATTCCGGTAAAACTAGAGGAATATCGAAAACTCCCTTGTCGACTTTCCTCGGTATCATCATATCACTTTCTCCCTAAGGCTGCATGGTGAAACTCACCGAATCAACGGATCTCAGCATTGATCACCGACTGTCCGCCGGCAGTCTAGTTGTCTTCAGTCTGTACCCATTTCCAGACCATATAGATTGCCGCACCTCGGGGTGGATCAGCGCTGCTTGTATAAAAACAACGGGAGCCGGCTTTTTTAATTTCCAATGGTTCTTTATGGCTTTCATATCGCATCTCCCCTCTTATCTCTTTTACCTCCATGGGCAATTTTTGAAAATCGAGCGTTAAAATTATTTCTTCTACTGGTTCTTTTATTCGTATTCCCGCTTCCCGGTTGTCCTCATCCTCAGAGTATTGGAATCCGTTCAGATATAAAAACGACCTCTCTACCAATAGGGGAAATCGGCATCCCTCTTTAACCTTGATACAGTAATCTAATGAACTTCCATGCGATTTTCTGTAAAATTTTGAAGTGCTTTCAGGTACGAATATCTCGTATTGATCAGTCTCCATTTCTCGAATAACAACCGTGCCGGTTGATTTTGCACTAAAGAATCCCTTGGAAAACTTCTGGAAAAGTATATGATCGAAATATAACGCCTCATCATAGATATCCAAGTCTTTATCAATGGCATCGATATAACGTGTTTCAATCGGTGGATGTCTCTCCGATTTATTTCTCCAAGATAAAAACTGTATCGTCCTGTGTAATTGTCTTATCCAAACCGGTTCACTGAATGATTGACTCACGGCTTGTATGTATCGAGTGACCCAATCTTGAGAATGCAGTAAAACTTTAGCCTGTTCTTCGTTTATGTCTCCATTTTTAACGAGTAACTCAAATAAAGTATCGCATTCACTCTTGCCTGAACGAATCTCGTCAATACGCCAATTCAAGATTTGGTTACTGATTATACCGCATTTAACTGCCAAGTGTCCCAATTCAATATCATTCGGTATTTGCTCTTTCAAGCGATCCTTTTTAATCACAATTTGCTCAGAGACGTTATCGAATATCTTCAGTAAATTCCTTTTCAGGGTGTTTTCATCATCATATCTGACATGCGACCAATGGTGTATGTCGAACGGAATGTGAACACCATCACGACAAATAAGTATTACCGGTTTGTTTTTGGCATGCGCCAATCCTAATTCATAATAGACATTAGGATTCTCCTCAGAAACATCGGCAACAAGTAAATCGGCTGATTGTAATAGTTTTTCGATTCTTTCTGGGATTTTATCAATTGCAAATCTTTCATCCGCTCTTTCAACGCGAAACCCTACAAACACTCCCGCTTTCTTTATTGCTTCATACACCTTATCGCAACTGCTTTCAAAAGGCATAATTACGAAACAAAGTTTTTCATCAGCCATGTCGGAGTTCATTATTTCACCTATTATCCGATATTTTCGATTAAAATTTTTCTTTGCGGCAGGGTATCCGGATCAATAACTTGCGATAATTCAGGCATTGGAGAATCTATAGCATAATTTTTCCGAAGCATTCGATCTTTCGCTATAATATCTCCTTGATCAGAGAGTAAACTTTCCACGTATTTCAGAACCTGCCTTTGGTTTTTCCTGTTCATTTTAATTCCTCGTGCAGGAAAACAACTCAGAGCAATGGGCTGAAGGTTCTTTTTATCGATCAATGCCTTTGATTCGTGATAGGCGTACAGGGGGTACAATCGTTTGGCTCCCTCCATTTCAAATACGGAGCATTTTATTTCTATCAGCGAATAGAAACTTCCTCGATTTTCGCTTCTGTCCATCCGCTCCAACTGCCTCCGAGTCAGCAACGTAACCCAAAGCATGCACTCGGTATTATCGGCGCCCATTACGGTTGAAGGAATGGAGCCATAGCCGGCAATTCTGGGCAGGTAAACGCTTATCATATTTTTAACCCAACCCCGCAACACGGGAATGGCTGTATTCTTTTCAGCGCCGTATTTGTCTTGATCCGCCAACCTGGCCGGACAGCCGTTCGATCCTACAGCAAGGACCGCGTAGCGATCTTTAATACCTGTTCCGGTCTTATTCTTCAGGAAGTCATCCAATAGGACCCGTTCTCCTTCGCGTTTCAAAACAAGCAGTTCTTTTCCTTCAATAATAACCGGACTTATCCTGTCTCCCATAAAGCAGTAAGACCATTCGGGCCTGGTACCCGGATAAAGCTCCGGTATTTCTCGCGGCGTTGAGAATTGATCGATGTTCTGAATTTTCAAAGGCAAATCAAGGTGTATATCGTCCGCCATAAACTTCTCCCTCCTGCGAAACGACTATTCCCGAATCGTAATCCAGAATTTGTTCGGCATCCTGCTTACCCTTATCTCCCAGTGGGGCAGAGTTGAATAAATTGTAGTATCCGACGATGAGAGCTCCGTTTGACGACCCCCTGTAAATGCCTTTGAAAAAGAAAGTCCATTGGCCGTAGACTTCGGCTATGTTCAAAGAGATGTCTGCATACATGTCCACGTCGAAAGAATAAGTATTACCGGGCATTATGACGCCGCGATTTATGTTTTGGGTCGCATTGTTTTTGAATGCTGAATGCCCGAAGACGAAATGTTCGTCCGACTGGTTCAGGATATGAATGCTGTCGCTTCCGTCTACCAGGTATACTTTGAATTCATTCGGAACGTCTATGATTACATCATCGTAACGGGCCCACCATTCTCCCCATCGCATGAATCCCATGTCCGTTTCGTCAATCGTATTATTGACGATCATGTCGGATGTTATGCTGCCGGACTGGTCTTCATTCACGTAACGACCGTCCAGATCGGAAATGGACTGACCTTCAAGATGCTCAGAGTTTTCAGCCTTGTAAGCGGTCCCCACGCTGCTCAACGACATGCGCGGAGTCAACGTTTCGCCGCCGACGATTATCTCCAGCCAGTAAGTTCCGTCGAATGACAGGTCGATTGGCGTAGCAGAACCCAGCATTATGCTGAATAACCCATCGTTCACATTTACTCCTGCATGAGATTCATCCCAGAGTTGCATTCCGCCCGTCTCCGCATCGAATATCCCGAATTCAAAATCGTAGAAACCGCTTAAAGGCTCCCCGGACGGACCTGTAAGCTGTCCCTGGTAACTGATCTGATGCGGTATCGACGCATAACACGAACACCAGCAGATGAAAACGCTCATTAACGTCGACAAAAAAATCTCTCTCCCCATCTCTTTTACCTCCTCCTTGATGATTCAAGTTTTTTCAGGAGTTTAAACTCCCTCGCACCGTTGATGAATCAAATAATAATAAAGCCTTAGGAATTAAATTCTCTGTCACGGCTTTGATTAATGTTTTCATTATAAATAAAAGTGATTGATAAAGTCCAGTTATCGGTCATTTTTATGGGAAAGCTTTATCGCATAGAAACTGCTATAGCATCCCGTTATTTTGCTTGTGGATACGACAGTTTGAAAATTAATGAGTTTTTGTCCATAAACGGCGAATTTTTCCCAATACTGCGTCAGGCTGCGGATTTGCTCAGTCAACGTATATGCGCCGCCCCTGCCTCGCAAATCCTTACCATCCTTGTCTTAAGAAAAATTCGCTCGTTTATGGATCAAAAACCGCAGTGACTGTCCAGCATTAAATTTTGAATCGACAATCGAGTTTATGGACAGGCACTAATGAGTTTTTATCCATAAACCGCAGCGCATGTCCAGAATTAAATTTTGAATTGATATTCGAGTTTGTGAAATGTCAGACGAAAAAACAACAATCGATCAAAAAATTTCAAGTAAAACAAGGTCCCTCCGCTTGCCGCGACGGCATTGGGATAAAAGGAACAAGTCATTGTTTTTAAAGTAAAAAATAAATAAAAAAAAATTAAAAATGTATTCGTTGGCGTGATTCTGTTCGTTGTCGTTGTCGAATTTAAACTCGACGCCATTCAGGCGAAATTGCTCAAATGCTGAAACAGCGTCGGGAAGATGCCGGTCATCCTGACGGCTGCATGCATGGGCTTAATTCCACAGAATACAAGTCCAGGGCGACCGGCATAAATTTATGTCTGCTTTCGCCTTTTATTCATGCAGGTAAAGTTTATGGAGCATTTCCGCGGGGAATCGTTTCCTGATGTCCAGCGTTTCATTTCTGCAGCGAGCCGAGGCGTGCCAATCAACGTTGAAACCCAGCCGGAGGGATTCGCTGATGAGCATGAAGCCTTCTGTCGTTTTTTCTGCGATGTAGAGTTCTGCGTTGGGGGCGTAGGGGGTTGCTGTAATGACGGGTAAATTTTGGCGGTTCAGCTTTGCGGCGAATTGGTCTGAAAAAGGAACCCAGATTTCATTTTTATCCATTGAAACGCTGCCGAAATCCGTGACGGTTTCCTTCATTTTTTCTATGTCGCGTCGATTATTTTTTACGCCGGCTATGCCCAATGAGGCCAGTGAAGCGATGTTGACTCCTGCCAGGTCTTTGTCTTTCAGGTAAGCCGGGACAGTATCATGATCAATGTTTAAATTCATTTGAGGCCTGTATTTCTCGCTGTTTTCATTTATTTCCGATTCGTTCCTGAAAAGGATGGGTTGCATGCCGTCGATATCTTTCATGATGAGTTCGCCGAGGTCTGTGGCGGGTTCCAGGAGTGTGACGTCTTTTTTATCGGACTTTCCGACATCGTAAAAATTACTGGAGCACATGTAATACCAATAGAAGTTTGAGGTTCCGACATAGCCGTAGTTAGGCTGCGTGCAGTATATCGACGGTTCGCCGTTTTCACTGTAAATGAAGATATGATAACCTGTGTCGTGGGGATCGAACCATGTATTACCGACGAAACGCCCGGCATAGCCGTCCGAGGGTGCGTATCCATATACTCCGTATGCGCCGCCTTCGCCGTAGACGCCTTCACCGGTGGAGCTGCTGCCGTAGACTCCTCGATTGGCGCCGGTACCGTAGACTCCTGTAGCTCCGGCTCCGCCGTATAACCCGTAGATGTTTGCGCATCCGTAAACGCCGTAGGAGCCGCCGTATCCGTAAATACCGTATTTGTTCGCAGAGTAACTTCTGATTCCGTAGGATGTGCCGGAAGCATAAATGCCGAATGTTCCGCCTTCAGCGCTGACGGCGGTATCACTGCCTATTCCCTTTAGGCCGATGTTCCCGCTGCCGATGACTCCAGTATTGTTGGGCGCTCTTCCTTCAACTCCCACGCCGTCATATTGGATTGAGTAACCGAACACGCCCCAATCATCGCCTTCTCCTGAGACGCCCCGCCATTCAGCACAGCCGAGCACCCCGGAAGATTCTTCGCCGTAAGCAGACCCGTAGACGCCTTCACTCCAATGCATCTCACCCAAACCGAGCACGCCGGCAAAGTTGCCGCAACCGAAGACGCCGTAATTACCCTGGGCGATCATTCCGTATGACCCGCCTGAGGAATAAATGCCGGCGTTGTTGGAATTCAAACATCGCAAAGCTTCTGACGAGCTTCCCGAAGAATAAGTCCAGCATCTCCCGGAACAGGAAAGCGTTCCTCCGCATGACAGGCCGTCGCCTTGAGGGCCGGAGGGACCGCGTGAACCGGCGGCGCCTGCGGGTCCCGAAGGACCTGATGGACCGCCGGGACCTGATGGACCGCGAGCTCCGTCAATGCCGTCCGGACCGCTGGGACCTCGCGGACCGGAAGGTCCTGTCGGTCCTATGGGTCCCGTCGCCCCTCGCTGACCTGGAGGTCCTTCGGGTCCTGTAGCTCCTCGTAATCCCGGAGGACCCTGTTCACCTTCGGGACCAGTCGCACCTCGTTCACCTGGAGGTCCCTGTTCTCCCTCCGGACCTGTTGCTCCCATGGGTCCGGACGGACCCGCCGGTCCTGCCGCGCCGTCCTGGCCTGAAGGACCGCTTGGTCCCATTGGCCCTTCGACACCCGTAGCTCCCTGCGGACCAGGATCGCCCTGAGGACCTTCAGGTCCCATCGAACCCGTATCGCCCTGAGGACCTGTCGGACCGATTAAACCGGTCGGTTCGCCGACCCAATGACCTTCATCGTCGACTATCTGCCCGTAACCCGTTATGGATATGCTTGACGGATGAATATCCTCACCGAGGTTGTCCGCTGCATTAAAAGCCTGGCCGACGCTGGTCAATTGCTGACGCGGAGACAGCGCTTCTCCGTTTACTTCGAGCTCCAGCCAGTAAATCTCATCAAAAGGCAAATCAATCGGATTCACGTCTCCCAGCTTCACATGAAAAACTCCCTGGTTTACCGTCACATTGTCCTGGGTTTCATTCCACAGCAGTTCCCCGTCTACTGCCGCATCATATAAATAAAACGTGAACGTAAATACCCCGTCTTCCGGGTTCCCGCCGGCATCGGTCAAATGTCCGTTATAACTGATCTGCTGAGACACGAAAGCCCATGTCCCTATCGTCAAAAATGTACTCATGGCTATCAAAAACTTTATGCTGTTTTGTTTCATTCAATTCTCTCCTTTCTTCTTGTCCCTGCTGATACAGTCATTGATATTCCCAATATCAGCAGTAAAAATATTGTCTCCGGTACGCCGATCGCCGGGACCGGAGCAACCGTCGGGGTTATCGTCGGCGTTTGCGTCGCCGCTGCCGGAGTTTCGGTCGGCGGTTGCGTCGGCAATCCTGTCGGCGCTTCAGTCGCTATGTCCGTTGGCTCCGATGTCGGCGTTATCGTCGGAGTCTCAGTCGGTTCCGGCGTCGGAGGTATTACCGGAGCCATCGCTCCCCAATAACCCCCGAAAACAATATGACTCGGACAGGAGGATATCCCGATCGGGGAACTCTGTCCCGTTGAGGCGTTGACGATGAAATTTCCAGAACTCACCTCTCCTGAACCCCCGCTGAAATCATCCCGCGGGACTGCAAAATTATCGCTGCTTTGTCCTCCGGCATGAAGAGAACCTGAAAATGACATCAAAAAAGTTAATATCAGCGCCGCCGGCAACATCCTGTTCTTAAATTCTCTGAACAATGGATTCACCTCCCTCCTTCTTAAAAAATAATCGGATTTTTCTCATGAATGCCTCCTCCCTGCTTTTCTAATTCTATGAAGCGGCTTTGCTTAAATATCCATTCAGAAAAGCTTCCTTTTTAATATGTAATGATAATTGTTAAAAAATTGTTTAATCCATGAATGAAAAATAATCGTTGCCTTGAAAACGGCAGGCGAATAGAATTTCCAGGGAGAGTCCGTAATTTCTGAACGAACCTAAAGCAAAGGGAAAGACAGCCATGATGAACAATTCCGGCATCTGGAAAGCGGTTTTAAAAGGATTTTTTACAGAAGGCGAATTTGCCGCTGACAAAATAATCAGATACGTCAACCTCGGCCTGCCTGCCGAATAGCATTTTATTTTCTACCGGATGACAGACTTTTGAAAAAAACGACAAAAATTACAGTTCTCTGCTGTTTAACGCTTTTTATCGCCGTTTTCTCGCTTGCGCTTTTTAAAACCAATGAATGCGATATCTTCATGCACCTCAGAAACGGACAGGAAATCCTCCAGACTAAATCAATATCACGATATGACTCATTCAGCTATACGGCCAGAGGAAATACCTGGGTCAATCATGAATGGCTCTTCGGGGTTATTTTTTTCCTGGTTCATTCCGCATTCGATTACCCAGGCATCAATATCCTTAAATGTCTTATCGTCGCATCAGCCTTCCTCATCGTCCTCAAATCAGGAAAAATTCTCGGCGCTGGACCGCGCTCAACCGTTTTCTTCTGCATCTTCTCCGCTGTCGTCGTTCGATTCCGTTTCTTTGAAAGGCCCCAGATATTTTCTCTGCTCTTTTCATCACTATTTTTTTACATCCTGTTCTCTTACAGAAAAGAACCAGGGAAAAAAATATGGTTTTTACCGGTTATAATGGTCTTCTGGGCAAATATCCATGCCGCCTGCGTCTTTGGAATAGCGTTGACGGGACTGTTCATATTCATTGATTTTATTGAAAAAAGACTATCAAGTTCATCAAAAAAACCGCTTATACGGACGCTCGAAGCACAAAAATCTCTTTATCTCCTTTTCCTCGCCCTCATCAGCGCAGCCTTCATTAATCCCAATGGATATCATGTTCCGGCCTACCTGTTTAAAGTTACGGAAAATTTGGGCGCCGCAACGCCGCATGAATGGAGAGAAATTGCAGACTTCAGCATGTTTCCGCTTTTCTGGATATACGTTTCACTTCTCTGGCTTATTCTCATTCTCTCCGCATTCAAGGCTGATCTATTTCATTACGCTCTGTCAGCTTTTCTTACTTTCATCTCCATTAAATACCTCAGAAACATGGAATTCCTGGCCGTCGGAACTCCGGCCATCGCCGCTCTCCAACTGAAAAGGCTTTTTCAAACCAGGCCGCTGAAAAAATACAGTCGCTTTTTAGACGGTCAATGGGGAAATCTGGCGCTTATCGGCTCTGTTCTCCTTTTAATGTGGACCGCCTTCTTCTCTCTATACGGCGAGAATCCGAGACACTACCGATTCGGAACAGGCATCAACACCGATCTTTTCCCTGCTTACGAGGTTCCTTCCTTCCTGAAGAAGCATCAGGTTTCAGGCCCGCTCTATAATGATTCCTACTTCGGCGGAATTATCATGTGGGAATGGCCGTCCAGACCCCCCGTTTTTTTTGACGGGCGACTGGAGGTATACGAAGAGCTGCGTGCGGAAATCAGTCGTCTGGGATTCCATAGTATCCTGGATAAATACGGCGTGCAATATGCCGTCGTTGATAATTCCTGGGGAGTCAATCCTTACAGGGATTATTTCCTTTTCAATCAGCAGGAATGGGCCCTGGTTTTTTATAAAGATTTTTATTTTTTGTTTCTGAGGCGCACTCCGAATCATGCGCAGGTCATTAAGGAGGCGGAATGTCGCTTTTATAGAGAAAATAAGAACTTCGACGATTTAACGGAAGAATTCTTAAATAATGCCGTCGATGAATTCTCCTTTCAGGAACAGCAGCATCCCGACGTCCTATATAACAAACAAGCCCTGGGAATCCTTTACAGCCGCACCGGCGATTACGCTTCCGCGGAAAGGAAATTTCTTGAAGCGCTGAGCATCGATTCCTATCGAACGGAAAATTTCTATTACCTGGCTGATCTTTATTTAAAAACTTCCAGACCTGATCCGGCTATTTCTTACGCTGAAAAAGGATTATCAAAAGAAAGGGGTCATAACCCTCCCGGCCCGTATTTTATCGTCGGATCAGCTTATATGCAGAAAGGGCGTTATGAAAAGTCAATCCTGAATCTAAAAAAAGCGGTCGGCATTAAGCCCGACTTTTTCCGTGCCTGGGAAGCGCTCTCCAATGTTTATCAGAAATCGGGACAAATGAAAAAAGCGGAAAATATTCGAAAACTCCTGGAAAAAATGAAAACGGATGCATGGGCATTACACACTGAAAACGCATTGAGGTTCCTGGATCAGCAAAATTTTGCGGCTGCTGAACAAGCCTTTTTCAGGGCTATCGAGGTTAAACCAGGCGAAGTGCAGGGTTATCTGAATCTGGCCCGTTTCTACAGCGATTTAAACATGACGGAATCATGCCTGAATGCGATCGAGTCAGCGAGACAGGTCAAGCCCTCATTGCTTCCGGAAGAATGCCCGTCTTGCGGGAGATCGGCAGATTGATTCAAAGAAACAGATTCTCTTCACCGCACCAATAATATCCCAGCATTATTTATTCGTATATTTTCAGCCCTCTTCCGTTACAGGCCCGCATTTCGCCGGAAGCTTTAAGGCTGATGCCTTTATCTCGATCCGATGCAGAGACAAGCAATATTTCTATCCCGCCTGCCGTATCCACTTCCAGGTTTCCGTGAGCGATTAATTTTGAATCGTTAAGAAAAACAACCTCATTATGTGGATAATTGCTGTTCGCAGAAATAGTCAATTGTTCCGACAAGGGGACATAACTGTCACAGCGAATATGGTATGCTCTGGCGTAGATTCGGTTCATCACGGGGTGGAAGGGGGAATAGTAATCGAACGGGGGTATGAATATATCATGGATCGCGCCGCAGTAGCTTCTTTCGACTTTCGGGTATGTAACGCCTCCGAATACAAGATTTTCATCTCCCTCAATACGCATGCAGTTATGTCCGTCATCAGCGCAACCCGGAACGTAAAGGTTCGCTCTTTCGTAAGCATACCCGACTCTATAACCGTCATCCATCCAACGGAACAATTCGGATTGCCATGGAATAGCGTCTATCCAGCAGTCGTTTTCACACAGCGCATCATCCGCCATATGGCAGTATCCTATAACTACCGAGTCGACAGCCGAGCCTTTCCGGAATTCATAAGCGAACGTATCGTCGCCGACATCACATAATCCTTCGCAACTTCCTATGAAGGCGAATCCCATGCTGGCGTAACTGCTGATCCAGGTCTCCACCTCGCCTGCGGTCGTGTGATCATCGCAACGATTCATAAATGAAGTGGAACCTCCGTGATCCAGCTCATAAAACATCACTGTCGTATCAGACTGGATATGACCTGAAATCTGACCGGCTGTAGCGCTGCCGATTTTCTGGGTAGTATAACCCATATTCTCGAACCAGGTTTGCGCGTTTGCAGCGTGGTTGGTCCATAAAGGATTGTCGTCATCGCAATTCGGTTCAAAATCGGGTCCATGTATAGAAAGACCGAAATACGGCGGGGGAATCCCGTAACCTAGTTTTTCGCCTGTTGTAGAATCGATCACGGTGACGATCTGTCTTCCATTGAAATCGCTTCTTACTATCCAGCAGGGGCCCAGCGGAGTCGGTTTAATCGGAAAAATATCCGATTCAGGGGATATAATCATCAGTTGAATTGACGTCACGTCTCCTTCACCCGCTTCAGCCGCCTCTTCGCTGGTAATCAGGGGAAACGCTTCATCCGGCAGGTCTTCCCTCCATTGCCTGGTATGCTCGATCAACTCGCCTGTTTCCGTATTAAACTGGTACCTGATGAAGTCTTTCTCGACGAGAGCATCGCCGATTCGTCTTCTGTGAAAGAATGAGACGATTTTCAACCTGGTGTTTTCCAGCCTGGTATAAACTCGATCTTCCTCATCGACGCTGTAAAGCAGGGAATCTTCTGCAGGGGTAACCCGATCGGATATCTCTACCGGATTCGCCTCATCCGCAGCGGCATCCCGGCAGACGGACCCACCCATTCTCCCGAACTATTGATCACAGGACCGTAAGAAACAATGGATATGCCGGCTGGATTGATGCTCTCATTATAAACATCCCCGGCATTGTAAGCCTGTCCCACACTGGTCAACTGCTGCCTCGGACTTAAAATCTCTCCCTGAACGGCTATTCCCAAATAAAACGTCTGAGAAAAATTCAAATCCAGCGGCGAGTTCGATCCCAGTATAACGTTGAATAATCCTCCCGTCACAGGTACGTCGTTGTGCATTTCCGTCCAGACAGGAGTCCCGCCCGTCAAGGAACTGTAAATTCCGAAAACGAAATTACGAACGCCGTTATAAGGTTCGCCTTCATTGTTCGTCAGATAACCCTGATAATTAATGTGATGCGGGACGGCGCCGTACGCCGCATGCGCTTGAAGCGCCGCCGTTAAAATGAGTAATGCTTTCCAAAGATACCCTTTCATTTCCCTCATTCCTCCTGTTAAATTGTTGCCTCTTCCTTTGCCTTCGCCCATACTGCAGAGTCTTCAATCCAGACTTCGCCCATAATCTCACCAGTCTCCGATCCGGAGTTGCTTCAGGTCCTGTGCTCTTCCTTGTTCGCTTATTAAGTTGGATTGGAAGCTCTCGAAGAAGATGAAAGTAACAGGAAAAATGAACAGCGTCAACTGCAAAAGAGGGTTTGATCAATCCCAAATTTCACACATCCTGACATTGACCGACAAAAAATTGTGAAATGTTTGACGAAAAAACTACAATCGAGTAAAAAAATCTTTAACCGATCCCGTCATCGGGGAGAATAATTGGGTCTAGCGAAGCGGATAGTCGCCGTCATTTATTCTCTCTCAACGCATAAATCATCAGACTGACGGAAATAACCAGGAGCGCCAAACCAACCGGATGAACCGAGGGAATGGTTTGCATACCTGATGTGGGTGTTGGTGTTGGGCTACAGATGGGAGTCCCGGTAAAAAGGGCTGTCGGCAAATTGGTCGGTGTTATGGTTTTGGTGTTTGTCGGAGTGAAGGGCGACGTATAAGTAATTGTCGGAGTCGGCGTTTGAGTCGGGCTTCTTGTGGGTGATCTTGTCGGTGTTGTTGTACCAGTATTAGTCGGCGTGTCGGTTGGGGTTTCTGTCGGCAATAGGGTAGGAGTTTTTATCGGTATATCAGTCGGAGTTCCAGTGGGGCTGCGAGTCGGCGATAGGGTTGGAGTCGTCGTTGGAGTCTTTGTCGGGGTTTGTGTATAAGTCGGCGTAAGGCTTGGCGTATCAGTAGGCGTTGATGTCGGCGCCAGGGGAACGGCAGTGATGAACGAGCCTGATGAATAATTCGGTATTTCGTCATACGAGAATACTGCGTAGTAATAGGTTAGACCGTTTGTTAAGCCCTGATGAACCGTTGAATCTCCTGAACCGTCGTATACCGTTTCGCCGTCAGTATGGTCTGCGGGGAATTCGTCGGTTTTGCTTAATATCGCCACGCCGGCGAAATCAGCGTCTCCGGGATTCGTCCAGCTTAAGCTTACGGTCCCATCCCCGGGTATGGCCGTAAAATCCTCCACGTTCCCCGGCGGCTTCGTATCATAAACGGCGGTAATGCCGTCGCTGTATCCTTCGTCGCTCCAGAGCCCCCGGCCGTTTTTCGCTTTAACGCTGAAATAATAGGTTTCTCCAGGATTAAGATTTAATCCGCTGTGAGTAACTTCCGTCATCATGCCCGTCGAGGTCCAATCGACTATTTCATTACCGCTCTGGCTCAATCCTATCGCATACTGGTATTCGCTTATTCCCGATTCCGGGTCTTCTGCGCTCCAGACTGCGTGCAACTCCGTCCATACATCTGTCGTATCTCCATCGTCGGTTACCAGCGGAACCGTGGGCGTTGTAAAGTCGTCAGGAACGGCGGAAGCTTCATTGGAACCTTGAGTCTCATTAAAATCCGTATCCATTATGGAATAGTAGTAATAATAGGCGGTCCCGTTTTCCAATTCTGAATCGGCGTATTCGGTCGTATCCTTTCCTACCACGGTCAACAACTCGTAGTTTTGATTATCCCCAATGCTTCGATATATATTGTATGACAAAAGCGTTTCCAGATCGGTTTCCGGCCAGGATAATTCGACCTGGCTCCAGCCGGCGGCTGCGTTGAGCAGCATGGCGGCGGAGCCTGCCGTCTGAATGACGAAATCGAAACGGGTATCGGTCGGCGCTTCCATACCGTTGAAATCATAAGCGCCGGCGACCCGTATGGTGTTGATGCCGTCTCCCGTGGCGACATTAACATCATAGGAACCTATCCATCTTGTTATAGCTGCGGTGGTCGTCATGGATTGCACGCCCGAAGAATAGTTGGGGACTACGTCATAAGTAAAAATCGCATAGTAATAATCTTCTCCATAAGTGAGACCTGTATCGGTGAACTTTTCATCCAACCCGTCGTAAACTTCATCGCCGTCTTCGTGATGCGCGGGAGAATCGTCGTCTCTTCTGATTATTTTAATACCGGCTAAATCAGCATCTTCAGGATTTGTCCATTTCAATGTGATCTGCTCATATCCCGGATTCGACTGCACATTCGACACGTCCGCCGGCGCTTCAACATCGGCGGGGGTTGCCGAAGCCTGGCTGCCCGCTGAATAATTGGGTATCCCGTCAAAAGTGAATGCCGTGTAATAACAGGTTTCGCCGTTGATGAGTCCCTGATCAGTGCAGCCGTTTTCCATCCCTTCATAGACCATGGTCCCGTCAAACGGTCCTGCCGGATAATCCGTAGTTTTCCTCATTATCCTGACGCCGGCGAAGTCAGGACTCCCCGGATTCGTCCAGCTCAACTCGTTCTGTTCATCCCCTGGAGTAGCAGTAAAATCGGAAACCTCGCCGGGCGGCGTCATATCCGCAGGCTGCGCTGAAGCATTGACTCCCGATGAATATTCAGGCGTTGCATCATAGGAGAATGCAGCGTAATAATACAGGATGCCGTTAGTCAATCCTGCGTCCGTATATCCGGTATCCGCTCCTTCGTAGACCGTGGTCCCCTCCTCAGGACTCGCTGGATAATCGTCCGCGCTTCTCTGTATTTTTATGCCTGCGTATGCCGGGTCTGCCGGCGCAGTCCAGCTCAAGTGAACTTCTTCATCGCCGGCGACCGCAGCAAAGCCCACGACATTACTCGGTCCCGCTGCGTTCGCAGGCGCTGCCTCCGCCTGAACGCCGCTCGAATAGTTTGGTACGCCGTCGTAAGCGAAAGCAGTATAATAACAGGTTATTCCATTGGTCAGATCGACGTCGAAACATGATACGCCGTCGCCGTCATAAACCGTGAAACCATCGTCGTGTTCAGAAGGATAAACGTCCGTACTTCTTTGAATTTTGACGCCGGCAAAATCCTCATCCCCCGGATTGGTCCAGCTTAACAGTATCTGCATATCGTCCGGTTCCGCAGTCAAACCGGAAACATCATCCGGCGGCGCGATGTCGTAATTCACAAATATACCGTCACTGTATCCCTCGTCGCTCCAAAGGTCCCAGCCGTTTTTCGCCTTGACGCTGAAATAATAAGTTTCTCCTCTCGTCAGGTTCAATCCTGTTTTCGTGACTTCAGCGTCCGTTCCCACAGATGTCCAACTGACAACCTCTATCCCGCCTGGAGAATCACCTATGGCATAAATATATTCGACTACGCCTGTTTCCGGGTCCCCGGAACTCCAGCTCGCATGCAGTTCCGACGCGCGGTCCGTCGCGTCGCCGTCGTCCGTAATCAGCGGAACGGTCGGCGGCGTAAAATCGCCGGGCACTGCCGATGCCTCGTTGGAACTGTGCGTTTCATTGAATCCTGTATCCATGATCGAATAATAGTAATAATATACGGTCCCGTTTTCTACATCTTCTTCCAGGAAACTCGTCGAATCCTTGCTCATTACGGTCAACTGCTCGTAATTCTCATTGTCGCCCACGCTGCGGTATAGAATATAAGCCAACAGGTTCTCAAGATCGCATTCCGTCCAGGACAGCTCAACTTGGCTCCAGCCTGCCGTCGCATTGAGCAGCATAGCCTGCGAACCCGACGTCTGAATAATGAACTGGAACCTGGCATCAGTGGGAGACTCCATACCGTTGAAATCCTTCGCTCCGCTCACCCGGATCGTGTTGATCCCGTCGCCGGTCGAAACATCGACATCATAAGTTCCCGTCCATCGCGTTATCGCTGCAGTTGTAGCGGAAACGAACGCCCCCGGCGACCAGTTCGGAACTTCATCATAGCTGAACACGGCATAATAATAGGGTTCGCCGTAAGTCAGACCTGTATCGGTCATCTCTTCGTCCAGACCGTTATAAACCTCAGTTCCGTCGAAAGGACTTGTCGGGAAATCGTCCGGTTTGCGAAGGACCTTTATCCCTTCAAGGTCTGAATCGACGGGATTCTGCCACCGTAACGTCATCTGTTCGTAACCGGGTTGAGCCGTCAGGCCGCTAACATCATCCGGCGGTTCGACGTCTTCAGGAACCGCCGATGCCTGGCTGCCCGTTGAATAATTGGGTATCCCGTCGTAAGCGAACGCAGCGTAATAATACGTTTGACCGTTGGTTAACCCGGCATCCGTAAATGAGTTCCCCGGACTGTTGTATACTTCATCCCCGTCAGAAGGATCAGCCGGATAATCATCGGTCTTTCGCAGGATCAAGACGCCGGCGAAATCTGGGTCCCCCGGATTGGTCCAGTCGAGCTGAATCGCTTCATCATCCATCATGGCCGTAAAACCCGCGACATCGCCCGGCGGCGTCATATCCGTCGGCGTTCCCAATGCATGAACGCCCGAGGAATACTCCGGCGTAGAATCATACGAGAAGGCCGTATAATAATAGGTCAGGCCGTTGATTAATCCCTGGTCCGAATGCGATGTTCCGTTCCCGTCATAGACCCCGGTTCCATCGTTCGGACCTGACGGATAATCTTCCGTGCTGCGGAGTATCTTTACGCCTGAGAAACCGGGGTCCGATGGATTCGTCCAGCTCAGGTCCGCCTGCCCGTCTCCCGAGACGCATGTGAAGTTTATAACATTCGCCGGTCCCGGTCCGTCAACCGGCGCAACGCTTATCTGGACGCCCTCGGCGTAATTGGGTTCGGCATCATGAGCGAACGCCTTGTAATAATAAGTCGTTCCATTGTTTAAATCGAAATCCGTAAAAGTTTCTGCAGGACCGTCGTAAACAAAATCGCCGTCTTCAGGACCGGCAGGATAATCATCGTCGCGACGCCTGATAAGAACGCCGACGAAGTCATCGTCCGCAGGATTCGTCCAGCTCAATAGTATTTGTCCGTCGTCCGGATCAGCCGTTAAACCTGTAACATCGCCGGGCGCTATCGTGTCGTAATTTATGAATATACCGTCGCTGTATCCCTCATCGCTCCATAAGTTCCACCCGTTTTTCGCCTTGACCGAAAAATAATAGACCTGTCCGCGAACCAGGTTCAATCCTGCAGCAGTCGCTTCGGCATCAGTTCCCGTCGAAGTCCAGTCCCGGGCATCGGTTCCGCCGGGAGTCGTCCCGACAGCATACTTATATTCCACAATTTCCGTTTCCGGATCGGACGAACTCCAGGAAGCATGCAACATATCATCTTCGTCCGTATCATCCCCGTCGTCTATCACCACAGGGATGGTCGGAGGCGTAAAATCGCCCGGTACAGCCGATGCTTCATTCGACGCCTGAGTCTCCCCGAAATCAGTATCCTGGATGGTGTAATAATAATAGTAAACAGTCCCATTATCGACATCGGAATCGACGTAAGAGTTCGTGTCCTTGTCCACGACCGTCAATAGTTCATAATTTTCATTATCGCCGATGCTTCGGTACAAGATATAAGCCAGCAGGTCTTCCATATCGTCCGGCGTCCACGACAACTCGAGCTGACCCCATCCAGCCGTCGCATTCAACAGCATGGCCGCCGATCCCGCCGTCTGTATGATGAACTGAAACCGGGTATCCGACGGGCACAGCATGCCGTTTGTATCGTATGCGCCGGTTACCCGGATGGTATTGTTCCCGTCGCCAGTCGTCACATCGACGTCGCACGTTCCCGTCCACTGATACACGGGCACAGGCGTCACGGTTGGAGTATATGCCGGCGTTGTCGTCACCGTCGGAGTTTGCGCCTGGACAAGGCATTGAAAGATCAAAAACAGACTAATCGTCGGAACAAACCGGATCGGTCTTGATCGACTGCCTCTTATGCTTTTTTTATTTTTTAGTAGGCATTTCATTTCAGGTTCCCGCATATCCCTTCTATTCCACAACGTCCCAGGAACCGGTTATTTGATGCTGAGTGAACGGATCGTCTACTCCGAATGTGATGAACGGATCAACTGACGTATCCATTGGTTTGCTGAAAGTCAGGGTGAAGGTGACGGTCTCCGCGCCGACGGGACTCAGTGGATCAAGAGTTACATCAACTAATACCGGCGGCGCCGTTGATATGGGTTCCGTTGCAATCGGTTCATAGATTACCTTCCCTGGGAAATTATCCGGATCATCATAGAAATCCCAAATCATGTCGTCGATTATATCCGTATCGGTCGTTCCCCACCAGTTGTTTGGTATGTTGATGTCATTCATGTATCTTATAGAGAATTCAGAGTCCACGTTGGGGTTATTTAAGCAAGTATTGCCGTATATATTATTGCTATTGAATTCGATAGAGTTGTTGAATAACAATAAAACACCGCTTCCAAATACTCTATATATCCCATCACCATCAACAATGTTGCCAATAATTGTATTATTAGTTATTGCTGAAGCATCACCTTCAGAACATAAGCCGCCTCCGCCGGCAAAATGACTCCCTGCTTTCAATTCATTATAAGCAATCAAATTTTTATTTAAAAAACTATCTACTATTTTAATTGCTCCTCCTTCATATCCTTCCGATTTATTGTGTAAAATCAAATTTTCTTCAATAATTGCGTTGGTTGCGTAAACGCCGGCAGTTGTCCGTGCCGAAGAATTTTCAATGATAGTATTGTTTTGCAAAATTCCGCCGCCATCTAAATGTACTCCTGCAGCAGCTTGATGTGTTTGTGAGATGTTATGTGAAATAACATTATGACAAATTAAAGGACTTACATCAATACCGGTGGAGAAAATACCGCCGGCTTTTACTGTCCCGGTGGAATTATTAAAAGCAATATAATTATGAGCAATATACGGTTCGCAAGATGTTAATATTAAACCAGTACTAGCATATTCAATATTGGCATATTGTATTGTGGCTCCGCTAATATAATTATTATAGGCATCATAAACAGCATCGTTGCTGCTGCCATAAAGATGGATATATCCCCAGTCGCCAGACGTTGGAGAGGTAGAATTAGATGTAAAAACTATCGGTTCTTCTTCGGTTCCAACAGCCATAATTGTGCCGTCGACCCTCATATAGAGTGTGGGAAAGAACTGCAAGCGCAGACCTTTTTCGAGAGTGAGCGTTACGCCAGGTTCTACGTAAAGATTACCGGTAACTATGTAAAGGTAATCTGAATGTAATGTTGTATCGATAGATATGCTGCCATATAATTCCATCCCCCGTTCAGCATCAAAAGAGACGGATATTTGTGAGGAATAATCTCCTTCATTGGCTGTAATTGAAATATCCAAACTTACAGTATGGTTGTTCGGACAATCCTCGGACAGAAAAAATATGAACATATCGCCGGTATTATCCATTGAAGCATACGGGGAAATGGTTCCGTAAACGGACGTATTATTGACGATAGTTACCCAGGGATCAGAACTGGTAAGGGTTGCCGTTACGCCCTCGGCCTGTCCCCAATAATTCTTTAAAGGGATAATTAGTCCGACGGTTTCACCTGAATCAACCCTTCCGTCATTATCTCCGGCGCTGTCGTCATACGTTTCATTGCCGTCCTGGAAGACCAGATGAGGTTCAGGAACAACCGTCAGCTCAGAATAGGCATTTAAATTATCAGAAGCATGGTTCAACTGCCCGCGAATTAATTCATGCGACCAATCAGGATGATAATCGATAAGCAATCCGATCGTACCCGACGCGAAAGGCGCGGCCATCGATGTTCCCGTCATCGATCCGTATGCGCTTCCGAACATTGAACTGTAGATGTTGCTTCCCGGAGCATCGAAGTCATAATTGTATTCCTGATCGAATGCGCTGAAGCAAGACCCATCCTGGTCGTAATTTGAAAATAAGGGTCTTTCTCCGTTCGATTTAACAGCCCCGATACCAAGTACGAAGTTATAAGCGGCGGGAAAAAACCTGTTGCCGCAACAAAAAAGCCCACAGCAGTAACAGCCGGGAACTCCGATACGACAGGCGTTATTTCCCGTGGCGGCGACCAGCAGCGACGACGAATAAGCCACGGCCAGGGCATTTTCCATCGTGGCTGAATGCGATTCTCCGGCAAAACTCATATTAATCACCTTCGCTCCAATATCCGACGCATAATAAATCGCTTCAGCAATATCCGAATAATTCCCGGTCCCGTCACTGCGGAACGCCTTGAGCGACATAATTCCGCAGTCCGGGCATACCCCTGCCACGCCCTGGGCGTTGTTGGTCTCGGCAGCGGCGATTCCCGCCACATGGGTGCCGTGTCCGTTATCATCCCTGGGATTATCGAAATCGTAATCGTCCGGGTCCTGCTCGACCGATGCCCAGTTCCATCCCCACACATCATCCACGTAGCCGTTCCCGTCGTCGTCCACGTCGTTGCCGGGTATCTCGCCGGCATTGGTCCATATTTTGTCGTCCAGGTCCGGGTGATCACGGTCTATGCCGGTATCAATTATCGCAATTATGATATCGGGACTGCCCGTGGTTATGTCCCAGGCTTCCGGCGCATCGATGTCGTCAAGCCCCCATTGCTGATCGAAATAGGTATCATCCGGTATCCCCATGACTCGCGCAATGTAATTCGGTTCCGCATATTCCACGCCGTCCGCCTGGTTGTACTCCTCGACGGCCTTAATAATATCCGCCGTCTCGGACAGTTTTAATTTGAAAATATTCGATAAATCGGGCGCTTCCAGTAATCCCGGTACGCTCTTTTGCTTTATGCGAGAAGGATCGAAATTCTTGAAAAGCTGTTTCGATTCAGTTACGCCGTACTTTTGATTCAACGCCTGAAAAGCCGCAGCGCTTTGCAGAGCGTAACCGGCCTTCAATTTTAACAATATCTCGCCGGGAGAATACTCCGGATCGCCGCAATCCGTAGCCCTGCAAAAAGGCATCCTCATCAAAACGAAAAACGAAAATACGATCAAAAAACTTTTTAATCCCGTTAAATCTTTTTTCATCATTCCCCCCCTAAATGGGCAGTATTATCAAAAAGCTACACAATTACTTCTTTAGCTTCATCTCCCATTAAAGTCAAATGTTGAAAAGAGACGAAAGCCCAGCCTCCACGTTACGGTATAAGGGGCTTCCTTAACCTGTGAATAATGTTTTAAGCAAAAATCAGCGCTTCCCTTGTTTTTGTCCACAAACGGAGAATTTCCCCCAATGCTGCGACAGGTCGTGGATTTGCTTACTCAACGTAAATGTAATGCGTCTCCTCCTCAAATCCCTGCCTTCCTTGCCTTGAGAAAATTTCGCCGTTTATGGATCAAAAATTCGAAATGCCTTACCAACCCTGAAATTTGAATCTTGATTCGAGTTTACGGACATGCGCCGCCTTGAAATTAAAACTGAATTTTAATAGAATCAGTCTTCGAGAGTATCGATCGTTGAACGTAAAACCAAAGGAGGTATACCTGTCGGCTCAGTTCAACAAAATTATTTGCAGCGGCGAAGCGCCGCAGAAGAATCCGGGAAGTCAGACGTTTGAAAGTCATTAAACAAGCTCCATGTAAAAACAGGAGGTAAAAATGAAGATGATGAGTAAAAAGTTTTATTTGTCAATGTTTGCGGTGTTTATTCTGGTCTGCGCCGCTCAGATTTATATGCCTGCGGCGGTCAATGCACAGGTTCTCGGCGCGTGCGGGACTCCTTCGGAGAACAAACCTGCAGAAGAAGGGGAAGCGACTGAAGATGCAATGACCTCTTCGCATATGCCGATGCCTGGTGAGCATGCGATCAACTTTGAGCTGCCGGCTGTTGTGGGAGACGAAACTAAAATGGTTAAACTTTCCGACTATAATGGAAAATGGCGAGTCATTTGTTTCTATCCTGCTGATTTCACATTCGTCTGACCGACTGAGCTGGCTGCGGTCGCAGCCGCCGAAAAAGAGTTGAAGGAATTGGGCGTAGAAGTAATCGCTATAAGCACCGACACTCATTTCTCGCATTGGATGTGGAAAAAGACCTCCCCGACGGTTAAGAACGTTTGGTACGCAATGGCTTCCGATCCGAGCGGCAACGTATCAAGAGCGTACGGCGTATGGAAGAGTTCGTCGGGACTGAACCACAGGGGGCGATTCATAATTGACCCTGACGGTATAGTGCAGGCCGTAGAAGTATTGACCGAACCGGTTGGAAGAAATGTAGAGGAACTGATTCGGCAGATAAAGGCCATGCAGGCTGTGAAGGCGAACCCCGGCCAGGCGGCGCCTGCAGGATGGCAGCCGGGCGATTCCCTTATCAAAACCGGGAAGGAGTACATCGGGAAGTATTAAATGAGGCCATTGATCAAAAATGGGTCTTTTGAGGTTGCAATTCGATAGAATATCCCATCATTTTGTTTTGATCTCGATGTCGATTACGATTGCGATCCCAATACCGACCCCGATTACTGAAACCAAACGTCAAAAATTATGAAATAAGCGCAACCCCGGTTTGATCAGACCCAGAACTTCTCTCAAACCAACCAAATAACAACAAACGAAATCCCATAACCAGCCGGAAAATAACCCAATCTTACTCCCCCTCGCCATTCATGGAGAGGGGGCCGGGGGGTGAGGTCGTCCCACCAACAGCCGTCAAAACTGCAAGCCGGTAAGGCTGCAAATATTTTTTATGTAGTGGCTGTCCAGCATTAAATTTTGAATCGACAATCGAGTTTATGGACAGGCACTAGTCAGGCCCGGAATTTGACAGGGGCTGCCTATGCAACTCATCCCTTACGCCAGGGATGCATCTGCTTCCAGTCCGCAAACTCGAAGGACGATTAAAATTATCGATGTTAAAAGCTCTAATTTTCGCGCCTGTATTTTCCTCTTTTCGATGACAGTCCAAGACCAAACAATACCGCCAGAATGATGATTCCCAGCGCCGACAGGGCGGGGACCATCATATAGCATGACATGGATGCTTCTGCAGTATTTCCGTAAGCGCCCATATTGACTATATCGCCGTTAGGGGCTGGTTCGTTGCTGCATGCATCGGCGGGATCGCCTGCGTCTATACAGGGTGAGCAATTTTCGTCCGATTCCCAGGAACCGTTGTGATAGCTTCCGATAGTGGATTGCAGATGATAATCTGCGTTGGCCGGATCGACGAACATGGGGTTCTGGTTGATATTGCCGTCGCCTTCGAAGCCGCCTTGTATATTGGAGTATGTTATGTAGATGACCGAAACGCCTGCAGTCTGAATCTCATTGGGCGTGTCGTTCCAGAAGATGCAGTTTTTAATGATTGGAGCGGAGTTGAGGCAATAAAAAGCGCCGGCGCCGTTTTCTCCCGAATTTTCAGTAAAAGTGCAATTCTGGAAAGTGGGAGAAGCGTACCAGCATGCGACGCCGCCTCCATACTCTTCAGTCGCATTGCCTGCCAACAAGCAGTTTTTAAGGAGGACATTTTCGCTGCTGCCGGCAAAATGCAGTGCGCCGCCCTGATCGAGCGACGAGTTGTTGAAGATAGTGCAGTTTTCGAGCGTGCATGCCGATCCGATATCGCAATAGACTCCGCCGTTATGATACCCGTAGTTGTCGTAAATGGAGCAGTTCAATACATGTGGAGCGGCGTTATAGCTGTATATGCCTCCGCAGTGTTCAGCGGTATTTTCTGAGATCGAACAGTTCGTGATGGTCGGATCGGAGTAATCCCTGCAGTATAGGGCGCCGCCCATACCGCCGGCGGAATTTCCGACAATGCTGCAACCGGTAATTTCAGGCGATGATGAATTGCCGCAGTATATGCCGCCGCCGTCGGACTCGGACGAGCAATAGGAAATAATACAGTTTGATATGATCGGTGAAGAATTCTGGATATAGATGCCTGAGCCGTAATTAGCGCTGCTGTTTCGTATATCAAGGCCGTTCAAAACCGAACCGTTGTCTTCTCCGCGGAAGAAGATGAAACCTCTGCCCTCGTATTCACAGTCTATTGCACAATTTTCCGGTCCGTTTATCGATGTTACGGTAATGGCTTTGCCTTTGAAATCGATGTTTTTGTTTTTATCTCCGGTATAAACGCCGTCGTCAATCAGAACGGTATCGCAGTCCAGAGCAGCGTTCACGGCATCCTGTATAGTCAGGTAGTCCTGCGGCACATAGATGGTTGTGCATACATGCGTAGGAGTGGTTGTCGGAGTGATGCCCGGTGAAGGCGTAAAGGTTGGCGTAGGAGAATAGACCTGACAGTTTTCAAAGACTTGAATGAAATTGAAATATCCGCAGTCTTCGTAGGAGTCAATGACGACGAAATAGTTCCCGGGTTCAAGGCTTAACAGCGTAATGGATTCGCCCTCGCCCGGACCGTTGTCGTCAGCATAAATAAAGCAATCACTCGGGTCCGGACCGCTCATAATAAGCAGGACAGGGTCGTATTCTGAAGGCGTGACATTTTCGATGGCGATGGTAACGTCGCAATATTCATGGTTGACAACGAAGATGCCCAGGTCTTCGCCGTAAAGCCCTGAGATGCCGCATCCGTAGTCCTGGTAATCGTCGTTCATACCGCAATTGGATTGCGGATTCGGCGTAGGGGTATAGGTCGGCGTGGGACTGGGAGTAGACGTCTGACAATTGTCGAGCGTATACGAAAGGTTCCAGTATCCGCAGTCCTCATAAGAGTCCACCACAGCGTAATAATTTCCCGGTTCCATGTCCGGAATGGTTATGCTCTCACCAGAGCCTGCTCCGTTGTCGTCCGCGTAAGCGAAGCAATACAAGGGGCCGGGACCGTCAAGAAGGAGCAGTATGGGGTCGTAATTTTCAGGGATAATGCCGTCTATGGATAAAGTGACGTCGCAAACCCGGTTGACGACGAAGAAGGTTATGAAATCTTCGCCGTAAAGATCGTAAATCCCGCATGAATAATCCTGCCAGTCATCGTACCATCCGCAGTTGGTCTGGGGTATCGGCGTTTCGCTTGGAATGGGAGTCGGCGTAATACAGTTGTCGAAAGTGAGTGAGACATTCCAGAAACCGCAGCTTTCATAAGAATCCACTACAGCGTAATATGTTCCCGGCTGCAATGACGTAATGGTAATGCTTTCGCCTTCGGCTGCTCCGTGTTCGTCCGCGTAAGCGAAGCAGAATTCGGGGCCCGGACCGTCCAACAGAAGCAGTACGGGATCATAATCTCCCGGAGTCAAGTTGTCGATGGTAAGCGTAACGTCGCAAATTTGCTGGACGACGAAGAAGGTAATGAAATCTTCACCTTCCAGTCCATTGATGCCGCAAGCGTAATCCTGCCAGTCGTCGTACCATCCGCAGTTGGTTTGCGGTATCGGCGTGCCGGTAGGGATGGCCGTGAAGGTCGGCGTGCCGGTTGAAGTGGGGGAAGTTTCAGGCGTCGGAGTGCGACAATCATCCAGGGAATAGACCATATCCCAATAGCCGCATGATTCATACGAATCGACAACAGCGTAATAGGTCCCCGGACCGAAAGAATCGATGGAAATGGTTTCGCCCTGGTTAGAACCGTTCGCGTCGGCGTAAATTATGCAATCTTGCGGATCAGGTCCGTCAAGAAGCAACAGAACAGGATCGTATTCATCGTCGAAAGGATGCGGCCTGACATTATCGATAGTAAGAGTAAAATCGCAAACGTTTGGCACGACCAGGAAGGATATGAAGTCTTCACCGGCCAGTCCGTTGATGCCGCAGCCGTAGTCTTCGAAGTCGTTATTCCATCCGCAGTTTGTCTGAGGAATGGGCGTTTGCGTCGGTATGGGCGTAGGCGAGGGCGTGGAAGAAGGTATCAGCGTCGGGGTAGGCGATGCGCATGCATCAAGCGAATAGGTCATATCCCAGTAACCGCAGTCTGAGTATGAATCGACGACGACGTAATAATTACCCGGAGCCAGCGAGTCCATGGTGAGGATTTCGCCTTCTCCTTCTCCGTTATCGTAGACGTAAGCGATGCAGTATTCGGGTCCCGGACCATTCAGCAACAACAGTATCGGATCGTAATCCCCGGGTTCTATGTTATCGATCATAAGCGTAACATCGCATACTTCCGGAACCTCAATAAAGGCGATGAAGTCCTCACCGGCCAGTCCCTCGATGCCGCATGCGTAGTCTTCAAAGTCGTTATACCATCCACAGTTAGTCTGAGGAATGGGCGTACCGGTCGGTATCGCCGTCGGCGTGGAAGTCGTCGTATAGATGGGTGTAGGCGTCACGGAGGCGCAATTTTCAATTGTTAGGCTCAAGTCCCAATAACCGCATGACTCGTAAGAATCTATCACTGCGTAATAATTTCCCGGTTCCAGGCCGGCGATGGTGATGGTTTCGCCTTCTCCCTGACCGTTATCATCAACATAAATGAAGCAATGTTCAGGTCCGGCGCCGTCCCACAGCAGAAGTATGGGATCATAATCCTGCGGCGTGACGTTATACATGGAAAGCGTGATGTCGCAGACTTCAGAAACCTCGAACAGAGTGATGAAGTCTTCGCCGGCGAGTCCGCTGATGCCGCACGCGTAATCTTCAAAATTATTATACCATCCGCAGTTGGTTTGATGGATGGGCGTACTGGTCGGAATAGGGGTTGGGACAACGGTTTCTGTGGGTGTTTCCGTTGAAGTGACGGTAAAGGTGGGAGTCCGGGTGGACGTCATATCGGGCGTCGGCGAAAATGTCGGCGTTAAAGTAGGCGGTTGAGTCGGCGAAAGCGTGGCGGTGGGGGACAGAGTTGGAGTCAATGTAGGCGATGCTGTCGGCGAAAGCGTTATGGTTGGCGTCAATGTTTCTGTCGGTGTCAGTGTTATTGTCGGCGACAGAGTTACCGTCGGCGTGGGCGTTAAAGTGGGGGTATCCGTGGGGAAGTAAGTGGGATGGGATGTCGGAGTAAATGTGGAAAGCGGCTGACATGTGGGGCCGGGCGAGGGAGTGTTTGTGGGCGTCGGGGTATTCGGCGGGAAGGCATGAACTTCGTCGAAACCCATGTCGGTGACGGATTCGTTCGGTCTGGACTGCTTGTCGATATCCAGCGTCGGCGCTCCGTCGTTTGTCCCTGCATTAATGCACGGAGACATGAAGAACAGGTGATAATCTCCGCTGCCGAAAAAGTTGGGATTCTGAGCAATATTGCCTTCGCCAGGGTCCCCGTCCTCTACATCGGAATAAGTCGCGGTGCAGCCGTTCAAATCATCGTTGTTGTTCCAGAGTATGCAATTCCAGATGACGGGCAAAGTCGTTCCCGTGCAGAAGATGCCGTTGCCGTTATCCGCAATCGTATCATTGACTATTGAAGGATCGGAATCGACAGAATAGACGGCATGAGAGGAACTTCCCTGTATCAACAAATTCTGGAAACTGCCGCCGTTGGTTTCGTACAGGTATATTCCGCCGCCGATATCTGCCGTATTGCCCGTTATTGACGTGCGATCGAATTGCGGAGTGATCGAATGCAAATACATGGCGCCGCCGAAAGCATTATTGCTGATGTTGCTGTCGGCGGAACTTAGAGTCAGTTCCACATCAATCAAGGTCAGAGATGTTGAAGCGCCGGTGCAGTAGAATCCGCCTCCAAAGGATTGAGAAGTCGGCGTGTAATTGCCGTAACCGTAGGCATCAGCAATGTTCCCGGAAATCAGACAATCGGCGTTGACAGTCGTAACAGAGTTATCGGAAAGGTATACTCCCCCGGCGTATGCGTACGCATAACCTCTGGAATTATATTGAGCAGCATGTCCCATGGCGTAAGAGGTATTGGCTGTTATCGTGCCAGAGCTTATCAGCGGGGAAGCGCCGTCTGCTCCATATATCCCGCCGCCGTATGAATAAGCATAGGCCTGTCTGCTCGACGAATTGGTCCGGCAATAGGCATAAGCGCAATTTGAATCAATAAAATTTTCCAGCATGACAGGATCGCAGTTCTCACCGAGATATACTCCCCCGCCGTAGCATTTACCGGTCGGTGAACCGCTCGAATAATAATAGATGTAAGCTGCGTTGGATTGAATGATGTTGTCTTCCAACCGCGCCTTGGAATCAGGTATCGTCAAATGCATACCTCCGCCGTAAGCCCTGGAATTTATTCCTAAACCTTCCGCAGTATTAGCTGCAACTGTGTTTCCGGAAATGTTCGTGGGTTCGCTCTCCTCGCAGTGGATGCCTCCGCCCAGACTCGAACCGTAAGCCTGAGCATAATTATTTTCGATGACGTTAGCCAGAACATCGGTGCAACTGTCGAAAGAGGACAGGGCGCCTCCGGCGGCATTGGACGTGCTCCCGGAGCCGTAAGCCGTATTATCGGTAATGGTATTGCCTGCAATGGATATTCTGGAATCACCGTCGCAATAAATTCCTGCTCCGTAGGCGACGGCTCCTTCAAAAGAAGTCAAGGAGCGATTATCGCTGATGTCGTTGAAAATAATTTCCAGGCCTGAATGATGGGCGTAAAGACCTCCGCCGAAAGTATCGGAAGAGGAAGACTCTGCGGTGTTCTGAGTGATAACGTTGTTGCTGACGACCATATTTCTGACGTTGTAACAGTAAATGCCGGCTCCGTATTGAGCATCGCCGTTGGTGATTTTGAATCCGTCAATGGAGATGTCCTGGGCGTTTTCAGCAACAATAACGTTCCATCCGGCGCTTCCGTCGATGATCGTCACATTGGTTTCCGGATCGCGAGCTCCGCCGCCGGGCGGGTAACCTCCGAGAAGAGACAACCCGCTTTTCATACTGATGTTTTCATAATATGTTTCGGCGGCCACATGAACTACGCCTGCATCTTGAACGAGATCGATTGCAGCCTTTATTGAAGCTTTGGCCGTCTCCCAATTGCGACCGTCATTGAAATCGCTGCCGTTGATGCCGTCAACGTAGTATTCATTGTCGTCCGGGGTAACAGTAGGCGTGGGAGTAAAAGTCGGGGTTGGCGTAGCGGTTTGAGTTATCGTAGGTAAAGGCGTCGGATTGGTCGCCAGGGTTTCGTCAGCGCCCATATCGGCTATTTTGCCGGCATAGGGTCGCGAATCTCCGTCAATGTCGTGATCAGGCGTCCCCAGATTGGTTCCTCTATCTATGCAGGGCGACAATTCATGCAGATGATAATCGTCGACATCGATGAACAGGGGTTCAAGCGGCGGTATGAAGTTGCCGATACCGTCTCCGTCAGGCGATCCCTCCCCGATATCGGAATAGCTCGCCTGGGGACAACCGGAAAGATCATCCGAATTGTTCCAGACTATACAATTGGTAATCACGGGTGAAGACGCTCCTTCGCATCTCACGCCGGTTCCGGAATTATCGGCAATCGTAAGGTTCATTAATTCGGGCGAAGCGGCATCCAGGTAGAATCCTTCGCTTGAATTGGCGACGACGAAGCAGTTGGTGAAAATTCCATCCGTAGCGTTGTTGTAAAAGCCGGCGCCGTAAGTCGCAGAATTATCCAGGATTTCGCAGCGGTCGAATTGAACCGGACCCGATTGATAGAAATATCCGGCGCCGCCCGTCCAGTTGCCGGAGTGTGAACCGGCACAGGCATTACCGCTGACAAGGAATGTTTCCGCGTTCAATGCGGCGCCCTCGCCGCAGTATATGCCGCCGGCGTATGTATAGCTGTAGGCTGTATAATAGGAGCTGTTGTTAGCTTCGGCCAGATTGTCGGTCACGCTGGAAAAGCCGTATATCACCGGCTCTGAAGAGCCTGTAAAGTATATTCCGCCGGCATAGGCGTATCCATAAGCCGTGGATCGGTATTGAACAGCATGTCCATAGGCATAGGACGTGTTGCCGGCTATCGTGTCGCCGTTCATATGAGGAGAAGAAAATTGTGCGCAATAGATGCCTCCGCCGTAAGCGTAAGAGGTTACGGTCCTGCTTTGTGAATTTGTCCTGGTATAACAATAAGCCGTGTTCGACGTAATCGTATTTTCACTCATGTAAGGACTGCTGAACTCGTCGATGAACATCCCGCCGCCGCGCGCATTATATTCACTCGAACCCGACGCGTTATAATAGCTGTAAGCGCTGTTTTGTGAAATGTCGTTTCCTGATAGAGTCGCTGCGGTTCCAGCTACGTCGCAATAGACTCCGCCGCCGCGAACGGTTCCCCAGGACGCGGAAGGCGAGCTGTTTTGAGCCTTGTTTCCCGTTATGACGTTGTTCGTAACGCCGAGCGTTGAATTCCCGGCGCAGTGAAGACCGCCGCCCAGAGCCGTCACGGCATTGCCTGATGCCTGAGCAATATTGTCCGTCAGTTCGTTGGACGTTACGGAAAGGGTTCCGACGTGATCCAGCGTATACATTCCTGCGCCTGCAGCCGTAGCGCCTGAACCGGATGCATAACAGAAGTTGGCTGTAATCTCGTTGCCGGTAATCGTCGAATCCATAGCGCCTTCAATGTAAATTCCGCCGCCTCGCACATAATGAGAATCGGCAGTAGAAACCGACGTATTGTCGGTAACGGTGTTGCCGCTGACGGTTATCCATGAATCGAGCGCATATACGCCGCCGCCGAAAGCATCGGACGATACCGAGTATGCCGTGTTCCCGGTTATGACGTTGTTCGATATTTCGATGTCCATGGCGCTGAAACAATAGAGGCCGCCTCCGTATTCCTGCAATCCGTTTTGTATAACGAATCCGTCTACGGCAACGCTGAGACAAAATACGATCGTAAGAGTCGAATCAATTTCTCCGCCGTCAATAGTCGTTACATAGGTCGCCGGCTCGCGCTCGCCGCCGCCGGCGGGATAACCGCCCAACAGATTTATTCCGTCGAACAGGATCAGGTTCTCCTGGTAGTTACCTTCAGCCACGTGAATATTGCAGAATCCCGAAGATGCCGCATCCAGAGCTGAACCGATACTCGCCTTGGCCGTGCCCCAGGAAGAGCCGTCGTTTTCATCGTTTCCGTTCGTCTGATCAACATAAAGATCGGGATACGGCAAGGTGGGCGTGGTCGTCGGCGTCAGGCTCGGCGTGGGCGAATTCGTCGCAGTAGGAGAATAGGTCGGCGTCCTGCTCGGCGTCTTCGTGGGTTGCGGCGTCGCTGTTATATCCGATTCGTAGAACTCATCAGCGCCTATATCGATTAAGCCCGACGAAGGATTCGGTCTCGCTTCGCCGTCGAAATCGTCCGGCGGAGCCCCGGTTGATGTTCCCTCGTCTATGCAGGGTGAAGTATATCTCAGGTGGTAATCGCCGTAACCGAAGAAATCAGGATTAACAGGCGGATCGATGTTGCCTTCGCCTTCCGCTCCCTCCTCAATGTCCGAATAAGTAGCGGAGCAATTGTCCAGATCGTCGCCGTTATCCCACATGATGCAGTTGACGATCGTCGGAGAAGAGGTTCCCGTGCATTCCACGGCGGTTCCATTATTATCCGCAATGGTCATGTTCATCAAGTCCGGTGAAGAATCATACAGATAGAAGGCATCGTCGGCGTTCAACACCACGAAACAGTTGCTGAAAGAGGCGTCGGATTCGTTCAGATACAATCCCCCGCCGGTCGAAGCTGCGTTTTCACGAATATCGCATCGATCGAAATCTACGTTCGTGGAACCGTTGAAGTAAAAACCGTCCCCGTACCAGTTGGAAGCATCCGAACCGGCAATATAGTTGCCGGTTATGAATGAATCTTCCGCGTTTAACGCGACATCGGCGCCGGCGTATATTCCGCCGCCGTATGCGTAGGCTTGAGAAGAATAATAGGTAGTAACGCGTCCCTCCGACCCGTTACTCGATACCGTTGCGTCATGACTGAAAGAGGGGGACGACGAACCGTAGAAATAACAACCGCCGCCATAAACATACGCATTGCCTGTCGATTGGTATTGAGAAGCATGACCGTATGCGTAAGCCGTGTTGAAGGATATCAAGTCTCCGTTAAAAGAGGGCGACGAACCTTCGCAACAATATAAACCGCCCCCGTAAGCATAAGAATTCGCCGTTCTATTTTGGCTGTTGCTGCGGGAGTAGGAATATGCCGTATTGCTGGAAATGACGTTGCCTGACAGGGACGGCGAAGAATTCTCCGCCATGTAAAAACCGCCGCCGTAGGCATAATTGGTCGGCGAACCGGAAGAGTTATAGTAAACATAAGCCCTGTTGTCCGAAATCACATTATCCGTCATGGTCGACCCATAATTGAGAACCGCATGATAGACTCCGCCGCCGTAAGCTTCGGCATTGTTCGGATTCCCCGACGTTTGAGCAACGTTGTTCGTTATCTGGTTATCAGCTATGTCCGCAACGCCGGCGCCGGAACAATAGAAACCGCCAGCTTTTGTCTTTGAACCACCCCCGTCTGACTGGGCCGTATTTTCCGTAAGGGTATTTCCGGCTACGGTCAGAGTTCCGGAAAAGACCTGGCAGACTAATCCGCCGCCTGCAGATTCTGCCGATGTTCCGGAGGTCGCGCTCAGATTGGCCGTTATCTGGTTTTCGTTTATGACCGCAGTATCGTAGACTCCGCAATAGACGCCGGCGCCGTGCGCATATCCTCCAGATGCAGAAGAGTTCGCTGTATTCCCTGTTACCGTATTCGATTCTATCGTTATGCTCGAATTATAACTGTAAATTCCGCCGCCCTTGACTCCGTCCGAGCCGCTGGAAACGGTATTTCCGGTGATTATGTTATTGCTTACAGTCATTCCGTCGAAGTTCAGGCAGTAAATGCCGCCGCCGAGCGAGGCATCGCCGTTGGTTACCGTAAAACCGTCTATGACGGCATCTTGTCCGTTCTCCGCTTTAAACGCACAATCATTATGATCGCCGTCGATCACCGTGACGTTTACTGCGGGATCACGGGTTCCGCCGCCCGGCGGATAACCGCCCAGCAGAGTTACGCCGCTCGTAAGGCTGACGTTTTCATAATAGGTCGTTGCAGCTACATGCACTATCCCTGAACCGGACACCAGGTTGATTCCCCCCTGTACCGAAGCTTTGGCCGTTTCCCAGTTGAGTCCGTCATTGGAATCGTCCCCATTGATTCCGTCGACATAAAAATGATCGTCTTCCGGGGTTATGGTTGCAGTCGGGGTGAATGTGGGCGTCGCTGTCGGGGTTTCGGTAATGGTAGGCAAAACTGTGGGATTCATCGAGTCCGTTTCGTCCGCGCCCATGTCGGTTATGGTTCCGGCATATGGACGAAATTCGCCGTCAATGTCGTGATCCGGCGCTCCGATATCAGTTCCTCGATCTATACAGGGAGAATGATCGGACAGGTGATAATCGCCGCCGCCCAAGAATACCGGATCGACGGGCGGTATGAAATTCCCGGCCCCCTCGCCGTCGGGCGCTCCTTCCCCGATATCGGAATAACTCGCCTGCGGACAGGTATGAAGATCATCGCCGTTAAACCATACGATGCAGTTCGTAATTACAGGCGAGGACCCGTTCAGGCATTTCACGCCGGTGCCGCCGTTATTAGCGATACTCAGGTTCGTCAATTCAGGCGAAGCATCATCAAGATAGAATCCATCGCTTGAATTGGACACTACGAAACAGTTCGTATACACGCCGTCCGTCCCGTTTGCATAATGGCCTGCGCCGTATGTAGCGGTATTGTCGACTGTTTCGCACCGGTCGAATGATACCGGTCCTGAAAGATTGAAATAGGCCCCGCCGCCGAACCAGCAACCTGAATTCGTCCCCGTGCAGACGTTGCCGCTCAAAATTACTGTTTCTGCATTCAAAGCGCCGTTTTCGCCGCAGTAGATACCCCCGCCGTAAACGTATCCTTGCGATGAATTATATGAGCTGACCCCGCCCTCGGCCTTGTTGTCGCTTATGGAAGTAAAATCGCTCATAACCGGCCCTGCAGAACCGACAAAATAGATACCTCCCGCATAAGCGTATGCATAGCCGGTGGACTGATATTGAGAAGCGTGGCCGTAGGCGTATGCCGTATTGCCGGAGATCGTGTCGCCGCTCATCGAGGGTGAAGAAGACAGCGCGCAGTAAATGCCGCCGCCGCAGGCATATGACGTTGCGGTCCTGTTTTGTGAATTGGTTTTGGTGTAACAATAAGCCTGGTTGGATGTGATGTCGTTACCGATCATGTTGGGACAACTCAATTCGTCGATATACATTCCGCCGCCCCTGGCGTCGTATTCTCTCGATCCTGAAGAATTATAATAACTGTATGCGGAGTTGGCGGAAATGACGTTGCCGGATATTGTCGATGCGGTTCCGGCGATACCCCAATAGACGCCGCCTCCCCGAACCGTTCCCGATGCTGAAGGAGAATTGTTCTGAGCGCAATTGCCGGAAATTTCGTTGTTTTCCAAAACAGTAGCCGCATATCCGCTGCAGTAAACAGCGCCGCCATAGGAACCCGTTGCGTTTCCGGTCGCTTCAGCGGTATTGTTTTCTATCGTGTTGGAAGAAATAGCGAAGCTTCCGATATTATCCAGGAAATATAATGCTCCGCCCGCTGCTGCCGAGCCGGACCCTGATGCATAAGCAGCGTTATTTATGATTGAATTATTCGTCAGGCTTGAATCAAAAAGCTCCTGTCCGAAGAATCCTGCGCCGCAGGCGACGCTTGATCCTGCCGATATGCTCGAAGTGTTTTCCGATATCGTATTATCATTGATGCTGATAGTGGAGTAATAAGCGTAGAGGCCGCCGCCCTGAACGGTTGAAGAACCTGATATGGCGGTATTGCCGGTAACGGTATTGCTGGAAATGGATACAGCGTCTGAAGAGTAGCAATATATTCCCGCGCCGTAAGCTCCTTGACCGTTCTGAACGGTAAATCCGTCAACGGTTACGGCAAAACTGTATACGATAAGTATCACAGGTCCGAGACCCTGACCGTCTATTATGGTCGTATAAGTCTCAGGGTCTCTCAGGCCGCCGCCTGCCTGGTAACCGCCCAGGAGATTTATTCCGTCCCAGAGAACCAGGTTTTCGTAATATGTGCCTTCTGCGACATGGATATTGAAGAATCCTGCGGAAGTTGCCGCCAGAGCGGCCCCGATCGAAGCCTTTGCCGTACCCCAGGAAAGCCCGTCATTATTGTCGTCGCCGAAATTTTGATCCACATATATGTCAGGATAGGGCGGAGCCGGCGTCGATGTCGGGGTGAGAGTGAATGTCGATGTGGGTTTCGGAGTGGGCGAATAAGTGGCAGTCGCTGACGGGGTTTTTGTCGGGCTGGGGCGGGGCGTTATCAGAAGCTCATAAAATTCGTCGGCGCCTATATCGACCAATCCCGTATCGGGATCAGGCCTTACCTCGCTGTCGAAATCATCCGGCGGAGCGTCTTCGGACGTGCCTTCATCGATGCAGGGCGAGGTGAATCTTAAATGATAATCGCCGTAACCGTAAAAATCAGGATTCACTGGCGGATCGAGATTTCCCTCCCCTTCAGCGCCTTCCTCCACGTTTGAATAGGTTGCGGAACACTGATCCAGATCATCGTAGTTATCCCAGAATATGCAATTGACGATTACCGGCGTCGATGCGCCCGTGCATTCGACTCCTGTTCCTCCATTGTCCGCAATAGTCAAATTGTACAATTCCGGGGATGAATCGCTCAGCTTGAATCCATCGCTTGAGTTCAAAACCGTAAAAGTATTGCGGAAGCTTCCGCTGCATGACGATAAGTACAACCCGCCGCCTTCCGTTGCCTGATTATCCCGAATGTCGCATTTATCGAATTGCAGGTCGGCAGCGCCGTTCAGCCAAAGGCCGCCGCCCGTCCAACAGCATGAATGACTTCCTGTAGCGGAATTTCCGCTGATGATTGCGTTCTCGGCATGCAGCGAAGTGTCCGAATCGCCGTATATGCCGCCGCCGTAAGAATATCCTTGTGACGAATAATAGCTGCTGACGCGACCTTCCGCTATGTTATCCGCCACGGTCGCGAAATTGCTCAGCGTCGGAACCGATACGCCTATTAAACAACATCCGCCGCCATAGGCGTATCCGTAACCGCGTGATTGGTACTGAGAACCGTGCCCGTAGGCATAAGAAGTGTTGGCGACGATCATATCGCCGTCCAGAGAAGGCGATGAACCTTCGCAACAATAAAGTCCGCCGCCGTAAGAATAAGCCGTCGCCGTTCTGTTGCTGCTGTTGGTAAGGGCATACGCATAAGCGGTGTTATTCACTATCGAGTTTTCCGACAGCAGGGGCGAAGAATCCTGTGCCATGTAAATCCCGCCGCCGTAAGCATAATTCGTGGGCGATCCGGAAGCGTTGTAATTCACGTAAGCTTTGTTTTCCAGTATGTTATTGCTGGAAATGGAAGCATCCGAAGCCGTGAGCGCATAATAGACCGCTCCTCCCATCGCTTCCGGGTTGTTTGGATTGCCTGAGGTCATGGCCGCATTATACGCTATTTCATTGTTGAAAATTTGAGCTGTATTCAAGCCTGAACAATGAATTGCGCCGCCTTGAATCATGGTATTGGAAGCGCTGCCCATAGACGTATTGTACGAAAGAGTATGTTCGCTGATGGTCAGCGTATCATAGTGACTTACGCCGCATATTCCTCCGCCCTGTGCAGAACTTGACGATGCCGTAACAGAAGCGGTGTTGTACGTAATGGTATTGTCGCTCACGGTCATAACGGAATAGTAATTAAAGATAGCTCCGCCCTGCGCCTCCACGGATTCCGCCGTCGTCAACGCCGTATTGCCGGTAATAGTATTGGAAGTAATGGTAACTTCTGACGCGTAACTTGCTATGGCTCCGCCGTTAACGGGACCGGAAGCGCTGTAAGCGGTGTTGTTCGTGAATATGTTGTTGCTGATCGTCAATCCCATGAACTGCAGACAGTATAATCCGGCGCCTCGTGACGTTTCTCCGTTTCTAATGGTAAAACCGTCGATGAGGCTGTTATATCCGCCGGGAGTTTCAGCTTTTATAGCAGCATCCGCACCGCCGCCGTCGATGACGGTCACATAGACTTCAGGGTCCCTGGCGCCGCCGCCTGCAGGATATCCTCCCAACAGGTTCAAATTGCTGATCAATTCAAGATTCTCATAGTAATCGCCTTCCGCGACATGTACATTTCCGCCGACGGTTACGAGATCAATGCCTGCCTGAATCGATGCTTTGGCCGTAGCCCAGGAAAGCCCGTCATTTGAATCGTCGCCGTTGGCCTGATCGACGTGGAAGTCAGTCGCAGCAGGCGTGGGAGTCGTCATCCTGGAAATAAGCATTGAGGGGGTACTGTACGCGGTAGCTGTCGGTGTGGGGTTGACCTCTTGCGTTTCGTCTGCTCCCATATCGGCTATTCCCCCCGCATAAGGCCGCACATCCCCGTCGATATCGTGGTCGGGGGCGCCGACGTTGGTTCCTCTGTCGATACAGGGCGAAATGACCTGAAGGTGATAATCGCCGCCGCCCAGGAAAATGGGATTCAAAGGAGGAATGATGTTCCCGGTGCCCGCTCCGTCAGGCGTACCTTCTTCAATATCGGAATAGGACGACTGAGGACACCCGTCCAGGTCGTCGTCGTTGCCCCACATAATGCAATTCGTGATCGTCGGGCTTGAAGAATTGCAGTATACCGCCGTACCGGTATTATCAGCGATCGTGACGTTAAAAATCGCTGGATCGGATTCGGTTAAATAAATTGCATCTGAACCGTTAGCCGCCAGAACGGAATTGGTCAAAATTCCTCCTGTGATCTTGTAGTAAAGCGCTGCTCCGTAGGAGGCTGAATTGGCGATTATCGTGCTGCGGTCTATGGATACATCTGCCGATTCATCCATATAGATTGCGCCTCCGAGCCACCAATTTGACATACTGCCCGCCGTGCTGTTTCCCGAAAGCAATACATCGTAAAGCTCAACAATCGCAGCATTTCCCGTAAACATTCCCGCACCGTAAGCCTGTGCTGTGCTACTGTAATATGAACTGATATAGCTTTCAGCTATGTTATCCGTTATGTCGCAACCGCTGAACGAAGGCGCTGAAGAAGCTTGAGCGTAAATACAGCCGCCGTAAGCGTAACCGTATCCTCTGGCGCGGTATTGAGAGCCGTGTCCATATGCGTATGCCGTGTTGCAGGACAGGATGTCGCCGTCGAACGTCGGCGACGAGGATTGAGCACAGAAAAGCGCGCCCCCGAGGGCATAGCCCGGATTTCTCATAGAGGCTCTTGCGGAAAAGCCCCCTTTCTGGTATAAT
>CAZUFC010000070.1:0-42080 GCA_964619725.1 uncultured bacterium | reverse complement strand
ATCCGCAGCCTGACGCAGTATTGGGGAAAATTCGCCGTTTATGGACAAAAACTAGGTAGTGTCTGTCCACAAACTCGAATCTCGATTCAAAATTTAATGCTGGACAGTCACTGCGGTTTTTGATCCATAAACGAGCGAATTTTTCTTAAGACAAGGGTGGTAAGGATTTGCAAGGCAGGGGCGGCGGTAATACTTTGACTGAGCAAATACGAAGACAGACGCAGAATTGGGAAAAATTCGCCGTTTATGGACAAAAACTAGGTATCGGGGCCGGGGTCGGTATCGGTATCGAAACAAAATGATGAGATATCCTTTCGAATTGGAACCTCAAAAGACGCCTTTTTGATCAATGCCGCAATACTCCGTTTGATCGTGTTGAAGAGATTCCCGGCGCTTTAATTCTTTGAAAAATTTACTCTTATTAATGACATCAGCTTTAATGAATATGGCATTTCCTGCCGAGGAAAAAATTCAACTGCAAAAAATGGGGAGAAATAAAATGACAAGTAAATCATCATATATGAAAACGATTACAATGATTGCGTCGGTCATGCATCTATTGTGCAGCGTCCCGGACTGCGCTGCGGAAACCGTCGAATCTTCTGCGGAGCTTTTCCATCGTGATGATCATGCCTGGAGAAATTTAAACGGGCCCTGGGGAGGCGGCAGTTCGGGATTCTGCATTGACCGTTCTGATCACAATCATATCGTGATGGGGACCTGGGCTGGAGCGTTCGCTTCGTACAACGCCGGAGCGACCTGGCTGCCCTCCCGTGAGGGAATGAGTCTCGACACCGTGAATCTGCGGCATATTCGACAACATCCTTTTGACCCTGATATTTATTATGCTGCGGGCGGAGGCTGGTGCAGCGTCTATAAGAGCGTGGACGGCGGTCAGGTATGGGAGGAATTGAGCCTGACGGATGATTTGCTGGACGTATGGATTCACGGTTCGAATCCGGATAGGGTTCTGGCAGGCGGTTTTGATCGTTTGTATATATCTGAGGACGGCGGCGAAAGCTGGTCGATATTGGATGTGACTCATGATTATTATGAATTTACGGACCATCCGGCGAATCCTGATATTATTTATGCGGCCATCGAACAGTCGGGAACAGGGGTGAGCACGGACGGAGGATTAACCTGGGAGATCAGAGGTCATACAGATTCATCAAAAGGACCGATGGAGCGCACTGAAGCATCTCATAGGAGCATAGAAGTTCTGGACGATGAATATAGCGCCATATACACTGCCTGGCGGTGGAATTTTGAAGGCAACATATCGAAGAGCACGGATGGCGGTTACACGTGGGAGCTGCTTTTGGATGAAACGATAAACTGCATCCGTGCTGATCCGTCGAATTCTGATGTGTTATGGGCCGTGGGCGGAACCTACGACTGGTTCCCGACATTGATATACAGAAGCTCCGACGGGGGAGAAACCTGGGAGTCGAAAGAGAATGAATTCATCGGGATGGGACTGTCGGTAACGGTGCATCCGGATGACCCTCAAACAATATATGTCTGCAATATATACACCGGACCTTTGGCAAGCATCGACGGGGGAGAAACCTGGAAATTAAGCGCCCGATATTTTTCCGGCAACTGGGTAACGGGATTGGAACTTCATCCCCAGGACGAAGACACCTTGCTGGTCGCCGGTCGAGAGGTAAAAGCGCTTTTCAGGACCGATAATAAAGGACTTGAATGGACCGATACGGAATGTCCTTCAACCAGTTTCAGCGCCTGGTCAGCCTACAAACCGGACGATCCGCAGATATTACTGGCAGGAACGTCTTCCCTTCATCGCAGCACAGACGGGGGGAATTCCTAGCAGCCGACCAACATAACCGGCAGCGGAAACTGCAACGGCATAAGCTTCTGCAGAGAAGCCCCGGATTACGTCTATTACGGCGCGGCCGGGTCATCAACCAACACCGGTCTATGGTTGTCATCCGATGCCGGCGTATCCTGGCGCGTCCTCGGTTCCATGCAGGTCGCTTCACTGGAAGCGGACCCGTTTGATCCCGCCGTTATCTTCGTTCATTCCCTCTTGTATTCCAACCACGTCTTCAGAAGAAGCACGGATTTCGGAACCACGTGGACGCCGATGGAATTCGTCGCATCGATGAACATATGCAGCGATCCTCAAACGCCCGGAACCTATTTTACCGATTCTAACGGTTACAAAATATGCCGCACGACCGATTACGGCGAAACCTGGACCAAAAACCTCGGAACGGAAATACCCGGGATTATAGGCGACATAAAAATATCGCCGGTAGACGGAACCATTTATGCCGGAGGCAGCGGATTCTGGTTCAGTACAGACCAGGGTGAATCCTGGACCGAAAGGAACGATGGATTCTATAATCAGGGAATACAGCGCATTGCCTGCAGAATTGAAAACGAAACCGAACAGGTCTATGCAGGGACCAGATATGGTCTCTATAAATGGGCGCCGATCGATGAAACGTCTCCATCCATAGACCTGACAGCCCCCAACGGCGGAGAAATCCTTAACGGCGGCGATAACTTCACCATCTCCTGGAACGCCTCCGACAATGATTGCATTCTATACGCAGACCTTTTCTTATCGACGGATTCGGGCGCTTCATGGCCTTTGGTCGTTAAGGGCGGCGTCAGGACTTCCGGCTCATACGGTTGGACCGTCCCGATGATAAACTCAAATGCCTGCCGCATAAAATCCGTAGCCTACGACCCCTCGTGGAATAAAACATCGGACATGAGCGCCGCGGATTTCACAATTCATGCGCCCACTCTGACGCCTTCGGCTATTCCGACTTATTCGCCTTCACCTCACCCCACAGAATCATCGATTCCGACTATTCCGGCCACTGTTACCCCTTCCCCTTCTCCATACTCCACCCCATACGCCGGTGAAATAAACGTCTTCTCTCTCATTATGCCCGCACATAGCTTCTCACCGGGCGATCCCTGCTCGCTCACGGCCTCCGTCGAGAACCCCGGCGACCCCTTGACCTGGGTCCTGGTTTTCATTGTCCTGGAAATTTACGGAGAATACTGGACCGCACCAGGCTGGGGGCATTTTCCGGAATCTTTCGATTATTATACTTTCGGACTTCCCCAGGGCATCATCACATTCCCCGTCATTAATGAATTCGCCTGGCCCGAAAACGCCGGCTCAGCTTCCGGCCTCTATTTTCTGGCCGCAGTCACGGATAAGGACATGAACGACGTGCTGAGCAACATCTACGCCTGGCGTTTCGGGTATCACGAATAATGCTGAAACCGATCAGTTTCTTGTTTTTACTGTCAGGAAAAGAGAAAAAAGACTTAAAAGAAACGTCAGAATTAAAGGCAGATAAATTGCCGTGCGAAGACTCATAAATTCCGCAGCTATTCCCGCCAGCCAGGGATAAAACAACAGGCCTATGCCGGAAGTGAAAACCATGATCGATGTTATCCGGTCGATCGAGTCGGGATAATAGTCGCCGACCAGCGCCAGCAGAGTGGCGAAAAAGCCGGAAAAAAAGAGTCCGGCAGCGGCCAGAGATATTCCTGCCATAGATTGAGCGGGTATCGTCACGAAAATCAAAACGGACAGAAATGCCCCGGAACACAGTATCATCAGGATGATTCGCGACGACATTTTCTTCGCCAGCAGCGTGCATATAATTCGACCGATCATCAGGCACAACCAGAAATTGCTTAAGTTCGCCGCAGCATGCACTCTGGTTATTCCAACAACCCTTTCCATATAAACCGGAGACCATATGTTGAGCGTCGATTCCGCTCCCACATAGAATGATATGGCTGCAGCGCCTATCCATATAACCAGCGCCGGCGACAGCCTATTTAAATCGGCCGGTCCTTTCTGAAATTCCTTTTCCGATACCGCAGGAAAACCGACGAACAAACTGGAGATGAAATTCAATCCAAACAAACCCGACAGAAGAATATAAAGCCATTGCCAGCCTATTCCGTATTTCAGAAAATAAGCCGTTATCCGGGGTCCCGCAACAGCTCCGCATCCGAAAAATACATGCAGAAGGTTCATATAAAATGTGCGGTTTTCCCTGAAATAACTGAGGATAACGGCATTGACCCCTATCTGAGCGAATCCGCCGGATATGCCGACGAGAATCATACCAGTCATCCCCAGGCTGAAATGATGCACCTGGCTGAACAGAAGCAATCCGGAAAGAGCCGGAAAAGAGCCCAGAAGCAAAATAATTTTTATTCCAGTCTTTCTGCCCACATATCCGCTCAAAGTCACGGCAAGAATGAACCCCGCTGCAACTCCGCCGGAAAGTGCGCCGATACCCGCTTCCCCCGTATGAAAATGCTCCTCGATAACGCTGACCAGAGGTCCCAGCAAAGTCGCCGCTATAGCCTGCAGAAAAAGCAGACTGAAACAAACTAGCGCCCTGGGGGCCCGATTCTTCGCCGCCTGACCGTTCACAAGTGATCTCCTGCTCTGGAATGTTCCCTCAGGCGAATTTATTACCTTCTCTTATTTACGTCAACTGCCTTTTCTTTACCCACATGTATATCCTCTTACTGGAGCCCCAGTACGCATTTGCTCATCTAACGATGCTGCGGACTTATCAAAGCGGAGCATCGCTTTTAAACCGTTTATCGGTTTGAAATCCCTCTTACTTGAAGTAATCTCTACCTAGTGACTGTCCAACATTAAATTTTGAATCGACAATCGAGTTTATGGACAGTCACTACCTAATAAATCTCTGACTGACTCAGGGCTGTTGCAGAACAGACATGCTGCGGGCCAATTCCAGGTTATCACCGAAACCGATTGCATCGACCAGGGCATCATAACGGGCGAGAATTCATCATCCTCATCATCATCCGCAAACTTCGCATTAAAAGAGCGTTGGCCCGCTTCAGCTTCGTCCTCATTATTCGTCGTCAGGTTCATCTGGCGGTTATGCTTATAATGGAAGGCGGACAATCTGATCCTGGAATTCATCCGGCTCTGAGGATTCCCAAATATGAATCAAATCGTCTATGACTTCTCCCAATGACGCCCTTGGTCGCAAAACAAAAATCCCCTGGACATGATGCTCCGATTTCAAATGCTGATCCAGATGATACGGCATGGATTTCCTGTTACGGGTCACCAAACTAAAACCATGCCTTTCGATCCATAATAATATATCTTTATCAGGTGTTCCTTTTGGCGGAGCAGATTCATCCCCGATCTTCATGACATTGATAATCGATCGCCGGCGGCGCAATTGATCAGCAAGAGCAGGTGTTGTATTCTCATCGATTAAATAGGACCGTCCGTTCATGCAGAAGACTCGTTCATTATTTTCGATCTGCGTCGTTTTAAATCTTGAAGACGCCTGACTGCAGGTGTCGGATTTCGTATTTGCGCCAATCTTGATTCCTCGGAATATTTTCGCCAACGTTTCAAATAAGCATCGATTCGGGCTTTGTTATGAAAATAATAAGTTATCGTAGCGTATACCTGCTCCAGATTCAATGTTGGATAGCGTATTGCGATTTCTTCAGGACTGAAAGCATTCAGATAATCTTCAAGAATGATCTCAATTCCTACGCGTGTTCCTTTAACACGAATGTCATCATTATCCAAAAATTCAAAATATCCTCTTAAATCAATGTCTGTCTTTTTCATACGACAAATCCTTTTTCTGACGCTGTTATGACGGAAATCACGAAGACCTCCTGAAACAAAGTTTATAAGAATTTAATCAAAATATCAATATTCAGAGGGATAGTTTCTTGTTGTCCGATTGATGTTTCGTAAAAAGATCGCTCAGCAATTCTATCGTCGATTATGGATGAGCATGTTACGAATCTAACTCTAGCATTATTGCATCAGTTTCGGCTTAGTTTATTATATAAGTTATCCTCAATCCCGCCTTTATAATGAAGCTTGCTGATCCAAATCAACCGAATTATTTAACGGAATGCCTGGCTATTTTGAAAACGACTTTTCATTCCATTGAATTTCGTTTCAATAACCGACAGCAAATTCATAAATTTATCCTCGAAACCGGGATAATTGATCAATGCCTTTAACTCCTCTGTTCTCATCTCCGCAACGCGGCCTTGGAAAAAACACTTTTCGGTATCTCAATATTAAACTCGATTTCATCAATAATGAATTCCGTGCCGTCGCCTCTTTTCAGCATATCCTTGAAGATGATTTTTCGGGGGTACCATCTTCCTTCTATTTGTTTGAAGTCTTGCAGGTCCGTTTTTTTCAGCAGTTTTCCGCTTTTGGCGTACAGTTCTTCTCTTAAGGGGACGAATTTTTCATTGTCGACCCATATTTTTCTGGAGTGGTACGCCAGGTCCTCTTGTCGAGCAGTTAATTTTAAGACATAACAATCTGTTTCATTGATCTTTTCATTGCCGGTAATTTCCGCATCATAGTTTTCATGTAATTTCGCATCTTCCATCATGTCTTCATAGGAGAGGTCCGACCCCATGACGGATTGTCTCAGCATGTGTCCCGATATTTGGATAATGCGATCTGTGGACGGGGAATACATCCAGAGGTTGTCGTCCAGTTTGAGCATTTTTGTTCCTTTTTCTCTTGCGGGCGCGACATATTCCGTGAAGGCTTTGTTTTCTCCTTCGGCCCAGGTTTTCGATTCCACGGTTCGGCTTCCCCTGCGTCCGTGAATGATCATTTTTGACCGGAAGAAGCGGTTATGCGAGGTGAGGTTCTCGTCAACTTTTTCCAGTATAAGGTCTGCGGTCAGTTCCTGTGCGTACGACTGAGCTAAAACAGCCAAAAGCAGGGAGAAACTCACGAAGAGGGAAATTTTCATGTTTCAAGCTCCTTGAAGAGGTGAGCGGTTTGTCTTTTATATATGCCAATACCGGCGAGGGATGAACCCAGGACGTTTGAGAGCAGTCCGGGGATGAAACCGATGAAGTAAGTGACGGTGGTGACTTTTGTTCTGACGACATTAGGAAGCATCATGGATGATTTTTGCATCATGAAACTGAAATCAATGCCGTAATGTTGTATAATATAAGCGCCGGTAAGTCCTATAGATGTTCCGACAAGGGAACCTGCGATGCCGATCATGATGGATTCAGCGATCATGGATGCGTAAAGGTTGGTTTTGTCTTCTCCCACAGCTAGTCGTACGCCAATTTCTCCGTATCTGCGCAAGCCTCCGATCAATCCGGTATTCCACAACACCAGCGACATGACGAAAACGAAGAGTCCGACCAGCAGTACAGACATACTGCGTGCCAATTCCAGGTTATCGCCGAAACCCGCTGCATCGACCAGGGTCAACATAACGGGCGAGAATTCATCATCCTCATCCGCATACTTTTCATTGAAAGCGCGCTTGACCGTTTCAGCCTTGTCCTGATTAAAGCGCTTTGATTCGAAGAATCCCAGAATTTCGCTGCAGGCATTGTCCATATCCAGCGCTAATCTCACATCCCTGATATCCGCAATGAAAGACCCTCTGTCCAGGACCTCCATGCCGAAGCTGATCGTGCCGGCGATGTTGAAATTATGCATGGCCATACTGCCGTACATTGCTGAACTGATCAAAGTGACGGCATCGCCCGGTTCAACCTCCAGTTTATGGGCGAATTCGTCGCTGATGATAATTTCTCCATTTTTTTGGGGAAGTTCTCCCTTGACCATTGATTTTTGAATATTCAATCTTTCGATTTCTTTAGAATCCGGCGACAGCAGATCAACGGCCAGTCCCATAGCGGGTCCCTGTGATCTGGTTTCGCCTTTTTCGTCGGGAACATCGATTAATCCGCCGAATCGTATTCTCTGCGTCCAGTTGACGTTTTCAAACATTGATTTCAATTGTTTCATTAAAGTATTGACGCCGGCGAGGGCCAGGTCGTTGGGCAACTGGTCCGCATTCTCCGCATATGCGCGGGTGACCACCTTGACATGCCCTGTATCGAAACGTGCGGTCAAATCTTCCACATCGCCCAGTATGCCGCCGATCCAGCTATGGAGAAACACCGTCAGCATAACGCCCAAAATGACGGTCAGCAGGGGAAACAGGCTTCGGGAAGGGTCCCTGATCAGGCCTTTAAGCAGGAATTTAATCATTGGAATGTCCCCCTGATGGCGTCTGTGGGTTTAAGTCTTGCGATTTTGCGGGTGGGAATAAAACTGACGATAGTAACCGTAACTAAGATTATCAGGGTTGTTCCTGTCACCAGTCCCAGGCTGTAAGCCGGGTAAATTCTTTCAGCGATGGCGTAACCGAAGTCTTCCGTGGATTGAGGAACGCCTAATCCGTATATAGCGAAGTATGCCAGCAGGGGAATGCCGTAGACAGCGCCGACGATTGCGGCCAGGACGCCATGCATGGCGCCTTCTAACGTGAAGAGTCGTATGACTTCGCCCCTGGTCATACCCAAAGCGATGAGGGTGCCGATTTCCTTACGCCGCCTGAATATCGCCAGTATCTGCGTATCGAAAATAGCCAGGAGGGCCAGCGACAGCAGAAGAAGATAAAAAATCGACTGTCCTACTGTTTTGGTTTTTATCATCTGGGTGATGTCCCTCATCAGGTATTCATGGTCTCTGAACACCCATTTATCAGCTTCGGGCGGATTCTCCATCCCCTGCTCGACGATGATGAGGGTCGCTTCACCGGGAGCCTGCATCATTTCCCGCATTCGTTTCAGCGGTATCCAAAGCTGTCCTTTATCCACCGAGATGACGTCCGTTTCCATGACGCTCATTATTTTAACGTCCCTGGCATCGAACATGCCGTTCGCATCCCGCCACCTGACAGTCATAAGTTCGCCGACGTTCAGGTTAAGACTGTCCGCCGTCCGTTCTCCTATGATCGCGGGAATTTCCTCGATATCAGCATCCAGATGTTTTGTGGGCAATTCTAATATGTTTTGACCGGGTTCTATTCCCTTCAAAAGCAGGTTATGCATTCGTCCTTCCGGATATGCCGCAGTCTGAGCGATCAAAACAGGGGCAAACCTGCCGTCCTGAACGTCTCTTTTCAACTTTTCCGGAACCAAGGCATGACTGTCGGACAGGGCAAACGGATCAAAAGGATCATAAGCTTCATGCCAGTATTGTCCGCCGCCAATTTCCCAGGCGATGGTGTCCCTTCTGGCCTGCCTGTCCCAACCGTTCAGCAACCCCTGGTTCCAGATGATCAAAACAAAGGAAAAAGAAAGAACGATTACGCTCAGCCAGGTCCTCAAACCCGCTCCCACAATATTGCGATAAGCTAATTTCAAGGATATCATGCCTGCTCTCCTTCGACCCGCGCTCCTTTCATCTGCTCATCTTTCACCACCCGGCCGTCCTCAAGCGATATCTTCCGATGAAGATAACGGATCACCTTTTCATCATGAGTGGCGAAAAGAAACGTTGTTCTCAATTCCGCATTCAATTTCTCCATCGTCTCCAGAATGTTGTGCGAATTCTTCGCATCCAGGTTCGCAGTCGGCTCATCCGCCAAAACAATTTCAGGGCGCTTAACCATGGCGCGTGCGATGGCGACTCTTTGAGACTCTCCTCCTGACAACTGAGCCGGCTTCGATCCCGCCTTGTCCTCTATCCCGACCCATTCCAGGGCATCCATTATCGCTTTTCTTCGTTCCGACTCCTGCATTTTCAAAAGCAGCAACGGAAATTCCACGTTTTCATACACCGTGTAAACCGGAAGAAGATTATATGTTTGAAAGATGAAACCCAGGTGCTTTCGGCGAAGCAGGGCCGCTTTTTTATGAGATAAAACGCCTACGGAACGGTCCAATACTATGGCTTCGCCTTCCGTCGGATTGTCCAGGGAACCGATGATGTTCAGCAACGTCGTCTTGCCTGAACCGCTCGGACCTACAAATCCGGCGAATTCACCTTTCCTGAACCTGAGATATATCTGGTCCAGCGCCGTGAAATATCCTCCGCCGACAGGGAACTTCTTCGTTATGCCCGTCAGGGATATTATGTCTGAGTTTTCCATTCGTATTCCTCCTATCCGGCAATATTCAAATCCCGGCTCCATAAACACTCTAATGGTTCAAAACGAGCATTATCTGCATTCCTTTACCTCTCATCAATCCGCCATTCGACGCATCGAATCCGTTTTCCGGTTGATAAGGCGCCATCTGCATCACAGAATCTTCCGGATTCCAGAACGCCATGAAATGCAATCCCCAATGATCGTATATGCGCTCCCATCTTAAAAAATTATAACGGTCCCGGTTGTCCCAGTCGTAGTAGAACATACCCGTCACGCTGTCGAGCAAGCCCAGGGGATAATTCAGCATAATTCCGGTTAATTCGCTTTTTAACCTGGATTGAAAAGGGTCTTCGGCAGATGCAGCGGTCAGATATTCGCCTAATCCGTAAAGTCCGTTGCCGATATTAAAGGTATAATCGATGCCCAGGGTCACCATACGTCTGTACCGCAACATATCCCACTCCACGTCCCAGCGAGTCCAGGACGCTTCGAACCACATGCCGGTCTCAATGTCCCAGCGACCGTCAATACCAAACCTTTGCTCCGATATTTCCTTCTCCGTTAATAAAGGCAAAGCGCCGGTGTCCGCTTTCCTCCGATGATACGAAATTCCCATCTCACCCTGAAATACCGGCAACTGCACTCTGCCGCCCCATTCAACTTTTCCTTCGGCAGTCGGAGCAATCTCCCAACCCTTCGTCTCCTCATTGTCATAAAGTCCCCAGGCCCAAACATTCACGTTGTTTAAAAAGTAGTAACGCATTAAAAAACCATAGACGCCTTCCGTCATTTCCAGCGGATCGCGAGGATCAATCCGGTCGAACCACATCAAAGGCCTGAACAAAGTCGCCGGACCGAAATTGATCTTCTGAAGCCCCAAACGGGCTTCCATCTGCACCGACGTCATCCTTATCCACAGTCGATATAGTTTTAACTCACCCGACGCATCGACATCTCCCTCGCTTAATACGCTTCGTCCATACGTATTCACCGATATATCCGCATCAATAGTGTAATTCTCGCCGAATGAAGTCTCTATGAACAGCTCAGGCACATACCTTACTCCCAGATGAATGCCTGTTTCCCCGGCATCATTAAAGCCTATCCATCCGGATAAATGCCCTCTTGATCCGATCGAAACGGCATCCGCCTTCGCCGCTACAAGCGCTAAAGCGATAATTAATACCCCGACGGTCGATGCCCGCTTACCGCTATTTCTCATCCCGACCTTCCTCGATGCCTGACTCACCCATTATCCCGTAGAAAAAGAAATTCACCAGCTCCATTATCAACTCCGAAGGACTCTCATATATGCCGCTCAAACGAGCGTCCTTCACCATCTCAAACATGTGATTCAAAAAATATAAAATAAACTCGGGCTTGATGTCCGCCCTGATATATCCCTGTCTCTGCGCCTCCGTAAAATCCGCCAACATCTCTTGCACCGTCGAATCCGTTCTCTCCCGCATGTGATCACGTATATCCGGCTCCGAATAAATATGGATGTCTTCAAAAAATTCCCGACTCACATTCCGGGTCTGCTCCATTTTTAAATCTATAATCTTCCGTATCTTTGCAGCATAAGGCATATCGGAATTCATAATGCTCCTGTATCTCTCCATATTACGCGAAATCAAAACATCAATCATAAACTTCACCAGGTCAGCCTTGTTATCGAAATGCTTGTAAAAAGTCATTTTGCTCACGTCCGCTTTTTCACAAAGTTCCTTTATAGTAACCCGGCGAAATCCGTGCTTCATGAAAAGCCTTTCAGCCGTATCCATCAATGCTTTGAATTTCCTGTTTTCCATAATCCGCTTCTTCATCGTTCGATCCTCCAAAACGTTTCATAACATAATTTACGTTTTTTGTCAAATATTACTTTATTCGTAAAATTTAACTGTTTTGGAATGTGTCCTGCCGTGAATATTATGCGGAAACCTGGCGGAACATCAGTAATGGGTTCTGCTCCCTATTAAAGGCAGGCGTCAATAAGCCGGGCGGTGTTAATGACATATCGCCTGCGGAGCCAGTCGTAATATTTTTGCTTTTCAATACGTTACTCTCGAAGCCGGGGGTCCAGGGCGTCTCTGAGTCCTTCGCCGAAGAGGTTGAAGGCGGTGACGGTGATGAAGATGGCGAGTCCGGGGAAGATGGCGAGGTGCCAGGAGCCGTGAGAGATATACCTTCGACCCTGGTTGAGAATTTCTCCCCAGCTTGCAGTGGGTGGAGCTACGCCGAATCCCAGGAAGCTCAGGCCGGTTTCAGTCAGGATGGCGCCGGCAATGCCGAAGGTGGCGCTGACCAGGACGGGAGCGATGGCGTTGGGCAGGATATGCCGGAACATGATCCTGGAAGAAGGTATGCCTTGTGCCTTGGCCGCGCTGACATAATCCTGGGTCCTGATTTTCAGGAATTCGCCTCGTATCAGCCTGGCGACTCCCGTCCATCGCGTGATGCCGATAACGATCATGATGTTGTAGATGGACCTTGGCAGGAAAGCGATGATGGTGATGATGAGGAAAAAAGCGGGAAAGCATATCATGATTTCAATGATGCGAGAGAGGAGTATATCGACCCATTTTCCGAAATATCCTGCCATGGCGCCGACGATGATGCCGATAGTGACGTAAATTCCAACGGCCACGACGCCGACGGACAGGGAGATGACAGTGCCGTGGATCATCCGGGACAGGATATCCCGTCCCGTATCGTCTGTTCCCAGGAGATGATCTGAGCCGGGCAGCTTTTTGATTTCATCTATATGGATGTCCGTGTAATAGTAGGAAACGGGAGGCGATATCATCCAGTCGTCGTCGTCCATCCTCGCTTCCATATTCTCATAGCCTGTCGCTCTGAATTTCTTATATTCCTGAAAAACCGGTATCTTCCGCAACTCATCGACGATGAAATCCGGAATGGGCATGGTATCGATGTAATCCTTGAAAGCCGGGAAGTAAAGACGGCCGTCGAATTTCATGAGTATCGGCTTGCTGTTCGCCAGCAGAGGCGACAACAGGGCCACAAGCACGAGAAAAAAAATGACGAACATGCCGAACATGGCGGGTTTGTTTCTTTTAAGCTGCTTCCAGACTATCTGCGAATAGGACGTTCCCTTTTCCGGCAGCTTCGGTTGTGCGATTTTCTTTTCTTTACCGTTATTTTTCATAAGTCACGTTCAGCCTAGTCAAGAGAAATTCTCGGATCGATCAGGCAATAGAGTATATCGGAAATGAGTATTCCCATAAGGACAAGCACAGCGGAGAAAGTGGTAATGGCCATAATGACGGGATAATCTCTCGACAGCACGGAATCGAAACCAAGGCGTCCCATGCCCGGAATAGTGAATATGTACTCGATGATGACGCTGCCTCCGATCAGAACAGGCAGCAGGTTCGCCATCAGCGTAACGATAGGAATCAGCGAATTGCGGAAAGCGTGCTTCATGACCACCATTTTTTCCGAAACGCCCTTGGCTCTGGCGGTCCTTATGTAATCCTGGCGAATGACCTCCAGCATGCCTGTTCTGGCATACCGCGATAAGCCCGCCAGTCCCGTATAAGTCAGGCAAATCACCGGCAGAATGATATGCATGATGTAATCGCCGATGTATTGCAGGGTCGGCATGCGCCAGGCTTCGGAAGAATGCAGCCCCACAATCGGAAAAATGTCCCACATGTTTACGCTTCCGAAAATAAGTATCAGCATGGTGGCGGTCCAGAAATTTGGCAGGCTGTACAAAATAAACAAAAAAACCGTTATCACTTTGTCGCTCAGACTATTATGATGAGTAGCGGAATAAACGCCGATGGGGATCGATATGACATATATCAGGAATAATGAAATGGCGTTAAGCGAAATAGTAATTGGAAGCGCCTCGGCGATTTTCTGTATCACAGGACGATGGTCCTTGAAAGATTCGCCGAAATCCAGCACCGCTATTCTTTTCAGCCACAAATAATACTGGACGGGAATAGGTTCATCCAGATTCAACAATTCGCGTTTGGCTTTTATAATGTCGGCCAGCAATTCCTCGTTGGCCGCCCCCGCAGCCGTCAATCCCGCTCCGCCGCCGCCCTGAATCATAGTGGTCGGATCGCCCGGAGCCATACGGATGATCACGAAAGTAACCACAGTTATCCCCAGCAACGTCGGGATCATAAGAAAAAATCTTCTGATTATGTACTGAATCACGGCTTCCGCCTCTCCTCACTCTGAATTTAACGATCACAAGAGCATGAGTCAACCTGTGCACGGGAAAAAATCATTTATCGACATGAGGAATGTAACATTCTGCTTCAGGGATTCCAAATTTTCATTGAATTGAACAGATGCCGGATGCCGGATAATCTTTGCTGACAGCGTTTCCTGATGATTCCTGAGCCCTGGCAGCAACGGGAGCGTCTTCTTTTTGCTGGTCCTGGCGTAGCGCTCTGAGTCCTTTATGAGCATCACCATGCTTCATCGGACGTCTATCTCCAGTCGATTGACTTTGCCTTGAATTTTCTTAATATGTTTAATGAAGGTTCGAATCAGTTGCAGAGATGTCGGTTTTTGTCAAATTTTTTCATTTTTGAATTGAGGCGGATCATGAAAGTCCTTTCATTTTTTTTGATATTTCTGCTTTCCGTGGCGGGAACAGGTTTCCGGGGATTGAATGCAGCTATTCCTCATAAGATCAATTACCAGGGATATATAACCGATTCAGCGGGCATTCCCCTGGACGGCTCTTACAAATTTGATTTTGGGTTGTATGATATGGAAACCGGAGGAAATTTATTGTGGAGTGAATCGCAAGAGACCGTCAGCGTTGATCAGGGAATTTTTCATATACTGTTAGGAGCGAATTTTCCAATAGAGCTGGACTTTGACGGAACTTACTGGCTGGAGATAAGTGTAGATGAAGAAAATCTTTTTCCGAGACAGTTATTGACGAGCGTGGGCCAGGCTTATCAGGCCGAGGATGTTTATGACCAGAATATAAATCCGAGGAGCGTCAGCATTATATCCTACGGTGAAGTGATAAATGCTGCGGGAGAATGGGTAGGCGAACCGACTGGATTGTATGGTCCGACGGGGCCGGCTGGTGAACGAGGCCCGACAGGACCGCAAGGCGATACCGGATTAACCGGACCGGCGGGAGCTCAGGGCGATACCGGATTAAAAGGCCCAACTGGACCGCAAGGCGATACCGGCATAACCGGACCGACGGGAGCGCAGGGCGATACCGGCATAACAGGCTCAACAGGACCAACAGGACCTCAGGGCGATACAGGACCTTCTGGTCCGCAGGGCTCTTCAGGATTCGGATGCGTCGACATCAGGGATATGGGTGCATCGGAAAGTATGCCGGACAATACCGGAGCAATTCAGTCCGCCATCGATATCGGAACCTGCGTATTAATTCCGCCCACTGTTGACGGTTTTCGCTTCTCTTCCCAACTGACCAATCCTAATCTGACGCCGATCGTGAGTCTCGGCACGCTGATCTATACCGGTGAAGGCGAAGATGCCTTTATATGGGGAGCCGCTGATGGGATCGCTCATGAATATAAATCCATTTTTACTTCCTCGTTGAGATTGGTCCGGGAAACGAAAGACTGGTCGGATGCTCATGCGGGCATCGTACTCGATAACGTTTATAATATTTACCTGGCGGTACATGTGGAAAACTTTGAAACGGGCTTGCTTTTGAGGGGCACGGACAGGGGTTGCGCCTATAATTTCCTTTTTCTGGACCGCATCAAAGACAACCGGGTGGGTATAAAGCTGCAAACATCGCCTGAGGGACAGGGAGAAGGATACGTCAATCAGAATACCTTTTACGGCGGGAGATTCAATACGAGTTCATCCACCAGCAGTCCGCTGAATGTTCATGGAATAGAAATCAACCATAATTCGCAAAATTCATCCAATGGAAATGTTTTTTATAACCCTTGTTTCGAGTTGTTCAACGGCGGCGAAGGTTATTCTTCCGTAATTCATGGAAGCGGCGCCGACTCAGGAGCGCTGTTCATCATGAACCAGTTCTTCGGATTCCGTTTTGAAGGCACTGATTATTTACTTTCAGGACGCGGCATCTACCATAATGAATTTTATTTCACGCGCGGTAATCCTGCCGTCTCTAATACTCAAGTCCTAATTAACGGCGATACGCCCGAAGAAAATATGGCTATGGCTGTCAACCGTTTCATCGGAAACAGATCACAACCCCTGCCGAAAGACCTCCCGGTTGAAATTGCAGGCTTCAGCCGGAGTAATGCGGTAATCGAATCGGATAGCGATCATCTGTTCTGCCCGGCAAGAGGACTATGGTATCACGGCCCGAATAATACAATCATGCGTCATAGACCGGGAGCATTGACAGAAGATGCTATTCAACTCACTTATGCTTACAGTCTTCTGGGAATGGCTTTTGATCTGTCGCAGGAAACTGAACCCAGACGCAGGATAATATACATCGAAGTGCAAAGTCCCGGCGGCAGCAGCGGAAGAATTGCCGCCGCAGCCTTCGATAGCGCCGGAAATAAACTCACGGGCAGCGAACACTGCAACTTAAATTATTACAGCAGCGTGGAAATGTATGTGGCAGGAAGAGACATCGGGGCCTGCGAAACCTTATACGTCATGTTCGGTCCACAGGTCGCAGTCGCTTATGTTGGAATGACGGAAGGCTCTTCGACTTCTACTTTTTCTCAAATACGATATTATAAACTCGGCGGAAGCGATATCCGTCTAATCCTTAATGTCCCCGGCGCACCCGGCATAGATACCGACGACCCTGTATCAGATGTCATACCCGCTCTTCCCTTACCAGGCAACTATTATACTCCGGGAACTTATGTCAGAAACATCGATGCCGCCGTCGGTCAAACGCCCGGATGGACCTTCGACGGCTCAACATGGTTGGCTCATCCTAATTTGTGATTAGCGCACAGCTCTCATTACTTTCCGGATGCTCAATTCTGGATGCTGGATATCGGATTATCTAATTAGTGTCTGTCCATAAACTCGAATCTCGATTCAAAATTTAATGTTGGACAGTCACTTGGGTTTTTGATCCATAAACGGGCGAATTTAACTTAAAGCAATTAAGACAAGGATTTGCGAGGCAGATGTATTGCTTTTACCTTAACTGAGCAAATCCACGACCTGAAGCAGCATTAAGGAAAAATCGCCGTCCATGGACAAAAACCAGAGAACAAAATAAAATCTGTGGAATTAAATATTTCGCGCAGGAAAACGGGGGCATACGACTGCATGTTCATTTCTCCCGGAATGTGTTGGTTGTTCATTTGCGAATTGCGAAGGGCTCTAACCCTTTCCAGAAGCTTATTCCGACAGCATCCTTTGTCAATCACAGCATCTGCGAAGGGCTCTGACCCCTTTCCGGAAGCTTATTCCGACAGCATCCTTTGTCAATCACAGCATCTGCGAAGGGCTCTGACCCCTTTACGGACCCCTTTCCGGAAGTCCCTCCCCTGTTCCCGTCAGTTCCAGGCATGTCAGTTCTCCAGAAACTCCTATTCTCAAGGGAAATCCGTAATGTCCCGTGCCGCGGTTGATATACAGCAGCATACCCTTCTTTCTGTGCAAGCCCTGGTCCGGAATTCCCAGCAGGCGCAACAAACTGCCTCTTTTCCCCCACCCTATCTGTCCTCCATGAAGATGTCCGCTCAGTATCAGGTCCGCGCTCTTTTCCTCAAGGAATCGGACCGCGCCGGGATCATGCGCCATCAGTACCCTTACACATGAAGCATTGAATCCGATCTGTTCGACGCCTCCCGGATATGCTTTTTTTCCCGTTCCCGGCCAGTAGAATTCCAAGCCTCCTATTTGAAGCGGAATGCCGCGTATCCGGATATCGGCCTTCTCGTTGATTAAAGTTTCAATACCCAATCCTTTCAATGCCGCCGTCAGGTTTCGGGATACCTTCAGATCATGATTCCCCAGGCAGAAATAGGTCCTGATCTCCGGATCGATATTCTTCAGCGAATGCAGCAGCGGATCGAAGTTCTGCTCGGATGCGTGAGTCAATATATCTCCGGTAATTAAAAATAAATCCGGTTCCAGGCGATTGACATCGTTTACGATACGGTCCATGTAACTTTCCCCGTAATATATCCCGTAATGAATGTCGGCTGCCTGGACTATCCTTATCCGGTCTTCCGGTTTCAGCTTCGGCAGTCTTATGCGGACATGCTCTATTTTATAATCATACGTCGTCAACAATCCTATAAATGAAATGACGAAAGGCGCGGCCAGGATAACCGGATAAAATGTCGCTTCAATCAATCCCCACGTCGCATGTAAAACCGGCATGTCTGCTGTATAGGGACTCAACAGACGACAGACTCCCCTTCCGGCAAAATAAACCGCCAGACCTATCGTTGCCGTGAAATGAGCTACATAAAAAAATGAGGCGGGAACAGCAACTGCCCGGCGATAAAACTGCGATTTTATGTCTCCTGTCCAGCGAGTGAAAAACAGCACGAAAACGGATAAGGTCAGAACCATGTATAAGATGATGAGGATGAACCATAGTTTTTCCAGTATTACGGCGCCGCTTTGCTGCAGCGAATGCAGCTTTTTCGTCAGAAAATTGCAGTAACAGATGGAAGAGGGTATAAAAAACGAAAAAATGATCGTACGAAAAGCTATCACGTACCAGTTGAAAGGTCCGCGGGGAAAAAGGATCGCTGCAATCGAAAGCAAAATCAGAATTAAACTGTAATAATAAACATTCAATCCGGAATTAATCCAACAATACCGATATCACGTCGTTTATATTTGAAAAATCACGGAAAAGATGGTCGGGATTCTCCTTCTGCAGCTCCTCTAAAGGCGTGAATCCCGTAGCCACCGCTATTGATTTCGCCCTTATCGAGCGGCTGCATCGTATGTCATGAATCGAATCCCCGATGACGAAAATATCGTTCACGTGAAAATTTTTCTTTGAATATGCCTGCGCCCTTCTCAACGCAATAGGCGGAAGTTCGTCCCTGACCGCTGAATCGCTGCCGAAAGCGCCGAACGGGAAATAATCGTTCATCTCGATACGGTTCAACTTCAAACGGGCCCCTTTTTCTGAATTTCCCGTCACCAATCCCAGGTGAATGTTCTTCTCAATTTTCAATCTTTTCAGAATATCTTCTACGCCCGGCAATACCTCCACCGGAGAATCAGGCAATATTTTCTCAAGCGTCACAAAATAAAAGTCCATTAATTTCGGGAACACATCCTTGAAGCGTCTCTCGTCTATGCCGGTTATCTCAAGAAGTTCCCATAATATCTGGGGATCAGTTTTCCCGGAAAATTCGTACCCGTCAAAGGTTACGTCAATTTGCAACACTTCCTTGATCGCAGCAGCCAGTGAACGACGGGATGCCTTGCCGCTCATCATTATAGTTCCGTCAATGTCGAATAAGATCAGTTTTTGGTTCGTCCGTTTCATCCCCGGCAGATTCTAGCAATTCAGACTCAAAATCGCAACGTTTTAATGTTAATTCGGCGCCGATTTAACTCCATACCGTCCGGGTCAAGAAATTTGAATTAAACTCAAAAAATTTGAATCGGCCTCATCATAGTTTTTTTCATTATTCATCAATGAATTGCGAGTTTATGCTCAATATTGTTACGGATTCAGGGTCAAAAAATTTGAATTTTAACGGTCCGCTATCGGAAATTTACCGCTGCGCCCGTCAGCCCGCTGAACTTCATAAAGCCTTACCCGGCAACAATCAGAAAAAAATCAAAGTGATCAGAACTGAAGAAATGATATTGCCGGCATCATATTTGCTTCTTCCGCTGACCAGGAGGAATAAACCAATGAAAAATATTTTGTCCGTTAACAAGTATCTGTTTTTAGGTGTTCATGCTCTGTTCCTGGTCATAATATCGGCGGTAATATGCAATTCCGGATCGTTGCTGATAAAAAATGAAGAGGCTATGGAGCAGATTGCTGAGATGGAAAGAATATTCAGCATTGACAGCATTGAGAAAAGAAATGTGAGGATAATCGATGAAAAGGGGCAGCCCCTGACGGTGCCGGTTTTCTTATTTCCCTTTCCGGTACAGGAAGGCGATGCGATCAGGATGACTTTCCTGCTGGATCAGGAATTGAAGGCTGAAAAACTGGAGAAGATACTGGAGTTGCAGTGTTCTGGGACCTCACCCCCCGGCCCCCTCTCCATGGCTGGAGAGGGGGAGTAAGATTGGGTTATTTTATGGCTGGTTGGGGGATTTCGTTGGTTGTTTTATGGTTGGTTTGAGAGAAGTTTTGGGACTTATCAAACCCGGGTTACACTTCTTCTAAAATTTTCGAAGGTTTGTTTCAGTAATCGGGGTCGGTATCGGTATCGGAATCGAAACAAAATGATGGGATATTCGGAAGTATTGCAACCTCAATGGACGCATTTTTGATCAATGCCGGATTTTCAAGGATTCTCAATTGTTCAAGGCTGCAAAGCGGCTACTTCTTTATTCTGGAATCCCTATTGCTGTATTGAGCCCTAATGTCGAAAAATTCTGTTTATCCTGACGCTTAAGCGCCAGGAGTGAGAGTGGACATGGTGTGAGGTCACCGAATTATCTGAACAACGGTAACGGTAATGATAGTAAGGCCCAGGACGAATTTGAGCAACTGGCCCAGGACGGCTCCTTTCATAGCGCCGTATCCTATTTTATGGGCCTGTTCGGATGTTCCGCCTCTGACGTATTTTTCAAAAATTACTGTTCCTGCGTAAACGCCTATCCAACCTCCGGCGATGCTGCCTATCACCGGTACGGGGATCAGGATAGTTCCCAAAGCCGCGCCTGTGATGAAAGAGAGGATGGTTACAAGCATGGTGGAGAGGCCGCCGCCGCTTTTCAGCGATCCTGCCGCCGCGCTCATGGATTCGGCCAATTCGCCTGCCAGGGCCAGGAGGAAGACGACCAGGATAATCCAGGGTGAAAAGTATTTGAATTCGGTCAACAGCCCGAAAATTGCGACCCCGGCGGCCAGCGCCCAGTTTCCGAAGAGATTTATGATATGCAGGAGGAGTCCTGAGACGAATGAAAGGATCAACAGAATCCAGGCTATTATAAAAATGAAAGTTTCCATGAGTCGTTATTCCTGTGTTGAAGAAGCGCTTTTTTGATAAGGCCGGTTATTGCCATGCAAAAATTACGGATTAGTCTCTTTTTCGGCAAACGACCCGGCCCGCCAGTTCGACAAGAAATTATGTAAGTTGCAGGACTGATTGTCAAACGCCTGGAAGGACGAAATTGACTTTTTCATGATATTTCTTGCGATAAGTCTAATTTATTAATATATTAATTAACTGAGGTCGGTAATCGAAATGAAAACCGATTCAAGGGTAAAGGTAATGACGAAAAACGGAACCATGGGAAGGGAGTATTCCATGAACAAAATCAACTGGGTGTTTATTTTGTCCCTTTTAATATGGACGCCGGCGCAGTGCCTGGCGGAGAACATTGAGGTTAATATCCCCGTCGGCGAGTACAATATCAATTATGTCGACGGGAAGAGCGAAGTGAGTGTGGAGGGCTTCGGTTATGTGAACGTACCCGGCGCTCCCAGGCTTCCTTCGCGAATTTTCGCGGTTGCGGTTCCTCCGGGAGCGGAAATCCAGGGAGTAAAAGTTAAATCGAAACAGACCGTCGAGTTTCCGGGCCAATATGAGGTTAAAGCGGTACCGGTTTATCGGGTCATCGGAGAAGAGAACCCGGAGATTTATGCTGAGGAACTGGAACGTTACAGGATGACGAAAGAGAGAATATACGGGAGTAATGATCTTTATCCTTCGGGGTTAGCGGAGTTTATCGGTCAGGCCGGTTATCGAAAATACAATCTTGCGGACGTTCGTATAACGCCGTTCCAATATAATCCTGTTTCAGGAAAACTCTATTATTTCCCGGAGATATCGATAGAAGTTGAATATGTATTACCCGGCAAAAATGACGATATGCGGGAACCGGTTTTATACGACTGTCAGCCACGAATGGAGAGTCAGGCACGCCTGATCATGCTCAATTATGATCAGGCGCAAGAGTGGTATCCGAAATGCTCATCCGGCAAAGGATTGTATGATTATGTGATTATAACGACCGAAGCGTTGCGGCCTTCTATTGGGAGTTTAGTCGACTGGGAGAGCGACAAGGGCCGGAACGTGCGAGTTGTGACGGTAAATTGGATTGAGAGCAATTATGCGGGAGCGGATACCGCCCAGAAGATGCGTAATTTCCTGCTGGAGAAGTATCCCACATCGGAGTGGGGGATAGAGGACGTGTGTTTTGTCGGTCATCATTCGGATGTGCCGATGCGGACGGTCTGGCAGGATGCCGGTTATGGAAGACCCCGGACTGATTTTTATTTTGCGGAGTTATCTGCTCCTGACGATCAGTCCTGGGACAGCAATAGCAACGGGCGCTACGGCGACGATTCGGATAACGTTGATTTTTATTCGGAGATTAACGTGGGAAGGATACCGTGGAGCGATGCGGATACGGTAGAGCACATCTGCGAAAAATCTGAGGCTTACGAATTAAATGACGATCCGGCTTTCAAGAAGAATATATTGTTGCTGGGAGCGTATTTTTGGGATGACACGGACAATGCCGTATTGATGGAAGCGAAGGTGGACCAGCCATGGATGGCCGACTGGACGATGACGAGGATGTATGAGCAGAACGGCAGTTATTATTCATCCTATCCATGCGATTATGAGCTCCTTCAGAGCAACGTGGTTTCCGTATGGTCTTCCGGTTCTTACGCTTTCGTAAACTGGGCCGGGCATGGTTCTTATTACGGTTGTTACATTTTGGGCATGGGCTCGGCGCCGTTCATCGAAGCCTCGGACTGCAGCAGCCTGAACGATGAATATCCCGCCATTATTTTTGCCGACGCCTGCAGCAATTCGGATACCGATTACACCAATATAGGTGCGAAGATGCTGCAACAGGGGGCCGTAGGTTTCGTGGGAGCGACAAAAGTCGCGTATGGAACATCAGCCTGGGACGATCCGCTTGACGGTTCCAGTCAGTCTATGGACTACTACTTCAGCACTGCCGTGACTTCAGGAGAGTATACACAGGGAGCCGCTCATCAAAACGCCTTGATGCAGGTTTATCAGATAGACGGATGGTATTATCCGAAATTTGAGATGGCGGAATGGACTATCTGGGGTAACCCTGATCTGGGAATGGGAACGATTCTGTCGAGCGACGGGACTATAGGACTGGATAAAAACATCTATTCTCCGGGATCGCAGGCTGTGGTGTCGGTCAGAGACGTTGACCTGGATGAGAATTCCGGGATGCCGGATACCGTGGAAATAACTTTAACCACATTTACAGGAGACCAGGAAACGTTGGTATTGAATGAAACGGGATTCTCTTCCTGTTTCTTCGAAGGTGAAATAACCCTGGAAGAAGGAACGGCGACTGCGGGCAACGGAATTCTGGAAGTCCAGCACAATGATGCCGTGACAGCCACGTATATCGATGCGGATGACGGCCACGGAGGCATAGATGTGGAAAAATCCGCCATGGCATCCGTGGATGCCGTCGCTCCTGAGATAACGGGAGTGGAAGTAACGAATATCACGGAATCCGAGATAACCATACAGTGGTCTACGGATGAAGAGGCAACCAGCACGGTGGTTTACGGCGAAGGGACTCCTTCACAGACGAAAACCAGCGATATGCTGTCGACTTTTCATGAAATCACCATAACGGAATTGAACGAATGCACCACTTACGTTTTCTACGTCGAATCCGCCGATCTTGCCGGCAACGTAGCGACGGACGATAACCAGGGTTCCAATTACGCAGAAGGAACCTATGAAGAAGTCATACTGATGGAAGAGGATATGTCTGTTCAGCCGAACTGGGTCGTTTCCGGCGGCGCCTGGGCCTGGGGACAGCCTAACGGATACGGAGGACAGCATGGAGGTCCCGATCCCGTATCAGGGCACACCGGCTTTAATGTTTACGGCTACAATTTAAACGGCGATTATACGAATTACATGCCGGAACATTACCTGACCACCGACGCCATTGACTGTTCGGGAAGAGAAGGCGTTAAACTGTCGTTCCAGAGATGGCTGGGCGTTGAGAGAAGCACCTACGATCACGCGTATATTCGCGTATCCAATGACGGTTCATTCTGGCACACCATATGGGAAAACCCCGACGATGAATTAGCCGATGAAGAATGGACCTACCAGGAGTTCGACATCTCCGACTACGCAGACGATCAGGAAACGGTATACATCAGATGGGTAATGGGCGACACCGATCAGGGATGGGTCTATTGCGGATGGAATATCGACGATGTTAAAGTCTCCTATTCCAGGGAATGTCTCCTGCCCACACCCACTATCGCGCCTTCTCCGACCGTCGGACCGACCCGGACGCCGACCGTTGATCCCACTCCCGACCACATATCCGACTACAAAGTGGTCCTCAATATGCCCTCCGATTATTACACTCCCGGCGATACCTGCCGGCTTGACGCAGAACTTTACAACTACTCAGGCGTCCCCATGAGCAACGTTCCCTTCTTCGTCATACTGGACATCGGAGGAGAACTCTGGTTCTACGACGACTGGAAAAACGACTTCGATTTCAAAATGATCTATCTGCCCATCGGCAAATCAATATTGCAAATCCTGACGGAATTCGAATGGCCTGAAACAGGACAGACCGAACTCAACGGCATTCATTTCTGGAGCGCCATGACAACTCAGGACTTTCAGCAAGTCCTTGGAGGCATGCTCGCCATAGGTCAATGGACCTTCGGATTCGGTCCGTAATTGAAGAAATAAAAACAACGTCGACATTAAACGCGGTTTCCATGGCACAAAGGTTGTGGAAATCGCGTTTTTTTATGCGTGAATGATCCTCTTCAGGATTCTCTTTTTACCCGGATTTCTCACAGGATTTAAGGAAAGTAGAACCCATTGAAATAGTTATACTTTTTATGACATCTGGCAGAAGAGCGTTGATTTAATCAAATTTCGTTGCGATCCGTGCATTCAGAAAAGATTATCAGAGATGAATCTTTATCAGCGTTTTTCGAATTTTACGGATCACGGGCCGTACCCCCATCCTTCGGTATCCATTCGGCCTTCTATAGCGGAGAAGGATTCGTCGAGGAATGCGGCATGAAAGAACAGTCCGTCCAGGGCCTGGTCAATGGGAGGCCAGGTGAAAGCTTCTATAATTCGTTTTTCGGTTATGCCTGAGGGAACGGGGAGGTATTCCCAGTCGACATCCGGCGGATATTCCGACCAGGAGGGGTAGAAGAAGAGCCGACCGTAGATGTCCAGGATGCAGAAGAAGGGTACGTAGGGTCGCGTTTGACCGTTATTGATTAATTTTGCGGAGAGCGTGAACGTATCTCCGGGTGAGAAATAATTTTGCGGCAGGATGATATCTACGCCGAAGTTTATTGCCGGCGTCGGCGTCGGGGGGATAAGTGTGGGCATGGCCGTTGGCGAGATAGCCGGAGAAACCGTGGGCATATGCGGTTGAATGAGATTGCGTTCGAATACGCCGTTGCCGTGCGTAGCGGCTCTTATTTTACGTTGCGGCTGGAATATTTTCAGGTCGATTACCATTGCTGTCGGCATGCCGTTTTGAAAAGGACTCCAGGAAACGCCGGCGTCCGTGGAACAGAAGACGCCCAGATCAGCGCCGGCGTAGAAAACATCGGGATATTCCGGATCAATGGCGGCCGCTGATACGGGCAGATCAGGCAATCCTGCGCTGATATCCTGCCAGGAATCCCCGGCATCCTCACTCAGAAAAACATGCGAATTATCATATCCCATAAATGTGACGATGACTCTGGCTGGTTCGTTAGGGTCCACATAACAATCCGCCGGGTATCTGTCCGGCAGACTGCCGGTGACTTCCTGCCAGCTCATTCCGCCGTCCAGCGTTCGATAAAAGCCTGCGGGATTGTTAATGGGCGCGGTCCCGGCATAAACGACTTTTTCGTTTGTGAAAGCAACGTCCAGGCACAGGACGGGATTGGCCCCATCCAATCTTGCTCCGTTATTGGTCGCAAACCAATTAGAGCCCTCATCCGTACTTTTGTAAACGCGAGACCGGCCGGCATAAAGGATTTGGGGATTCGAAGGACAAAGGACATAAGGAGCCACGAAAGCGGTATTGTCTCCGGACTGCGATGGCGGTTCGATCTCCGTCCAGTTGCTGCCGCCGTTTCTGGAACGAACCATGTATAAGTATTGAGCAGAACCATATAGTGTGTCGTTATCCAGAGGATTTATCGCAGCCCAGGCGCCGTCGCCGCCTATAACCCTTCTCCAGGCGGCTTCGCCCTGGTAAATGGCGGTCAGGTTGTCCTGCATTCCTCCTATCGCCAGGTTCGGATCATGGGCCGATGAAGCGAACCCGTTGTAAAACTGAGTGGTGGCGTAACCTCCGATCAAGCTTTGAAAAGTATCGCCGCCGTCAGTCGTCTTGAACACCCCGCCGTCGGAAGCAAAGAACACAGTGTCAGGATCGTAAGGATGCCACACAGCATAATGGTGGTCGGCATGAGCGTAATGAGGACCTCCGATCGGGCCTTCCGGCGGCGGACTTCCCAGGTAAATCTCTGTCCAGTCGGAGCGTTCCGAGAGGTTCTGACCCCCATCTTGCGAACGCCATATCTCTATCCCCCCGGTGAAAAGAAAGTCCTCGTCGAACGGACTGACCAGCACGTAATGGGAATACCACCCTTGATATTGAGGATAATCCGTTGAGTTGACCTGAACCCACGAGTCGCCCATATCGGTCGAGCGGTAGAGTCCCCTGCCGTAGCTGGTCTCGGCAATGCTTACGTATATTCTGTCCGTATCGGTCTCGGCTATGTTCAACTGAGCCTTACCGCTCCAGGACCCCGGCAGACCGTTCGTCAACCTGGACCATATAAGTCCGTTATTCATGCTGCGGTAGATACCCACGCCTTCAGAACTGAAATTGCCGCAGGCTGCAAAAATAATATTCGGTGAAACCGGATGAATGCGAACATCCATGGCCATGCGTACGTCAAGCATAGTCTCCCAGGAATCGCCGGCATCTGTCGATTTCAATACGCCTTCGGTCGTAGCGGCATAAAGAACGGTCGAATCCTCTGGATGTAAAGCCAGCATCCATATGCCGCGGGTCTGAGCGTAACTCCAGTCCAGACTCTTGAACCACGTCGCTCCGGCATCCGTGGTTTTCAGAATGCCTATGCCGTAACTGCCTCTGGTGGTGCGAATCACCTCTCCTCCTATTGAATCCTGGTATCGATAAACTTCTCCCGTGCCGATATACATGACGTCAGGATCACCGGGATCAATGACGATCGTGCTCACACCTAATACAGGAAAGCCCGTTTCGACATATTCCCAGGCTTCAGCTCCTACCCCGCCTGTCGTCGATTTCCATAGTCCCCCGCTGGCGCTGCCGGCGTATATAATGTCCGGATTCTCCGGATGCAGAGTGAGACAAAGAGTTCTTCCTCCTATGTTGTAAGGTCCGATCAGCTCCCATGGCTCAATTATATCGTCTTTTAAGTCGGACTGCCGTTTCATTTTCCCCACTTGTTCGACAGCTTCTCCGAACCCCCTGTCCGGCACTGCATTAAAAGGATAAGCCCGTTGCGCCGCCCAGAAATCAAGCGCCTGCATGGCGCCGCTTACTCCCTTCTCATGCTCCTCTTCTTTAAACTCGAATTCCCTGTTAATTCGGCAATACTGGCAGAACAACGCCGACATCAACATTGCCGGTAATATGAACCAGCGGATCATACGCGATAATTTTTCTTTCATATTGAGATGTCCTTTCCTGCCGGCCTCATTCTGACCACTAAAATGGGCGGTATTTCCGGCATGTCCATCCATCGAAAACGTTCCGAACTCTCCTCCCTGTAAGAAAAAGACGGCTCTTCCAGAGCATCCGCGACGAAGCCGGCCTGGAAAGCCGCGTTCAACAATATATGCAGCGGTCGATGGAAGTAATACTGCGGCTCCGGCTGGCCGATTATCCCTTCTGTTTTTCGGGCTTCCGGCGTCTTGTATTTATAAACCTTGACCCCTCGCCGGGTTATATGCCTTCCCCTTTCGTCCTCACATATTTCCATAAACCGTTGAACGTCCGTGGAATGAAAGCAGGGATGAATCGTCGAAAAAACAAATAAACCCTCCGTCTTCAGCAACTTGTGCAAAGCTCTCATCAGAGGCTCAATACACGGCATATCCATCAAGGCCATTGTGCAGACCGCCCGGTCGAATCTACGCCGCCCCAATGTCTCCAGCGCCTCCTCATTTGCCGCATCCATAACGTGATAGGTCACTTCGATCCCTTCTTGTTTCCCTCGAAGACGCGCACGATCTATGAATTCTGAGCTGTAATCAATTCCGGTTACTTGTGCGCCCAGCCCGGTCAATTTTCTCGCCGTTCGACCGGCTCCGCATGCGATGTCCAAAACCTTATGACCGGGAGAAATTTCCAGCAAGCGTTCCGTCGCCGGCTCGATCAATACTTCCTGGAAAGCGTTGCCGTCTCCGATTCTATCGTCCCACCATTTAGCATTGGCGTTCCAGATACGGCGATTTTCTTCCGCCAGTTCAGGAAATTCTGCATCATCCTTCATTTTGCATTGCCGCCCTTAACGTTTGATCACTTAAAGAGATAGAACCACGCCGGGCTTTACTTCATAACCTTTTTGAACCGGTCCTTTCGCCATTTCTCCATACCTGAAGAGCATTCGAACAAACCGTTCGTTAATTGAACCGATGAAGGCTTATCGCTTTTGCAACGGCTGTGGGATAAATAAAATTTGATAAGTATTACTCGTTTTTCAGCCCGTGTTTTATCATTTTTAATCTCCCTGGATGACTTTCAAACTTTCCCGGTAATCATGCAACTGCTTTTCATATTTAACCAGGCGGTCTTTATGTTTCTGAACGACTTCACGGGGAGCTTTTTCCACAAATTTTTCGTTGCCCAGCGTTTTATGACAGCGTTTTATCTCTCCTTCGACCTTTTTTATCATTTCGTTCAAGCGCTCTCGTTCTTCCTCATCGTTTATGACGTCATGAACGAAAACCTGCATGTCTCCTATAATGCGTGATGCCGACCCTGGCGGACGTTTTGCGTCCGGATCGACCTGCAGGTCCGATACTCTTGCCGCTTCCGAAATGATGTAAACATGCTCTTTCAAGGCTTCGGCTTTTCGCCTGGGAGGTTTCAAAGTGGCGGTCACGTATGCTTTGGGCGCGATGTCCCTGTCGGAACGTATTTCTCTTATCGTTCGGGTTATCGATTGCAATTCCGAGAAATGCTGCAGCAAGTCGTCGTCATCCATACTGTCTGACGGGACGGGCCATTCCGCTTCGATGAGGTATTCGGAATAGGGAGCTTGTGCGACTGTTCCCAATCCTCTGCTTGTCGTCAATTTTCCCAGCAATTGCCATAGATGTTCCGTAATAAAAGGGATAAAAGGATGAAACAATCTCAACACCTGATCGATGCAAAACGCCAGAACCTTTTTGGCGTTCCTGGCCGATTCCGTATTTTTCTCCTGTAATCTGGGCTTGATCAGTTCCAGATACCAGTCGCAGAGGGAGCCCCAGAAAAATTCCGTGGCCGCGTTAAGCGCTGAGCTGGGATTATAGTTTTCCAGTGCCCGGTTGACGTCTCTGATTGCACGGTTCAGTTTGGCGAGTATCCATCGGTCTTCGAGGACAGGATTGGAGAATTCTCTGTCTTCGGCCTGGTTTTCGTCGAGATTCATCAGAGCGAAACGCACGCTGTTCCACAATTTATTACAGAATGAGCACCCTGTTTCGAATCTTTCGCTGGTGAGTTTAGCTGCGGGAATACCGGGCATGGTTCCCAGGACATCAAATTCGGCTCCGCATGAGTCCGGCCGGGTTTTACCTTTTGCCGTTTTACCGCAAACATAGGTAAATATGCTGGAGCCGTGCCTGGTGTCGCTGAGGTCGTTATGATGTCCGCAATTGGGGCATACGGCGGTTACGGGAAGCTTGATGTCCTGGTTTCCCGTCTGCATGTCGCACAGGACGTATCTCATGGCATCTGTTCCATAAGTATCGATGATGTCCACGGGGTCTATTCCGTTGCCTTTGGATTTGCTCATCCTTTCGCCTTTACCGTCAAGGATGTTGGCGTGAATGAAGACGTCGCTGAAAGGAATGTCGCCCAGGCAATAGAGGCCGGCCAGAACCATTCGGGCTACCCATAAAGTGATTATGTCGCGTCCGGTAACCAGGCAACTGCCGGGATAATAGTATTCCAGGCAATCCACAGCATCGCCGACCGAACCTAGAGCAGGCTGATTTTCATCCAGTTCCGCGGTTTCCGGATCAGGCCAACCCAATGTTGAAAAGGGCCATAAGGCGGAGGAAAACCAGGTATCGAGCACGTCCGGGTCCTGCTTGTAACCGAGCTGGGATAGATTTTCCAGAATAATTTCATTGTCTTCAAGAAGGCAGACGTCAATGTGGCAGTCCTTGTCAGGATCAAGTTTTTCTTTGTCGAATGAAAAGGCATCATTGACGGGCAAGCTTTCAAACGTATCGGTCTGCTGAATCCTTACGATCATACTGCCTGGGGCTTTATTAATAAGCGGAACCAGCTCGCCCAGGTTCAATTCGTCGACGGACACTTTCTTCGACCACACCGGTATGCGATGTCCCCACCATAACTGGCGGCTGACAGGCCAATCCCGCTTCTCGCTCAACCAGTCAAGATAGGTCTTGGTATAACGTTCCGGATGTATCTCCACCCGGCCGTCAATCACCGCATCCATGGCTGCCTGCACCAGGCCCGGACTCTTGTGTTCCTTGTCCGTTCCTTTCCCCATTACGATGCCGCCTTCGACATCACCCATCCGGATAAAACGCTGATCGGACAAGTAAGGTTCAATAGGCGTTTTGCTCCGGTCGCTGTGCCCTATTTCGACGGCACGCTCTTCGATCTCTCCCATTAATCCTTTACTCTCTAAATCCTCTATGACTTTTTCTCTTGCATCAAAACGGTCCATTCCCCTGTATGAACCGGCATTGTCGTTAAGCGTTCCATCAGGATTGAGTATGTTAATTATATCAATATCGTCCTTGTGGCGGGTCCAGACTTCATAGTCATTCTGATCATGCGCAGGCGTTATTTTGACTATTCCCGTCCCCATGTCCGGTTTGGCCCACTCGTCGCAGATCAAAGGAATAGGACGGTCCATCAAAGGAAGCATAACTTCGCGTCCTTCCAGGGCCATATCCCTGAACCTGATCAGCCGGGGCAGCTCCTCTGCTTTTCTGCGCTTCAGTTCATCCAGCTCATCCTGCAAATGAGCCTGTTCTTTTTTCGGGGCTTTCCTTAATTGTTCTTCAGTTTCTTCAAGAATCCGCTTTAATGCCGCTTCGGGATCAGGATGCACCGCTACGGCAGTATCGCCCAGCATCGTCTCAGGACGCGTGGTCGCCACTACGGCGTATTGAGGGTCTCCGGGCCGGGAATCGATGACCGGATATTTCAAATGCCAGAAATGCCCCTGAACGGTTTCATGATAAACCTCATCATCGGAGATGCTGGTTTGCAGATAGGCATCCCAGTTGACCAAACGCTTTCCTCTTACGATCAGTCCGTCGTCGAACATCCGGAAAAAAGCGTGCCTGACCGCACGAGCGCACACCGCGTCCATGGTGAACCGCTGCCTGGACCAGTCGCAACTGCAGCCCATTTTCTGCTGCTGCTCTATGATGCGAGCCTGAAATTGATCTTTCCACTTCCATATCCGGGATATCAGGCCTTCCCGGCCCACATCCAGTCGAGTCAATCCCTCAAGCTCTTTCATCCGCTTCTCTACTACGGCCTGGGTCGCTATACCCGCATGATCTGTGCCGGGCATCCATAAAGTGTTGTCCTGCAGCATGCGATGCCATCGTATCAAAAGGTCCTGCATCACATTGTCCATGGCATGACCCATATGTAAAGCTCCCGTCACGTTCGGCAGAGGCATCATAACCACATATCGCCTGTCCGGTCCCCTTTCGTCAGGAGCAGCATGAAAAGCGCCGCTTTTCAACCAAATGTCATAAATCGATTTTTCAACGCTTACCGGTTCGTAAGTCTTCGACAATGTTATTTTTTCACTCATGATCTAATCCAACTCTCATCTTATTCTTAAATGTGATACTCCTCAGAATCCAATGTTTGTCCAACGCGCAGCGCTGAACATGACTCGCTTCAGTGCATCAATCCCTTTTTATCCGCCGGAAAATCCGCTGAAACGACTGAATCCAGCACTTCTCTATGGAATCTAACAGGTTTTCGAATGCGTTTCAATGGAGAAGAAAACGGGAGCAAGGAGACTTTTTTAGTTTTAAGCCTACTCGATATTTTGTTATGAGTTTTTATCCGACATTATTCTACGCAAGGGGAAATATGCTCTAATTATTTATAAAAATTAAAGTCCTCCGCCTGCAGGTCCGTTGATTTAATCGAAAATGGAAGTTTGTCAACACGAATCATTCGAATCAGAAGGGTACAAGCATTAGTGAACGGTTTTCGCAGTATCCGCAGCGACCCGAACCCTAAAGACATGCGATACGGGCCAACGACGTCACTCTTATTCGTGAGATTCGTGTGATTCGTGGTTGAATTCCGGCAAATGTGAACATCAAAAGCCGTCAAAAACTTGCATAGGGTTGTTTTATTTGCAATGTTGTATTTTTTTTCGAACCACGAATCTCCCGAATCATTCGAATCAGAAGGGTACAAGCATTAGTGAACGGTTTTCGCTGCATCCGCAGCGACCCGAACCCTAAAGACATGAGATACGGGCCTACGAGGTCACTCTTATTCGTGAGATTCGTGCGATTCGTGGTTGAATTCCGGCAAATGTGAACATCATAAGCCGTCAAAAACTTGCATAGGGTTGTTTTATTTGCAATGTTGTATTTTTTTTTCGAACCACGAATCTCCCGAATCATTCGAATCAGAAGGGTACAAGCATTAGTGAACGGTTTTCGCTGTATCCGCAGCGACCCGGACCCTAAAGACATGAGAAACGGGCCAACGCCGTCACTCTTATTCGTGAGATTCGTGTGATTCGTGGTTTCCCTATAATCCAAATCACTATCGTTACGCGCGTTTACCGAAGGTCATATTATCCAATTCTCAATATCTTATTCATACATCCGTCCAATCCGTGGTTGCCTGTGGATGTACAATCGTTTCCTTAAACGGAGGAATTATACTTAAGGCAAGGGAGTCAAGAAGTTGCGAGGTGGTCATATTGCCAATGCGTTGAATTTTCAAATCTAAAGCCTGATGCAGCATTATCCCTGATTTCTCATACAAAACCTGTTACGAACGTTCATAGTGCCGTCTCTTCCAGCGCTGTTGCAGGCCAAGAGTCTTTAGGTTATATTACCGACTACTTTTTCAATTTTTCCTGATTGGAGCATACTCCGCCGGGACGTCTCTGCGGGCAATTGACCAGAGGACAGTCGTCGCAGTAGCGTTCTTTATAAAGGGAGCCCGGCGAAGCTCCGCAGGCTACGGCGAAGGTAACGGATTTTTTGGGTTCCAGCATGAATGACGGCGTTAGAGTTACTCCTAACTTTTGCGAGGGGAGCAGAGCCATGAATTTTTTCTGATCTTCCAGGGGGAAATTACCGTATCCGGGACTTATTCTCGGCCGCCTCTTCAAGCCTTTTTCAAGGACTATTTTCTGTATGGCTTCGTCCAGTTGTTCCGCCGCTTTTTCAACGACGGCGGAACCTACGGCATCGAGAATAACCGCATTAGTCAGATGACCTTCCTGGAACATTGCATCCACCTGCGCTTCCAAATCACAGCCGATGGTGACCATGGCGATGAAGACTCCACGAGGGTTGGGCGCCGGAAACCAGTCTCCAATCGTTTGAGAGTTCAATTCCCTGAACGCTCCCCTCGGAACAGCCAACTCTTCTGCCTGTTCAACGCATTCTTCAACAAGCGGAACAAACTTGCTCCACTGATCAGGATTGTCCGGGTCATATCCCAGCAATTCCAGCACATAAGGAATGCTCGGTTCAGCCTTTATTTTATTAAAAAACCTTGTCGTATCAGTTTTCGCACTTTTCATATTAATTCCTGTTTTTCTGGAGGGTCGCATCCAGTTCGTCCTGAAACCTGATGACGACGCTTCCGACTTCAGTTCCGGCCATTTTCGCCACGACATTGCATTTAGCCTGAAACAAGAACACGACAGGTCTGTCGCAATCGTTCAGACTTTCAAAGTTGGCCTGGCCCTTGGCAATAATCAGGTCAGCGGAATTGAACCTTTTCATAAATTCATCAGAAACATAATCCAGGCAAGTTCCCGGCGCGTTCGAGCCGTTATCGACGACTTTGACCATCTGTGCTAATCCGGCGAATTCAGCATCTTGATATACCGCATCATTGATGACGGGACCGGCCTTGACGACGAGGACCACACGCTCCGTCGGCAGTTCTTCGATCAATAACCGGTCGAAAACTATCTCACCGGCATTGTCCGCCAGATAAAGGATCGATTCAGCTTCGGCGGCTCTTTTTTTCAGTTTGACGAAGCGTTCATGAGGTATGGGATATTCCAGTACCCGGTCAATGGAATCGATGATTTGAGCCCTGGATACAGCGCTGGACATTCCCATATCGATGATGTTGCCGGCAATAGCCAGTCTGACGGCCGTCTCAAACGGGTCCGGCGAAAAGCACATTTTTTCCCTTAATTCAGGCGCCAGTGAAAGCGCTATTTTATTGTGTCTTTCTTTTATTTCTTTGTACGGGTCTTTGTTGCCGCTTATCTCCCTTATCTTTTTATGAATTTCGTATCCACGGTGGGCCGGTGACTGGGTGAAGGGATTCTCAGCCAGCAATTTCAGCACGTCCCGCATAATTTTTTCCTGGATATTCTGATCCCGGGTAATCATCCGGGCGGCATCAAGACCCTGCCTGACGACGCAGGGCAAACATTCCAAATGCATTTTCATAATGATATCCTTAATTGCTCCGTCCGAACCCTGAGGTCCGGCAAAGCCTAAAATAATTCAATCCATTTCAACAATCTAATTCAAAACCTTCAATGTGATCAAATTGCCTGTATTCCGTTCGTTATGCTACCCTTTACCAATCATCCATATTGTCTGTAACAAACTTCGCATTCATAAGTTCATCAATTTTTCCGGTCAGTCGATCGTCCATTTTACTTTTCTCTACTAATCTTTAAGCTGAATCGGCTTGTCTCGCTCGCTGTCTACAATGCAAAAGAAACCGAAGGGCTCCTCAAAGGGATTCTTCAACCGATGCACTTTCCACGAATCCACAAAAACCACATCAAAGGGATTCACTTTATATTCTTCTTCTCCTATCTGGATGATCCCCTGCCCTCTCGCTGCGATAATCACGTGAGCATGCCGATGCTTTTCAAGACTGGAATATCCCTCTTTTTGAATTTCAAAATAACGCAGATCGAATCCTGTTTTTTTCAATCCTCTTCCCATCAGTTCCAGGCGATTGATATTTCGAAAGCCGCCTGACGAGTCTGCCGGTTTATATTCCGAGAAACTTCGATGATCCCAAAGAAAATTTTTGAACTTCAGGAAGGGTTCTGCAGAAAGTCCATTTGCCGGGCGATTTGAAGCTTTCTCCGCATGGGGTTTCATTTGAGGTCTCTTGTGACGCCTTTTGATTTCTTTATCACGGGCGACGGATTCACAATTTTCCGCCAGTTCCAGGAAATATTCGGCATTGCGTCGAAGGTCCGGCGAATGCTGATAAAGGCTGCCCCCTATCAGTAAAATGATGTCTTTTCCATAGGAACGGCAGATTTCGGGGGCTGATTCCAGATTTATTCCGCCGGCCGGAGCAGGCCAGGCTTTCCTTAATCCGTTCAATTCGCTTTGCAGAGAAGCATTTATCCGGCTGCACACGTATTCGCTGAAACAAAATCGTCCGCCTGCATTGGGATATATCGAAATATCTGCTCCCGCCAGTCTGAAGAGGGTCCCCAGGATCAGATGAGGCTCAATGCCGTGAGTCGGATTATTGTACAGAGTCCCGCTCAGAGAAGGATGACCCATTATGGGAATGTTTACTGCGGGATTCTCGGCGATGAACCTTACCTGATCGAATCCCAGCAAAAAAGGCGACATCAGCAGACCGCCCGCATGATGTTCCAGGGCGTATTCTATCCGCTCGTTAATCAGGTTCATCCTGTCCAGTATGTTAGGGAAATAAAGACATTTTTTGCCTGTTTCCTCAACAGCCCTCCTGACCGCGCTGCTGCAAAGTCTCACTCTGTCTTTAAAACGGCAGAAGGAATTATCTGTCAATCCATGATCGTCCTTCAGTATATCCACGCCGCCCAAAGCCAATTGGTAACTCGCTTCGGCGAGTTCTTCCGCGGAGCGCCCCATAGGTTTCAATGCCGCTGCCGTCAAAGGCCGGTCGTGAATATTCAGTAAATCACGTAATCCTTCTATTCCGAATGCCGGTCCCTGGAACTTTTCGGTAAATGTTTCCGGCAGAATTATGTCGACGATTTTTATTCCCTGCTTCATTGATATGTTGCCGAACAGAAGATTCAGCAACTGGGGAATCTGAAAATCCGCCACTTCGACGGAATAAGCCATTTTTACAAGATATTTTTCGGGGACTTGACCTTTCGCTTCTTTGACGGAGAGGATTCGTCCCACTACATGACGTTCAATGAACAGTGTATCGACAATATCTTCGGGGACTTCTACGGTTTGTTCCAAAGCCGTTTCTCTGGCTATTCTTTCGATATCGCGGGATGAAGCCGTTATCAGATAGTCGGCGATTATGAAATCAGAATTGCTGTCTTGATCACGGGCGTTTCTTTGATTTGCATCCATTGACGACTTCTCCCAAAAGTGAAGGTATCAATACATTTTTTCCCGGTCAAGCTGCCGACATTACTATATTCAGGACCGACGATCGTTTTATTTAAACTGAACATCAGTGGAGGGCCGCATTAACATTTATATTGTTGCGGACGAAGCGGACGCTGCGGACTGAACGGGAGAAGCATTAAGGCATCTTCCACCCATCCATCCTTCCAATTTTAAGCCGTATCGCGATTTTATTCAACGTTAAGGCAGGGCCAGAGCGCGGTGGGATTATTGAAGTAATCGAAACCTTTTAATTCGAACAAATAACTGCCGGCCGGTATTGTTTGTGATTCCAGGGGGATATACAGTCCGAAAAAGCCGTCCTGGCCGGAAAAATCGAAATTGTTGCCGTCATCGAAAAGGTTGACGCCGGTAGGCATGCCGTCGTAATAGAGTTCAATGGTTTCAACGGCTGTTCCGTCGAGTCCTGTTCCAAAAGCGGTCATCAGGATTTCTCCGCCTTGAGACCAGCTAACCTTTTTATCGAACCATCCTCCCATAACCAGACAGGGGTCTGACCGGAAAGTCAGGTTCATGGCAGGGTCTCCCAGGAGGGTATAAGGTTCGATAATAACGGCATAGTCCGGGTAGATCGACTGGGTGGTAATCTTTGATGCGTTGATGATGGAGCCTATGTTATGATTTTTCTGGACGAATACTTCATCGAAGAATTTGTATGCGAGATAATAATCGGACCAGAGTCCCCCGAAATTGCAGCCGCCCCACAATGCGAGAGCGCCGCTTTGAGGGCTGGTGTGGACCATCTCTTCGCCGAATGAGTCCACGACGGGATTGGCGAATCTTACTGTGTTGCAGGTCATGCTTAAAACGAAGGGCAGCATATTATTATTTTGAATAGCGGGTATATCGTCGAAATCGAGCATGCATTCCCAGGACCATGATCCGGCGTGACCGAAAAAGCTGACGAACAGAGCGCCTTGATTAAATGCATCTATAACGTCCTGTTCATAATACCCCCAGTCGTAACCGTTCGTTTCTTTATATATTCTGTAGGGTTTGAGTCCGCTGAACCCGGGTCTTATAAACTCATCGATCAGCGTATCCGCCTGGACCCCGAACGTGTTCTGTTCCAGATCGTTGACTCCGCCGGTTATAAATACCGTATTTCTTATCCAGTATCCCGGAGGCAATCCGCCGCCGCGTTTAAGGCTTTTGCGCACCATAGTATCAAGGTCCTGAGAATTTTTGACGGAAAACCGGCCTATCATCATATCGGGAAAGGAATCGTTCCCGGATACGCACACGTATTGCTGGTCCACCATGGCCGCTCCATATATGAAATCATAAGGACCCGTTATGTTATTAAAATCGCTTTTTTGCCGGCCGTTGATTTTCATCAGGCGTTTGAAGTTGGGATTGCCGTGACCGTCATACCATTGCTTCGTGTAGGAAGGAACATAATTGATATGAGTTCCTTCCGGCAGATAGCCGATATAATCCCAGGAGGCATCTCCGACCAGTAAAACGTATTGAGGCGCAGGGGTATTCCAGTTGTGATAGGCATAATCGAGAAATGAGCGTATTGCCGTAGGATTGAAAATGCCGTAATTAAATTCATCATAAATATTTTCAACGTTCACTATCCTGGTGGAATACCCCCTGGACTGCTGCAAATCCTCCAGGTCTTCAAGATCGTAAAGAGGGGCCATGTCTCCCATGAATTGCTCATGGGTTATAATTAGATAATCAGCCTGATTCTCAGGGGATTGAAGAGTTGACAGGGCGTCTTCCTCAACATCAGGAATAACGACCGTTGCTTCGGTGAACGCAAAAAATTCAACGCCGGCGTCCAATTCGATTTCGAATTCGGCTGAATATCCGTTTTCTGAAGACTCAACAGCGATATTTTCCAGAAAATTCCTGTCGGTTATGTCCCATATATTTATGTGTGGAGTATCGAAACCTGTTATTTTGCATCGGAAAGCTTGCGGATCGTCGATTTCCGGACTCTCGAAATGAAGCCGGTCGTTCTCAGCTATATAAAGTCTGTCATATTCGAGTTTGATCCAGTTCAGCCATACATAATCAAATTCCCCGGCTTCCGTATCTCCCGGCATCACCACCCTTAATTCATTTGTTCCTTCTAATAAAAAGTCATGCGACAGTTCTATCTCGCATAATTGCGTTTCCCAGCCGTCCCATTCTCTTTCGCAGATCAGTTGATCGTTAATATAGACTAACATGTGATGATCCGGCGCTGCTCCTTCCGCATCCGTCACGCCGATCAACTGCACGGACAGATCAGCCGTATCCTCAGAATCGACGTCAGGTGAGGGAATATCTATTTCCACGATCCCGGCCTCACCGGCCCTGAATTCTTTCCACATCCACTTGTCTTCCGCCCAGGATGGAATTCTGTTTTCCTCATAACGCACTGCATCCCTGAAATGAGGACTCAAGGCAGCCGACCCCGGAGATGCATCCACAGGCTTTATTCGACGTCCGCCTTCATCGCCGTAATGAAACCAGTAAACATTTTCCACCGTGTACCGGTCATGGCTGCCGTCCGCCGACCGGAACGGCTCCGAATAAAACTCAAAGTAATCATCCGGATCGAAAATGCCGTCGCCTGTTCCGACCAGTCTTACCGGTACGTGCTCTCCTTCATTTAATACCCGGAATGTCCTGTAATCCAGTCCGGCCAGGTCCAATTGAGTTCCAATACGATATACGGCCGGTTCATTATCGTTTTTTATTTTGAACCAGGGACCTCCTTCCGCGTAAGAAAAAGGTTGTGAAGTCGTCGGTGAAGGCGAGAAAAGACTTCGTCTGTTTCTCGAAGACTCATAATTGAGAAGTAAACCGGATAACAGTTCCTCGTATGCAGCGCCCGCCGGCGGAGCTTTATCTTTTTTATTGCAGATCGCTCCATCGAAGCTTATACGGATTCGTATCCGCTTTTTTACATGTAAGTTACGAGTATCGGCGTCGTACTCCAGCGGTCGGATAATAACAGCCGCAATCCGCTGGTTCCTTATCCAGCCCGTGTCGCTGATTTCCACTGCGGAACGGCCTGCTCCTTTCGATGTTTCAAGACTTCTGAACCGCCAATCTTCCTCCTCTTCATATACTGATAAATCTACTTCTTCCACCATTGCGCTCTGCTCGACAGCCCATTGTAATTCAATATCAGCATCGCCGGGAATGCCTAATAAACAGTATTCCAACGGTAGGACAGGTCGACCTGGCTCACGGCTAAAATAAGGAAATTCCGATTTCATCTTTTCTTCGATATCCGAAACGTCAAACGACGGCCTCAATCGATACGACAACACTATTCTTCCTTGACTCTCCTCGATAATTTCAAAAGCTTCGTATGCTTTTTGCCGGCTGAAAGCATTTACGGCGAAAGTCAGCGATACTAGAGCTATTACCGTGATCTTTGTCATATGTTCTCCTGGTTTTCTGGGAATCATTGCATAGAAGAGAAGGTTCATCCTTTTCCCGCTTTGATGCTATTATGGTTCCCTGAGTTTTGTCAAACTTTGCAGATTGAATCAGAAAACGCGTGAAGAAACAGGATTCATAAGAAAAATGAGCGTTAAAATTACAAGTAATATTTGACTTTTGATTTTTTTTGTCTTATTAAAACAATTGAGAATCGTATTAACAAGGGGATAGTCGATTTTCGGAATTCATTTTTTCTTGCAAGAGTATACTTGCATGAAATTTTATTATTCAAGCAATCATGGAGGGTTTGCATCAATGTCGACAAATGAAAGCAGGGAGAGTCGGAAGGCTTTCCTGATAATTTTATTTCTATCAATGTTAATTGCCGGCGGCGTCAATGCCCAGAGTTTAACGATCGACACCTTTGATGCGAACCAGACACTGGAAGCGACCGGTCTGGGCGATACAGACTATGGTTATGTTTCAGGGAGCGGGATAATCGGCGCAGAGCGTGACGGATTTATCGAAGTGACCGAGGGAACCGGCATAATGACCTTGAAAGCGAACAGCGGTGGAAACGGTCTGTTGGCGCATAGTCAGGAGACGGGAGTGAAGGCCGATTCAAGGGTAGTATGGGACGGAACGGACAACGATGCATTGACGATAGACTACACGGGATTGGGCGGAATAGATTTGACGAACAACGGTAATCAGAATAGCCTCCTGATACATGTATATGAAGAGGATTGGCCGGCGCTGCTGGTTTTATCGGTTTATACGGACGGATCAAACTGGTCCAGCTATGCTTTGTCCTTGCCGGGCCTGATAGAGCAACCGGGGCAGTCATTTTATCTGCCCTACAGCGGATTTGCGGTTCAGGCAGGGACTGGAGCCGACTTCAGCGACGCCGGAGCCATTGTGATGGATATTTTCGGCGATCATGTCGCGACGGATATCAGCCTGGACTTTATAGAAACCGCCACATCATGCCTGGGGGATTACGTGTGGTTTGACTCCGACAGCGAAGGGGACCAGGATGAGAATCCAGTAACTGCCGGCATGAATGGAATAGACATATACTTATATGAAGATGAAAACTGCGACGGAGACGTCGATCCCGAAGATGATTTGATCGATACGGCGACTACTCAGAATGATCCGGATACGGGATATCCCGGCTGGTACAAATTCATCAGCCTGGAAGCCGGATGCTACGTAGTAGATGTGATTGAAGCCACATTGCCGACCGGCGCTGTATTAACGACGGCCAACGAACCTTATGCATATGATCTGGATGTAGGAGAATGCCATCTGGATGCTGATTTCGGTTATTGGTTGCCGCCGACGTCGACGCCGACCAGAACTCCCACGCAGACTCCCACGCGCACGCCCACGGATACGCCCACGAATACTCCGACAGTCACGCAAACTCCAACAAGGACCCCTACGGATACCCCGACAGTCACCCTAACACCAACCAGAACTCCCACTGACACACCGACTTACACACCGACAGATACCCCTACCAACACACCCACTATAACCCGAACTCCCACAAGGACTCCTACCGATACACCGACCAGGACGCCAACGGATACGCCCACTAATACTCCGACAGTCACACGAACTCCCACAAGGACCCCGACCGATACGCCGACCAGGACGCCAACGGATACGCCCACTAATACTCCGACAGTCACACGAACTCCCACAAGGACCCCGACCGATACGCCGACAG
>CAZUFC010000069.1:21160-44540 GCA_964619725.1 uncultured bacterium | reverse complement strand
TTATTATACGTTGATTGAGTACATCCGCAGCCTGACGCAGTACTGGGGAAAATTCACCGTTTATGGACAAAAACTAATTAGTCAATCTCTAACTTCGTGACCGCAGATTACTTTTCTGTGTTTCGGTTCACTGCGAAGCGTTCCGGTATCGTCAACAGATTCGGATTTCTGTTTATCTTGAGAAGGAGCGATAACTTTACCGGAAACCATTCTTCCTTTAGCCTGACCCCGACTTTGGGAAGGCCCCTGTTTTTGAGGTTTCAGATTTTTTTGGAAGCGTTTTTTGCCTAGGGGCTCTTGCACTTCATTTTTATTAAGGACTTCCTTACCGTTTTCCCCGTTGTTTTCGCCGCAACCGGCAAAAAACAGAAAAACAGCAAGGGTCAATCCTGCAGCAAAGGCGCCTTTAATTAATTTCTGATTGAACATTCTAATAATCCTCCTGATCCTTTTCCATTATGGGCAGGATGAGTATAATTTCAAGTTTTTTCGACGGGAAAACCCCAGAAAAGTACATATTGGAATCAGAATAGTGACGATTCAAAGACACTTTTCAATGAGATTGAGGAACTGTTTTTTCATTAGCACTGATTTAATTTTTTCATGGAGGGTTTCCGTGATGTTTTTTTTGGTGAGGTAATCTGCTGCGCCCAGTTCAATCGATTTAAGGGCGATTTCAGGGCTGCCGTGAGCTGTAAGCATAATTACGACTGCATCGGGTTTTTTTTCGAGTATTTTTTGTAAAATATCCAGTCCCTTGATCTCCGGTAATTCATAATCGAGAAGGATGACGTCCGGATCGAAAATTTCGAGTTTTTCCAAGGTGGAATTTAAGTCACCGGCTCCCATGAAAAGGTATCCTTCCCGTTTGAGGTAGTATTCCAGGATTTTGAGGGAGTCTTTCTGGTCGTCGACGGCGAGGGCTCTGATTCGGGGATCGAGTCGGAATTTATCTGAGGTTGTGAGGTCGGTGTTTTTAAATTTCAATCTTAGCAGGGAGAGTATTTTTGGTGGAGCGTCTTCCATCGGAATGAAGTGGAAGGCGCCGACTTCATAGGCGATAAGTTCTCCCAGGAAAGCTGGTATTTTATCGGAGACGATGACGACGGGCGTTTTATTCAGCAATTCGAAGTATTCGCCTTTGACGAGCCTGCAGAATTGAAAAGCATCCATATCAGACATTTGAAAGTCAATAATCATCATATCAGGAATCATCTGAGAGGCAACATTTAAGGCTTCGGCGCCGGAATCAGCCGTTATTTGCAGGAAACCTTCGTCTTCGATGATTTTTGACAAGGCTTTCGAATCCTCGGATTCAGGAAAAATCGTCAATATTTTTTTAGCGCTCATTTTGGCAGTCCTTTGATATTTCTAAATTTCCGTTAACAAGAAAAACGCAACAGTCGACTACGCGAAGTTTAGGTACGAAGTTTCTACACATTTGTATTTTAGCGCAGTAAGAACGCTGGCACAATCAAAAAAGCAGAGAAATGACAATGTTTTTGAGTTAAGTTTCTTGACCCGATGTCAATTGTAATTTATATTTCTTTGAAACCTGTGTTGGATGTATTTCCATCCAATACGGCGAATTTCCACCATTACAGCGCCTGGATGGAAAAAGGCTGAACAGGTTGTTTTTTTGTGTGTGCTGAAAAAAGGGAATCAATAATGAAGGTCGAATATTCGACACAGGAACAGGCCATTGATCGAACTCCGATGAGAAAGGGAATATTGTATTTATTGTATGCCGTTTTTTTCGCCTCCGGCATGGCGGGACTGATTTATGAGATAAGCTGGACACGGGTATTTGCGCTCATTTTCGGGAACACGACGGCGGCAGTGAGCATGGTTCTGGCGGGGTATATGGCGGGATTATGCCTGGGCAGCTACATATTCGGACGAATAGCGGACAGGATGCATGATCATTTAAAGCTATATGCGTGGATGGAAGCCGGCATCGGGTTTTCATCCTTAATCATCTATGTTTTCTCACAATTTGCTGATGAGGGATACATAGCGCTTTTTCGGCTGTTCAAGTCTGCTCCATACCTCATAAATCCTTTAAGATTCGTTATTGCCTTCGCCATTTTGTTGGCGCCGATGACTTTAATAGGCGGGTCTTTGCCGGTATTGACGAAATATATAGTAAGGAAGCGCAAGGAGCTGGGCGCTGTGGTGGGCAAGCTTTACGGAGTTCACACAGCCGGCGCTGTGGCGGGTTCGTTTTTAGCCGGTTTTATCTTATTACGTCTTTTCGGCTCACAGACGACTATTTTTCTTGCTGTACTGATTAATTTCATATTGAGTTCCATAGCCTGGATACTGTGGCTTGGTCAGGAAAACCAGACGATTATTCCCCGCAAGGCGAGAGAACTTGTGCCGGCTATATCGAAATCAAATTTAACTCTGACCCAGAAAGCGGTATTGCTGATTTCGTTCAGTTTTTCGGGATTCGCTGCTCTCGGTTACCAAGTTCTGTGGACCCGCTCGCTTGTGTTCGTTTTCGGAAATTCGGTATATGCTTTCAGCGCCATGCTTACGGTTTTTTTGCTCGGTCTGGCGATAGGCGGTTACATTTTCAGCGTGTTTTTTAAGCGGCGGGAAAACCTGATGACGGCTTTCGCCTTCATTGAAATGGGAATAGGTTTATCGGCAGCCGGTTCGCTTTTGATCCTTAAAAATATGAACCTCATTATTTTCTTCATGACAAAGGTCATAGGCGATCCATATTCGTGGACGAATGAAACTATCATTTTTCACCTGGGTTGCGCAACCATGATGTTGATTCCCACTATTTTGATGGGAATAACCTTTCCTTTGGTCGTGGAAATTTTTTCCGGCGCTCTGAAGAATGCCGGATGGGGGATCGGAACGGTCTATGCTTTCAATACAATCGGCGCCATACTAGGTTCGCTTATTGCCGGGTTCGTTATAGCTCCGATATTCGGGGTTCAGACGTCGATCGCCATACTGGCTTTCATCAACGTCCTGGTCGGAACCGTCAATGTGCTTGTCAACAAAGAGAGAGTAGGAAAAAAAGTAAGAAGCGGTTTCGTCGCTGCCATTGTAATCCTTCCCGTTTTGTATATCTTTCTGTTTCCCGGCAATGTTCTGCTTGAAGTCTACAAAATTAAATTCGGAAACGAGATAGTTTATTGGGATGAAGGGCCGGTTTCGACTGTACTGGTGACCCGTATAAACGGATTGAACTGCCTGTCCGTCGACGGCCTGCAGGAAGTTCCCCCCGCAATCTCCTCCAGACAGGGCTTCAGATTCATGGGACATCTGCCGCCCCTGTTAAATACTGACGCCGAAAATGCCCTGGTGGTGGCCCTGGGCGGAGGAATCGCTCTCGGCGCTTTGCTTCAACATGACGTCGAATCAGTTGATTGCGTTGAAATTGTGAAAAGCGTTCCGGAAGCCGCAAAATACTTTTCTGAAGAAAATCAGAACGCTTTGCAAGACCCTCGCCTGAATCTCGTTATTCAGGATGGAAGAAATTTCGTATTAACCACGCGAAAAACTTACGACATTATACTGATAGATTCCACTCATCCTAAAGCCGCTGAAAGCTGGATTCTCTATACCAGGGAATTTTACTCCTTGTGCAAAGAGAAATTGAATCCCAACGGCATCATTTGTCAATGGCTTCCGATGAACGGAATGACCGATAAAGATTGCCGCATTATATTGAACACTTTTCAGTCCGTTTATCCGTTCACTACGGTCTGGCTCATGGAGAATTCCTGGACAGTGCAGCCCCAAGCTTTAATACTGGGCACACCCCAACCTTTTTCTATCGACGTGAAAGCCCTTGTGAAAGAACTGAACAAACCGGGGGTAAAAGAAAGTCTGGAGGTCGCAGGCATCTCCGACCCGGCGGTCATACTGTCCAAATTCCTGCTTGATGAAAACAGGACCCTGGAATATATCTCCTCAACTCAAAAATTGAACACGGATGATCTGCCTTACCTGCGCTACGCCAGGGAAGGAGGATTCTTCCCGACGGATATTTTCAAATACAGGCGACCCATTACGAATTATCTTAAAAATCTTCCTGAAGATAAGAAAGATCAGAAAGAATTTATGAACAAACTTGAAACCTGGTACCAGAGCGCAGGTCATTCAATTAAAGGCAATCTGGCTGTTTTCAAAAATCAGAGGGAAGAAGCGATCTCTGAATACCGCAAAGCGCTGATGATCAATCCGGAAGATTTCACAGCAAGAGAAGCCCTTGACGGCATCTTAAAAGGCAGAGTTCCCCAGCATTAAATCGTTCGATTGAAAACAAGCAGTGAACAGAAGGAAGAGTGGAGGATGGAAAAAGATGGAGGAGGGGAAGGGCGCAGTGTTGAATAATTTCAAGGCGCGTTTACTTGTTGAGTCTTCCTGCTTGCGGGAAGATTCGCCTGGCAATGCTATCATATGAAGGAGAGTCAGATTGAAAGTTATGGTAACGGGAGGCGCCGGATTTATCGGTTCTCATTTGACGGAAGAGCTTCTGGAGCGAGGTTTTCAGGTAATTGTGTATGATGATTTTTCATCGGGGAAACGGGAAAACCTGGCAGGATTGGCAGGGGAACTGAATATCGCGGAAGATACGATTTTAAACATGGACGAACTTATTAAGCGGATGGAAGGCTGCAGATTCGTGTTTCATGAGGCCGCTTTAACGAGCGTTCCCAGAAGCATGGAACGCCCGCTGGACTCGCTGAACGTCAATGTGCAGGGAACCTATAACGTGCTTGAAGCCGCCAGACAGACCGGCGTTAAAAAGGTCATCTTTGCCTCTTCATCCTCGATTTATGGAGCATCTGAAAAATTACCCAAGGAAGAGACGGACGGTCCCGCCCCCATTTCACCTTATGCCGCATCAAAATATGCTGGTGAAATTTTAGGACAAACCTATAACAGGGCGTTCGGACTCGGTTTTATCGGGCTACGCTATTTCAACGTATTCGGGCCTCGACAGGACCCTGAGTCTCAATATGCGGCCGTAATTCCCAAATTCATAACGGCTATGCTGAATGGCGATCGTCCTGTAGCATATGGAGACGGCAAACAGTCACGGGACTTCACTTACGTGAAAAACGTCGTGAATGCCAATACTGCAGCCATGGAATCCGGAGTAGAATGCGGCGTCTACAACACAGCATGCGGCGATCGCATAGATTTGCTTCAATTAATCGAAGCCATCAACAATATCCTGGATAAAAATATAAAACCCATATTTTCCGATCCCAGGCCCGGAGATGTCCGCCATTCTCTGGCCGCCCTCCATACCATCAAAAAAGAACTGGGTTATGAGCCTTCCGTATCTTTCGAGCAAGGCATTAAAATGACGGTCGAACAGTACCGGCAAGAATAAGCGCCGCCTTCGGGAATCAAGGGAATCAAGGTTCCGCGGCGGGGTCAGAGCCCTTCGCAAATGAATGTTTGACAATGAAAAGTCTGTGGGCGGACCATCTGCGGCGTTGAAATATTACGACCTTTCACCTGCGCATGGAAATCTCCCGGCAGCGACCCAGCTCTACTCACCGGTCAATCTTCCATCCTTCCGATCTTCAGGGGAGCCTCATGACTCGTGGGTTAATCTGAAGTAAAGCCTTTCCATTTTTTCCATGTTTTCATCGTAACCAGCCTGTTTTCGAACCCGGTCAATATTCCGTTTTCGGAACAATTCCGATTTCTGAGGATTCTGGAGGATATCGAGTATCGCTTCGGCCGTGCCTGCGATGTCCCTTTGCGGAACGACCCTGCCGTTCCATCCGTCGCTCACCCATTCGTTTACCGTATCCAGGTCGGCCGTTACCGGAGGCAGCCCGCAGGCCATCGCTTCCAGCAATGACGAAGGACATGAATCGCCTGAAGAAAGAGACACGAATGCATCGCCTGAAGATAATATTTGCGGCAACTCCTCATAGGGCATGGTCCCAAGCCATCTTACCGCATGCTCAATTTTTAAATCGGCCGCCAGCTTTTTCAGATATTCAACTTCACTCTGCTCTGCAGAGGGCCACATAAAAATGAATTTCGATCCGGGTTCGGCCGCCAGGACCCTGGGCGCCGCCTTTGCTATTACGTCCACATTATAAAGCGCCGAAGGCGAACGCGCACTTATGATAACCGGACTATCCTTCAAATCATACTTCTCTAAGAAATCCTCATCCTTGCCCCTGTTATGAAAGGTTTTCAGATCGACTCCCGGACAATGAACGGCTTGTATCTTTTGACCGCTTATCCCATATTCCTCACGACAAATCCTGCCCATCTTCCCCGAATTTACCGTCACTAAATCCGCTCGATCCAGTCCGTAACGGATCAAACGCCTCCTTAACCAGTCCTTTACCATTATTCGGGGCGTCCAGGGAAACCAGTCGTTACGCCAGAGTATATCTCCGTTCCAGGGCGTTATCACCATCGGATGAAATGAAGAATATACGCCCAGATGTGACGGATAATAAAGGGTTTGAAGATGAAAAACATCAGGCTTGATTTCTTCTACAAGTCTCCTTACAGTCATGATGCTCTTTAAATATTTCCTCGTTTGAAACCGGACTCCAGGATGCTCATTTTCCATTACCTCCAGGTCATGCAACTCTACTCCCTCTATTTTTACCGCCTTCCCCCGGCATAAACTTCGATGGATTAAATGAACTTCATGACCGCGCTTCTGAAACCAATCCGCCCAACGACGCATATGAGCAAAATCGCCCCAGCCGATAAAACATATCCGTAATCTTCTCTTGTCCTTCATTATTTTCATTCCTTACGCACCCCCGATATTCAACCCCTTTTCATTGCAGACCCGCAGGAATCTTCCCCTCACTCACAGAATAGAAACTATACATCAGGGCGAATGCCCAGTCAAGAAAATACCGCAAAAACGGCAATAAACAGAATAATGGCATAAATGGCAAAACGTGCCGACTGCGCCGGGGTGAATTTTCGATTGATGATGAAAGCGGAGAATTTAAGGGCCCTGGAGAATGTGAGTGAAATTTGGATATTGAGAGGAGATGCGCTATAATGTTATGGGGTAGCGGAACGAGGAATATTGAGGAGAAAAACAAAAATTCAAGGCATAAGGCGGATGAGCGACCTATTCACATAGAGGATTCTGTGATGTGAAAGTGGAAGTCGTAAGCAGCGTGAGCAGCATCATGTGGAGCAATTTTATAGAAGAGGAGTGCTTTTAAGGGATTAATGAGCATAATAGCGAGGTATCAGAGTTGGAGTAAAAGCATTTTTTCAAGGGAGGAATTAACAGCGGTAAGGAAGGGACAAATTATCGGCATAGAAATCGCCTGCCGGATAATTAAAGCAATATGGGCTGCCGTTTTCGATAAGTCGGCCGGCAATTTAATAGGAGAGGGGAGGATCGGTTAATGAGTCAAAAGGGATTGGAAAAACAGGATTCCAATTCAGGTGGCGATTATGCAGGCGAGGAATTTTGCGGGGATCTTCATGAGTTTGCGGGTTGCATAGCGCATCAGTTCAACAACATTATGCAATCGATATTGGGTTCTGTATCGCTAGCGAGGGTGAAAGCCCGTGCAGGCAGCGGGATAGAAGAATTACTGTCGGAAGCTGAGGAAGGTTGCCGAAGGGCCGAGGCTTACAGCCGTCGGTTATTGGCTTTTTCGAAGGGAGAGCCGTTTGCTGAATCCGAGATATTGTATGCGGATAAAGATGAGAAGTTGGAAGAAGGTTTGGAGGTAAGGGAGGAGCCGCGCCGGAAGCGGGTGTTATTGATGGACGACGATGAGTCGGTCAGGAACGTTGCGGGCAGAATGCTGACTTTGATGGGTCATGAAGTTTCGTTTGCGCGCGAAGGTTCAGAGGCGATTGAGATGTATAAGGATGCGCTTGATTCCGGTAGTCCGTACTCTTTGGTCATTATGGATTTGACGATTGAGGAGGGATTGAGCGGGAAGGTTGCGGCGAAGGAGTTGAAGAAGCTTGATCCGGGAGCAAAGGTCATCTTATCGAGCGGGTATTCCAACGATCGATTCATGAGAGATTATAAGAAGTTCGGTTTTTCCGGGACTGTAGCCAAGCCTTACAACATTCATCAATTGAACAGCATAATCGAGGCGGTATTGTAATCCTTATTCAGCGTCTGTCCACAAAGTCGTTCACCGGACAGGGCATAATGCAGGAGCGGCGCTGAATAAGCGGTATTCTTTGATTTGTGAAGAGATATCTATAATCATATATGATTTGCTTTTCTCTGTTTTTTTAATTATAAAGAGTTGGTTAGATGTGAGTTATTTCAAGGGAGGTAGTTTTATGCGAAGATACCGTTTAAGCATTGTGATAACAGGTTTTTTTATAGTTTTTTCAGGAGCGGGGGCTTTGGGAGCAACGGTGAGTCCTGGAAGCGTGCAGGAAGGATTCCCGGCGTATGAGACAACAACTCAGGACGGACCCGGAAAGACGTTAAAAGATTTAGGAGTAGGTTCTGCAAGCAACGAAGAAGCGGTGGAAAAATATCTCGGAGCGACCCTGGTCGATATCGGGATACCTCCGGAGGGTGATATGCCTCAGGCGATAGTGGTGACGCCTGACCACGCGACCGTCTTGACCTGTTACAGTTACAGCGACACAGTGACGTTTCTGGACGTTGGAACGGGACAGATGACGGGAGCGGTATATACGGGGGATTATCCGGTGGACCTGGCCGTAACGTCCGACGGCATGTATGCGGTGACGACCAACGTATTCAGTCATGATTTGACGGTGATTGATATTGCCTCACAGGCTGTAACGGATACGATTTCCTTGAACAATTTTGCGGACGTATGCGAGCAGCCGGCGGTTATCGAGGCTTTACCGGGGACTCACCGCCTGGTGGTCGGTTGTGACATTTCCGATACGTTGCATGTAGTGGACCTGGATGCAGGGATTGAAGCGTCGGCGTTGTCCGGAGTGCCGATCTGGATTCGGTCATTCAGCGCGATGAGCGATACGGGAAAGCTGTATATCCGCTGGAATCCCATGAAAGCGCTGCCGGATGCCTCGAGGGTTCTGATAGCCGAATGGGATGCTGAGGAGTTGCTGTTTTTTGATCCGATGACGGCTTCCATAGCGGATGCTCTTCCAGTAGACCCTCAACCTCACGGGATAGACGTATCTCCCGACGGCACGATGGCGGTTCTGAAGCATGGAACGGGCAACCGTTTCACCATCGTCGATCCCCAGACACCTTCCATAACAGATACTTACGTTGCAGGTTTCGACGTTTTCGGGGATGATGTGCTGCTGACCGGCGACAAGCAGTATATTTTCAGCGGCGGACCGATCAATTACAGTTCTGTGATGAACGTATCCGACGGCAGCACTGCGGGGACGATATATTCCGGTTCAGTAGGCGGTTTCGCCTGCACTCCGGGCATCGATTACGGATTCATCGGCAACTATTACTCCAGAATTTTCGATCTTGCGACTTTCAATGTGGTCAATACGATAACAGCAGGCAGCGTAACGGCGACGCATTATCTGCGAGACTACCCTATAGCCGCATCGATCAACAGTAATTTTTCCGAAGAAATTTACGTTTACGATATAAACGGCGCGTCGGGTTCTCTTCTGGCGTCGGTTTGGGGAGGCATCGCTCCAGACGGCGACGGGCCCCGCGGCATAGCCGTAACGCCGGACGATACGAAAGCCGTGACCGCCAACATCCTGTCGGATAACGTATCGATAGTGGATGTGGCCTCTAACGCGATTCTGGACATAGCGGAAACGGGAATGCGTCCCGGTTTCGTAACCATAACGAACGACGGAAATTATATACTTGCAGCGAATTACGATGAAAACTTCATTTCTGTCATTGACCTGAATTCCATGACCAACATCGGCTCAGTCACCGTAAAAACACGCCCGACTCGAATAGTTTTGACGTCGGACGGCGAAAGGGCGCTGGTCGCGTCCATCAACAACGGATCGTATGATTACGTAAGCGTGGTTCATCTGGACGGCGCATCCAGCTATAATGAAGCCGACATACCTGTGGGCAACCTGGGTACCGTTCAGGTAAGTTATTATACAACCAGCGGTTTAGACATAGACATTAACGATACTTTTGCGGCAGTGTGCAATACTCATTCATCAGTCCCCAACATCAATATTATAGATTTGAACTCGCTGACCGTGGTCGATTCAGTGGCAGTGGGAGCCAAGCCCGCGGAGGTGGCGTTCTCGCCGACGCAGGTTTCCAGAGCGTTAGTCTCCAATTTCGATTCGGACACCGTGAGCGTCGTGGCAGTGGCTTCAGGATTGAGTTATGTAGAAGCGACCATTCCGGTCGGCGATTCTCCTTACGTCATTGAATTTACTCCGGACGGCAATTACGCGTTCGTAGCCAATTACAATGGGGCTTCCGTTTCATTGCTGCGCATGAGCGATTTGACGCATGTCAAGCAAATTGCGGTGACAGGCAGTCCACGGGCTATGAAAATGGACGATGCCGGCGAGTGGCTGTTCGTCGCCACTACGGAAGGTTATTTTTACAGGATAGAAGTTGATGCGGAAGACAGCGTAGTGACCGAATTTATTGAAATACTGACGCCCGTCTGCGACCTGGCGATTGCGGAAAACCTGGATAAAGCCATAGTTTCCCACGTGACGAGCGATAAAATATCAATGATCGATCTGGTCGAACCGCCGCCGACCCCAACGCCTACACCGGCACAAATTCCTGCAGCCGGGGCATCGGGGATTATCCTTCTTGTTCTGATCGTCGGCTGCTTTATGGCGGGTTCGATTCGAAAATTACGTTAATGAAACGGCGGAAGCTGCCTTTCCTAACTTGGCGGACCCATCGGACATTCCGGCAGAGAGGTAAATTCAGTCAATAATAATTCTAAATTAAATGACAGGGGCGGGAATTACTCTCTTTGAAAATGGAGCGGCGGTTGATAAGATAAAGAGAGGAGATGCTCATGAGTTTATCCGAACCGGATACATTGAAGAAGATCATCAGGGAAACGCTTGAACCTGTTGAAACGATACAACTGGCCTACCTGTTCGGTTCAGGGGCTCAAGGGCATTTGACGGCATCAAGCGATGTGGATGTGGATGTGGCTGTTGGGTTTGAGAATCCTTCCGACCCTTTTGAACGATTTCTTTTTCTGGGGAAAATGGAGGATTTGTTGAGGCCGGCGCTGAAAAGGGACGTCGACGTCACGGACCTTTACCGGGCTTCGCCGGTCTTGCAGCATCAAATATTGAAAAACGGCCGTCCGGCCGCGCTGGTGCGAGATGATTACGTGCATCTGAATTTTGAAAATCTTTCCAGGAAAAGGTATTTTGAAATGAAAATACGGTACAGAGCGATCAACAGGGAACTGTTCCGATGACTTCTTCGCAGGCTGACATTATCGAATCCAGAATGAGGCATTTGAACGAATACCTGGCTGATTTGCGTGAGTATCGTTCAGCACCGTGGGAGAAGTTTCAGAGCGATAAAATTCTTCGAAGGTTCATAGAAAGAACGCTGCATCTGGCTGCTGAATGCTGTATCGATATAGGAAATCATATCATTTCCATCAATGCATTCAGGGAGCCTGACGGAAACAGGGATATTTTCCGGGTACTGCAGGAAGAGTCCGTCATCGGCGCTGACCTGGCTGAACGGATGAAGGATGTCGCAAGCTTCAGGAACATTATCGTTCAAGAATATACCCGCATTGACGACTCAATAATATTCGGCATACTGAAAAACCGTATTGACGATCTCAAGGAGTTCGGAAAGGCGGTCAAGCCCTGGAAGGCAAAGAACAAATCAACAGCGGATGATTCCTGACGTTGATGCGTCGAGCTGATTCGTCGGTCCCATCTGATCAGTCTCGCGTTTTATGACCTGCCGCCGCGCATTTCTTGACATCGTTGACGCCGGCTAATAGGAATATAAATGGGAATAATTCCTGTTTAGGAGGGTTGACGATGAAATTTCCTAAGAAAGAAAATGTATTACTGTATTTAAGAAGGCGCGGTTTTCACTGCAAGCGAAGAGGTTTGCTCTGGCATAAGCTTCCGTTGATTTCATTCATAGCGGGAGTGTTGGGTCTGGCATGGCTGGCGTTGCGCAGCGGTTCAAAACCGAGCCGAATAACTTATCCCTGTCAGCAGGCGGCATTATCGACTGCCGGTTTGGCTTTCGGCGGAGCATTTGCGGCTGCGCTGGTCGGAGGCGGCCGTCGCATCTCAGCCTGGCTGGGAAGACCTGCAGGTTTGGCAGCGAGCGGATTGGGGCTTCTTTTTTCCGTATGCCTATGGGGATTCGTGTCGCAGGCTGAGGTAAACAAGATTTACGAAGGCCCCAGACCGTCGCCTCCGAAGGATTATTACGCTCAGATTTATCACGTCGGATATTGCCCTGACGAACCGGCCAATGATCGATTTCTGGGAATCGACAACTTGATTCTGTTGATGGGCCGCAACGGCCAGAAGTTTTATCAATCTTCAGGAACGACGCTGGTATCAGGCCCTCAGGGTATAGTGGGAACGGACGACGTTGTGCTGATTAAAATCAATTATCAATGGTCGCAAAGGGGCGGCAGCAACATGGACGTCATGCGGGGCTTAATCAGTCGCATAGTGAATCATCCGGACGGTTTCGACGGTGAGATCGTAATATGCGAGAACGTTCAGTGGGCTTCTTCAGACGCTTTCAACCGAAGTCAGAACAACGCCCAGGATAACGGACTTTCTCCGCACGACGTGGCGACATGGTTCCAGGGCCTGGGATACGACGTTTCGCACTATGACTGGAAAGCGATACGCAGCGTTTCCGTCGATGAATATTCAGAAGGCGACATGAACGACGGGTATATCGTTTATCCATACGATGGGACGCTTCACGGCCGGGTTTCCTATCCCAAATTCCAAACGGACTCAGGGACATACATAAGTTTGCGGGACGGCATCTGGAACCCCGAAGAATCAAGCTACGACCAGGAGCATTTGAAATTCATCAACCTTCCCGTTTTAAAATCTCATCATGCCACATACGGCGTCACGGCCTGCGTGAAGCACCATATGGGAACGGTAAGCGGCGGGCTAAGCACCAACTCGCATAACGCCATACATTACGGCATACTAGGCGCGTTCCTGGGTGAGATTGAAATGGCCGACCTGAATATCCTGGATTGCATCTGGATCAACGCCAATCCGTATAGCGGACCCGGTACAAGTTATAGCGAGGCCGTAAGACGCAACGAGCTCATAGCGGGTTTCGATCCGGTAGCGATAGACCGATGGGCAGCATCCAATATTCTTATTCCCGCCTTTATTGAAAACGGTTATTCGCCGCCCTGGCCCAGTCCGAGCGCGGACCCTGACGATCCTGCAAGCGCATTTCGTCAATATCTCGACAATTCCATGTACCAGATTCTCGATGCTGGTTTCGACGTGACCAACGATCCGGCCGCCATTATTATGAATTCCGGAAAAGGATTCGGCGGCGATTTCGACCTGGACGGGGACGTAGACCTAAACGACCTGGATCAGTTCGTGACCTGCTTCACAGGTCAAGGCGGCGGACCCATTGACCCGGCATGCAGCGCAGGCGACTTCGACGGAGACGGCGACATCGATTGCGACGACTGGGAAAACTTCTCCTTCGTATGGACCGAACAGGAGAATCCGCCCGTGCCTGACCCATGCATCACGCCCGTGCCGGCATTCTCCGTCTGGGGTATGATCATCCTTGTCGCCGCAGTTTTGTTTACGGCTGCCAGAGACCTGAGGAGAAAGCATTAGCATATAAGCATGTCATTTGTAACCCTGGTTTGATCTGTCCCAATAATTCAATTCCACCTGACGTTTAAAGCAACTGTGATGTCGTTTGAAAGCATTTCATGGACGGCGGCTTCAACGGAAGATATGTCGCCGAATTCAGGAGAATCCCGGTAATTGCTGAGGCGCGCACCGCATAAACTAAGGTCCGCTATCACCTTTAGTCCTGCATTTCTGAAGCGTGTAACCAGGTCGACAGCCGAAACGCGTATGCAACTGTTCAAAGTGCAACCTCCGATGACGACAGTGCGTTTGCCTTGCGTTATCATTTTTTCGAGCCGGCGGGCGCTTCCGTTCGTCCGGGGACGGATTATGCTGTTGCCGGGTTTAATGAAATAGGGTTGCGCTTCGTCAAGGATGCCGGCAAACGCGTCATCCCAGCCGTAACTGTCGGGAGGAAAAGGGCAGCGGGTGACCAGGCGCTCAACCGAAGCGCCGGATTGACGCAAAAAGTCGCCGCAGTTCTCGAAGGCAAGGCGTATCGGCATTACTTCATTCGCCGCGTCGCGACCGATGGAACGCATCCAGGCGCCGTCGGTGAAGGAACGCTGAGGATCGATCAGCAACAGAGCCGTTTCCTTTCTCGAACATCGCACCGTTACAAGAGATTCGAGGAGCGATTTGCAGCGGTCCGACATTTCTCCGCCGAGGATTTCTTCAAGTCGTTCTACCCAAAGTGAAGGATCAGCGGAAATGACTTCATCAGACGAAGCGAACGACGAAGGAGCGTCAGCCGGCGCTGAATCCAGCACCTGTTGCGTTAACTCGGAAAGAATATCGCCGTAAGGTCCATAAGGTCCTGCAAGCGATTTTTTCATAATGTAACAGAAACGGTCCCGATCAAGTCCGCCTTTAACGGAAGCCAAATGGATGAGCGCATAGTAAGGAGCTTGATACCAGCCCCATCCATGCGCCATCGCGGATTTTTTCAATTCCGTCGGTCCCAGTTCACCGTCCTGGTCCATATCCAGACGTTCAAATAAACGTTTCGGGTCGATCATGGCTCAATTCCAATGAAAAAATGATCTAATGCGACAACGATCACGACAACGAGCGGTGTCACGACAATGATTATAGTTTAAACGTGAGGACTTTTAAAACCGATTACGATTCTATTATTCCGGCGCTGTTTCGAGGATGCCTGGCGGATCGGGCATTGGTTGATTTTTGGCGGTGGAGGGAAAGACATCCAGTGATCTCTCTTTCAGAGCTTGCGTTCATATTGATTTAACCTGGGGTTGCACTCGCAGGCTCGCTTAATCCCAAGCTTTCATACTGCGTGACTTGGGCGCTCAAGAGAAATTTTTACCTTCTTTTATGGAACTGAGGAAGAACGCTGGAAAGAATGGTTTATCTCATCTTTTCTGTTTTCAGTTCTATTTGATATAATGTTTTTCAAAACCAGTTTGGGATGCCCTTTCTGGTTTCGGGAAGCGCTCAAAATTTTTCCTGGAGATGACTTAATAACCTTTAACTGTTATTTCGCAGAGCAGAGGCGGAAGATGATGTTAATTGCTTCATTAAAATTTTACGAAAAGGTTGGATCATGAAAGCGAAAAATCTAAAAAAAGCTTATCAGAATCTGGATTTCACCAGGCCTCTGGACCCGAATGATAAAGAGAATTGGGAGTTTTACATGGACCGTGACACGTCTCGACAGGAGTTTGATGACTCCGGCGGCGATAGACAAAGCGATTTACTACAGCGGTGGGGTCGTACGCGATTTCGTTCGGCTCGTTCATTCTGCCTGCACCGATGCTTTAGTCAGAGAAGAAGAGAATATTGACGAAAAAAATATTGATAATGCGATTCACGAAAGAAGAAATGATTACACGAGACTTTTAAGCAAAGAAGATTTGGAGTTATTGCAGACGATAAAATCGAAAAGACCTTCGGCGGGAAAAGATGAGAGAATGCTTCGGCTTCTGCACAACAGGGCTATACTTGAATATGTCAATGATGAAAGGTGGTGCGACGTTAACCCGCTTCTAGAGGATTTGGTTGAGGAAAATACGAGTTGATGATCATGAAAGTTTTAACCTCGCGACTTGACTACCGCCAGCGAAAAATATGTCAAAAAACCGCTATGCATTTTAATCTGTCTGATGAACAGACTACTTTAATAGTATTGGCTTCAGAGAGCGTCGGAATACAGGAGGCAATGGAGACGGAAATCCGCAGTCATGTTGATAAACATAAGCTATGGCGTCAAATAACCGTCACGAATCCAAACGAGTCAATTGTCCGAAATTTAGCTGAAAGTGATTCTCGGCGTGTCATAAACAGCATAAAATTTTCAACGGATGTTAAGATGACGCCGGATCGCCCGATGCCGCCGATATTTGAGAATTTAAATTTAAACTGTGAAGTATTAGTTTCAAGCGGAATCAAAGCCTTATTTTGGGTGGATTCCATAACCATGAGAGAGATGACAGGAAGATTGACTGATTTCTGGAGCATAGTAAAGCTAAGTGAGGAACTTATAGATTGGCAAGAATTGACGTCAATTAGAGAGCCTATTGATGTCGAAAAAAGCAAGGCCGGCGAGGAGATAAGGCTCTTGAAGTCTCAAATAAAAAGAATGGTGCAGAGGTGTGATCATGAAAAGATGGCCTGGCTGTATGTTTATTTAGCAGAGGTATCGTATTATGCAGGTTTTCTTTCAGATGCCGACAAGGCTTTGCATAGAGCAAAATCATCGTATGACGAAATGAAGACTTCGGATGCATTTTTAGAGGCTAAAATATTGTTCCTTGAAGCCCAGAATTCTGCAAGAACCGGTGAGATTACAAATGCCTTTAAGCTGCTTGAAAAGGCAGAAAGCCTGATAATCGATGAGATAAAAGGTGAATCCTTTCATTCATGGATTGAACTTAACGCAATACCGCTTATGGAGCAGCTTGAAGATAAAGTCGGGACAGCCAGGACGAAGTGCAAAATTGCCGGATTGCTTCACTTAGATGGAAAGCACAACGACTCACTTTCAATGTTTAAAAATAATTATCCCCTATTATCGGAAAGCGGACATGCTTTTTATATTGTCGAAACAGCGATTGAGTATGGAGAGCTATCTGGAAAGAAAAACTTCGACAAAATGCGTGAAATTCTGCGGGATGCTTTGCCATATGCGGAAAAAATGAATGCGCCGTTTTTAACGGAAAGAATCCGCAAGTTATTACAGCAGAATACATGTTCGGCTGATCAATGACCTTTCCGTTTTTCAATTTCTTAGTCCTGCTAAAATAAGGCTGGAATTTCGTTTTCATTTTACCGCCCATATCCCTCATCTTTACCCATAACTTTTCTTCGCTGTCGCAATCTGTATCGGTATAGAAATTCCGGGACTGTTCAAACATTGATTACAGTTTGCATTCATCCAGAAACTTCTCAGGTTCCGAAAGAGCGCCGCATGAAAGTGCAGGGTTAAGCGAAGCGCGACCCTGGGACTTTTGCATTTGATTAATCCTGGGTAACATTCAGGTAAGGCCAGAGTTTCGTTTTATTATTGAAGTAGTCCCGGCCTGTGAGTTCTAGCAGGTAACGGTTTTGGGGGACCTGTCCCGGATTCAGGGGGACCGTCAGGCCGAACACGCCGTCTCCGGGGGCGAAGTCGTTGGAGGCTCCGTTGTCCTGCAGGTATACTCCTGTGGGGAGTCCGTCGTAGTATATTTCCATTTTTTCTACGGCTGTTCCGTCCAGGCCCAGGCCGAATGCGAGGAATTGCAGGTTGCCTCCCTGGGACTGGCTTATTTTTTTATCGAAGTATCCCCCCATGACCAGGCTGGGGTTGGAGCGGAAGGTCAGGGGCATGGCGGGGTCGCTCAGTAATGTGTAGGGTTCTATGAAGACGCAGTAATCGGGGTGGATCAACTGGTTGTGTATTTTGGCTTCCATAATGGCTATGCCTGTAATGTGGTTTTTCTGGAAGAAGACTCTGTCGAAGAAAGTGCTTGTCAGGTAGTAGTCCGACCACAGGCCGCCGAAACTGTGTCCTCCCCAGAAGCCCAATGCGCAGGAATTTTCGCCTACCGTCATCATTTCTTCGCCGAATGCGTCTATGACGGGGTTGGCGAACCTGGCCGTGTTGCATGTCATACTCATGACGAAGGGGAGTTTTCCCTGGTTGTTTATGTCGGGCAGGTCGTCGAAGTCCAGTATGCATTCCCAGCTCCAGGTACCCGCGTGGCCGAAGAAGTTTACGATCACTGCGCCGGCATCGAATGCATCTATGACGTCCTGCTCGTAGATACCCCAGTCGTAGCCGTCTTTTTCCTTGTGTATTCTTACCGGATTCAATCCGCTGTAGTTCGGGCGGATGTATTGATCTATCAGGCAGTCTGTCTGGGAGCGCAAGGTGTTTTGTTCTATGTCGTCTACGCCTCCGGTGATGAAAACCATATTTCTTATCCAGTATCCCGGGGGCAGGCCGTTTTCCGCTTTTATGCTTTTTGAAATAACTAGGGATAAATCCTGGACGTCGGGTACCGACAACCTTCCTACGGACATATCAGGCAGGTTATCGTCTCCGGATACGCAAACGAACTGCTGATCGACCATGGGGTTCCCGTAAATAAAATCGTCGGGATCATATCCTGTCCCCGCCTGTTCATATTTTTCTCCTGCAAAAAATTGATCAATATATGCGGACCTGGAACGGCTTCGTTCTTCACTCCAGTTTTTGCCGTAGGAGGGAACCAGGTTTTCTTTCACGCCTTCGGGAAGATAGCCTTTATAGTCCCAGGTGGAATCTCCGACCAGGAGAAGGTGTGTGGGCGCGGGCGAACGCCAGTTATGGTAGGCGTAATCCATGAATGAGGTTATGGCGGGCGGATTGAAGATTCCGTGGTTGAATTCATCGTAGATGTCTTCTATGTCGACCAGTTTTACATTATATCCCCGTTGCGTCTGAAGATCGACCAGGTCGTAAATGTCGTAAAGCGTTTCGGATTCCTGCATTAATTCCTGGTTTGATATCATTATGTAATCGGCCTGATGAGAAGTGTTCTTAAGGTCGGACGGCGCGTCGGGAACTGCTTCGGGGCGATATGCCGTGTCGTCCTGGAAGCCGAAGAACTCCACCGGATTCGAAATTTTCATCTGAAATTCCGCATTATACTCCGAACCGCTTTGCTGAATTTGTACGCCGCTCAGAAAACGGTCTCTTGAAATATCGAATATGTTTATATTAGGGGAATCGAATCCGTAAATGATGAATCTGACGGTGCTGGGTCCCCCGGTAACGGGACTGCGGAACTTCAGTTTTCCGTTCTTCGCTTCGTAGAGCCTGTTATATTTTATGTCGATCCAGTTCAGCCATATCTGGTCAAATTCTCCGGCCGCCGTGTCTCCGGGCATTTCTATGCTTATCTCATTCTGTCCGTCCAGAAGAAGCTGATGGTCTATGGACGCCTCGCAGTCATAAGCGTCCCATCCGTCCCACTGCGCATCGCACAGCAGTTCTCCATTCAGATATACTTTGGCATGATGATCGGGAATGATATCGGGATCGCTCGTTTTCCCCTGAAGCCTTATTTTTATAAATGCCTGCTCTTCTGAAACCTCGTCAGGCGAATGAATCGAAAACTGGATCGAACTTTCCTCGCCTGCATTAAACTGCTGCCACATCCATTTGTCCTCTGCCCAGGAAGGTATCCTGTTTTCTTCTATTCTTAACTCTTCTGGAAAATTCTCCGCTATCTGCTGAGTCCCCTGGAATATTTGGTATCTTTCCAGCCTCTCACCGGGAGTTTCTCCAATGGTGAACCAGTAAACGTTGCATGTCGTGTAGAAGTCCTCAGAATCGTCGTTATAACGCAGAGGGTGAGCGTAAAATTCCAGATAATCGCCTTCGTCAAAACTCTCATCTTCAACTCCCGTTAATCTCGCCGCCACCTGATGACCTCGATTCCATATCTGGAAATTCTCATAATTCTTTCCCGTCAAATCTATCTGATCGTCTATTCGAATGGCCGCACGCTCGTCGCATATCTCCATTTTATACCATTCGGCATCGCCTGTCGGAGAAAACATGCTTTCTCCGCCCGCTTCGCACGGCGATTCCCCGCGAAAGCATCGGGCCTGGTCGTAATTCAACAACATACTTTGCATGCTGCTTTCAAATATTTCACCCATCGGATCGGACCTGTTTAGCTCCCAAGACCTGCCGCCGCTGAATTCGATCCAGATCATCGCTTTTCTGCGGACAATCAATTTCCGTTCGCTCTTTTCATAATAATAAGGATATATCCTGATGCCGGCTATCCGCTGACTACGCACCCAGCCCGTACCCGACGCCTCAGCTAACGTATCCTTCCCTAAAAGCTCACGCTCAAGACTGATAAAAGAACTGCCAGGCTTATCGACATATTCATCTAAATCAACTCCCCTGAATTCCTCAAACTCCAGCGCTTCCGCAGCTACCGATAATTCCGCACCCGCCGGTATCCCGCATATAAACGATTCTACAGGCAGCGCTGCCTGACCAGCAACTCGACAGAATTCCGCGAAATGTTCCGACGTCGATTCCTCGTAATTGCTCATATCGATTCGTTCATCAAATCTATAAAGAACCTGCAACAATTCGCCGTCTTGCCTGATGATTCGGAATCTCTCGTTTCCCCCGCTATTGACACCGGAGCATAAAACTACGGATAGAATTATAAATATAAAAAAATGAACGCCTTTCAAAATATTCTCCTTGTATTTTTGAAAAAATTGAAATTCTGTCGAGACATCACGCCTCCACCCCAATTCATTATTATTTTATTTCGGTCACGCTTGTCAACATTTCAAGGGAAGAAAGAAAAAATCACCCCATGATTTGGATATTCTTCGTAAATGTATGGCGGGCAAGAGTTACAGGATAATGCTGTAAATCCTTTATTATTGCGGATTCAGGCCGAAAATCTTTCTGCAATTCTGGGAAAAAAAGAAATACTTGACATTTCTTTTTTAGAAGGTTATTTATATATGTAAGCGGTCGAATTTGCAGACCGATAGTGTTTGGATTTCATATCGGTTTTGAGTGACCGAGGATTTATACAGGGGCGAAAAATTGCTTAAAATTTTAAATACAGGAGTGAAGGAGAGAGGGAGATGAGAATTTCAATAAAGGGAAGCTGTTTTTTTCTTGGATTAATAATAATATCAGGGATTTTCGGACCGGGAGCGAAAGCGGGGGACATACTGATAGATTCGTTTGTAACGGTACAGACATTAGAGGCTGAGGGCGTAGGTGATACGGATTACAACACGGTATTGGGTTCGGGCATCCAGGGATCGCAGCGGGATGCGTTTATAGAGGTTACGGCGGGTACGGGAATCATGACGTTGAAGGCGAACAGCGGCGGTAATGATTTAATGGCGCACAGTCAGGAGACGGGAGTGGAAGGATATTCACGAGTTGAGTGGGACGGCCGCGATGATGATCCGTTATCGATATTTTATACGGGATTAGAGGGTATAGATTTAACGAACAGCGGCAATCAGAATGCGATATTAATTCATGTATTTGAGGAGGACTGGCCGGCGCTGCTTGTATTCACGGCGTACACGGATGCGAGTAATTATTCCAGTTACAGTTTAGCTTTACCGGGAATAATCGAGGACCCGGGACAGTCATTTTATTTACCATATAATGAATTTGCGGTACAGGGAGGAACGGGAGCTGATTTTACAGATATAGGCGCTTTGGTGATGGAGATATTCGGGACTCATGTAGCGACGGACATCAGCCTGGATTTCATAGAGACGACGACATCCTGTATAGGGGATTATGTATGGTATGATGCGGACAGTGAGGGAGACCAGGACGAGCCGATAGAGACGGCGGGAATCAACGGCGTGAAGTTGAATTTGTATGAGGATGAGAATTGCAACGGGGTAATCGATCCTGAGGATGACCGTCTGGATTCAAGGACGACGCAGGACGATCCTGATACGGATTATCCCGGCTGGTATTTGTTTAAGAGTTTGGATCGCGGTTGTTACATAGTGGATGTAGATGAGAACACGTTGCCGGCGGGCAGCGTGTTAACGACGGGTAATGAGCCGTATAGCCTGGATTTAGACGGTGGCGAGTGCAACTTGGATGTAGATTTCGGTTATTGGTTGCCTCCGACGCCGACGCCGACGGATACGCCGACGCGAACTCCGACGTCGACGCGGACGCCGACGCGAACGCCGACAGTAACATTGACGCCGACGTTGACGCCGACATTAACGCCGACAGACACGCCGACGCGAACTCCGACGAATACGCCGACGCGGACCCCCACGGACAGTCCGACAGTGACGTTGACGCCGACGGACACGCCGACGCGGACGCCGACGGTGACGTTGACTCCGACGAACACGCCGACGCGGACGCCGACGGTAACGTTGACTCCGACGAACACGCCGACGCGGACTCCGACGGACACGCCGACGGACACGCCGACGGATACTCCGACACGGACGCCCACGCGCACGCCGACGCGGACTCCGACGGACAGTCCGACAATGACGCTGACTCCGACAGATACCCCGACGGATACTCCAACCTGCACTCCGACGCGCACTCCGACACGCACGCCGACAGACAGTCCGACCGTAACGTTGACCCCGACGGGTACTCCGACGAATACTCCGACGGAGACGTTGACGCCGACGCGCACCCCGACGGATACTCCGACGGTGACATTGACGCCGACGAGAACTCCAACAGACACTCCGACGATAACGTTGACTCCGACAGATACTCCGACAGATACGCCGACGGATACTCCGACTCGGACGCCGACGGATACTCCGACACGCACCCCGACAGACAGTCCGACGATAACGTTGACTCCGACGGACACGCCTACGGATACGCCGACGCGAACTCCGACGGAGAGTCCGACGGATACACCGACCTGCCCGCCTACGAATACGCCGACGCGGACCCCGACGGACAGTCCGACGATAACGCTGACCCCGACCAATACTCCGACAGATACGCCGACGGATACTCCGACTCGGACGCCGACGGATACTCCGACACGCACCCCGACAGACAGTCCGACGATAACGCTGACCCCGACGGACACGCCGACGAATACGCCGACAGAGACATTGACTCCGACGCGGACCCCGACGGACACGCCGACGGTGACGTTGACGCCGACGCGGACTCCGACGGACAGTCCGACGATAACGTTGACCCCGACGGATACCCCGACAGACACGCCGACAGTGACGAATACTCCGACTCGGACCCCCACAGACAGTCCGACTGTAACGAATACGCCGACAGATACTCCGACGGACACGCCGACCGTGACGAACACGCCGACGCGGACTCCGACGAGCACGCCGACGACGACGCAATCGGCGACATTGACGCCGACGAATACTCCGACGATAACGCAGACTCCGACGGATACTCCGACGGATACGCCGACCGACACCCCGACGGACACTCCGACGGATACTCCGACAGTGACGAATACTCCGACTCGAACCCCGACAGACAGTCCGACCGTAACTCAGACTCCGACGGACACTCCGACGGACACGCCGACCGTGACGAACACGCCGACGCGGACTCCGACGAGCA
>CAZUFC010000069.1:0-21060 GCA_964619725.1 uncultured bacterium | reverse complement strand
CGACGACGACGCAATCGGCGACATTGACTCCGACGGATACTCCGACGATAACGCTCACTCCTACAGATACGCCGACCGACACGCCGACCGACACACCAACGATTACGACAACCCCGACAGATACTCCGACGGATACGCCGACCGACACTCCGACGCGGACCCCGACGGATACGCCCACGATAACGACGACTCCGACGGATACGCCTACGGATACCCCGACGATAACGTTGACGCCGACCGACACTCCGACGGATACGCCCACATTTACGCCGACCTTAACGCCGACATTGACGCCGACAGTAACCCTGACCCCGACGGGTACGCCGACGAACACGCCGACGGATACGTTGACGCCGACTCAGACCCCGACCGATACCCCGACCATAACGCAGACGCCTACTGATACGCCGTCGTTAACGCCGACGGATACGCCGACGACGACTCCCTCGGTGACCAACACGCCGACACAGACCGTAACGGACACGCCGACAGACACGCCGACAGATACTCCGACGACGACATTGACTCCGTCCGAAACGCCAACCTGGACACCGACAAATACGCCTACGACAACGGCCACGACGAGTCCGACTGATACTCCGACGCTGACCCCGTCTGTGACTCCGACAATGACTCCGACGCCTACATTCACTATGCCGCCGACGTACACTTTCGAACCGACGTTTACTCCCACCCTGGCGCCGTCGCCGACAGTTACGCCGGATTGCGTTGAACTGGAAATTCCGATCGAAGAGATAACCTTCGATCCGGAAAGGGCCGCCCCCGGAATGATAGTTACTATAACGGCAGCGGTTCAGAATGTCGGAGCGATTCATACGGATTATACCGAGGTATATTTTGCTTATGATGCGACGCCTTTGGAAGGCGATGACGACCCGAATCCGGTTCTGATAGGAGAACCTTACATACTTGAAGATATTGCCGTAGGCGAAAAGAAATACGCTTCGGTCGACTGGGACACCACCGGACTCGAAGAGCTGATCTATCCCGTGTATGTCTTCACCTGGAACACAAGACCTGACATATGCCTCTTCGATTACGTCAAAATCCTTTTTACGGTTCCGGTGGAATTGTATAATTTCTATGCGGTTCCAGAGGACGGAAAGGTAGACCTGCACTGGACGACAGTAACGGAAATAAACAACATCGGTTTCCATCTGTATCGTTCATCGACTTATTTCGACGATTATGAGGTCATAACGGATAAGATAATACCGGGAGCGGGAACGAGTTTTGAGAAGCATAATTACCAGTTCACCGATACTGAGGTTGAAAATGGAGTTCCTTATTTTTACAAATTGGCGATGATTGACCATGAAGGCGTTCAGAGCTGGTCCTGGACGATTGCGGGCATACCGCAGCCGGAATCAGCATGCAAGGTGCAGATTAATACCTGGTCCGACAGAATGGTCTATTATGAAGGGCATCCGCTCGTGGTGGACTGCAGGATATACAATCCCGGTGAAGATTGTCGTCTCAAGATGCAGATGATGATGCTGATCAATCAGGAATATGCCGGCGATCTGTTCCCGCCTATGGGTATAGAATTCGCTGCAGGAACCGACGTCGTGGCCGAATTGCTCCGTTATGACTGGACAGGAAGAGAACCGGGCGGAGATTACGTATTTCTCACAATTTTGAGCGATCCGGAGACAGGGATGCTGAAACACATTGACGTTAATGAGTTTAAGTTCCTGAGCAGCAGTAGCGGCGGTTCTGCATTGAAGGGTGAATTCAAATTATTCGATTAGGATATGAGTTTAAAGTGCGATTGATTTTGTAGATCGCTGCAGAGAAAATTCCTAGGGACGGTTAAGAAGTAAATAAGGCCGCCCGCTAAGCGGGCGGCTTTTTAGTATCGATAAAGGGATTGGGTGTTCGACGTCAGGGATGCTTCATTTCCAAATTGGAAACGCTTACAAAGACCCCGCAGCCAGGGAAAATAAGGGCGAGCATTCCAAAAAGCAGAAGAAATAGGCAAACGCTGCGCCTTTTGTATGATCAGTCCAGAAAAAAGATAAAATCGTGATGATGCGCCTGTGGTAATCAGCGCGGGCCGTAGCTCCACTCGACGTTGCACCATTCGCCGACAATGTCCATGATTTCGGGGTCTACTATAGCTGAGAGGAACCGGATGCCTGAGAAGGCATCGTCGATCTGCGGCCAGGTAAAAGCTTCGATGGCATGTAGAGTATATAAACCATGAGGAATGTTCAGGAGCAAATAATCGACATCTGGCGGGAATGTGACCCATGAGGGGAAGAACCAGTAGTCACCCAGAATATTTAAAACCAGGAAAAGGTACATTCCGGGCATAGTTTCGCCCTGATTTCCGATGAGCAGGTCGAGGTAAAAAATGTCGCCGGGAGAGTAATGGGAAGCGGGCATAACGCACCTGACGCCGGTGAAAAGTTCAATTGTGGGAGTAGGTTCGGGAGTGGTGGTTTGCGGCGGCGGGGTTTGAGTGGAAGGGGGCGATACTGATGGTGAAGGGGTGATGGTCTGCAGAACAGGAACGTTGTCGTTTGTCCATAGTCCGGAGTTGCCTACGGCTGCCCACATTTTTCGATTGTCTTCCGGATCGAATGCCGCCCAGGGGAAGGACCAGAGGCCGTAACTGACGGTCAGCGAATTTCGCACAGGCAGTCCCGAACCGAATTTTTCCCAGGTTTCGCCCTGATCGGTCGACAGAAAAACGGAGTATTCAGAATTACTTGTTTTACGGGCCGTCATGCAGAGGAGGCGGGGATCGTGAGGAGAAACGTTTATGCAGAGAGCATTGTCGAATTCCTGGGAGAGGCGGGACCAGTTTTCGCCGGCGTCCAGCGAGCGATATGGTCCGTCGCCGGTAGCGGCGTAGATCGTATCGGTATCATGTTCATCGATCGCCAGCCATACGGCGGCCCTGGCCCTGCCGGCCGCCAAACCATCATTTGCTTCAATCCATGTCATGCCCTGGTCGGTAGTCTTGTAAACGCCTTTTCCGTTATTCAGGTCGCTGTCGCTGCTGCAGTCGCCGGCATACGCTATATCGGATGAATGAGGATCGACAGCTAAAGCGAACCAGTAATCAGCATTCGCAGGTAAACCTTCGCCTCTTTCCAGCCAGGATTCGCCGCTGTTTTCCGAAAAGTGAACAATGTCGGGATAGGTAACGCCGGCATACATTAAATGAGGATTAACGTCGTATACAGCAAAGGAGGTCGCTCTCATGGTTCCCTGCGGAACAACCATGGAATTCCAGTCCCAACCCTCATTTATGCTTCTGTAGGAATCGTTCCAGTCGCCCAGGTAAATTTTCACCCCGTCCGGCGAAGAAGCGAGAGCGTAAGTTTTCAGGTTCCAGGGTCCATAACCGTAGGGAGGCGATACCGACCAGTTGAGTCCGCCGTCTTCGGAATGAAAATATCCGCCTCCGTATGAACCTGTGGCTGCTCCTATCCGATCGGCATCGTTTTTACAAATAAATGCGCTGGTGATGCCCACTCCGTCCATTCCTTTGCAGCGAGACGCCCAGGAGGCGCCGCCGTCCGTCGACCAAACAATGCCTTCGCCGTGAAGAGCGACGAACAGAGTGTCGGGATTTGCCGGATCGGTCATTATCGAAGTAGCCCATAAATCTCCGATTGACGGATGCCCCGCGCTGAAGGAAGTCCAGGAATCGCCGCCGTCCGTTGAAAAACTCGAATTGGAACCCACGGCATATACGATGTCTCCGCTTTCCGGGTCTGTTTTTATATCATTGCCGCCCCGGTTGGTCGCCAATGTCGTCCAATTTTGACCGCCGTTAACGGACCGTAAAATACCGGTAACCCCTCCAAAAGGCCACCAGGTCGCATATATCCTGTCGGAATCCGTCGGACTTACGGCTATTCCTGATATGATGACATTGTTCGGGACGCCTGTCGATGAAGCGTACCAGGATTCCCCGCGGTCGGTGGATTTCAAAATATAAATGTGCCCGGATGAATCGTCAGAGCCCCAATACATTATGTCGCTGTCAGAAGGATCGTAAACCAGGGAAATGACGTTGCCGTCGTGATTGTGTTTTACCGACCAACTGTCGCCTCCGTCCGTCGTGCCGTACAAAGCGCCTCCGTATCCGCCGGCCAATGCTTTCATGCTTATTTCAGGGTCCGGAGCTATCGCCCGAAGCGTAACAGGCAGCGCCGACGAAATATCTTCCCAGTTTTCTCCCGCGTCTGTGGATCGAAACTGATCTCCGTCGAAAGTCCCGCAATATATCCAGCCCGGTACGGCTGAATCAGCTCCAACCGCTGATGCCGAGTATCCGTCAAGGCCCATGTGTTCCCAATTTGCTCCATTGTCCGTGCTGCGAAAAATTCCCCTGTCCTGTTCCGCCACACCGGCATACAATGTTCCGCCGGCATCCCTGCAAATATCATAAATCGATCCGCCCCAGGGCCCCGCCTTTTCCCACGTATCCTTCTGAGTGGAAAAGCTAGAGCCTGCCGGTTCTCTTTTCCACATTCCGCTTTCACGGACGGGCGCTTCTGCCTGACCGGCAGAAACCCTGTTTCCGTCAATCATCCTGTAACAGCCGCTTAAATCCGCTTCATGCGTACCGGCGAAGGCTTTTGAATTCGCCTTTACGTTTACGGATGCTGAAAAAATGAAAAAAGTCAGAAAAAAAATGTAAGTTGAAACCTGCTTTTTCAGTTTACCGGTTTTCATACTAGTTTTCCTTTCATGGGAAGTCGATTACTTGTGAAAAATCATCGGGTTTATGAATGTAAACTATAAATATGAAAGCATTTCAAGTCAAGTTTCTGAACGCGTCATTCAGCAAGGATGCCTGACGAGCGCCGGCAGTTCATTTGACATTTGATTCGCTTGCGTGAATAATCGTATTCCTGCAATTTTGCGTGAGGTAATTTATTGAAATGAGCAATAAGCAAAAAGGCGATAAAAAGTTAAAAGGGAAATCCGGCGGGGAAAAGAAGAAGCAGGAGGAAACTCCGGCGCCGAAGATTGATTGGATAGACCGACTGGGTTCGCTTTTGATCGATCCGGAAAGAGTTTTCCTTAAAATTGCGGAAAGAGTCGACTGGCAGATACCGATAACCATAATGGCCGTTACCATAGGATGTCATCTGTTGACGGGAATAGCCCGGTCCATTGTTCCCATGCGGGAATTTTACGGCGTTTATCCTCCTGACTTCAATACTATGATGACTCCTTTCATGATGCAGCTTATGATGCTGGCCATTTATATTTTCGGAAACTGGATGGTGCGAACGGTAGTCTTCTGGACCGTCTTACGCCTTGATTCCACTAAGACGGACTTTAAAAAACTCATGAGTCTGATCGGTTATGCCTGGTTTCCGCATGCCCTTTTCACATTAATTACGACTATACCTTCAGCGGTTTCTTATGAGACGATTCCCGTCATGTCCCTCAATCTTTTAGCATTGTTGCCCCGCACGGAAACGTTTACGGTTTTTCATGTCATTGCCGAACAGATTGACCTGGTTTTCATCTGGTCTTTATTCCTGATCGCAACAGGCATTAGGGTTCTGACCGGAAAGCCGCTCAAGAAAACGATTTTCTACTCCGTCACCTACTGGATTCTGAAGCTCATTTTCGCCGTATTGCTGGCAGGGATCGGCAATAGTCTTATGAGAGGAGAACCGTTACAGTGAAATTGATTTCGACGGAAGAACAGAATTGGGTAAGAGCCGCAGGAATCGGTTTAATCGCTTTGACTTTTTGCGTAGCGGTTTTGCTGGCTTTCCGCATTATGTGGGAATTGAAACGGCCGGTTAATTTTCAATATCCCCTTCAGAAAGGCATGGTCGCGCCTAAGTTCCGGCTTCCGACACTGAGAAAAGAAAATGCGGTAAAACTCAAGAACCTGCAAAATGAAAAATTGTTCCTCTGTTTCTGGTCCCTGAGATATCCGCAATCGACGGAGGCGCTGAAATCGGTCAAAGAATTCAAATATCAATACGAGGATCGCGTCAGATTTTTGTTGATTCACGTCGGAAATATTGACGAGACAAGTATATTAAGGTTCGTCAACGAAAAAGAATATGAGATGCCGGTTTTGCTGGACAAAAATGCGGAAGCTGCAGAAGATTTCCGGGTAACTTTCCAACCCTTCTTTTTTCTTATAGACGAAAAGGGCAAAATTTACGCCGTAATACCAGGCAAAGGTCCTGACTATATCGAATATACGAAGAAAATCCTGGAAGACTTTGCCGGAAGCGCTGAAGAGGAAAAAGCAGAGGAAACGCCGGTTGAGGCCGAGTCAGAACCGGCGGATGAAATGTAACATCATTTGTTTTTCCGAAAAGCACAATTCTCCGCTATAGCGGTTGCCATTGCAGAAAAAGTCGTTTAATTTGAATGACGCTATGTTGTCGTGATAGGGTTGAAGCGGGCGCGGTGAGGATAGGGGCCGCGTTTGATGGGAGAATCTTAACCTGTTTCAGTTGGGGTAACTATAATTTTGACTGAAGCCGCCATGAGAAGGAAAGGGAATATTTTAAGCGGATATTTTAAATATTGCATCGTGTTGCTGTGTTTGGTGATGTTCAGTTCCTGTTCGTATGAGCAGGCGGAATTTTCTTTTATTCTGGGTACGGAGCCGGAGACGATCGATCCGGCCATATCCACGGGGGTGCCGGAGGGTCGGATAGAACGGGGGTTGTTTGAGGGATTAACGACGAGCCGGCCGACCGATTTGAAGAATATGCCTGGTATGGCAAAGAGCTGGGAAATATCGGAAGACGGGTTGGTTTATACATTTCATTTGCGTGCTGCTCAATGGTCCAACGGCGATCCGGTGACGGCCCATGATTTCGTGTGGTCCTGGCGACGGGTATTGGAGCCGGAGACCGCAGCGCAGTATGCTTACATGCTGTGGTATATAAAAAACGCCCGTCTTTATAACGAGGGCAAGCTGCAGGATTTTTCACAAGTGGGCATAGAGGCGCCTGACGCAAAAACCGTACGAATCGTTTTAGAGAATCCTACGCCTTTTTTTCTGTACATCACTTCTTTTCAGACATTACTGCCTGTGAACCGGAGATGTGTGGAGAAGCACGGGTCGAATTGGATCAAGCCCGAAAATATAGTCGTCAACGGTCCTTTTACGCTGGAGGAGTGGAGAATGAGGGACCGGCTTCTGCTGGTGAAGAATCATTCATACTGGGATAAGGAGAATGTTCGTCTGAATTCAATCGAGGCCCTGACTGTGGAAAACACCAATACCAGTTTTAATCTTTACATGACGGGGCGAGCGCAATGGACCGATTCGAACGGCATGCCGCTCAACATCATGGATAAATTAATTAAAAGGCCGGATTGTCATATCGCTCCCTATCTGGGGGTATATTTCATTCGTTGCAATGTGACGGAGCCGCCTTTAAACGACGTAAGGATCAGAAAAGCTCTGGCCATGACCATCAGAAAAGATCAGATAACCGAAAGGGTGACCAGGGCCGGACAAATACCGGCTGATTCTTTTGTTCCTCCGGGGCTTCCCGATTATGAAGGTCCGGAGGGGATTCATTACGATCCGGAAGCGGCCAAAAAACTGTTGGCCGAAGCCGGGTATCCCAACGGAGAAAATTTCCCGGAACTGGTTTATCTTTATAATACTTTCGAGGCTCACCGGGATATCGCTGAAGTGCTCCAGGAGCAATGGCGGAAATATCTGGGCATACACGTCGAGCTTGAAAACCAGGAATGGAAAGTTTACCTCAATTCGCAGCGGTCGCTCGATTATCAATTAAGCAGGGCCGCCTGGATAGGGGATTATCCGGACCCTAACACTTTTCTGGATATGTTCATTACGGACGGAGGCAACAATAATACCGGATGGTCGAATCAAAGATACGACGAACTTATTCGAAGTGCCGCCCTGGAGAAGGAGAGCCGGAAAAGAATGGAAATTTTTCGCCAGGCAGAAAAACTACTGATAGAAGAGGAACTGCCGGTTATTCCTATTTATTTTTACGTGTCTCAGCACCTGCATGGTCCCGAAGTGAAGGGAATACATCAGAACATACTGGATAAAATGATGCTTAAATACGCTTACATCAAGAAATGAACCCGGGACACTTAAAAGGATACCATGGGGTTGCGGGGATTGTATTTGCCTTGATGGGCAGCGATATAACTATGCGAAGGGAAGGCGAAAGGCGATAATGAAGAAGATAGTTATGACATGTTTTATTTCGTTTATGCTTTTCGGGTTTTTTAAAAATGCTTATTCATCAGAAAGCGAAGGAACACGGGAACGGTCAAAACAGGAGGCGATCAAAACAGAAACATTTCCTGAAGCGGAGCGGCTGGAAGCGCTGGGTTATCTGGAATGGGCGCCTTCTGATAAGAAAGACGAGGATAAGAGCGGCGTGATTCTTTATGACAGGGTGAAATCCTGGTCCGGGATAAATTTGTTTACGTCGCGTCCCAGGAGCAGCGCTGTGCTGATGGATATGAAGGGAGCAGTAATCCATAAGTGGGAAGCCCGGATGAGCGGCTGGCAAACAGCGGCTTTGGATGAAAAAGGTGATTTGTACGTGTTGGTTAAAGATCAATCAGCAGCCAAGTTGAACTGGAATTCCGAAATAATGTGGAAATGCAAGGGCCGCTTCCATCATTTCATATCCATAGCGGAAAACGGCGATGTTTATCTTCTGTCCAGGCAAAAGTTGAGAATCCCTTACAATGATGAAGACATCCCCATATTGAACGATTACATCATCGTTCTTAATTCTCAAGGTGAATTGAAAACGGAGTATTCCTTGCATGAAATAATGGGTCATGAAATCGCTGAGGAGAGTTTAAAGAAAATTTCCACAAAGACTTATGTTAATAAAACCATGGAAAAACTGATGCCGGATTCGGTATTTGACGTTTTTCATACGAATACCTTGAAATGGATATCCCGTGATGTTCCGGGATTATGCAAAAAAGGCGATGTTCTTATATGCTGCCGCAATTTAAACCTAACTGCCGTCGTCGATCTGTCGAAGGAAAAAGTCCGATGGAGCTGGGGGAAAGAGGATTTGATCAAACCTCATGATCCCTCACTGCTGGAAAACGGAAACATAATGATCTTCGATAATGGATCGAGAAGAAGAAAATACAGTCGGGCGCTGGAAGTAGACCCGACCCGAAACGAAATAGTCTGGGAATATTACGGGAGTCCTCGTGAATCATTTTATTCCGAGACCAGGGGGGCCGCGCAGGAGTTGCCTAACGGCAATATATTGATCACGGAATCGGATAAAGGCAGGATTTTTGAAATAACTCGCAGCGGCAAAAAAGTGTGGGAATTTTACAATCCGGATGTGAAAAAGCGTCGCGGTAAAATCGTGCGGGCTGCTGTGTTTCGTTGTGAGCGATTTGCCGAAGAAACTATTAAGAAGATAATCAGTAATGCTGAGAAAGCGGAAGAAAGAGCAAATCCGCAGCCTGACGCATCATTACAGAAAAACAGCCGCTTGCGGACAAAATAAAATTAAAAATTTATGATTTGAAACCGAGTATCATGTTGTCTTTCAAGTAATTCGATTCGAGTAAATTCCAGGGAAAAAGGCAACGAACAGAAGCGTGTCCTTAAGGGTCGGAGCCCTGCCGTAAGGCTTATGAGCGAAGAATTTATCGTCCGCGAATTATCGCGAATCTACGCGAAACAAGAGTAAAATCGTGAATAGAAGTGAATCATAGAAACGACGTTCAATCAGTAAATAAATTTCCGTGACTGATCAAACCGGGGTTACCTATTTTTCAAAACATTTGACAGTTTTTTTCGATAATCGGGGTCGGCATCGGTATCGCAATCGGATCAAAATGATGGGATATTCGGAAGGAATGTAACCTCAAAAGACCCATTTTCGATCAATGCCATTTTCCGGCAAATCCGCTTTTCAAATAGATGCCTGGAAACTCAAACGCTTTATATCAAGCGATCGCCTTCCGGTTCTCTATCTTTTTTCGTGAATTCGCGGAGTTTCGCTGACCCTTTTCTTGCCGGCCGACTGACCAGTCCTCATTTATTAATATCCGTACGGAGCCGGCGGCTTGACTCGTTTCATCACTGTGATAGGTTAAATCAGCCTGATTCTGATGATGATGCAAGTTTCTTGTTGACTGAGAAGGCTTTGGATCGGGTTTAAATGATGAGCGATCAAATCCGCGTGATTCTGTTTTAGAGAAAAGCGGATTAAACAAAAGAAGCAGCAAGAGGAAAAGGAGAAATTTGATGTGCGGGATAGCGGGTTGTATGGGAAAAAAGGAGACGAAAAAGGTCCATAGGATGTTGGACGCTTTACGGCATAGAGGTCCTGATGACAGGGGAATTTATGAATTTTCGAATGGTTCGTTCGGTCATACGCGATTATCGATCGTGGATGTATCCGGAGGACATCAGCCAATGGTGAGAGAAGGGGGAAAGCTGGGATTTGTCTGCAACGGTGAGGTATATAATTTTAAGGAATTGCGGAATCGAATATCGGACCGCTATGATTTTGAGACAGATTCGGACAGTGAGGTAATTTTGAATTTGTACCGTGAAATGGGCCCGGAATGCGTGAAGGAACTGGATGGTATGTTTGCTTTTGCGATACGGGACGGAGACAGTCTTATGCTGGCCCGCGATCCCATCGGGATAAAGCCATTATATTACGGACATCAGGACGGAGCGCTCTATTTTTCTTCAGAACTGGGAGCGATGAGTTTATGCGGCGTGGATGAAGTGCATGAATTTCCCGCGGGACATTATTACACGACGAAGGAAGGTTTTGTGGAGTATTACACGGTGCCGGAAGTTGAGGACGACCGGTTAACGGGGGTCGAAGAAGCAAGCGAAGTCATCAGGGAAGCATTTATTCGCGCCGTGAAGAAAAGGTTGTTGGCTGATCCTGAAGTCCCGGTAGGATCATTCTGTTCGGGCGGACTGGACAGCAGCCTCGTCGCAGCGATAGCAGCGGAGGAGATACCCAACCTGCATACCTTCGTGGTCGGTATGCGTGACGAAAACGGCGATGTCGGTGACGACGTCAAAGCCTCTCGTCTGGCCGCACGTCATATCGGTTCGACTCATCACGAGCTCATTTTTACGATAGATGATTATAAGGAAGCGTTGCCTCATGTGATAAACAAGCTGGAAACTTACGATCCTTCGCTCGTGCGCTGCGCTGTGCCTTGTTATTTTACCTGTAAGCTTGCAGCGCAACACGTCACGGTCGTTTTGACCGGCGAAGGAGCGGACGAAATTTTTACCGGTTACCAGTACATGAAAAATTTTCCTATGGATAAATTGAATGAAGAGGGTCGACGATGCATTAAGAGTCTTCATAACATCAACCTGCAACGCGCCGACAGAATGGGAATGCTGTTCAGCCTGGAACTCAGGGTGCCCTTTTTGGATGTTGAGATGATAGCGCTGGCTCAGAAAATACCGGCGGAACTGAAAATCAAAGAGGAAAACGGCGCTAAAATAGAAAAATGGATACTGAGGAAAGCCTTTGCCGGGACAGGCTATCTTCCCGATGATATTTTGTGGCGTTATAAAGTCCAGTATACGCAGGGCGCCGGATGCGAAAGCATAGGCATGATGCTTGCCGAAAAGGCGATGAGCGATGCGGAATACCGGCTTATCAAAGAAGAAAATCCGAATGCCGTCATAAATTCCAAAGAGGCCGCGTTTTATTACAAAATCTTCAGGGGATATCATCCCCAGGATTCCATTCTCAATTCAATAGGCATATGGACAGGATTCGATTTTGAGGAAGAAAGGGAAAAAGTGCGCGGGAGCATGAATCAGTTGTCGCATGCCGGCGCTGAATAAATCTAAGCTCATTGAGGATAATGTCTGTTTAATTGTGCACCGGAGTCATTACACTTCGCAAAAATCAACCACGAATCGAACGAACAAGAGGGGTTACATTGCCGTAAATCTGACATCTTTCAGCTTTTCTGCAACAAGGATGTCTGCGAAACCATTCCCCGATGCATATATTTCTAGCGATATTCGATAGCCGTGACAAAAAAATCATCTCCAAAGAAGGAAGGGAAAGTAGAAGCGGCATCCTGCCGCTTTCCGATGCGGGTTAAAAATCCAGTCACGCGGATACGGATCGACAAACCTCGTTGAATACATGCTTCCCGGACATTTCCGAAAGAACCGGAACCGCAACGGAACCAATGCGGATAATAATTCACAATTCGATCATTCAGGTACCGTGAAAAGCACGGATTGATGCAAGAAATATTGCTGTACGGATTAATTGAGCTGCCGACCGGGGTCAGAGTCTTTTGCAAAACGCCAGATCATCTGGTTTCGGGAAAAATTTTTGTGCCTGGAATATGAATAAACTGCAGCGGATCAATTCTTTTCTTCGTCGTTATTTTTCAGTCTGTTTTTCATGGCAACCTTAGAGCGGTACATCAATTCTCTCAGGCCGAAATGATGGTAGATATATTTGGCGCTGAGCAGATAATCCGAAGCGCATTTTCTTTGTTTGCAGGGTTTTCTTATGAAAAGAGGTCTATGGTCGGGATTTGTCGAATAATTACGATGAGTTTCTGTGATCATTTCTTCCAGACGATTGATGTTCTTGTACCAGCCGAAACGAATAATCCATACTTTAGCCCGTTCGCCCATCATGGTCAGTCTTTCCGGGTCTGCGGCCAGCGTTTCAATGGCTTCGCTCAACTGTCGATAGTTCTTCACGATTAAGCCGCTGCATCCATCTTTGATGATCTCTTTGTGCGCTCCGATGTCGAGGGCCAGGCAGGGGGTGCTCTGGAATTGGGCTTCAGCCGCAGGCAGATTGAAGCCTTCCCACCGGGAAGGACTGACGAACATGTCAGCAGCGTGATAAAGACCGGGCATCTCATGCCTGGGAACGTTAAAATAGGGAATGATGCCCAATTTAGTCAATCGTTTTTCATCTTTTTTCTGACCTCTGCCGGCCAGTACGAATTTTAATCTCTGATTGCGTCTTTTTAATTTTAAAAATATTTTAATGAGTTCGTGGACGCCTTTGTAAGGTTGATCGTCGTTTTCAAAAGCTATACGGCTGACGCACAGCATCATGCAATCGTCTTGTTTTATTCCCAGTTTTTCCCGAACAGAGATGGCTTCGTTCCGCGTCGCATACGAATAATGATCGACTCCATTGTAGAGAATGTCGGCTTCGGCTTGAGCCGGCAGGGGCAATTGCGAACGGATAAATTCAGAAATAACCGCTAACTTCTGATAGGAAGTCGTATGATTGAAGATTCTGTTGTACCTCAATCTCGTTTCCACGTCGAGCAGGAGGCCTCTTTTCTTATGAAAGAATTTTCCGAAAGGGGTTCCGTGGTCGACCAGGATGAGGGGTTTTGCCAGATTATCTTTCCATGAGTAGTAAGGCGGCGTCTGGATGATCCAGAAATCTACGGGTTCTTTTTTCAGGGCCGCCAGGCAGGCATCTGAATATCCCGGATCTATCATCAGCGGTTTTACGCCTAAATCTCTTCTCAATCCTATGGTTTTATAAGGGGTGTCTTTATAGAATTCACTGATTTCGTCAGCAAAAACGGTGACGTTCCAGCCCTTATCCATCAGTCCGCGGGCCTGTTGATCGACAACCAGGTCGACTCCGTAACCCAGCAGCATACGTTGAGTCAAAAAACCGATTTTGAGTTTATTATTCATAATGGAATTGAATGAAGATCAGCGTTGCATCAAGGTCGTTTGATTCGCTGTTTGATTGTTTTAGATTTTACATAAAGACGGTAAAAGGGATTATCCGTTATTTTGTTCCTGAAATGTTCCAGATTCCGAATGTGATTTTCTTTCAAGTCCAATTGATGCTCCTTTTCACGCAACATACTTTTCAATCTCGCCATGTCATGTGAATTTTCCGGAATTGTTTCAAGTTGAGCGTTCCATGTCTTTTTCGTTTCTGCGAACAGGGGATTCCTGCAATATCGAATCAAAGGCTTCATGGTTTCACGCCAGTTAAGTTCATTTTTGGCCAACAATCCGGCGTTGATCGATTTAGACCGTCGTTCTTCGGCATCATTCAGCACGCGGCGAAAAACATTCTCCTGACCTTTTTCATCCTCCGGGTCAAGTATCCATCCTGCATCGTAATCCTGAATGCGAGGGCTCAGCTCAGAATAATCGTTATAGATGACGGGCAATCCGCACCAGAGATACATGACGGTTCGGACGTTGAACGAGATTTCTCTTTCCAGATTGCGGCTCATGAGGTCGACAGCGGCATGGGCCCTGGGAAGAATTTCAATGAGGTCATTATATGGAATTGACTTTCGAAGGTCTACACGGGAACAATCTTTGAGTTCCTTGATAAATTCAGTGAAGATACCCGGATCGACGTTATGGTGCGGGTGCAGACCGCCGAAAAACAGGAGTCGTCCTTTGTTTTCCTGCATCATAACGCGTATCAGGGAGCGCAGCGATTTAGCGGGGTCCTGCCAGGGCAGGAATATGCCCGAGTAGACCACCGTAATTTCTTCGAGTTTTTCTTTATGCGACGGCAATTCAGGAGGAAAGGAGATAGGGATGACGGAGATGTTTATTTGAGAGGGATCGAAACCTGCGGCGATGAGCCAGCTTATGAAATAGGCTTTTTGTTTTTCGCCTGCGCAGGTGAAATAATCGGCCGATCTGAGCGCTCTAATTTTTTCCAGTCGGTTCTGCTGAAAATCGTTCATGCCGGGAAGGTAAGTCCGCTCCAAAAAATGAGGTCCTGCCAGGTCCAGGACAGTGGGCAGGTGAGGTTTTTCCTTCAAGAGATTCAGCATAGGCCAGTGACAGAAAAGAACGAGGTCGGGATCGACTCTGGCGATTTTCTCTTCGAGATGCTGCGGGTCGAACATGAGTTCCTTGATTTCTGATGGGATATTTTTGTAATGTCGAGCCGCTGGTTCAGGGGCGGATAAAAGCGTATGGAAACCCGCTTCTTCCAGACTTTTTTGAAAAGACCAGGCTCTCAATCCCGCACCGGAGGTCACAGCTCCTTCAAACGGGGGCATATCCGGGGCCACGATGAGTATCTTGCTTATGGTTCTGACGGAAAGACGCGGTTTTGAAAAACTGATGGGCGGAGCTGTAACGGGGTCGGTATTCCGTATCATTCCTGAACGATTCGCATTGTATTTACCGTCCAGAACATCCCTGTAGACCTTGGCCAATACGCCGGCATTACGTCTCCAGTTGAATAATTCCACAGCTTTGGCTCGCGAATTTTCCGACAACGTTTTTCTTAATGTCGCATCATCCAGAAGTTCCTCGATTTTTTCTGCCATTTCTTCAGGATCAGAGGTATACGTCTTCAGAACATGTTTCCGGTCTGCGAATTCCCGGCCTATGCCTTCATGAAAACATACAACGGGTTTGCCCATGGCGAGATATTCCGGTAATTTTGAAGGCAGACGGTAACGATTGAATTCTCCGGGGCGCCCGGATTGGAGCAGAATTTCACCCAGCGCCAGATAGGCATGAATCTTGCGGTGTTCTACAGGACCCAGAAAAATAACGTTATTCTGCAGATCAAGCTCCCGGATCAAACGATCCGTTTCATCCCGGATCAAGTTCCGGCCGATATGCAGCAGCAATACCTCCGGTCTTTTTTTCTTTAGGATGTGAACGGTTTGAAGCAATTGAGGAAATTCATGCACAGCGCCGATAGAGCCTGAATAGAGCAGCAAACGACGCCCCTCAGTTTCGAAAGGCAGCGAAGACTTCGTCGGTTCGGCGTCAGGGCTGAACCGGTCCGTATCCACTCCGGGATAAAGCAGGTGCGCTTCTTTGCCCCATTGACGCTTCAGACGTTCGATAAAAGCCGGACAAATGGCCGTAAAACAGTCCGCATACCTGTTCGCCAGCGTAGAAAAAACAGGTACTTTCCACGGCCAGTTTCCCGGATCGCGCAGGTCCTTCAACATATCTTCAAACGTTTCAAAATGTCCCTCGCCGTAATAACGGACCAGATAATCTTCATCATCTTCATAATGAATGACGATTCGCGTCCCGAACCGGTATTTCAGTTCCAGGCCGACCCTGGAGGGAACATTGCGCGGAGTCCATAGATGGACGATTTGTGGTCTGAATTCCGACAATTCCCGCACAAGAGATCGTTTCATAAAAAGATCGTCGAATTCGACTTTTCTTACCGGAAATTCCGGAGCCTTATGCATCAGCTCGACGCTTTGGGGATCGCCGTAAACCGTCAGAAACAGGTCGTGTCCCATGGATGATAGTTCTCCGGCAAAATGGTACATATGCGTCGAACCGGGTCCGCTGAAATCCATGTAACTGACCATGGCTATTTTCATTAATAATTCCCCATCATCGTTCAGCCGGTATTGACTGGAAGTTCCCCGCAGTTCCCGCGGTCAGCCCGATAGCGCCTGATGACCGGAATCCTTGATCATAGGCAGAATTTACGGGTAATTTCCGCGGAAATAAAAGTAACAGTAGCATTTTATCCTTGTCAACCCGTCCGCTTATCGCTTTTAACGGATAAAAGTGTGGACAAATCTTTTTTCTTCTATTATTATATGATGAGAAGAAGTGCAGAGGGCTTGAAACAATTGCGCCTTCGGGCAAATAACCGTGGAATCATTTTTATCTGAATGGAAAAAGGAGGCTGAGATGAAAAAACTAATCTTCCTGGTACCGCTTGTTCTTATCGTTTTCGGCGTGGTTCTTTTTGCCGGAGATGAAGCGGAAAAAGCTGAAAAACCGTGCGAAAAAACAGAATCGTCCGTTGAAGGCAAAGTTTTCGAATATGACAGCAAGCTCGGTAAAGTGACTTTCGACCATGACCAGCATGCCAAAACAGAAAAAATCGCCTGCAAGAAATGCCATCATATGATGAAAGACGAATCAGAAACGCCGAAAGGATGTAAAACTGCAGGCTGTCATTCTAAGGATGATAAGGTACCACCCAAGGACGCTTATCACAAGCTTTGCATGGATTGCCACAAGGACGCCGCTAAAGAAGGCAAAAAGGCGCCTGCAAAATGCAAGGAATGTCACGTAAAGTAACGTCTGTCATCGGCGCCTTTTGTGAGTGAGAAACGAAAGCGTTTAAGGCGTCCAATAGAAGTTATACGGGATAGAATTCACGGCGTTTTCATATCTGGAAACGCCTTTTTTTTATCCCGGAAAGAAGAAATTGAAAGGCGCTTTTATGAAGCGTCAGGAGAAGTGATATCTCGCTCAATTAGTCCTGAAAGGAGGATATCAGATGAAGCGAAATTTAACCGTATGTCTGAGCATCTTGCTGATAATCGTTTTTGCGGGTATAACGGCGGCTCAAAGGCCTCCCAGGGCCGGAAAAGGTTTTCAGCGAAGCTCGAAAATTTCGGAGTATGAACGAGCAAATGCCGGTTATGATTATGTAAGAGAATTAATCGGGCTCGGTCATCAGGATTGCGCTAAAAAAATGATGCATCTGGCTTATCAGGCTACCGAAAGAGTAGACTTTTCGGATGATGGCATGCCGAAAAAGGTAGCGGACCTGCAAATGGACATTATTGATGCTGCCCTGGACAACAAGGATTTCAAATCCGCCAACCTGTTTATCGAACGTTGTCGGAGCAAAACGATAGTGAGGATACGCGACGATAAAACGCGCAAAGCGATGTCTGGGAGATTGGACAAACTGGAAGGCCGGTCGAAGCCTGTGCAGAAGGTAAAATAGGAGCGGTTCGTAACAAAAGAACAAGGTCCGCCGGCGAGGATGGCGTCATTTTCGTCGGCGGAACTTTATTGGATTATTCTATCTCCATTCTCCAGGCGTTCGTATCCGTCAGATTCTCGATTCGGTATATCTTTCCGTCTTCGCAGAGCGCCACGAATTCATTGACGATTTCATTACTCGGTTTGATCAGTTTTCTTTTTACCGAGAGGATCGAAGCGATGCGGAGCGTTTTTCCGTCGAATTCTATGCTTCTGGGGGATTCGCACAACCTGTGTCCGCTATAGGATTTAACGTTGACCCGAATTTTTTTCATTGGGGGATTATAACTTTTTGTATTTTTTGTTTTTTACGATTTTTTGCATGGTTACTTTACCGCAACGAGGGCAAATCCATTTTCGTTTTTTATGAAAGCTGCGTTTCATTTCTTTCATGGAGGATTTGCAGCGGCTGCAGTTCATTTTTAATCACTCGCTTTCAATCGTGCGGTTTCAGATCGTGAAATCTTGACACAACGGACCGCGCTCCTTAATGTACATTATGAAAGGAAAGGATTCAATTTCCTTGAGGGAATATTCCGGCATTGCGTTAAGGTGCATCCGTCGGATGAACGCATTTTCCTCAGAATATTTGAAGAGGAGCTGTCAGGAAAAGGAGAAAAAAAATGAGCACATTGTCGAAAGATGATTTTATGAGGAAACTGAAGGCGGGGGAGCCGTTAAACGAACTGGATTTGCAGGGGATTAAATTGCCAATGATCAATCTGCAAGGGAAGAACCTGAACAGGTGTAATTTAAGCGGAGCCGTTCTGGCCGGAGCCAACTTGAAACGAGCGGACCTTTCCGGCGCTGATTTACGAAGGGCTAACCTCACGGGGGCTAATCTGGAAGGAGCGGATTTGAGCGAAGCGGACCTTCGTGATGCTGTTTTAAAAGGCGCTAATTTAAGGAAAGCGAAGACGAAAAACGCGGTCTTCGAAGAAAAGCGAGGCTTTGAGAAGGACGAGGATATACCTTTCGCCAGGTGATTACGGGAGTTTTTTTCTTGTCTTTCAAGCAGTGGAAAGCATAAGGGACGTTCCGGTTGCACCGGCGCCGGTCGTTCAGGAATCCTCAATTTTGGGGAGCGTTCCGTCAATTCAAGGACTTTTTGAGTAATCGGAATCTGTTTAAGAGCTGAGTCATCAATTGGTCATTCAGCGGCAATTATTTTTATCGTCAGAAGGAGGGGCATGAAAGAGAACAAACGTAAGGAGCAGCTAAAGCAAGCCTCTGTTCCGACGCTGAAATTTGACGACAGATTTGTTTTGTTAGTCCTGACGCTTGTTTTTATTTTGAGCGCGGTTTTTACGATTCGACGGGTCAGCAGCCTCGACAGCGGTTTCCATTTGAGGGGCGGTGATTATATATTATCGGGCAAAGGCTGGCCGCAAAATGATCCCTTCACCTATACGGTCAACCACAGACCTTACGTGGATACTTCCTGGGGATACCAAGTCATCCTGACCGCGGCTTTCCGACTGGCAGGACCGCCGGGAATGGTCGTTCTGAACCTGATTTTTCTCCAGATCGCTTTTTTCTTTTTATTTCGAACCGCCAAACTGCTGAAGGCCGATCCGCTTTCCGTGATTGCCGTTTTGCTTTTGGGTATATGCTCCTGCGAAACGAGATTCAACGTGCGGCCGGAATTGTCCTCTTATCTATATTTGTCGATAACGCTTTTCGTTTTGTACAGCTATGCAGAAAAGAGGAAAAACTTATTATGGACATTGCCCGTGATACAACTTTTATGGGCGAATACGCATGCGCTGTTCGTCCTGGGCTGGGGCGCCATGGCTTGTTTTCTTGCGGGTATAAGCCTCAGGAACAAAAAGGTGGATACGAAGCTCCTTCTTTATTCGGCAGTCTCCGCATCGGTAACGATAATAAATCCCTACGGCATAAAAGGCGTCATATTTCCTTTCACTTTACTGACCCGTTTTCACCGTGAAAACATTTTCGCTCAAACCATAAGCGAACTTGTTTCCCCGTTCGATTTAAAAATAACGGACCAGTTTCCCTTTTTCGCCAGGTTGCCCCTGTATTCATTTCGGCTGTTTGCCGTACTTTCATTTCTGTCATTGTGGAAAGCGGCAAAAAAACGAAAATACGAAATGATTTTTCTCTGGCTGGTATTCGCCATACCGGCGCTGAGGGTCATCCGCAATATTCCCCTGTTGATTTTCACAGGCGTTCCCGTAATAGCCTGGGCCATGCCGGCAGGATCGTCATTGAGGAGTCTTATGAAGAGGCGCCGGGCGGTTTTTATCCAATATACGCTTCTGGGGATTATAGCCTTTTTCGTTATAGGGCTTGGTCTTAGAATCTACAATGACGCCTATTACGTGAAAAGTCGCCGGGGTGACCGATTCGGATGGAGCTGGAACGACAATCAGTTGCCTGTGCATGCCGCGGAATTCATAAAAAATAAAGAATTGAATCCGCCCATGCTGAATCATCTTAATTTCGGCGGTTATCTTATGTGGTCGTTGAAGCAGCCTGTTTTTATCGACGGCAGGCTTGAAGTGATAGGCGAAGAATTTTATGAAGCTTATGAAAAGGCGATGACTATTCCGGCCGTATTCGAGTCCTGCGTCGAGCATTACGGGATAGGATGGACGATTTTTCCCTACAGGGGAATGCCGAAGTTCCTTCAATATCTGTCGAATTCAGAGGCATGGCAATTGAGTTATGCGGACGGGCTTGCCGCCATTTTTCATAAGGCCGGGGAACAAATTCAGAAAACAACCGACATAACAACGGTTTCACCGTTGGCTGTAAATATCGGAGAACTTCCGGGCGGCGGAAAAATACCCAGGGATATCGGTTGGAAACGCTGGCTTTCGGGATTATGGAAAAAACACGAGTTTCCGAACAAGGACCATAATCTGGGGCTATTCCATTTGTACAGGGGCGAACTGGAGCAGGCTGCCGAAAGGTTCATCCGCGCGATTGAAGAAAGCGACGGAGCATTCTACGAACATTACAACAACCTGGGGTCGGTTTTTTACCGGCAGGAACGTTACGAAGAAGCCCTGCGGTGTTATCTGATCGTGCTGCAGGAGCGACCCGATGAGAACATCGCCGGCCGGAGAGTCGAAGATATCAAGGATAAAATGTTATGAATTTCAATTCTCCTGAATCTATTACAAATTGTCTGGAAGAAACGCAGTTTTAAGATAAATCGAAAAAATTTATACAATATATTTGGTTACACCGTTTTTCATAATGTGAAAAAGTTTAGCTTTGGGATGAGAGTGATCACGATAAATGATGTGCATGTTTTCATTATATTTGATGGAAAC
>CAZUFC010000068.1:0-45136 GCA_964619725.1 uncultured bacterium | reverse complement strand
TGGCTGTCCAGCATTAAATTTTGAATCGAGATTCGAGTTTATGGACAGGCGCTAGATAAGGCAAGGAAGCTTTGACAATCTGATAAAATCAAAATGCAGCTCCTGGTAGTTATTTATTGCGATTGGACCCCATTAAAGATCACGGTCTGTAATCGTTTTGACCTGATGTTTTTTCAGGAAAGGCTTTTCATACGGTGAATCTTTCAGAGTCGACTGTATTTTTTTCATCAATTCAGCGGCTCTTTTATAATACTTCTCTGCTTCTTTCGAGGCTGTTTTTTCCAGGGCTCTTGCCGTCAGCTCATAAAATTCCATTTTCGTTACATCATCAATCCTATTATCGTCGACGTCTTCCAATGCGTAAATCAACGAATTCGCCGCCTCTTCATATTTTCCCGCAGCATATTCGGCTTCAGCCTTCATGAATGCCGACGGCAACATCTGCCGTTTATTTGATATTCGATTAATTTCATCGAACAGGCGGTACAGTTCTGCCATTTCATCGGTATTCCTTTTTTCCAGGACATTCCGATAGGCTTTATGGAATGCTGAATTCAAGCTTACCCAATCGTCCTTGTCGGGAATCTCTTTCATCTCAGCCTTTTCCAGGTAACGGGCGGCCTGATCGAATTCTTTCAATTTGTAATATATCTTCGAGGCATTGATGTAAAGCTTGTGAAGCAACAGCGTATCGGCTTCTGATTTTACTTTTTTCAATCCTTCTTTTATCTTGAGCTCCGCCCGGTCCAGGTCCCCGATCCTGTAGAGAATAAAGGCGTAATGGTTATACAAACGCAATTCCAGTGCGGCGAACCCGTATTTTTCGTTCAGTTGTTCCGCTTTTTGCAGCATTCCAATCGCTTCACGGTAGCGGCTCAATTCAGTATAAAGCAACGCAAGACTATAATGGCAGCTCACTATGCTGAAGTTTCTTCCGATATTTTCCGCCAGCTTCAGCGCTTTTTTGAAGTATGTCTCAGCTTGCTGCAGTTTTCCCGTTTTATGCAAGGCTATTCCTATATTATGATTCGAATTACATTGTTCCAGCAACATGCCAGATTTTTCATATATTCTTGCGGTTTCCCGGAACTGCGGAAAAGCTTCGTCGTATCGTCCGAACATGGAAAGAACGAGCGCCAGATTATGTTTCGTATTGACCTTTATGAGAGGATCATTCATTTTTTCAGCAATTTCATGCGCCTGCTTTATTTCGCTTTCGGCCGCCTCCATGTTTCCCTTGAAGTAATTCAGATAGCTTTTGCCGGTCAGGGCTTTTATTTTGGACCTGTCGTTCTGGATTTCATCGCTGATTTTGAGGGCTTTATCCCAGTATTTTTCCGCTTTATCGTATTCGGAGGCTTCCGTGTATAATTTACCGAGGCTTTCGCATACGGAAGCCAGGGATGTTTTTTCTTCAGTATCGTCAACCAATGAATAGGCGTTGAGCAGCATCTTTTCCGCCTGGGTGCGTTCTCCGAGTCGATAGTAGAGTTCGCCCAGGTCAAAAGTGAGCTGCACCTGCTGTTGTGTTTCGGGTTTGGGTGAACGCAGGAGAATATCGAATGCATTTTCCAGTATTTCTTTGGATTCGCTCAACCTGCCTGCCAAAAGCAGCATTTCCCCCAGCGAATGCATGATGGCGATAAGGCGCTTATCATGGTCGTTTTGTTCATCGAACTCGAATTTCTCTTTGTTGTTAATGAAGATGTCGTGAGCTTTCCTGTAATAATCGACGGCTTCATGGAAACTCAGGTTCGCCCTGGCGGAATTCCCTGCTTTAAGGTAATAATCTACTGCTGCATCAAATTTACCGGCTTGGGTGAAATGGAAGGCCGCAAAAGCGTAAGCGGGATTCTTCTGATGTTGGAACTGTCGTTCGACTATATGTCCTAATTTAAGATGCAATTTTCGTTTTCGAGCACGCAGCAGGTTTTCGTAAAAGTAGTCCCTGAATTTACTGTGATGGAAATCCAGCCGGTATTCATCCGCTTCTCTTCTTTCAGCAATAATGCCGGCGAGAATGACTTCCTCCAGGCGGTCGAGCATCAGCGACTCGTCCATACCCGACAATTTCTTCAGCATTTCAAAGTCAAAGCTGCGTCCGATGACTGAAGCGAATTCCAGCAAGCGTTTTTGCTCTTCGGTCAATTTGAGGAAGCGCTCGTCCAGGATATCCCGTAATTTTCCAGTCAACGAAGAAGTCGACATCTTCTGATTGAAACGCCAGCCGTTTTCAGTCGGGACAAGAACTCCTTCATCCTTGTATTGCTTCAACATTTCATGAATATAAAGCGGCACTCCTTCAGACTCTTTCATAACTTTGTTCAACAGAGCTTCGGGAATATTTTCCGAACCGAGCAGTTCAACGAGGAAATTTCGTATCTGGGTCTTGGTCAGTCTTTCCAGCTTAATGGGAACAAAGGAAAACTCCTGTTGGAGAAGGTCGATTTTCCTTTTGACTTCGGTTTGTTCATCCGAGCTGTCCAGGCGGCAGGCTATGCATAGGAAGAACCGGGGAGGCAGAAACGACCGGGCGTACGCTCTTCCGAATTGTTTGACCTTCTGCATAATGTGATTGAAAAAGTCTATGCTGTCGCTGTCCGCCCATTGAAAGTTATCGATGAATACGGCCAGGCGGCGTTTTTCCGTGTAGCTTTTTATGAGATGGGTCAGCGAATCGAACAGAAACCGTCGATGTTCCTGACCGGACAGCTCGCTGAAACCGGTAAGGGCATCATAACTTGTAACATTGAAGTTAAAAGCTGGGAAGAGTTTCTGGATGATCGCTCCATGCAGCCGGCAAAAGTCCTCAAAAACGTCCGATAAATATTTTTCTGCTCTTTTGAATAGACCGGAAAGCAGATTCCCCAGGAGGTCGAAGGAGCTGAGTGGGTATCGGAGACAGTTAATGGAGAGAACATCATAACCTTCCTGCCGGGCTGCCGTTTTCATAAAATCGGCCAGAGTCGTCTTTCCGATACCCTGTTCTCCTGTAATGACGATATGGTTCCTGTTCTGCGCATCCTGGACGATACCCCGGTAAATCCTGCGCTCTCTGCCGCTGAGATAGATTCTTCTTTTCGCTGTAACGGTTTTCTGTATTTCCTCTTTCCGAAGCAGCGCATCGGCCGACTTACCTTGAATCCAGCGTCTGATGACTTCAGCCAGTTCGTCGGCGGTGCGAAAACGATTTTCCGGTTCCTTTTCCAGAAGTTTCATTATAATCCAGTTGAGCGTTTCCGGTATTTGTGAATTCAATTCCAACGCCGGCATGGGCGCTCTATGCATGTGGGACATCGCCATCTCGATCATTGAATCGTCGTCGAAGGGAATGCATCCGACGCACAATTTATATAAAAGAACTCCGACAGCATACAAATCGGATTCAGGTCCCAGGGCCGAACCTTTGATCTTTTCGGGAGACAGATAAGCAGGAGACCCAACGATCAATTCGCCCGTCAGCATGGAATTCGACGACAGGTCACGCGCTACGCCGAAATCCATCACTTTTGCCGTTCCGTCTTCCGTGACCATGATGTTTCCCGGTTTGACGTCACGGTGTATGATGTTGAGCGAATGAATATAATTTAAAGCCTGGAGAACCTGCAGCATGGCCGAAACCAGTTTCTTGTGAACCTCTTTTTTGTTCATGTGCCTGTGAATCGGTTCTCCATTCCATTTCATCCATTCAGAAAGAATTTTCCCCCTGACGTATTCCATTACGATGTAAGGTTTACCGTTAGTGCGCCCATAATCGTAAACCTGAACGACGTTGGGATGAGACAGACGCAACATGAACCGGTACTCCCGGTCGAAACGACGTATCTTGTCCATCTCAGACGCCAGATGATCGAAAATAACTTTTACCGCTGCCTGACGGTCATTCTGTTTATCATGAACCAGAAACACCCGACCCATTCCGCCCTGTCCAATATATTCCTGGATATCAAAATGTTTCGGCAGCTCCGGAAACGTTCCCCTATTCATTTTTACAACCCTGTTTTTAACTCACACAAATGAAATGCCTGTCACGTCTTTGACGTCAATTCTCTCTTACCCCTCGTACATCACAGACGAACCCTGCACAGTTTTTATTTTAACCGATTAAGAAAAAACTGCAATATAATTCTCACAAAGCGAGAATTAAGTCAAAAACCGAAAGAGGAATCTTTCCTTATCAATTTTTTTCTTCGGATAATTTCCTCTTTGATCCTGTCGACAGCCCACTTGACGGTGCCGATGGGACCCTCTCTCATGTAGGTGTTTCTCAATGAGGCGATATAGTGGCTTCGGAGGATTCTGGTTTTTTTTATGCCGGCGCCGGGGAGATCGACTCTGCGGTTTTTATCCGGCGCTGCTGCAGGATTTTCCAGCCATTCCAGAAGGGGCTGTGTGGTGGCTTCAAAGGTAAATTTTTCCTGCGCGTATCGGTAGGCACGTTCAGCGTAGCGTTTGAGTTCATTTTTATCCCGAGCGGCGTTGAGAAGGAGATTGGTGAGAACATCGGCTTTTTCGGGTTCAAAGGTAAGCCCCAGCTTTTTTTCTTCCATAATTTCAGTTAATTCGCAGACTTTAGTGGTTATTACAGGAAGTTTAACGCCCATCCAATCGAGTATTCTGTTTCTAGAGCCGAGGACGGCTTCGTATGACATACGGTCAATATTGATACCGACGTGTGAGCGTCTCCAGTGAGCGGGGACGAGTTCATGAGGAATCCATCCTTTCATGATGAAGTTATCACGACAGACGGAGGCATTTATGAGTTCCAGGAAGTGGGGGTATGTGAACTCATCGTGTCCTCCGATGGCCCCGCCAGTGGAGAGGAATTTAATGGAGTTATTTTGAGCCATGGCGTTTTCGAGTGCACAGAAGAGCGTTTCGACGTCAGTCCAGGTATTATAGCCTCCGCTCCAGGAGACGATGAAATCGTCGTCTTGGCATTCCAGGTCAATCACGGAATTATCATCAATTTTTAATTTGTCGTAGGCTTCGAGATCGACGGCGCAGGGTATGAGCCTGATGAAGGAGTAACCTGCGGATCGTTTGTTGAGTCGTCCTCTAATGCCGAGTTCTCCAATGGTGGCTTGCAATTGGGGATTTGAGACGACGGAGAATATATCGGCTTTATCGATGACTCTTTGTTCATAGTTCCAGAATCTCAGGAGGTAGAAATCGTCGTCGAAGAGTCTGCATTTGGTTTGCGCTTCAGCCATAATGTGTCCGAAGAGATCGGCCCAGATGGGTTTATCGGTATTGAGGCCGCAGGCGATATAGGAGGGATAAACGGTAGCGCCCAGAACGACGTCGGGTCTGAAGTTATCGTGGATATGCTGTATCCATTTTCTATTTTCAAATATTTCCTGGTCTACGGTGTAGCGTATGAGGGAATCGTGAGTTTCCGCCGCAATGCGGGGATGTTTTCTTTCCGTGTAGGCGCCTTTATGCCTGCTGGCGATGAGGCAGACATGATGACCGTGATCGAGCAGCGTTTTGACGAACTGCCAGGTTCTTTTTCCCGGACCTATGGTTTGGGTTTCGTTGTCTCCGGGAAGGGGACACATGCCGAGTACCAGTATGTTTTTCATCTTCGCCACGCTCCTGACGAGAAGCGGGCAGCAAAGGTTTCGGGCAGTAGGACCAAATTAATGATGTAGGCCTTAAGCAGCGCGGGAATATGATCTTTCGGTTTGGCTTTAACGAGCCATTTAACTTCGGCTTTCAGAAAACGGGTCGCCATTTCTTTTAAACCGTAATTTTTCAGCACGTAACGTATACGGTTTTTATGGTATCGGTTGAGGAATTTTTTCGAAAGTTTGCCGCTGACGACGGATTCAAAGTGAACGGCGGCCGCCTGGGGCAGGAAGACGACTCTGAAGCCTTCATCAACGGTACGCCGGCAAAAATCGAGTTCTTCAAAATAGGCCGGCCTGTAACCTTCATCAAGCAGACCGATACGTTCAATCAGTTCTGTCCGGAAACCCATGGCAGCGCCCGTGACGTAATCGACGTCGGCGATCTCCTGATATTTTCCGTCATCCGTCTCGCCGGCGCCCCTGTGATCGGTCAGAGCATTATCGTGCAGAATGCCTCCGGCATGTTGCAGAGTATGACCGTCCTCCTGATATAATTTTGCTCCGGCGATGCCTGTCAGCGGATTCAGCATCAGTTGTTTCGCCATCTGTTCAATGAAGTCCGGCCCCACGATCGTATCCTGGTTCAGCAATATGATTATGCGGCCGCCGGCTTCTCGAATGCCTCTGTTGCAGGAAGCGGCGAATCCCATATTTTTTTCGTTTCTCATTACTTTAACTGTTGGAAATTCATTTCTGATGATCGTCAGGGACTCGTCTTCAGAAGCATCATCGACGACTATGATTTCGTAGTTTGCCCAGCCGGATGCCTGAACCGACTGAAGACAGCCCCTGATATAAGAGGCTCCATTGTAATGGGGAATAACGACCGATACCTTTGGCGTTTCCGGCAAAGCGCTGAAGGGCAGGGCTTGAGCGCATTTAACATTTTGAAATCTTCTTTTGAATTTTACCGCTGCGAGATAGAGCAGTTCCTTGGATGAAAAACGGTCTCTTTTTCTTAATTCGTTTTCTATATGTCTGACGTAATGTTCGATTTGATCGATCTGGCGTTTCTTTTGGATCAATTCACGGCGCAGGGATGCAGCGGCCTTGTTCGACGTTCCGCATTCATCGTTCTTATTCGGGGAATACATGGAGGGTTGCACGAAATTAATCTGGACGTATCTATCAGGGGCTGGTTCGGCTTTTTCCATCCATTGAAGGAACGGCTGGACCGTTTTTTCAAATGTTAAATGTTCCATGGCGTATTGAAGCGCCTGTTTTCCGACCTGAGCCACATAATCTTTGTTCAGCGAAAGCTCGATTATTTTTTCAGCCAGCATTTCCGGTTTTCCCAAGGGATATTTAAATCCTATTTCCTGACTTTCAAGCATCAGGGATAATTCGCACAATTCACCCACCAGGGCCGGCAATCCTGCTCTCATCCAGTCCAGAACCCTGTTTTTGCTTCCGAACATACCTTCATACATGAATTTATCGATATTTATGCCGACATTCGATTCAAAGTAATAATTGTGAACGTCCTGTTTCGGCACCCAACCTTTCATAATGAAACGTTCCCGATAAGAAGAAGCCTCTATCAGCTTCAGAAAGGCCGGGTAAGTTTTTTCATCATGTCCGTCAATCATGCCGCCGGTAGAGACGAATTTGATCCTGGGGTTTCGGGACATAGCAATTTCAATACCCTGGAACAACGTGTCGATGTCCGTCCAGGTGTTATAACCGCCGCTCCACAAAACGACGAAATCATCCTCATCAACATCTAATCCCCGAAGAACTTTCCTGTCATGTTCGTAAGGAGAATTTTCAACGCCGCAGGGAATCGAATAAACGAATTCATATCCCGTGGTCAGACGATTCAGTCGCCCCATAGCCCCTAATTCGCCGATGGTCGCATGCCTTTGCGATTCCGAAACCGATGAAAATACGTCTCCGTTGCATATCGCTTCCCGCTCATAACTCCAGAAATGATAAAGGTAAGAATCATCGTCGTACCGGTAGGCTTTAGCCTGTGCTTCCGCCATTACATGGCCGAAAAGGTCTATCCACAAAGGTTCCTTCGGCTGAAGCATGATCGGCGCTTTTGTGCTGAAAATAGTGCAGGCAAGAATGACGTCAGGCCTGAATTTTCTGTAAATCTCTTCTATATGCTTGCGGTTCTCAAAAAGCTGTTGATCCATCGACCAGTAAGGAAACCCCCAACGGTCGGTGAATACAATCGGATCAATCGTGCGAGGATAAGTCCCGGGTATGCGGAAAGCCGCCAATGCCGGTTCATGACCGGCTTTTAATAAAGGTTGAATGAATTGCCAGACCCTTATGCCGGGTCCGAAAGATTTAATCGTATTTTCAAACGGCAATGGACATAATCCGAATATCAGCGCTCTGCTCATTTGTCACATCCTCTATGAATCATAACGGCGAAGCTTCGACAATAATTCATGAACGTAATCTTCCAGTTCCTTCGCATGTTCTGTTTTTCTGTCAAGTTGTTCCTTCAGTTTACTTGTGTAACCGGACAGTTCGACGTATTCGCCGGTCAATTTTTCGAGCCGCAACAGTTTTTCCCTGTGATCAGCCCGTTCCTTTTCAATAAAATCCTCTACCTGCTTTATATGACTCTTGTGATTCCGTATCTCCTTGTCCTTCTCCTGTAATCGATTTTCTAACTCCTCACGGCTTTCAGAAACGCGGGCATGCTCCTTTTCCAACGATTTATATCTCTCAGCAAACCGGTCGTATGTCTTCTCCAGCGATGTGCGGTGATTAAATATCAGCTCATTCTGTTCGCTCAATTCCTGAATATGCTTTTCCAGTCTTTCGTAGGCTTTTTTCAATTCAGCATAAGTTTCGCTCAACCCTGTAAAATCAACGTAGATTCGCTTGTTTTCCTTTTCCAGGGCCTCCTTCTCTTCATGCACCCGTCTGCAGTAAGACTGCAAATCACGAAAGGCTTTCTCGAACCCGGAACCGGTTTTTATCTCCTCGTATAACTTTTTCGTTTCTATGGCGTTTTTGCAATAGTCGATGAGTTTTTCTATTAGTGATCTTGATTTATTGAAAAGCGGATCGTAAGAGTTCGATTTATCCGGGAGCGTTCCCGGAAGTTCGAGCGATTCCTGTTCCGGATGAAGGATGATCATGTAACGATAGGCCGGTATGCGTCTGTCTCGTTTCAGAAAACATCTGTTGTAAAAAGCGTTGAATTCCTTTATCAGTGGATTGCCGAAGGGCAGCGTTTCCAATGCGAGTTGCAGCGTCATGATGATGAACCAATGTGGCAGGAAAAATGAGGGTTGGAAGGAGGCTTTGTACTCCAATTTCCGGGCGATTTTTTCTATTTGTTCGAGTTGTGGCAGGCCTGTTTCGCTATGTTCCTTCAGAAAAGCATGAGACTGGTCCGTTATCCCTGAATACAATTCAGCCAGAAGGTTTTCGGCCTTAACCGCCTCCGCGGAATTTACCGGACAACTGAGAACAACGTATTTTTTAGTCGTTCTTATCAACTCGCTGATGAATGTTTCTCTTGACCGAGGCGCTATATGTTCCAGAGTATCCAGGCTGACTGCGGCATCGAAGCAATTATCTTTGAACGGCAAATGGAGTCCGTCGGCCTGAACGGCCGATTGTTTCGACAAGGGCGACGTATCCGCAATAATCACCTGGTATTGCCGCCGGAAACGTTTTAAAAAATTTTGTTGGCCTCCGACGTCGAGAACAAGGGGGCGAGAAACGGATTTCATCAGAATATCGAGAATTTCCGAGGCATGCGAATAGCGTGAATAAATATCGCAGGCGATTGTTTCAATTTTTTCAGTCATTGTGTCTGCCGGAGCCCATGAGTTTAATCGTTAATTTCGACTGGCCGTGAAGGATGCGGTCGAAGAGAGTTCACCAAAGATTAATGAATAATCAAAATAAATTCAAGATGCATGTTGTTTGAGGCACGATATCGCCAAAGTAATTAGCATTTTTTGGGACTGATCAAGCCGGGAATTCTTTCAAGACTTTTGACAATTTGTGTCGACATCGCAATCGTGATCGGTATCGGTATCGGAGTCGGTATCGTAATCGGTATGGCATCGGTATCGCAATCGTGATCGAAATCGAAATAAAATGACAGATTGTTTGGTGTTTAGAACGAAGTAAACAAGCGCCTGCCCATAAAAGCGAATCTCGATTTAAAATTAAATGCCTGCCAGTCTAATTAGTGGCTGTCCACCAATATTTTTTGAATTGAGATTCGAGTTTATGGACAGGCACTAATTGAAACCGAACTCAGCGGAAGCGATATCGCACGCCAGAGTCATATCGCCCGGATCGAGGAAAGCTCCAAAGAAAACCAGGCCGTCGGCGGCTCCGGAGTTTTCGGGCCAGATGAAATCGAGAATAGTATCCTGGGTCCAGACGTTTTGAACGGGGAATAAGTATTCATAATCGACGAAGGATGACCAGGAGGGCCAGAAGAACAGGAGGCCGTTGCAATCCAGGATAATGAACTGCTGCAGGAGTTCGGGGGTATCGGGGTTAAAGTAGCGGCAAGTCAGTTTGAAAGGGTCGTTTTCGGTATATAGGGACTGGTTGAGTTCCAGGACCATGCATAGTTCATCGGGGAGATAATTTTCAGTGGGTTCGGGAGAGGGCGTTATGGTAGGCATAGTATCGGATGTTGCTGTAGGAGTCGGCGTTGGAGTGGGTGTTGGAGTACCGTCGCAGTCGCCGTAGATTCTGACTAGCTGGTAGCCGTTTCGGGAAGAATTTCCTCCTCTGGTGAAGGTGACCGTATCAGCAACGTCGCCTTCGTAAAACCACAAATAATCGTTTGATCCGTTCAGTCCGATTTCAGCATTACCGGCGGGATAATAGAGAGCGGCGATATCACCTTGTTGGACGGGAATATTGAGCGAATCGGGAAAGTCGTTGAAGCCGTAGGAGACATTGACCATTTGCGAACCGCCGACGAAGGAGTATTGGTTTCCTGCCAGGGGTCTGATGATACGCAGAGCTATTTGACCAGCAGCCATGGCTTTAACAGACCAGCCCGTCAAAACGCCGTTTTCGTTGACGCTGCCGGTTCCATCTCCGTCATCGTAGAAGTAGGTGGTATTGTCGTAGCGGTTATCGTCCACGGGATTTTCGAGCGGATTGAATCCGGCCCAGATGCAGGGACTGGGAGTGGGCGTAGGGGTAATGGTGGGCGTATTCGTGGGCGGACCTGGAGTATTAGTCGGACCGGCGATAATGACGACGGATTCGCATTCGGAGATTTGTCCTCGACAATCCGTATCTTCACCGATGGCCTGGACAGCGTAAAAATACGTTCTGTCTACGGCGACTTCATGATCAGGCCAGAATGTCGAGTCGACGATGCCCATGGGGAACCAGCCGTAATCGCATCCGATGTCGTTACGGAATATTTCGTATGAATCGGCTCCGGCGACTTCTTCCCAGGTTATCATGGCCGCTCCGCCCGTACTGAATGCTTCAATTTCAGGCCTTCCTACGGACGGACAGGAGGAAAAACATTGAGGTTGCATGCCGCATGCTATTCCGTGAGCGTTGAATTGCTCCCAGATTCTGCAGCCATGAGGTGTGCCGTTAGCCAGATTTCCGTCATCGTCGTCGATACCCAGTAAAACGTTATAATAACTGTCGCTGTTGCAGCCGTTCACCTGCGCGCCGGGATTGCAGCGTCCGCCCGAAACCAACTGGTAAGCCCTGTCGAACACGGCCAGTCCAATATACCAGAGTCTGTCGGCCCAGACCCATCCCGTATCATCGCCTACTTCGTTGCGCACCGCTTTTATCGCATCCCACCAGGCCTGGCTCGCTATCAGACTCTCACAATGCCCCTCATATCCCATGGGTCCCATATACCCCCAATAAGGGCAGCTCCAACGGTCGCAATCCGCCGGAGACGATTCGATGTTCCAAACTGTTACATCTTCTGCAGTATCAACATCACGAACACCCGTGCAACTCGAATCGCATCCTAAACTGCAGGGAACTCCAGGTCTGAAATTGTGACCGATACAGGACGAATGAGTCATCAAAAAAGCTCCCGTATCCGCGTACGCTTCCCCGGAACCTTCGTCGGCCGAGAACCCGTTCTGATCGTGATCGTCCAGTCCATGAGACGTTTCATGGAGTATCACTGCCGCAAGTTCGCCCGTGTTGGAACAGCCTCCGCCGGATTTGTAAAAATTAACGCTGCTTCCGTCCCAGTAAGCATTGCAGGTGCTGTTGATGTTTCCGTTCGCCCTCAACTTCCCGTCCACCCAATAAGCTAATCCAGGCTGATAATACCTTATCTTTTCCTTCATCCAGTTCATCAGATAAAAACAGCTTCGAGACGTGTGAGTGTTACCGCCGCCTCCGAAACCGGGCGTTGAGCAGTCCGTTCCGGCTCCCGACCCGAAATTCAGATTCCCGGGATAAAAGGAATTCGATAAATCGACTGTTCCGCAGGAGTCACTGATTCGGACATATAATCCATTTAAATTGCAGCTTGTCATGCCGCCGTCGTAAAAATAATTGCCGCCCAGGTCCGCTGTCTTCGTCCCGTTGTTGCTGACCGCCGCATAAGGAAATGAACGAATTACTTCCGGTTCGCTGTTCGTCACGGGATATATTCCACCCTGAACCACGCCGAACTTCCGGGCATCCTGCAATATCAAGAGCTCGCCCGTATGAGCGTCCGTCAGCGCATGCCAGATTATCGAACTGGTCTCGCTTCCTATATACAACTCGTATACCAGCTTGTGATCATAGCCGGTTCCCTCTTCCCCTTCGAACGGTTCTCCCGCCTTGTAATCTTTTCCTTCTGAAGCGACAGGGACGAACATCTTTTCTATCGGCCTCACTATGTAATATTCTCCCGGCAACCGCTGAGAAAGATAGCGCCGTAATCTGTCGAAAGCCTCCTCAGAACCTATTTCCGACTCTGCTGAACATGTCACGTTTTCAAAAAAATGACTGCCGAACTGGATCAGATTCCCGTTGTTTATCCGAAAAAATAAATGACTCTTCCATACTCTTGTGCCTTTATATTTCTGTGTAAATCGCAGCGATACGTATCGTTCGCTGAAATAGGAACCCTGCTCGTCGAATTTGATCTGTTCCCTGTCCGCTTTAAAGAGTCCCGAATGTTCATCTATGAATCGCAACGCTAAATATTCAAAAAAAGCAGGATCAGGAACTTCGCCGGCTTCAAGGCCATACTGATCCAGATACTCTTCCCCCAGATCGTTTCCATCTCCCGGAATCCAGGGAATACCGCTGCCCTGAATCAAATCCGGCCTGCCGCTCCGATGATCGATCGATATGTCCCATTGATCGCCGTAACGGTTCAAAAATTCAATCCAGACCGGCTTATTCCACCCCAGACCTTCTTTATATGAATGAAAAGCGCCTGTCGGCGACACTAGCATCTCCGGCCTGTGAATCTGCATTTCACGTATCGATTCCCATTCCGCATCCGGCGCATCGAATGCCGCAGAATAACTCCAGCACAATAGAATAAAAAGTGTAATCAATATGCTCAGTTTTCTCGTCATTTTATTTCTCCTGAAAAATATTGAGTTCTGATGCCGACATATCCCAAAACCGCGGTTCGAAATAATCCGGCAGCGATGATGTCTCGCACATTTTCGATGTCCTCCGGGAGGATATGCAGGGACAGGCATGCAGCCATAAAAATATTTGATTTATCGTCATGATGAATTTTTCAGCTTTCCGTCTACCCTTCGGTTAAAAACCGACGCTTCCCATTATACAAATTATTTCGAATGAATCCAAATTACGGAACAGAACCGCATCAAAACCGTTTTCGGAAGGTCAGGTCCCCCCGGCTAATCTCTGAAGCGAATATGGATGTCCGATACGTCTGTGAATGCTCGGCGCTTTTAATTCGAAACATTCCGCCGGGATTACAGGCATTTCGCCTGCTTGAACATACGCCGCTTTATCGACATATCTTCAAATTCTTGAGGTAAGGGTCTGTACAGATTTTTTCCTTGTATTTTTTCAGTACGTAAATTTTCGAATGAGGACGCAGTTCAAAATAATGCTTCTTGATGCAGTCGGTCATCCCGGGCATGGATTCGATGATTCTACCGGATAGAATAATGGGAAATTTTTCTTCAAAGCAGTCCTGAATCAGAACGGAAGGGTCCCATAGTCCCTGTTCGGCCATCTGCTGGAATTGAAAAGGTTCGAAAATCACTTCCTTGCCGCTGATCAGCAGGTGACCCATTTCTTCGGCGATGACTTCTCCCTCGAAAAGATTCAGCAGATACCGCGTCGCCTCCAGTTGTTTTTCCTGCATGATTCCATATTTTGCGTCTGTGATCCTTTCCCAGGCATCCTGGTATTTGTTGAAGGACGGCATGAGTTGCAGGGCGGTCACTATTAAAATGACGTTCAATAACGTGAAAAAAGCGTTTCTTTTTATGAAACCTGAAAAATCATGAGCAGAAAAAGCGCTGAGAATGAGGAGCGCCAGAAAAGGTTCTATAAAGTAATTGATGTAGGCGCCGGCTTTTCCGATAGTGACCAGAAAAATGAAAGCGAAAAGGAAATAAAACGTGTAAATGTTCAGCCTTCTGAATTGAAATAAAGAAACCGCGGATAAAATCAAAAGCAGCCAGGTCCGTTTGATGAAACTCCAGTAACAGGCCAGTGAAAAGGAGTAATTGATCTCGTAAAATTCCATATAGGGAATCGTATGCCGGTAAAATTCTCCGTCCGTCGATTGGTTGTATATCAGAAAAATTCCCAGCAACGGCGCCAGGTATAAACTCAAGTTGAGGAACATTTCCTTCCAGTCTCGTTCAACTAACGCCAGCCAGGCGAACAGCGCCAGGGGAGCGGCCAGTGCGTTTTGCTTGGTGTAAAAGCCGAGTATAAAAAAGATGTGACAAAGGAATCTGGCGGGTGAATTTTTGGGTTTGTACCTGAAGTAAAAATAAAGTCCCAGCAGGCTGAACAAAATGGCCGGCATGTCCACTCTCATTAACGGCGAAAATTCATATACGAAATTAGGCGTAAAAACGAACAGTCCGAAGATGACGGCAAGAAGAGAGTTTTGCGAATATCCCCGCACTTTTCGATATATAATGAGAGCGATCAGTATGGTAGCCAGGATCGACAGAATCCGGCCTGTTATGAACCTGGGGCCGAACATTTTAATGAGCGGAGACGATGCCAGCATGAAAACCGGCGGATATGCCCCGTGAATAAAGGGATATTCATGTATGTCCCAATAGTAATTGCCCTTCTCTGCCAGCTCCACGCAGAGATTCAGCAAGGTTCCTTCTCCATAGTTCACAGGCAGCGGGTTGTTTAATATGTTCACCGCGTGCATCGAATAACCTGCAAAAGCCGAAAACAGTATGATCAACAGCGTTAGAGTCGTCAGAACAAACATCAAGGGCGTGTTGAAAACCTCGATTATTTTTCGAATAGTATAGGGAATCATTGCCTTTTATCGTAACCCGTTTTTATCCAGGGACTTATTCAAATCAGGAAAAGCGACGTCTCACACAATTCATCGCGTTCGCTGACGTGCTCCGGAGACGTCAAATACGCTAACTCAATGGAAAGACTAAAAATTAAATTCATTAATGTCAAGGGTCGGAGTTACGGCCCGACAACGATTACTATAACGAATACATTTTTAATGTTTTTTTATTTAAATATAATGAATTGTCTCTCTTGTCCCAATGCCGAAGCCTCAGGAGCTTTACTTTATAAATACTATGATCGATTGTCTGGTTTCAGTTTCATCAGACTATTTACAATTTTTTCTGACGTAATTTCGGGAGTTCAGGATTTTATAAATTCACTTTTCGTAACGGGAGAATCATTTTGTCATAAGAGAAAGCGGGATAGTATGTTTTTTGCGTCAATAAGGACCGAATCCCCATTCGATCATGTCGTATTCGCCAATGATATTGAAATTATTACGCTGAGTAACCGCGGAGATAAAATGCAATCCGGTGGCGGCGTCCGGGACGTCAGGCCATTCAAAAGCAAGAATATCCAGCAGCGAGAATCCTCTTCTCAGGTATGTCGGATAACTGTCCAGCTCCTGTGTCCAGTTGGGATAGAACCAGAATTGGCCGTAAACTTCGAGGAGTACGTAAAGGTCCACGTCTCGCGTAGTGCCTTCGTTTCCGAGAAGAACTTTAAGATCGAAGTAATCTCCGGGAGTGAAATACGTGCTGTTCAGTCTTATTCGAACGCCGGTGAAAGGTTCAGGAGTCGTTGTTGGGACCATGGTAAAAATATAAGTCGGCGTGATTGATGGAGTCGTGGGAATATAGGGAGTGGCAGACGGCGTGCTCTGGATAGTGGGATAATCTGTCGGCGTCCTGGTCGGCGTCCTGGTGGGCGGAGGCGTATTCGTATAAGTCGAAGTGGGACTGAAAGTCGGTTCCGGCGATTCTGTGGGTATCTCCGTCGGTGTTCTGGTCGGCGTGGATGTAGGAAACGGCGGTTCAGTTGGAGTTAATGTGGGAGTCGATGTGGGAGCCGTGGGTTCGGTGGGGGTTAAGGTGGGCGTTGATGTTGGGGGAGGCGGTTCTGTCGGGGTCGCTGTGGGATTCCCCGTTGGCGTATGAGTCGGCGTCGCAGACGGCGTATCCGTAAGGATCGCTGTGGGCGTATCTGTCGCTGTCGATTCCTGTGTGGGCGTATAGGTTAATGTCGGCGGTTGCGTCGGGGTCAGAGTCGGCGTCGACGTTGGAGCCTGTGTCGGCGTGTCCGTTGGTCCAGGCGTCGCCGTCGTTACGCTGTAATTCACCAGGTTCATTTCCACTCCTTCAACGTTTAATCCGCTGTCGCCGATCACTAAATTCTGAATTAAAAATTTTGAAAACCAGAGCGATTCCGGACAATACCAGTAAGTCTCTGCCGCATCGGATAATGAATCCGCATGATACGCCTTATAGGACCAGCAGGAATTCATCCATTCCTGCAAAAGCGTGCTTGATTCGAACATGAAATCCTGGCTGTCGTCGAAATCTTCATCTATTAAAAAAGGAATGCCGAATACTTCCAGGTCCGCATAAGTATGACCGAAAGCATAAATCGTCAAATAGTTCGTCCAGACGTCACCGACTGATGCCGGGAAATAGATGTCTTGAGTAGGAGGATCATATTCTTCGTTTTCCCATATTTCCGTAGGGCCCGCATACTGCCAAACGAACAAAGGCTTGACCCAGCATTCACCCGTGATATGCCTGTAGTATTTGACAGTGGCCAGGTCAGACGTCCTTATCCACACCTCGCCGTCAATAGAAGCGTTGCGCAGTTCCACCGGTGCATTCAATTGAATGGGGTCCGTTATGTTCGCTGTTCCCGAAGCCGATATGCCGCCCGAATATTCAAGAATATAAACTTCATGTGTCGCCTGACTGCCGTGAGTCAAAGTTTTGACGTCCATGCCCGTTACTGAATATGGTATGCTGTCCGACCAGCACGTCAGATCGATACTCCCGCCGTCAAATACCGCAGAAGCTTCTATGTTAAGATTAAAAGTGTAACTGTTGCCGATGGCCCAATCCGGCTTCTGGGCATCTCCCAATGCCGAATCGACCGCTATCTGAAAAAAAAGAAAGAAAAAGGCGACAAAAAATATTTGCCTGCACTTCATTTTTTACCTCCCTCAAAATTGTTGCCGATTTGAATATAACTCATTTTCGTTCGATTTGCCAATATTATTGAAAAATTATTTGCAAACAGTTGTGAAAGATTAAAGTGTGACTGTCCAGCATTATCAGGGGTTGTTTTTCTTCTTATGGAACCATAAACGCGTATTGAAAATATTATATCTCACGGCCCTTTGCAGATTGCGTACTGCCCGAATTTCTCATCATTTTGTTTCGATGTGGATCAGGATTTCGATCCCGATCCCGACGCACGATTATCGAAACAAACTGTCAAAAGTCTTGAAAGAAGCGTATCCCCGGTTTGATCAGTCCCTAAAAATGTAACGTCAAAACACGGATATCTGATCACCGCCATGCTGAACGAATAAGTGAACTATACCAGGGGCGATTACTATGTGATTGAATTCGGGCAGGGGCTTTAATGAGAGGACAAAGGGACCTAAGGGACCTAAAGGACAGAAGGGACAACTGGAATATGAAATCATTTCTATACACAGAAACCGTCGTCTGAACATTAACCGTCTTAGGAAGAAACGAAAATTTTGAACTGATCTTACCGGGGCTGCATTTTTTCATAAAAGCTTTGACTGATTGAAATCCCCGTTAAAAAAACCAAACTAAACCCCCTAACCCGCCAAAAAATAACCCAATCTTACTCCCCCTCTCCATTCATGGAGAGGGGGCCGGGGGGTGAGGTTCAAAGAACCCAAGCGCTCAGAAACCCGAATCAAACTCCGCCAATTCGCCTGCAGAAATGACTATACCTTCGCCGACGGGCAGGGGTTCATCCATTCCTTTTAAGATGAGAAGGAGATCATAAGTTCCTTCGGGGACAGCGAACGGTCTCCAGAGCGGTTCCTGGTTGTCCCAACGTCTTCTGACCTGGAGTATCGGTTTTTCGTTGCCTGCCGGTATGAGGTTCCAGCCGGAGACGCTGCCCAGGGCATCAGAGGGTTGCACCAGGATAATGCCTGAATCCAGGGTAATGACGTTTTGTTCTCCTGCTTTTACTTGAATATTATCCGCTATGATCGTTTCTTCCGGACTGCGGTTGTAGAGTATGCTGAAATGATAGGTCCCTGCCGGAACGGGTTTGGGTTTAAAAAGGTAATAATCGTTTCCATGATATTCCAGAGTGACGGAAACTCCGTCAGGCATATCGGATGCGACCGTAACTGCAGCTATGGACATTTCATTCAATGACTCGGCGACGTTGAACGATACAACGCCGTTTTCGACATCTGTCGTTTCTCCGCCGTTGATTTCAAATGTCCCGAAGGAAACTTCGGTGGGTGGTTTATAATTCGGATTCGCAAATCCAACGAGCAGTTCATATTCGCCTGAAAGCAGGGGATGCAAAGATTCGGCGCCGGGGTCTTCAACCGTTTTGACTGTTTTATTGTCGGAAGTTCTGATGACTTTTATTTCATTGATGCTTATGTCGCTTCCGAAAGGAAAAGATAATCGCAATTTGCCTATTTTTGTCGTAACGCTTTTTTTCACTGTTTTCGCTTTTTCGACCTGTTTTTCGACTTCGCTTTTCACCGATTCCAGCGCGATCAACAGCGATTCGGCATCTTCGGCTCCGTAGTATTCGCCGCCGCCTGCGTCAGCCAGGCATGACAGTTGTTCTTTCTGGACATGATCGACGTCGAATCCCACGACATGAAGGATAAATTTTATGCCTGAAGATTTCAGCGAGCGGACGACTCCGCATGGGTCTGCGTGACAGGTTTCTTCTCCGTCGCTCACCAGGATGATGGTGGTTTCATTTTCTTTTGTTTTCAAAACATCGGTCACTGATTTCACCGCATCGGCAATCGGCGTCATTCCTTTGGGATTCAGTTTGCTCACCTCATCCAATAACATGTTTCTCTCTGCAGCGCCGCAGGAAACGATGGTTTCAATATCGCTGCAATCGCCTTTTCTTCTGTGGCCGTACGCTGTTAATCCCAAGTTAACCTCTGCCGGCAATTCGGGTACGATTCTGTCGAAAACCCTCCTGGCCGCTTCTATTTTGGTTTCTCCGCCCGCCGTTCCCCACATGCTTCCGGACGCATCCAGAATAAACATAATTTCAGGAAATTCTTCCGCTTGAATCGCTGATAAACCTTGAAACATCAGCCCTAATGCCAAAAACGCCAACACACATTGAAACCGATTCATCTTTCTGTTCCTTTCTTGCTTTTTAATGTTAATTTTTTAAATGAAATAAACAACGGCGGGCTGAACCGTTTAGAATCAAACGGCATTACTGATTATAAGAATAGCGCCGCAATAGTCAAGAAAGGAGCTGAAAGTAGACCTGGAGAGGGGATTTCATCAGATGATCAGAGCGAACCCGCAAAACTAATCCGGTACATCCCATTACCTTGAATTAACCCGGACCCTTAAAACTTGACACCGACAGTGAATTGGCGCTCAATAATATTGTCTTTGTTTGAATCAGCCGTCAAGAAACGGTCCTGTGAGAAATAATTTCAAAGGCGCTGCCTGGAGAATAATTAGGAAAATAGAAAGGAACGGGTTGAAAAGAGTTATTAAAAGAGGTTTGCGAACAGCAGGATTTTTGTTTTCCGGCGACTTCTGGGGCGGAAAACAGGGCATCATGCCTCTTTTTTCGACTTCGTGGGTCCTGACATGTTTTGCGTTGTTGATTATTGTATTAATCGGTTTTTTGCTGTGTTGCGGCGGAACAGAGCCGCCGTCCAACGTTGTTTTGATAAGCGTGGATACTTTAAGGGCCGACAAAGTAGGCTGCTACGGTTCCGGGGAGACTAAAACCCGGTTCATGGATATGCCGGCCAGGAAGGGAATGCAGTTCATCAATGCTTACTGCCCGATTCCCTGCACCTTTCCATCGCATGCCTCCATGTTGACGGGGCTGGCGCCTGATCGCCACGGCCTGCGCTCTAACGCCGGTCGCCTCCTTGAGGGCCGGGACTTTCCGCTGCTAGCTCCAATATTGAAAAAGCGAGGTTTCAGGACCGGGGCTTTTTTAAGTTTACGGGGGTTGGCTTCGAGTTCAGGGCTTGCGGAAGGATTCGACGTAACGGATGATACGGGTTTCGGATGGCAAAGAGCTGCCGGAGAAACCGTCAGCAATGCACTGGAATGGATATCCGGAGAACCTGAAAATAATTTCTTCCTCTGGCTTCATCTTTTCGATCCGCATGCGCCATACGCTCCCCCGTCGCCATATGATGAAATGCATTACTCCCAATCTTCCCGAACGAAAAAATTCCCCATTAACATCGACCGGGGTTCCATTCCCTCGATCATCAAAGATAAATCCATTACAGACCTTACCTACTATCAGTCAATGTATCTTGGTGAAATATCATATTCCGACCGTTGCCTGGAAAAATTTTTCTACCGGTTGGCCGAACTAGAACTTCTGGAAAAAAGCGTCATCATTTTAACGGCCGATCACGGAGAATGCTTCGGAGAAGAAGACCTGTTTTTCGATCATTCCTGGAGATTGTCGGAAGCTTCCGTAAGGGTCCCCCTGTTGATATGGCGTCCCGGCATAGATTCTGATTGCACGCTGATCGAGCGGGCGGTCAGCCTGGTCGACATTATGCCTACAATTTTAGAAATGCTGAATATAGACGAGGAGCTCGATCTCGACGGATTCAATATTCATCCCGGAGCAGAAGATAAAACTGAAGAAATGCGGCCTCTTTATATCGAGATAGGTCCCGATCAGATTGAACCAGCGCAAAGACTCCGGTGCGCAGTCAATAATCTTCTGAAAGCCTGTTATTCTCCTGTTGAGGAAGGATACTGGTGGAATGAGCATCGAATTTTCGCATACGATCTTTCTGATGATCCGTCCGAATCGAATCCTGAATCTCCGGATGAATCGGAAGAAGCAAAAAAACTAATTGAATTCATAAAAAATAGAATCGAAGCTGATGTTCAGACGGAAACCGGTCATACAGTCGATAAACCCCACAGAGAAATGCTTCAGGCCCTTGGATATCTCCAGAACGGTATGAATGAAGCGCTTCCGGCGGATCAGAATTTATCTGTTCGGGAGAACGCTGACGGCAATTTCGGCCCCCCGGGAATAATTTCTCCTGCGGACAATTCAATCAGTCGTCGCCGTCTTAGATTCGAATGGAAGCCTGTCGACGGCGCTGAAAATTACATCGTCAGATTCCGTTCCCTGTTTTCAAAGGAGGAAATCAACGAACTGCAAATAAACGATACGAACCTCGATCGCATAATCGGTCAAGCTGCCTGGGACAGTATATCGCCCGGAATTTACTGCTGGTCGGTCGCTGCTGCAGGACCAGGAAATAAAAGAGGACCTTTTTCCGAACAGCGCCGATTTCGTCGATCTCCCGCTCCTCAATATCATTTCCGCAAAAACGAGGCATTGCGAATTGAAGCTGAAGAACTCCCGGGCAACACAGGGCGAATTGCCGAACGCAGCGAGGCTTCAGGCGGGGCGATCATGTCCGCTGAAGCGATTGATGAACCGAATTACTTGATTTTCGGACCTTACATAGCCTTACCGCCGGGTAACTTCCAGGCCGTTTGCAATATTAAGATGTCCTGCTCGAAAGACCTGGATGACGATATTCCCATAACCTGTATCGAAGCGGTCGAAAAACGCGGCGCCCTTGTCCTTAATCAAAAAGATGTCCTGGTTGAACATTTACGTAACGGACAAATTAAAGTTAAAAAATACAATGATATACTGTTGCCCTTCCGGCATGACGGAAAAGGTGGAATTGAATTCAGGGTCTTCCACTACGGAAACGGAGATATTGAAATCGATTACATCGATCTTATTTCGATTCATGGTCTCAACATGCCGTGAAAATGCTTCTGATCTCCTGAAATAAAACATTCAAGGTTGAAGAGACGGCATGATGAATCACGGTCGAGTAAAAGGGAAAATAAAAATATATCTATTTAATTGCCTGTAATTAATGAATTTCATTGGATGATGTTTATTGCGCGTCGTCTTGATATTTGTCGATCTTTCATTACAATTACAATGAGTGACGGATCGGAGGCTTGGGATTTTTTATGATCATGATGTTATCATGGGCGGAATGAAGAACGAGAAACGAATATATCAAACTTATTTGAAGCTGATCGGGGCTGTGGACCACAGCCTTTCTTTGATGAAGAAAAAATACGGAGCGGCCGTTAATTGCAAACCCGGCTGCGATGAATGCTGTTCGCATGAATTTACGGTATTCATTATTGAAGGTTATCATATCCGGCAGGGCTTTGAGAAACTGGCGCTCTCCGAACGCCTCATGGTGGAAAGCAAGGCGCTGGTTTACAGTTGCATGTCGGACGCTGAGGCGGCCCAGGCCGAATGTCCCTTTTTATATAATCACAGATGCATTATATATCAGAACCGTCCGCTGATTTGTAGAACTCACGGCTGGCCCGTCAAAGTTCAAATAAATGATGACGGCGAATTCTATGTCGATGCCTGCAAATATAACTTTCGAAATCTTCCAATAAAGGGATTGCCGGAAGTTGACCTGTTGAATCTTGATGAGTTGAACGCCATGCTGGTCAGGTTGAACCGGAAGTTCTGCGAGGCATTAAACGGATGTAATCCCCATAAGGCTGTCCGAATGCACATGTGGAAGGCGATACTCCAGGACAACTGGGAATAATCGACGTTTCCTGCACTTTTCAGTTTAAGTCATCAATACCGGCGCTCATCCCGAAATTTGACATTTATGGAAGCTTTTTTAATATTGATACTGATTCGATCCCGATTGATCGCGATCGTATTTCATTCTGGAAAGGAAATGATCAGGTATTATGAGACGATTGCCCCGTTGCATGAATTTGAGTATGGACGATTTTGAAAAAATGGTTAAAGAAGAATGGGAGGGGCTTCCCGATTATTTTAAAACAAAAATCGACAATTTGTCTGTCTTCGTTGAAGACCAGCCCACTCCGGAAGATTTAAGAAAAACGGGAGTCAGGCCGCCCGGTACTCTTCTGGGCTTATATCGAGGCGTTTCTTTTAAACACAGGGGCCCTTTTTACGGCAATGTGGCTCCCGATTCCGTGGTCCTTTTCAGAATTCCCATCCTGTCCGCAGCGCGTAACGCCGGACATCTGAAAGCAATCGTCAGAAGAGTCCTCATTCATGAGATAGGCCATTATTTCGGCATGAATGAAGCGGAAATTCGTCAAGCTGAAAAAGATGCTTATTCATGACAGGTGCAAGAGACGGCGCAGGAGCACAGGGGATGCATTTTTCAGGGAGAGACGACGCTGCGGTGAGAACTGCGGCGGATTCGAAGCCTCAACGTGAAAAAATGTAACATATGTCTCCTGTCAAGCACACGATTCGCCGAAGATCGGAACTGATCGCAGGTTGCAGCAATTGAATTTCAACCGCTGCGTCCTTTTATATTTCTGGCACAGGTTTTGCTTCAATTCTATCCGGGATGATTCGACAGGGAAACATTCCTGCATTTGATCTGGTTATGAATGAAAAAGGAGGAGTCATAATGAATAAAAGACGTTCAGCGTTAGCGGTTTTAATTTTACTGCCGTTACTTTTTTCATCCGGCTGTTTGATAATCGATCCGGATGATGATTGGAATGAGACGGAAAAAATAGTATATGTCAACCATACGGGCGCTTACGTGGAGAATTATATTGATGACGATTACGTGGGGACGGTAGCGCCGTGGAGTGAAATGAGGACCAGGAGCAAGTATTATGACGGACGCCACAAGTTTTATTCGATAGCAGCGGATGCGGAATATGAATGGGGGCCGGACTGGTTTCACGTGGACGACGGCGAAACTTTCGTCATTGATTTGTATATAAATGGGAGCATGAAATTCAGCAAAGCGGTCGAGGAATAAAAGAGGATCACCGGCAACAGCCTCTTGAATGAACGCCCAGGCAAGATTAAAAGTCTTGCCTGGGCGTTTTTAGTTTCTTAATGTCTCAGAAGACACCGCGCCTGTCCGGCATTAATGTTTTAATCGTGAATGGAGATTGCGGAAAGGCGCCGGTTGACTGTTTTTTTTTTGATTCTTCAATCAGGTTTTTCTTTTTTATGAATTGGAGTATACTTTACAGGTCGATGGGTTTATCGACGACAGATGAGACGGGATGTTATTAATCGTAAATTTTTATGACTTAATCATAATGGATGTTTTAGCATGAATTCCGATTATTACGAGATAGCCGGCATCAGTTCTCAATTGCCGGTGAAAGAAATAAAAAATCAGGTGAGTCAACTCGAAGAGGAGTCTTCACCTGCATTATTGAAGAAACAAAATGATGATCCGGAGGATGCGGGATTTAAGAAAAAGTTGGGTGAGTGGCTTCGTCGTTCTGCGGCTCTGAGTATCCTCCAGGATGAAAGCAGACGCCAGAGTTATGACAGGCGGCGAGCGGATTTATCGCGTCTGGACGACCAGGTAAGCAAGGCGGAGAAAAAAGCTTCAAAGAAGAAAAAAGAGACGCAGGAAGAGGAGCATTTAACGCAGTTGAGGATATCGGCGGAAGAAATCCGCAGTCGATTGGAAGAAGCGTTGTTTTTAATGCTGCACCGGAAGGCGCGGGAGGCTGAAGAAGTTTTTGCGGGATCGAATCTGGCAGGTGCGGCGCGAAATTACGTCATAGGGGAACGGATAAGGCGTATTGTCGATCATATCGGGGGCGATGACGGAGAAGGAGAAGAAGATGCTCAGATTGAGGGCTGGCGTAAGAGGATGCGCATGCTGAGTGAGGGTTCGGCGCAACCGGAGTTGGCAGGGGATGGTCAGGAGCCGTCGGACAAGATAGAGGATACGAATGAGCTGCGTTATATTCTGACGGCACAATCAGCGACGATGGGCGATGTGGCTGCAGTGACCAGAATATACGATACCGAGCGATTTCAAATAGTCGATTACTGGAATTCGCTGGTTGATCAGCGCATACGGGGAACGGACGAGTATGAAAGAATCTATGAGTCTATTAAAGGCAGGGATTTGAGCGTTTTGCGAAAAGAAATTATTGAGCGAACGGGTATAACGGCGTTGAAGTCATTGAAGTATACCTCGGCGCGTAAAGCTTTTGAAGAATTGAATCTGTCGGCGGGATACAGCGACCTTTTATGCGATTCAGCGTATGAGGCTTTGGCCGCAGGAGACTTCGAGCCAGCCGCCAAATATTTAATATGGCTTGCAGGATTAAAAAGCAAACCAGCGGTCTTATTTCAGTACACAGGTCCGGCTATTCACCATCAATGTCCTGAACTGGGCGAAAATTGCCCCGTGAAAAGCGCCCGGCCTCAATTTATCGAGCTGGCGCTGCAGTATGTATTCGGGATGGATGACTTCCCCTGTCCTTTATGGGTTTTTTCGGAAAAGGAAAAAGAGCTTCTTTTGCAGCAATTTATACGTTTTCGGGACCCGGCCTGGAAAGAATACCTGGAAAGCTGGGAACAGGCGCAGAAAGCGACTGAAGAGAATGAAGCTTCAAAATCTGAAAGCGAATTGCAGGAGGAAGCGGAAGATGAACGGGAGGAAAGCGATACATTTTCTGAGAACAGCGATGAAGAGGAAAAGGAGAAGCCGCTGGAAAAATTTCAGGATTTTCTGTTGAATAAGCGCCTGGAGCCGGAAGACGGCAGGATGTATTTAAGCATGTTGAGTTGGGAGCATCCCATAACTCCGTTGACGGTTTGTTTGGAGGAAACCGATAATATAACGGTTGAGCTGAAGCCGGTCGAATCCGGAGCGAAATTTATTGAATCCATCATGGCATTGAACGAATAAAATGATAGGATTGCTTTTCATTGTTATAGGATATTTAATGGGTTCCGTACCTGTGGGGTATCTGGCGCTTAAACGAAAAGGAGTAGACATCAGAAGGGTCGGCAGCGGAAATATTGGAGCGACGAACGTTTATCGGACATCCGGCGGCAAAAGAGCGATCCTCGTCCTGCTCGCGGATATGCTCAAAGGCTCGGCTCCCGTCGGTATAGCCTCGTTTTTCCTTGATTCTCCGACTGTGCTTGCGTCCGTCGCCGTCGCGTCTGTGATAGGTCATATGTTTCCTGTTTTTTTGAATTTCCAGGGCGGAAAAGGAGTAGCGACCTCTGCCGGCGCTTTCATGATCCTAAGCCCTCAGGCTTTGGCGCCGGCATTCATAGCCTGGCTCGGCATGCTTCTTTCTTCCTGGTACGTCAGCCTGGCTTCGCTCGTCGCTGCAGCAACGCTTTTTCTTGCCGCCATAGCCTTTAATGAACATTGGGCGATCATTTCTGCAGCTTTTTTCACAGCCTTGCTGGTCGCTGTGAAACACAAGGAAAATATTAGAAGATTAAGATCAGGAAAAGAACCTCGCATAAGGAGGCAACAGTAATGAATTCAGGAAGAAAAACAATCTTTTTCCTCACCGTTTTAATTCTGATATTTACCGTTTCTGCGGCCGAAAATATGAAAAATGGCAGCGAAAGAAGAGGGGGAATAGTGATAGAAGCCGTCATCGACGGTCCGATAATACCGGTGACGGGAGAATACATCGAAGCCGCGCTGGAAACCGCTGAAAGACGAAACGCTGAATGTGTTCTCGTCAAATTGAATACTCCGGGCGGAGGTTTGAAACCGACGTATGACATTATAAGCGATATTATGAATTCTGCAGTGCCGGTAGTGATATATGTGGCGCCACGGGGAGCCGGAGCGACATCTGCAGGAACATTCATAACCATTGCCGGGCATATTGCGGCTATGAGTCCTGCTACGAATATCGGCGCTGCTCATCCGGTCACTCTTGACGGAAAAGGCGTTGATGAAGAGGAACAGAAGGAATTGACGGAGAGGCTGAAAGAAATACTGGAGGAATCTCAGAAAGCGAAAGAGGAAGCCGAAAAAGAGAGTGAACTGAAGGAGACGCCGGAGGAAGGGCAGAAGTATGAAGGAGAAGGAGTAGAAGAAGTAGAAGAAGCTGAGAGTGCGACGCCCTTGCCTGAGCAGCCGGGAAGCGAAAAGGAGCAGGAAGAAAAAGCGGCGGGTTCGATCATGTCGCAGAAGGTTCTCAACGATACCGTGGCCAAGATGCGGGCGATAGCGGAATTGCGGGGAAGGAATGCGGATTGGGCTGAATCTGCGATACGGGAGAGCGTTTCGATAACGGCGGAAACGGCTGTGGAATTGAATGTAGTGGATTTGATGGCGGACAACACGGAAGATTTATTGAAAAAAATCGATGGAATGAGCGTGGTTACGGATGCGGGAGAAAAGGTTCTGCATACGGCGAACGCGGAGACGGTTCCTGTTGATCTGACCTGGAGACAGAGATTCCTGGCGATTATATCCGACCCTTCCATCGTCTATGTTCTGCTGTCCCTTGGATCAATGGCCATAATGATAGAGATTTTCAATCCCGGATTAATATTGCCGGGAGTCATCGGGGCCATCAGCGTAATTGTGGCGGCCTATGGAATTCAATTGCTGCCTGTGAATTATTCGGGATTGTTATTAATGTTTCTCGCTTTTGTATTATTTGTCCTGGAGGTGAAAGTGCAAAGTTTCGGTTTATTGACTATCGCCGGAATCGTTTCCCTGTTTTTGGGTTCCGTAATGCTGTTCGATTCTCCCTTGCCGTTTATGAGAGTATCCTACACGGTGATTTTACCCGTGGTTATCGGTATAGGAATCGTGGCGTTTTTGCTGATTATGATGATCGTCAAATCTCATAGCCGTAAATCCAGAACCGGCTATACCGGGCTGATCGGAGAAACGGGAGAAGCCATTACCGATCTGAATCCGAAGGGAAAAGTATTTGCTCATGGAGAAATATGGAATGCGACGGCTGATGAACATGTCGAAAAAGGGGTGAACGTGGAAATATTGGGAGTCGATAAAATGACGCTTCATGTGGCTCCCAGGAAGTGATGTTTTATACCGGATAAAAGGATAAAATGATTCGGATAAGTGTCGTATTTAGTAGAAAGAAAAAACGCTTTTTTCAAGAAAGGAGTGGACGATGCATGCTTTGTTTATCATCCTCATAATAATCGGACTCTATTTAATGAGTGCGATCAAGATATTGAAGGAGTATGAACGGGGAGTCATTTTTCGATTGGGCAGAATGCTCGAAGATGAGAAGGGACCTGGTTTGATTTTCGTGTTTCCGCCTATAGACAAGCTTGAGAGGATTAGCTTGAGGTTAGTGGCGATGGATGTGCCTCCGCAGGATATCATTACCCGGGACAATGTTTCGGTGCAGGTGAATGCGGTCATTTATTTCCGGGTTATGACGCCGAACAAAGCCGTGGTTGAAATTGAAAACTACATGTTCGCAACGTCGCAGTTGTCGCAGACTACCCTGAGAAGCGTGCTGGGACAGGTCGAACTGGATGAACTGCTTTCTGAAAGAGACAAAATCAACGATCAGCTTCAGGAAATATTAGACCGGCATACTGATCCCTGGGGAATTAAAGTGTCGAACGTGGAAATCAAACATGTGGACCTGCCGCAGGAAATGAAAAGGGCTATGGCCAGGCAGGCCGAAGCCGAACGTGATCGACGGGCGAAAGTCATTAATGCCGAAGGCGAATACCAGGCAGCGGAAAAATTGGCTGCAGCTTCTGAAATTATCGGAGAACGTCCTTACGCCCTCCAAATGCGTTATCTGCAAACCCTGTCTGAAGTCGCCGCAGAAAATAATTCCACAACTCTGTTCCCCATACCCATAGATTTGTTCAAACCGTTTTTAAACATGGCAGAGCGCACACAGCAGTCAAAAAAGGAACCATAGGGCGCTAAAACGTTGACGGGGCATGATGAGATGATTGTCCATCGCCTGCCCTGTTCTTCGTTTTAGCTGAAATGAGAAAAAATCAGACGATTCATACCGTTCACCGGCCGGTAAGGCGATTTTTTGCCGAACGGATTCAAATTTCCCGGTAACATTAATTGTACTTCTCTGCACGCGAAAAAATGAAAAATATTTCCTGTAAAGTTAAAGCAGCATCGATCGCTTTGTTTGTGATTCTTCTTTGTCCCTCGTACGAATTATGCCGGTCAGAACCCTATATGCCCTTTGGGGCCAGGGGAACGGCTATGGGCGGAGCGATTACCGCCTGCCCGAGATATTCGGAAGCTCCCTTGTGGAATCCTGCCGCCCTGGCCTTGGGAAACGGAGGCGGTTTCTTTCCCGTGATCGGCCTGAGAGGCGAGCAGCACAAAAGAATTTACCAGAATTTAAAAGACCTCTGGGACTTGTTGGAAGATAAGGATATCGATGATCCCGAAGTGTACGGGAATCCGGAACTGGTTTTTAAAACGATACGACTCCTGGAAAAAATCGATGAACCCGGCGCCGGTTTTACTCTTGAACTTACCGGCGCTGCTGGTTTTATGTGGCGTAATTTCTCCCTGACTTACGATGCCGTTATTTATGGCGGCGTTATCCCTGACGTTGACCTGGAAAACATCAACGCCACCGATCCGGAAGAAGACCCCGGTTCCATCGGAAACAACCAGTCAGCCGTCGAAGCCGCCGGAATCTGGAGCAACAACCTTCTGTTTTCCGCAGGTTACAGCGTTTTGCCCGGTGAATGGACTCATGAACTGCAATGCGGAATCGGAATCAGACTGACCAGAGCCAGTACCTACTACGACCGGTGGGATATCTGGGAAGAAGAATACAGCTCATCCGAATTCTTCCACGAAAATAAACGCACTGATTCTGCAGTAAGTTATGACCTCGGTCTTATTTATAAATGGAATGAACTGCAACTGGCCTTCTCAGGGAAAAATATGAACCGGCCGCGCTTCAAAATGCAAGGCGGCAATTCTTTCCAGACTGACCGGCACCTCCGGCTGGGCGCCGCCTATCACAGAACGGGAAACTTTACCGTATCTCTCGATGCCGACCTGAACTCCAATAATACCGCTACTCCACCCTTTAAAGACAGAAGACTGGCCTTCGGCGCTGAAAAAAATTTCCTGGATAACCGCCTTTTCCTGAGGGGCGGCATCAATAAAAATATTGCTGAATCAAGCGCCGAATTAGTTTACAGCGCAGGCCTGGGTTTCGGAGGAAAAGAAATGCAGGCGGATTTCGCTATGGCCTACGAATCAGGAAAACAGGCCCTGGCTTTTACCTGGGGACTGAATTTTCAACTGGCGCCTGTCCTCTGATATTGGGCCGGCCTTGATCAATCATCCGTGTCTCGAAGTTACAATCCATGCAGAACGAAATTTGCATGAAGCGATAAAAATTATATAAAATCAAGACTCATTTGTGTTTCCATAAGAAGAAAAACAATCCCCGATAGGCTGTTGGTCTGTCTTCGACTGCGTTTCTTCTCTGTATATGCTCCCTTAACGAAAAGAGCAAGTCTCATTCCCCGCATTTCTCACGCTGTTCGTTAATGGAAGAAACAGCGTGAGAAATGGGGATTGGGATCGTTTATTGTGTCGGACCGCCCATCATAGGCATGCTGGGACTTTCAACTTTTTTATAATCTTTCGGTATCTCGAATTTATCGTCGCTGATATCCTTCTCTTCGACCTTCTTGACCGTCATCACATTTTTCATGCCCATGACGTTGCTTTCCGTTTTCATGGTGAAGCCTTTGACTTTTTCCATCGCCGGACTCATCATATTCTTGATCATGGGATTAGCCGCATATTTTTCGGCCAATTTTTTCATGTTGTCATAGTATTTTTTAAATCCAGGCACTTCGTCCGTGACCCAGGAGGAGATGTTCATGCCCATCATATTAATGTTGACCTTTTTGCATTTGTATCCCGCAATCTTTTCCGTCTCGTCCGTCTCCTCGACTTTCATGTCCTTCATCATGTTTTCCATCATCTCTTTCATGGGACCCATCTGTTCCATCATATCATTCAGGTTCATGGTGAAGTATGTTTTTTCTTTCGGATTAAGCTGGTGCATATTCCCCGATTCCATATCCAGGATCATGATCGATTCGTCGCTTTCGGTTCTCATCTTGTAGTCTTTCATGTAATTCTTTTGAAAGGTTGTTTTGGGTTCGCCGACAGCGCCGCCGGACATGGTGGTTTCAGCTTCCCAGTACATTCCTGCGAATGCCGCCTGGGAAAAAAGCAATGCAACGAGAGCTACGAATATAAACGATCTTGTTTTCAATTTCAGCTCCTTTGAAAAAGTTAACGTTTCAGACCATCCGAACAATACTAACAGCATTTTTTGTCGCCGGCAAATAAAATTAGACCAGCCGTTCTGCATAAACTCAAAACCCGAATTGAATTGTATGGCCGGACCGGCGTTGCATTGCGGGAATTCGCCGTTTATGGACAGAAAGAAGCTAATATTCCTCAAAATCCGGGATATTCAGCTCATCGTCTCTTGTTGGGCGCGTTAAACCGGCTTTTTTGATGATCTTATTGCGATAAACGATAATAAAAGTCCAGTATAACAACAGGATAACAGAAAAAAGTGAAACAAGGTCGCCTGTTCTGCGTGCCGGCGTGCCGGCGAAACGGATATTCAGGGCGCTTTCGCCGGGCGGAATGTTGAAACGCATGTACCCATAGGGCGATACGATTGCCGGTTTAAGAAGTCGACCGTTCGTTTTCAATATCCAACCCGGAAAGTAGTTCACATAAAAATCCAGTTTTACCGGTTCTTTACTCTGCAGCCGTGCAATATATTCCGTAACCGATTCATATTCAATTTTGAGCTTCCCCTTTCCCCTGAATATTTTTAATTTTTCGGCGGGCGGAAACGGCGGGGTTTTTTTGACCCAGACAGGTTCATATTCTCTTCTGGTGGTAACGGCCAGGTTCCGGGCAGCGATCATTTTCGGATAATACTTTCTTTCATCTATCTCCTTGTAATTTTTAAATTTAACATAAGGCAGACCGTGAAAAAGTATAACAAGTACGGCGAGACTGACTATGGGAATATTTAATACTCGATTAAGTCGTCTGAAAAGAGCCCAGAAGGCTCCGGCGCAGAGTGCGAGGCCGACGACGGGGAGTGCAAGCGTTCGCCAGGGAAACTGCAGGTATTGGAGAGGTATAACAAGTCGATAGAGAGGTTCAGCGCTGGTGATGCTCATTACTGTTCCAATCGTTGCGATTAGTAATGCGGCGATAAAACCGTGTATGTTTATAGATTGACGGAAAGATTTGAAAGGCAGAGCGGCCAGTCCCAGGAGAGTAAAAATGGACTGAATTCTTCCCAGATTGAAGGACATACCGTCGCCTGTGCCCTTGACGGAAACTCCGTATCCCCACTTGGAAAACCAGAGTTGTCGGGGATAAACGAAGTGATTGAGGAAAAGGTTGGCATAATCTTCATCAATAAGTTTATGAGTTTTAATCCAGTGTTTTTCGAAGTAGGCGGGAAACAGGAACCATCCTGCGGCGCCGAAGGCGAGAACAAATGCGCCGCCTGCTCGAAACAGGCTTCCCCAGCTTCTTGCCGAAAGGCAGAAAATAATTATCGTCAATGCCAGAACGGGAGTAAAAACGAATGATAAGGCGTTATGACATAAAAAAAACAGGGAGAGGGAGATAACGGACCCCGTTAGATATCTTGAACGATTTGAAAATATCCACTTGTAAAAGAAAAATATTGTCCAGGGCATTAAGGTAATAGCGGTAAATTCCGCCAGCGCCCGTCTGACGTATAATTCGACTTGCAGATAAGGCATGAAAAGAAAAGCCGCTGCGGAAACCAGGGCTGCGTGAGGTCCGAACCATTCTCTCGCAGTTCGCCTTATGCCCTCAGCGCCTATGAATAATAAAAATACCACTGCCAGATTCAACGATAAAGTATAACTGAATCCTCCCAGGTGATGAATTAACGCCGAAACATAATAAAACAAAGGCGGATTATATAAAAAAAACGGCTGCCCGTACCCGAAACTCAAATCCGGGGCCCAGGACGGCTTCAACTCGCCCGCTCTCAGACTGACGTCGAACTCTGCCAGGCGGGGAAGGTATTCCAAGGCATCGTGTCCGTTCGGCAGTTTGTCCTTTAAAAATGGAAAAGAGGCTGCCAGAACGAGCAGCATCAGGATTGACGTCTGGACTGCGGACGACGACAGCGAGATTTTTCGTTTCTTTTTATAGGCTTTGTTCGGATTCTTTTGCAGCACAATGATTAAAAACTGAAAAATTAAATCGACGGTCGACGATTGACGGCCTCGAATGTCATTCCGCCTCGTCCTTTTAGATCAGCAATCCTTGGAGACGGAAATAGAGTGTTATCGGTCAGCTTCAACATTTTCGCTAAGCAGGGATTTCTTTTGAGATTGGCAGAGACATTTATAATCTTTATTAACCTTAAAGGTCATCCGGTCGTCGAATTCCTGAGTTTTTCCCTTATGCCAGTTCTTTAAAGGCCGCAAATAACCGACGATTCTTGAATATATTTCGCAGGGCACCTTTTTTTCTTTCATGTCGTTCATTCCTGAAACAGATAACTCGTCGACTGCATTTCCATCCTTCAGTTGCCATTTCATTTTATTAAAAACAGAAATTTATTGCAAATAACCGGCAAAGGGAAAGAGAGACAATAGAACGAATATTTCGGGTATCGCGTATGAAGAGAGGGGAGAATATCGGTTCGGTTTGAGGTTCATCCGTATTGCCGAAAACCCGAATGGGGAATCGACCGGGTTAGTTTATTCCCTCGACCGTATAATTCGCATAATCAGCAGCAGGAATACTTTCAACTACGTTCGCTATGGCCTGCAGAATCCTTCCGGGAAGCTTCGTCGAGTTCATTCCGTAGGTATTCTTCAACATTTGCGATGGGAATACGTTCCTGTTCCATGGAATCCCTGTGTCTAACGGTAACCTGCTGGTCTTCTTTGGAATCAACGTCAACCGTGATGCAAAAAATGGTGCCGATTTCATCCTGTCGCCGGTAGAGTCTTCCGATACCGGCCGTATCGTCGTAACGGACGGAGAAATGGTTTCGGAGGTCCCTGGCCAGTTTTTTAGCTGTTTCGACGATATCGGAGTCTTTGCGGAGCAGAGGGAGGACGGCGGCTTTAACCGGAGCAATGGCCGGGTGGAATCCGAGGACGGTGCGTTTGCCCTTTTTCAGTTTTTCTTCCCGGTAAGCATCCACCAGGAAGGCCAAGGTAGAACGGTCCGCGCCGGCGGAAGGTTCTATGACGTAAGGAATGTATCGCGATCTGTCTCTGTCGTCGAAATAACTCATATCTTTACCGCTGTATTGTGCGTGTTTTTTCAGGTCATAGTCCGTTCGATTGGCGATACCCTCCAGTTCAGACCAGCCCATCGGGAAGCAGTATTCAATATCTTTGCACGATTTTGCATAATGTGCGAGTTCGTCTTCTTCGTGGTCTCTGAGACGCAGATTCTCCCTGGTGATGCCGAAACGAATGTACCAGTCCAGGCGTTCCTTTACCCAGTGATCGAACCATTCCTGATCCTCGCCCGGTTTTACGAAATATTCGATTTCCATCTGCTCGAATTCCCGGGTTCTAAAGGTAAAATTACCGGGCGTTATTTCATTTCGAAAAGCCTTTCCGATTTGCGCTATGCCGAATGGAGGTCGCTTTCGCATGGAATTCACGACGTTGAGAAAATTAACGAAAATGCCCTGGGCGGTTTCCGGACGCAGAAAAGCTATAGAGGCATCGTTTTCCACGGGCCCGATGAACGTTTTAAACATGAGATTGAATTGTCTGGCTTCCGTCAGTTCGCCTCCGCAATTCGGACAACGGTCGCCTTCTATGTCATCGCCCTTGAAACGTTTTTTGCACTGCTTGCAGTCAATCAGCGGGTCGGTGAATCCTTTGACGTGCCCTGAAGCCTCCCAAACCCGGGGATTCATCAGTATAGCAGCGTCAAGCGGTTCCATGTCATCACGCTCCTGCACCACGGCCCGTCGCCAGGCATTCTTGACGTTATTCTTCAGTTCCACTCCTAACGGCCCATAATCCCAGGTGTTGCCCAATCCTCCGTAAATTTCGCTGTTGGGAAAAATGAATCCTCTTCGTTTGCAAAGCGATACGATTTTGTCCATATCAATAGTCATTTTCACGCTCCCCGTAATAAGTTGCACTCCCGACAGGGAGTCTCAAAAGGAACAAAATTCTATGGCCAATGTCTTTTTCTGTCAAATAAGAAATGAAAGCGCTGATCTTTTTTCATGTCGGCATCGATTGTAAATCCGAAGCATATCGAGGACAACGCAAGCGGTCAAAGCCCTTCGCAACCAACCTGACAGGTCAACCATCCAAGCTTCCGCCCATCCCGTCTTCCACCAGTGATTCGTGTAATCCGGGATTGTCGGAGGCTATGTAAACATGTCCTGAAACCCGGCTGTTTTGATTATCTTTAAGATTCGTTTAAGCCCCGCTTAGAAAACATCGTCTACAATTCGAATGGTTTCCTCGAAAATATCGGCTGATTTTTTTAGCGTTTCCGGTTCGATATTTTCGGGAGTATCGCCGGTCCAGTGATAATTGGGAACGTAATAGTCATCATCAGTGCAAATGATGCCGGTGGCGGCGAATCCTCTCCTGGTCGCCGGAGAAACATCCGTACCGCCGGATCGCAGCACGATGGGCTCTGTTTCCTTGTATCCCAGTTTTTTGGCCGCGACCAGGGCCGCTCCGCATAATGCCGGATCGTTATATACGATTCCTGATACCCCTTCGCCTATGATTACTTTCGGTTTCCCCACCCCGCATGACTCCGGCACCAGAAAAAGAGTATTCTTTTTGTCCAGCATTTTTTCCGTTTTATTTAAATATGTGGCCATGCCGTTCATAAAGGTTTCTTCGCTGCCTACTCCCATAAACCTGATTTCACTGTTATGCAAAGGCTTTTGCCGGAACCTCCGGATCAAATCCAGCATGACGGCGACGCCTGAAGCATTGTCGTTCGCTCCGGGACTGATCCTGGCGAATTCAAAACCGGAAACCGTCACAATGATCGTCAAATTGAATATGATCGCAACAATAAGCAATACATCGGTAACGATAGTCGTACCGAAAAAAGCGTGGATCAGAACGGCTATCAATGTGAACGCCATACTCCAGAATATCGGCATCAACAATGGCGGCTGAACGTTAAAAAGCTTTTTGGATAATCTGGATATCCGCACGGCGTTTTTGGGATTCAACAGGAATCCCATCTGACCGGCATCCATGTGCGCTGCAACGTATATCGTCTTCAAAACTTTCCCGCCCGGTTTTAAACTCCCTATCACGTGCCGGCTTGAACCAGGAGGCAAAACGCGTCGAATAAAATAAAATTTACCTGAAGTGTCTCCCTCAAAGGAAATAATGGCGAACAACACAATGCAGGCTGCGAGAAACGGATAATAATAAGCCAGGATGCAGGCTGTCAGGCAGAGTAAACCATGTAAAGCCCATGAAAATCCGAAATGCGGCAACATACGGAATTTATGAACTTCAGGCGAAAGCCCCAGGTCGGTCATCCTGGAGGCAACGTATTCTGCTGCCCTGGCTTCGCCCGCACTCCCCGGTCCGCGGTCCTCTATTCCCGCCAACTCACGAACGTCATCCATCATCTTTTCATCCATCTGTCGATTCCTCTCCTTCATTACTAGGTTAGACCCTTCGATCGACTTCTCCGATTAATCCTTCAGAATAACTAATAAAACAACCGATCTGAAATTTCAAATATGCTGACCAAATCCGGTAAGTCGCAACGCATGACCGGCATCTAATCGCTATAAACCGCGGGACCGGGCCGGCGACCTCCCCTGTAAACGGCAGTCTTGTCTGATTTTTTAATCAATTATATAATAAAATGAGCAGCGATGCTTCTCTCTTGATTTATGAAAAACAGAAAAATTTCTTTTTGAAGTGATAGAAGGGGGCTAAATCGTGAATTTTAAAACATTTAAATTTCTCCTGTCCGCTATGTTGTTTTTTTCCGCAGTCGTTTTCGTTCCCCATTCAGCGACTTCTCAGTCCGTAATCTCTGATTCGGAGACGCCAGAAGCTGATTTACAGAAAACTCACATTGCCGAATTGAAGGAAGTTATTCAATTATTGGAGAATCCAGAAAAATCGAAACAACTGGCCGCTGATTTAGAAAAAATTTTGATCGCTCTGGAGGCGAGGGCCGAAGAAAAGAAGGCTCTTCCGAAAGTTGAATGGGTTCCCGCCAACATATTCAGGAGTTACGACGACTACAAATCCCAAATCATTGAGGGGATTAAAAAATTGGGTGATGAAACGGGTCAGATTCCGTTGGGTTATTCGAAAATAAAGCAGTATATGAGCGTAAAAGAAAACCGTCAGTATGTTTATTCGATTTTGATTAAATTTTTGATCGCTTTTTTGGCGGGAGCGGCGGCCTGGATCATAATGCGTATTTTCATTAAAAAAATTGAAAAGAAACGGTCCGTTAAAAAATACGAGTCGACATTATCCGGGTTGTTCAATGCCGTCATCAGCGCTTTATTAAGGGTATTGACCTGGGGAGCGATTTTCATCATTTTTTATATCTTTTTTCTGTTGACTGCCGTTTCTGCTCCGGTCAAGTTATTATTTTTGTATTGGTTGATCGCCTTGACGGCGTATTCGGCAGCGAAAAATTTCGCTTTTCATGTACTTTCGCCTGAAGCGTCGGCCGGCCGGGTCCTGAAAATGAAGGATGATACGGCCAATTATATTTTCATCTGGAGTCGCCGGATATTTTTATTCGCATTATGGATGTTTATTCTGATCATACCGTGCAGCGTTTTTATGCGGAGGACGCTCGTAGTTTTTCTGAGTTCCGTTTTGAAAATCGGATTGGTGATAATGATAGCGATAATATTTGCTCAATGGAAGCAGAGCATAGAGAAGGCGCTGTCGCTAAGGACAGGCGACGATGATCCCCGTTGGTTATTGGGATTGAAGCGGTCGGGGAATTACCTGGCGGGCAAAGCCTATATTCTGGCGATCATGTATTTTGCTTTTCTGGCCGTCCTGTCGCTCCTGGGTTTTTCGACGATTTTCAAAGCTGTGCTTGCTGCGACGCTGAAAAGTATCGTCCTGATAATAGTAGCTGCAGGCTTGTCGTTATTATGGAAATATGCGTTCAAGAAGATATTTGACGTGGCGGTGGGGATAAGAGAGAGGTACCCGGATATGGAGAAGCAGGTGAACAGATATGTGAATATACTTGAAAAGTCGGTTTACGGAATTCTGGTTGCTGCAGCGTGCCTGTTTTTGCTGGAAATATGGGGATTAAACGTATATAAATTCATACGATTAAACGGAGAGCTGGTGAAACGGATACTTCGAATACCCTTCACTGTGCTTTTGGCGATGCTTCTGATTCAGACGGCCTATTTCATCATAAAGAAGGCCAGGAAGCAGGCTGAATCGCGGATGGTGAAAGTCGGCGGAATATCGATTCAGGAAGCGGAGAAACGGGTAACGACGCTGGAAAGAGTATTTCGAAAGACGTTTTTAATAACGATAGTGACGATAACGGTAATGATGATATTTGCGGACCTGGGATTCGACATAAAACCCTTAATAGCCGGTGCGGGGATCATAGGACTGGCGGTAGGTTTCGGAGCGCAGAACCTGGTCCGGGACGTCATCAGCGGATTGTTTTTAATATTTGAAAACAGGATTAGAGAAGGGGACGTAGCCATAATCGACGGCACGGGCGGACTGGTCCAACAGGTTAATTTAAGGACGACCATTCTGCGTTCGCTTGATGGTACCGTGCACGTATTTCCGAACGGAACCATCAACTCGCTGTCCAATATGACCCAGGAATTTTCCTATTACGTCTTCAATGTGGGCGTGGCTTACAAAGAAGATGTGGACCGGGTTATGGAAGTATTGAAGGAGATCGGCGCTGAAATTATGGAGGATGAGGAATACAAGCCGGAAATACTTGAGCCGATTGAAATACTGGGATTGGACCAGTTCGGCGATTCTGCTCTGATAATCAAGGCCCGAATAAAGACGCTTCCCATCAAACAATGGCACGTAGGACGTGAAATGAACCGAAGAATAAAGAAACGATTCGACGAACTGAATATCGAAATTCCGTTTCCTCATCAGTCGTTGTATTTCGGCGAGGCCAGCGATCCCATAAAACTGAAATGGGAAGGTTCAGATATGAACCGCGAGCAGATGAAACAGATGATCCGGGAAGTGATGGAAGAAACGAAGGAGAAGCAATAAGCAGGCGCAATCGATTTCGGCAATGTTCAAAGAGGCGTTTTTCGAATAGGAACAATACAGAATTGTTTTTTTCGAAGTTCCGTTTTACTTTTTATCCGGGTTTTCCGATTAACTCTGCTGTTTTTTCCCGCGCTTCTGGATTTTGGCCCAGGTATCACGAAGAGAGACAGTGCGGTTGAATACCAGATTATCCTTTGAGGAGTCTTCCGTATCCACGCAGAAATACCCTTTTCTTTCGAATTGGAATCGGCTGCCGGGAGCAGCTTCGGCCAGAGAGGGTTCAACCCTGCATGATTTAAGTATATTTAAAGAGTCGGGATTGAGGTAATCGATGAAAGTTTTCCCTTCTTCCTCTTCATTGGGGTTTTCTTTAGTGAACAAGTTCTCGTAAAGGCGGACTTCCGCATCCAGGGCATGAGCTGCAGAGACCCAGTGGAGGGTGGCTTTGACTTTTCTTCCGTCGGGCGACCAGCCGCCTCTGGTGGCCGGATCGATGGTGCAATGCAGTTCTTTTACTTCGCCGGTTGCGGGGTCCTTGATCACATCTTCGCATCTCAAGTAATAGGCGTATCGCAGTCTGACTTCTCTGCCGGGACCAAGCCGGTAAAACTTCCGGGGCGGTTTTTCCATGAAGTCATCCCGTTCTATATACAACTCTCTGGAAAAAGGAACTTTCCGGGTACCCTCTTCCTCTTTTTCGGGATTGTTAACCGCATCCAGCTCCTCGGTTTTATCTTCCGGATAGTTTGTAATAACCACTTTCAGAGGATTCAGGACGCCCATAACCCTGGGCGAGTTCATATTCAGGTCTTCCCGCAGGCAATGTTCAAGCAGGGCAATGTCGACCATGCTTTCCCGCTTGGCGACCCCGATTCTTTCACAGAAATTACGTATGGCGGCAGGAGTGTAACCCCGCCTGCGCATGCCGGAAAGAGTGGGCATGCGCGGATCGTTCCAACCATCCACGTAACCTTCCCGAACTAATTTCAAGAGCTTTCGCTTGCTTACGACTGTATGACTCAGGAACAACCTGGCGAATTCAATCTGCTGAGGATGGCATTCCACTTCCAGCATGTCGAGAAACCAGTCGTATAAGGGGCGATGATCTTCAAACTCAAGCGTGCAGAGGGAATGGGTTATACCTTCAATGGAATCCGAGAGACAATGCGTGAAATCGTACATGGGATAAATGCACCATTTATCGCCTGTGCGATGATGTGAGGCTTTGAGGATTCTGTAAACGGCAGGGTCCCGCATGTTCATGTTGGGCGATGCCATATCTATTTTTGCCCTCAGGACCATTTCGCCTTCCTTGAATTCGCCGTCCTTCATGCGCTTGAACAAGTCCAGGTTCTCTTCAATCGACCTCTCACGGTAAGGGCTGTTTTGTCCGGGTTCAGTCAATGTCCCCCGGTAGCGCCTGATTTCTTCCGGGCTTAAGCTGTCGACATAAGCCAGGCCTTTCCTGATAAGTTCAACCGCGTATTCATACAGGCGATCGAAATAATCCGATGCAAAATAAAGATGTTCTCCCCAATCAAAACCCAGCCACTTTATGTCTTCTTTCATCGATTCCACATATTCGGCTTCCTCTTTTATCGGATTAGTGTCGTCGAATCGCAAATGACAGGGGCCGTTGAATTCCCTTGCCATACCGAAATTCAAACAGATCGACTTGGCATGTCCGATATGAAGATAGCCGTTAGGTTCAGGAGGAAAACGAGTCTTCACTTTGCCGTCGTTTTTGTTGTTTTTGATGTCCTCGATGATGATGTTGCGTATGAAATTAGGAGCTGGAGCATTCTCTTGGGCCGTCATTTTTTTCCTTACCTCCTGAAAGAAATGCAAAGGCGTTTCAAGCCGTTGACGAAATGAAAATTCCGCTCTTGCGATCCCGTCGATTCGCAAAACGGAACGAAACAATGAATTATAATCCCCGCTGAACGCAAAGTCAAAAACAGCAACAAAAACCGCTCATACCTCAACTCAAGTCCTTTAAGTCCCTTTGGTTTCTTCGGTCTTCTACGTCTCTTGCGTCCCTTCGCGACCCTTGACAGCAGGAACCGGCGGCAATCCTTACTGACAAAAATGCGGGTTATACGCTGTATTCATCCAGGTAACCTGGGATGACGGGTACCAGGTCGAATTGTTCATTTATTTTTTGAGCCAGTGATTGTGAAGATTCTGGTTCTCCGTGAACCAGGAATATTTTTTTGGGCAGAGTATCGAATCTTTCCAGCCAGGAGAGGATTTCCCTGTAATCGGCATGAGCGGACAAGCCTTCCAGATTAACTATTTTTGCTTTGACGGGTATGTATCTGCCGTGAATTTTAATATGTTTTTCGCCGTCCAGTATGCGTCTACCTCTTGTTCCGGCGGCCTGGTAACCCGGAAAGATCACCGTATTTTCAGGTTCGTCCATGCGTATTTTCAGATGATGCAGAATTCTTCCGGCCGTAGCCATTCCTGATGCTGAAATAATAATGGCGTTTTTTCTGACGGAATTAATGGTCATGGATTCGTCGCGGGAGCGGCATATTTTCAACCCGTCAGGCAACAGGGGTTTGTCGCCCTGTTCGACCAGGGTTCGCGTTTCCGGGTCCAGACGGTCCGCATGTTTTCGATAGAGTTGAGTGACGTCGATGGCCATGGGGCTGTCCATAAAAACGGATAGAACGGGTATCCGCTTTTCGTCTTCAAGTTCGCGGATAAGATAAAGAAGCGTCTGCGTCCTTCCGATGGTAAAAGCGGGTATTACGATCACGCCTTTTCTGTCGACGGATTCCAGAATCTCTTTTTCAAGTATTTCTTTGGCGCCGGCGTCTTCGTGAGTGCGATCTCCGTATGTGGATTCCAGGATGAGAGTATCGATTGATTCGGGCAGAAAAGGTTCAGGCATAACCGGACTTCCGAAACGTCCGATATCGCCGGTAAACAGAACGGATTTTGAACCTGCGTTAAAGGTGTACATGACCGAGCCGAGTATGTGACCGGCGTGACTGCAAAGAACGTTTACCTCTTTCGCTATATTGGTTAATTTTTCATAAGGCAGAATTTTGATTTTATCCAGCGCCTTTTCAGCATCGGCCGTATTATAAAGCGGCAGGGCCGGTTTATGTTTTGAGAATCCTTTTCGATTGGCGTATTCCGCTTCTTCTTCCTGTATTTTAGCTGAATCCAGAAGCGTAATTTTCAGTAAATCACGAGTGGGTTCGGTGCAATAAACATCGCCCTTGAAACCCATTCGACACAGCCGGGGCAGGTAACCCGCATGGTCCAGATGCGCATGCGTGATGAAGATGCTGTCAATTTGCGTCGCATCATGAGGGAAAGGCTGCCAGTTTTTTGTCCTCAATTCTTTTTTGCCTTGGAATAATCCGCAATCAACTAAAAATCGCAAAGAAGTTCCCGTATCGCTGATTGTAGTCAGAAACTTTGAGCCGGTGACGGTTCCGGCAGCTCCTAAAAATTTAATTGTAAAATTCATCTCGAAATCCTTTATGGCGGCTTAGTTACATGACCGTTAGAACATCGACGTTTATAATAATTCGTTTATGTACCGTTTTGCAACAGAAATAATGACGGCCGCTTATCGGGTCTCTTGATTTCTTTTCTGTACTGCTTTACTCTTCGGGTTGGAGGAATCGATTGAGACATTCAGGAATTTTTCGATCAATAATATTCGTGTTTTTTGTCAGCATGCTTTTCCTGGCTGTGATTATTTTCGGATGCGCCCATGGAGGGAAAGAGAGCGGTTCGTTTAATGAATCGATGGAGCAGACGGAGCGCCCGACGGAGGATGAGGGGGAGCCTGCTGATTTTTTTACGGAAGAGAGTAAGCAGTTTGAGGAGCGTAAGAAGCGGTCAGGGCCGATAATCATGTTGTTCTGTCCTGAGTCAAATGAAATGATGAACGAAATTAAATTTCGGATTTCTGAAGAGTTGGACGGTGAGGCTGAGATAGTGGAAATAAATCCGCCTTTTCAGATGCAGCGTTTAAAGCGGACGTTTGATGTGGCCGTACCTGATGCGGTTTTGCTGTTGGGATTGAATGGATATGAATTTTTCCAGATGATAGAAACCAGGTTGCCGCCGATAATTTCTTTATCTTACGAGGCGTTAAAGGAATCATCGAATGTGGAGTTAACGGCGCTGCATAATATTTATCTGTTGCCGTCGATCGAAAGAGTGATGACGAAGTTTACCGAAGTTTTCAAGGGATTAAGGCCGGTAAAGGTATTATGTTGTACAAGCGACCGGAAACGGATCAGAGAATCGCTGGACAAAGGCGGATATTCTGAAACTGGGTTGATTTCGGTATCCAATTCGGCGGAAGCGCCAGTCATGCTGGACAAAAACGCTTTGAACACGCGTTTGCTGTTGTATTGGCCCTGTCCGGCTATTTTAACGAAGGACGTATTGAGTTATCTGGTAAATTTTCAATTAGATTTAATTGTCCCGACGGCAGGTTCCGGCGATCCTAACGAGAGAGGGTTCGCTTTGGGTTGGGAACCTGACCAGGATGAGCTGGTCGCTGATCTTGCCGGTATGCTGAGGAAAAGCATCTCAGGCAATATTAAACAGGGATTTCACAGCCGTGAAATCGATAAGCTGTTATGGAAGATCAATTTACGGGTGTGGCGGCGCCTGGGTTTCAAGCCGCCGGCCATGGTCTGGGAAGACGGACTGCTGATGGAAAATTAGTTTGCTGGTGCAAAACCATGTTTTCAGAAAACAGCATGAATACATCGGATAATAAGATAAAAGGAAGCGGAGGCAGAATGAATTTACAACGGGAGAAAGCGTTTTGTTCAATTATGGCATTATTGCTATTGGTTGCGGTTTTCGGTTGCGGCGAATCTCCACAGCCGGACGAAAAGGAAACGGAAATAACGGCGACGGCGGTTCAGGAGGATGTTGCCCCAGATAAAGCGACATCGGAAGATGAGACGCCGGTAAGGGGTATATCAGAATCGGAGGAGATTGCGACAGAAGAACCCGGCGAAGATGACTCTGTTGAGACGGAAGGCCTCAAGCCGACACCGGAGATTCCAAAAACGGAATATATGATGGAATATGAGGTCAGAAAAGGCGATACGTGGGAAAGCATTGCGGACAAAGCCGGCCTGGAGTTAGAGGAGCTGCTTCGATTCAACGGAGCGAAATCCGGCGGGGAGCTTAAGACGGGCAAGACCGTCGATATACCTGTTCCCGGTCGCAAACCCGCGACTTACCGGGTCAAACGAGGCGACTCACTATATTCCATAGCCCGGAAGCATAAGGTTTCGCTGAAGCAGTTACGATTCTGGAACGGTCTCGAATCAGAATCGAGTCTTATTCATCCCGGGCAAGATTTAGTCATCTATGTGAAGGCAGAGTGAGAACAGAAAACCATGGGCGATGATCAAGCTAAAAATGAGTTGAACAGCGGGAACGAAACGGTCTCGGAGGAGCAAAAGGAAAACCTGAAACTGAAAGCGAACGTCTCAGGTATGAAGTATATGCTGCTGGGAATGGTTTTTCTTGAGCTGAGCCGACTTTTGGAACCCTGGCTGGGGATAACTATAGCGCTTCTGGGACCTGTGATTTCCGTCATATTGGTCATCTACGGCGTGTTTGCTTATTTCAACTTCGGTTCTTCGTGAGATTACAGAGGATTGAAAGATTTGGGACTGATCAAGCCGGGGTTACAATTCTTTCAAAACTTTTGACAATTTGTG
>CAZUFC010000067.1:0-45580 GCA_964619725.1 uncultured bacterium | reverse complement strand
AATCCGCAGGCTGGCGCAGTATTGGGGAAATTCGCCGTTTATGGACAAAAACTAATTATATATCAGACCCTTATCAGGCTTTACTGGCGTTGAAAGCCGTGCGCAAAGCCCGGAAAAACGAACCTTTTTTTCCTAAAAGCCTCAATATTGAACCGACGGTGAGGTGTAATCTCAATTGCGTGATGTGCACCAGCCCCAAATGGCGGAAAACGTGGTATCGCAACAAACCGGATATGAGTTTCGACCTTTTTAAAAATATTGTCTCTCAGTTCCCCGGACTGGATAAACTGACGATTCAAGGCGTCGGCGAACCGCTGATACATAAAGATATAATGAGTATGATCGAATATGCCCGCAGTCTGAATCTCCACACCAGGTTCATTACCAATTTGACGATTTTTTCAAAGGAAACGGCGGAACATCTGGTAAAATCAGGACACTCGGTTATCGGAGTCTCGATAGACACTTTTGACCCGGAAATGTTCGCGGACATACGTAGAGGCGCTGATCAAAAATAGCCATTTCAGGGTTACAATTTGTCAGTTTGAATCCTTCGTGCTCGTGCTCAGGGCAGCGGTAATCGTAATCGAAACATTGGTCTTATCTGTACAGTCGTTTGAAAGCAAAGCAGGTCAATCATTTGAATCGATCGATTACGAGCACGAGCGCCGCTCCGCTGAGCACGAAAGTTCTTTTTGAGTATCGAGATCACAATTTGTAACCCCTATTTGATCCGTCCCAAATTTTAATATCGGTCCGGCTCTTTCTCTCCCGCCGTCTTGACACTTCGGGCTTATGCTGCCATACTGCCGTGAGTCAATCATTTTGTCGTTTGACAGCTATATTGTCCGGAGGTGTGAGAAATGAGAATAAGGGGTTTAACTTTAGCAGCAGCAATCGCATTTTGTTTCTTTTCAGGGGGTTGTTCCGAAGAAAAAAAGATGCCGGATGCCGTTTATATTGATGCTCAGCCTACTGCAGAGATCAAGGATACTTTTTCCGAAGTGGGAAAACTGAAGGACAGGTTTTTCACAAAAACGGGCAATCTGATGCATGTCATTTACCGCTGGCAGACCGGCGAAAATTTCGTTCCGCCGGAAAAGCCTTTGACCGTATTCGTTCATTTTCTGAATTATGACGGGAAAATAGTCTGGCAGGAAGACCATGCTCCGGATACTCCGGTGACGGAATGGAAGCCGGACCAGACTATCCAGTACGAGCGTCTGATAAAGATACCTGAAGGATTGGTGACGCCTCATTATAATTGGAAAATAGGTTTTTACGACCTGAATAATCCGGGGAAAAAATACGCGGTCAAGGGTCAGGAGGGCGAGCCGATCCGGAAAGCGCTGCTGGGCAAGTTTTTCATCGAACCGATGGAAAACGCAATATACAAATCGGGATGGTATCAGCCGGAATTTATCGGAGATCAGAGTTTCCGCTGGTCGCAACCCCAGGCGGTTTATGAGTTTAAAAACCCTCACCAGACCTGCTTCGCTCACATGACGGTGGGAACGCAGGTGAAATGTTTCGAGAATCCGCCGGTCATGCAGGTTAGATTTAACGGTGAAACAAAATCGGAAATCACTCTGGATTCAGAGAATATCCCTTTATCCTTCATCATATACCAGGATGAATTGGATGAAGCGAAATGGCAGGCGATGGAATTCGAATCGTCCGCCGCTTTTGTGCCCAAGGATTGCGGCGTAAGCGATGATGAGCGTTTATTAGGCATCTATTTTAAGGATATATCCGTCGACAGCATGCATTTCGCCGAAGGGTGGCATCCCGCGGAAAAAGTGGGTTTGCAGGAATGGCGATGGTCTGACGGAGACAGCATCATTGAATTCGGCAATCCTGAAAAAAATGCAAGGCTGGTTTTCAAGGGCGGGATAGATACCACTGCAGGCGATATAACCATTACCTGCAATCTCAACGACAAAGAAATCGGCGTGATAAAACCGGGCGCCGAAACCTTCACTCGAATTTTCAATATCGACAGGAATCTGCTGGGGGAAGAAAAGATAGTCAGACTTCATCTGAAAGGCAGTAATGTATTCCGTCCGGCAGACAAAGGCGGCTCCGACACAAGAAAACTCTCCTTCCGCATATTTTACGCTGATTTAATTCCCGTTAAATCCTGAAAATGACGAAATGACCTTACCGGAGGAAACCGCCTGCAGAGTTACCGAACCTGTTAGAGCTCAACTGCCGGGACAATCCTCTTCCAAAGATAAATTTCATGCTTTCCTGGTCGCCTGTTTTTCAGGTTCAGCCCTGGGTTTTCATTTTTTCAACCAGAAAACCGCTCTGGCCGACTTTTCCTTGTCTCCGCAAGGATATCAAACCATTGCCCTGTTTAGCGGATTCCCGGTTCTCATAACATACCTCGTCGCCGGAACTGCCTTGGCTTTTGCTCTCATCCGCCTGCTCAAATACGGGTTTGGAAAATATACGCCTGTTGAAACGGATGTGCGCCGAGAAGCCCGCCGACTCCTTCCTTTCGCGTTCCTATGGCTGCCGGCTTTGCGATTCAATCCGGCGGCTATGGAACTCAGCGGACCCGCAATAGAACTGATCTTTCGTCACCGAGATTTTTTGTTCCTTATAGTATTGTCTTACTGGATATTCTCCATTCTCAAGGATATGAATTTCATCCTGGAAAGATTCAAAAACCGCTTCGGCGCATGGGGTCTGAGAAGGATCATGGTAAAAACGCTGCCGATCCTGCTCTTTCTGTTGTCGCTGATCGTCATACGCGCTTTTACGGCAAGGATAACCCCCCGGGTCGCCCTCAGCGGCGACGAACCGCAATACCTCAAACTGACCGATTCTTTCGCCTACGACCTGGACTTCAACCTGGCCGACGACGAACCGGGATATAATGAATACTGGCCCGCTGACTGGCTGAGACTGCATCATGAACTCCGGGGCGCCGGCAGCGGGATATATTCCATTCATTCCATCGGTTCCGCTATCCTGACCGCAATTCCTTACAGGCTCTTCGGATTGGACGGCATTGTCGGAATTTTCAACCTGATGGGAGCATTGACCGCTCTCCTGCTGTTTCTTTTTATGAAAAATAAAATGCGGCTCTGGACAGCAGCATTATTCTCCGTCGCCGGAAGCCTGTCCGTACCGATAATCTTTTTCTCGCTCAGAATTTACCCGGAACTGCCGGCCGCATTCCTGACGTTTTTTCTCTTTTACGAAGCTTTTAAAAACAGAAAATACAAACGTTTATGGGGTCTGATCTGCGGCGGCGCCCTGGCTTTTCTTCCCTTTTTCCATATCAAATATGCCCTGCTGTCCGCTCTCCTGCTTGTCGTGACTGCCGTCTCGTCGCCCGGAAGAAAAAAACTCCTGACTCTCCCGTTCTGGTTCGGACTTGTCGTCGGAGCCGGTTCGCTGGCATTCTATTACTTCAAAAGTTTCGGAACCGTTAATCCCTTCCTGGCCTATGAAGAATACGTGCAATCCACATCCATTCTCGACCTTTCCATGATAAAAGGCATTCCCGCGCTTCTCTTCGACGGTGAGTTCGGTCTGCTTGTTTACAGTCCCTTTTTTATTCTGGCGCTGCCCGGTTTCATTCACCTTTTCTGGACGAAAAAAAAACACGGCCGCGAAGATAAAATTAAATGCAGAATTATGGGCGGAGCCGTCCTGCTCGTGGTCGTCCCCTATTTTCTGATGGTCGCATCACATACCTCTTTCCGATGGATGGGTTACAGCCCGCCGGCTCGATTCCTCGCACCCATCGTCCTGCTTCTTGTCCCTGTCGCCGGCTTCGGATTTGAAAAACTGAACAGAGGTTTCGCCAGGACCGTCGCCGTCGCCCTTCTCCTTCTCAGCCTCCTCTATCCCTTATCGGTCTTCAAAGAACCTCGCCTTCTCCACCATCGCCTGGAATACGTTTCTCCTCCCCACAGCGGTCCCGCCGCCGAAAAAGCCGGACTCTTTCCTGAACTCGTCAGGGAAACGCAACCGCCCGATAAAAATAATCGCAGCCTGCTGCTCTTTTCCCTCCTCTTGCTGTTCTTCCCCTTCCTCAGCCTGAACGCCTTCAACCGCGGCAGACGCCCCATCCTCACCGCTTCCGCAGCCATGTTCATCGCAGCGTCAATCTGGTGCGCCCTGATCCCCGAAAAACAGAGAATCCTGGACCATTATTCCCGAAACGCCCAACTCCATCGAAAAATGAACCTCTACTCTTCCCTCTCCGCCTTCAGTCAGAATTCCCGGAGCTTAACCGCGGTTAATCGCATCGCAAACCCCGAAAATTTCGTTCTCATACCCTATGAATACAATCGTAAAACCGGAAAATGGTCGCGACGGCTGCCTCCAGGCGCTTATCAACTGATCGTTGAATTGCATGAACTGCCTCCGCATGACTTTTTTATGCAAATGGAAGAGCCTTACTTCCGAAGAAATTTTATCGGCGAGGATGAGATCAAACACACTATTAAAAAAGGAGCAAACGGCGAAATGCATACCATATCGACTTGGACGAAACAGGTTTGGCTGGATGAGTCCGGTACGAGCATTATAGCCGTTAATTATCCGCATTTAATCAACAGCATCGGCGTTCGACCCGATTTAAACCTTTATTCTGCTGCTGAATCAGCGTTTGAAGACAGCGATTATCAAACTGTGATCGAATTACTGGAAACACGAATGCAGGAAATCAGAGACAGCGACGGGGAAGCGCATGCCCATGCCCTGCTCGGTGCAGCATACGGTCGCAATAACAGGTTGTTGAAGTCGGCCACGCATTACGAAAAAGCCATCGAGCTCCGCCCCGGCGATTATTCGCTTCTTGTTCGACTGATAAACGCCTATGCCGAACGTAATATGTGGGACTCCGTTCTCTACAGGCTGGAAAGAATGGACCTTCGACAAGCCGCCGAACAGTTGACGACTGCTTATGATGCCGCTGAGATAATCTCCTGTCCCTGGACGCAAATAAGCGGCGCCGGAGTCCGTTACAATGATCGTCACAGGGCGGATGATGTTAATTTTCATGGGGAGAACCGACAATTCATGACTCCTTTCACGGTTGAATTCATCTTTCAATGTGCCAAGGATAATCCGGAGAATACTTTCATACTGAAAAACGCTCAAGTGATCGAAAAGAAGACGAATTCATTGAAATATCAACCCGGTGATCCAGGCAAACGTACCTTTGCATTGCAATATGCCGGCGAAGGACCCTGCATGCTTCAGAAAATCCTGTTTTCGCCGTTGCTGGAAGAATGGTATTTCCGTCGCAAATGGGAGGCGCATGAAGCGCTGATCGAAAGTTGTCTCGGTATAGCGGCCGTAACGGATTTGCCAGAGCGTAATCGTTCCGGTTTTCTTGAACTGGGTCGCAAACATCTGCGTCTGATAATGGAAATGGATATGCCTCCGGATTTTGACGGTAAACAGCGCATACAAGCCTGGCAAAGCCGTTTCAAACTCCTGTCGGAATCGTTGTGACATGAAAAAATATGAAAAGTTCAAAACCGCGCTCGCATCTTTTTTCTGGGGTTTTCCCATAGCTTTGTGGTGCTGGTCGCGATGCAGCGCAGCGATGAATATTGACGGCTCGATCTGGATTAGGTTTTGTTCCTATAGGTCGGCGCTGCTGTTTTTCCTTATTTTCGGAACCTTGCAGGTCGCTTTGACAGCGTTGCTCGTTATGGTCCGCCGGAAGAACGATCCCCGCCCGGGTTGGAAAGAATTCGACACCTCCGTCTACATCCCCTTTCTTCTGCTGGCCGCCGCAGCCGTCATTCCCTTTTTTCCGGTTTTCCTCAATGCCGCCCTTTCAAAAACCATTATTGAATTTATCCTCTGGACGACGACGCTGGTAATGTGGATACGCGCCGTCCAGAAAAAACTGAAACTCCCACGCACAAATCCCATATTACGAAATATACCCTTTTTCTTCTTCGGCATAATGTCTTCTGTCCCCTGGTTCATGCCTTCGGTCAGGCTCTACGCGGAAAAGGATTTCACTTATTACGTCAGGACAGAGCATGAATATCCCTCTCAGTGGGGACATTTCTACCGTATTGACGAACGCAGGGCTCGTAAACAGGCTCTTGAACCGGTGGAGTGGACAGGAGCGAAACAGGCGTCGAAAGATCAATCGAACGCGGCCGTACTGGAATTTGAAAGCCTGGACTTTCCGCCCGGCATATTCCATATACTATGCTGGGATGAAAACAGCCGGACGAAACAAATCAGCGTGCGACTCGAAACAGACCGGGGTCATACGATTCTGGCTGAAGCAGAAGGCGAACCATACGCTGAAGCGCTCCTGAATCTGCCTTTTCCGACTCGCGATGTCGTTTGTCTCTGTTCCGCAGAAAACGATAACCTCAACCCCGATCAGATTATCTGCCGCATTTTTCCTGAAAAAATTCATACCCTGCCGGAAGAAGCCGCCCGGAAACTTCGTACGAAACTGCATCCCCGCTTCGACCAGCTTCGCCTGCCGACAATACCCAAAATATGGCTCTATCTCACCGGTATGGAGGTTTACACGCCTGACGGCGGTGGATTCTGGGTCAAGGGCGATACCAGGAGCGAAATATATCTCCGGTCTCAGCAGCCGATACGGAATATGCCGGCAAGAATAACCTCGCTCGGCGACAATAAGGCTCATTTCTACGATGCCGGAGGCGACAAAACGGTTCGCATCAAAAGAAACGAAGCCGTTTACGAACTCATGGAGCCGGTGGTCGTCAGCGAAAGGGATACGGAAGGATTATACCTTTACAAATTCAGCGTTAAGGCGGAAAAAAATTACGTTCCTTCCCATACTATTCCAGGTTCGGAAGATCATCGCCCGCTGGGCATACGTATCGAACCCAAATTGAAGGAACACCCGGCGGTGAGCGCCTGGTTCGCCAGAATGCAGCAATCCGCAGGCTACATTTTTACCTCAGACTTTATCCATTCGCAAAAACCTGATGACGTCATCTACAACCTCTACCTGGCCGAAAAAAAACTCAAATGGAACCGCAACATTGAAAAATGCCGAAACCTTCTTCAGGGCCTTCCAAACACAATGGCTGATTCGCCCACTGTGAAATATCTGGTCGCACTGGCGGAATCCGCGCCCGGAGGCGATTGCGAAAAAGCGCTTCGAAGCCTTGACGGCATGGACTTTACAAAATCCGGCATCCTGCGGACTGAAGCCCTGAGCCGGTCTGTTGATCGCTTGCCCGCAGAAACCTTGCTCCGTTACTTCTCCTACACGGAAGACATCTATGATGCCCATTCCGTTCCCCTCCAGATCAGAGAACACTGTCTTTCCGAACTGGGGCGCAAAGTGGAAGCTCAAAACGTCACCGAACGGCTTCAGGAAAAATTTACGCCTGAAGTGAAGCATGAGTTCAATTTCGACAACGTGATAAGATTTGCAGGTTATGACCCGCCGGTGAACATCAAAAGCGGCAAAAAAAGGCTGACGTTATACTGGCAAAGCATCAAACCCGTTGAACAGGACTATTCCTTCTACGTGCACATTTTTACGGGTCCTTCACTCTTCCAGGGTCACACGGCCAGACTTCTTTCAAAGTTTTCCTTTATGAACACCCGCTACTTCCAGTTGGACCACAGCCCTTTGAACGGACAATATCCTTCCTCACGGTTTATAGCCGGTGAAAAAATCAAGGAAGTAATCGACTTTATACCGCCGGAATCTTTCGACCAAAAAAACTGGAAAATGCTGCTCGGCGTATGGAACCCCAAAGACGGGTCTCGACTTAACGTAATTAAAAACGTTTATCCCCGCATCATCAAATTGGCGGCGCCGGAGTAATCCCAGTTATGACGGCGGACCCGATGGGCGAAAAGACCACAGAGACGGCGATGATTCTTTGTTTGACTTTTGAGTTTTTGACGGAAAAAGAAAAGGGACTGAACAAATGCCTGTTACAAATTGCCCCATCAAAAAAAATCCCTGTCCTGAAATCCCCCTTGGCAAAGCTGACTATTGCACACACGTGACACAAGAGTTCGATTGGCTTCATTCTGTATATTTGATTTACGATTACGATGCCGATACCGTCATCGATTCCCAACAGAGGCTGCTTGGAATCAAAAATAAGGGACTGCCGAAATCAGACAATCAAACAGCGCTCACAGGTAAAGTCCCCCCGCTCGCGGGTCCGTTGACGAATCGTAATGGAAACAAATCAAAAAATTAAACAGACCAGGGCAACGATGACAAGAGCGTTGACCTTTCTTCTCCCGGTTATAAGCGCTTTCCTCTTCGGCAGCCTTTGCGCGAATTGGATGTCGCCGACTCAGTTCGGCACAGGAGAGGCATTGGTCGTTCCCCTTGCATTTCCTGCTTTCCGGATTGCCGCCGTTGCATTTCTGACATTATGGTTCATTACGGGAGCGATCCTGTCCATCCTATACGAGGAAAAACTAATATCCTCCCTGGAGGCCTCCTCTTCAATATATTCTCCTTTTCTCCTCACGGGACTGCACATCTTCCAGGAATGCTGCTTTCTGAATGATATACACGGAACGCAGATCTTTTTCGCCATCCTTTTTTCTGTCCTGAAATTCATCAATCACACAAAAGGCAAAACGCCAAAAATACAAGCAGTCAAATTCAACCCCTTCAGGAAAAAAACAGGCGGCGCACGCTGGAGCCTCATAGTCTTTATGATCGGACTCTTACCCGCCTTCGCTCAAATATTCGGTATCTTCGGCGAAGTGCGCGAACCGGTCGGCGACGAACCTTCCTATATGATTATCGCTCATTCGCTGGCCTACGATCATGACCTCCTGGTCGCCAAAGAATACCGCAACAAAGTCTACAGAAAATTCCATTCAGCCGAATATCCCATTTTCGCTCATCCCGGCAAAAACAGGGAGCTGTATCCGCATCACAGTCCGGGACTGCCGCTTCTGATGGTTCCTTTTTACCTGATCGGCGATACGGGTTCGGGCGAATTCCTCAACGACAGCATCAGGTTATGCCTGGGGATCATATACGCGTTGCTGGCTGTACAGTTTTTTAAACTGGCCGTTCTCCTCTCAGGCGATAAAAAAATCGCTTTGGCCGCCGTTTTTCTCGTCTTTTTCACCATTCCCCTTCTCTTTTACGCTGACGAAATATACCCGGAAACCCTGGCCGCTCTTACAGCCGTCATAAGCATCAGATATTTCATGACCTGGAACGAATCGACCAAAAAACAGCGCATCCTCTGCGGCATGCTCATCTTCTATCTCCCCTGGCTGGGCGTCAAATACTTCGGCATCATGGGAGCGTTGCTGTTGTTGTTCCTGGTCCTTTCCATCAGAAACAGAAGCAAGAAGGAACTCGTCGAGAATCTCTTTTTTATAATGCCGGGCATCGTCTCATTAACGCTTTATTTCACCATGCTCTACGTCATATACGGCAAATTTTCGCCTTCCATCATCTATTACGGCGCTGTGTATCCGCCCCCGGAACGCTCCATTATGGAAACGCTCACACAGATGCTCCATGAAGCCCCCATTCGTCTCGCCATAATCATCCGGTTCGCTGCCGGCGTCCTGCTGGAACAGAGAATGGGGCTGCTCATCTACGCTCCCGTATGGCTGACGGCCCTGTGGGGCATATGCACAGCGCTGAAAACAAATTTCCGTAAAACGCTGTTCATCCTCCTCCCCTTCCTCGTCCATGTATCGCTCTATGCCTATCACAATAACTGGGGCGGATACGCTCCCGTCAATAGACCCCTCATTTCAGGACTCCCGCTCCTGGGCATCGGATTCATCTATTTCCTGAAAAGATTGAACCGGACAAAAGCATACCTTTGGCTCATTCTTTCATGCCTTAGCATCCTGATCGCTTTTCTCCACCTGACCAACATACGATGGATATACCATACCCTGAATCCCAACCTGACAGGAGGCGCCGCTCAATTCCTGGACGCTGCGTCCTTCCCCTTTTCCCCCTATCTGCCGCATTATTTTCCGCTCATTATGGGCGAAGGTCGACAGGCGCTGCCCAACATTATCTGGTCATGCGGATTGCTCCTCCTTTTAATTCTTTTCTTTATAAAGTCCGCTAAGAATCCCGCCCGACAAAAATCAGAAGGCTTAAACGCAATTAATGCCGCAACGATCAGAAACGTCGCACTTGCCTTCTTCCTGCTCTTAATGGTATGGAATCACTGGGCATTGCCGCTGAAAAGAGCCGTAATCAGTTTCCAGGACGCAGGATTCGAAATTATTAAAATGGAACACGGAATCTATGATAAGGAACCCGAAGGCTTCTGGACAGGAAAAGGAACACATGATTTTTATATCCAATCGAAAAATCCCATTGAATCCGTTGAATGGCAGACCCACAGCCTGGTCCAAAACCGCATCGCAGCATCCTGCGGAACGGATTCCCGAAAAATGGAACTCCTGCCCCAGGTGAGAAAAAAAATGAGCTTCACTCCGCAACACACATTCGTCCGCAAAGGCCTGCACTACTGTCGTTGCAGAATATGGGCGGAAAATGAGCTGCAGCCCAGCGCCGACTGGAATACCACCGATGACAGGTTCCTGGCCGTCTTTTTGAAAATAAGGATTAGGGAAAAATGATTTTGTATTATAACTGTCTTTTACCGGATTCAGGAGCTTATCACAAAATTCAACATCATCAGAGTTGCACATTTTTCAGATTATTGCAGAGAATACCAGAGCGAATTTTGAAGCTATGAAAAAAAGTGAAAACACACATAATCCTAATATCGAAAATCCCCCTCACTGTCCCCCCGTAAACGGGAGGATGGAGTTCTTATGAAATGTTATGATCGATTTTTGTATTTTAGTAAAAAATTTCACAATTACTTATCATGAATTGACAGAAACTCAAAGATTAAAGTCCCCCCGCCTGCGGGGGGATTTAGGGGGGGTAATCATCACTTTCAGAGAACCACATTTATTTTTTTTTGAGATTTCGGGTTTTTATTAAATAATCCTGAAAAGACGGAGCGAATTTTAAAGCTATGAAAAAAAGTGAAAACACACATAATCCTAATATCGAGAATTCCCCCGCTCTGTCCCCCCGTGAACGGGGGGATGGTGGCGGCGTATCCATCCTGATCATCCTGTTCCTGGTCTTCTACGCACTTCTGCTGATAAAAACGGCCTGGATGGGCGACGATGCATTTTTCACCTTCCGTACCGCCGACAACTTCATCCACGGCCGCGGCCTGACCTGGAACGTCGGCGAACGAGTCCAAGCATACACCCATCCGCTGTGGATGCTGGTCGTGTCAATAGTCTATTTTTTTACTCGTGAGATATATTTCACCGTCCTGATACTGTCCATGGCTCTTTCGCTGATCGCGTTCTGCCTGTTGACCGCCGGATTGTGCCGCTCCTACCTGAACGTCATTCTCTGTGCGGTAATGCTGCTTCTGTCAAAAAGCTTCATTGATTATTCCACCTCAGGCCTCGAAAACCCGCTAAGCCATCTCCTGCTGATCCTGTTTCTGATTATCTTTTTCAGGGCGGAATTAACGCCACGGCGTTTTTTCCTGTTATGCCTGACAGCATCTCTGGCCATGCTGAACCGCCTGGACCATACCCTGATATATTTGCCGCCTCTGGTATTCGCAGCCTGGAAACTAGCAAGGTCACGCGAAATCAAATTCAAAAAATCAGCAGTAACTCTCCTGACCGGTTTTTCCCCCATAATCCTGTGGGAAATATTCTCCGTCATCTACTACGGATTCCCCTTCCCCAACACGGCCTACGCAAAATTAAACACAGGCGTTCCGGCCGCTGAACTTCACATTCAGGGTATTTTCTACCTCTTTAATTCCCTCACCCTGGACCCCATAACCCTGGTCTCCATCACATTCGCCGTCGTCTGCGCTGCAGCGACGAAACGTTCCGGCGATCAAAAAACCGTCGCCGCAGCCATTGTTCTATACCTGGCATACATTATTTCCATCGGCGGCGATTTCATGTCAGGCCGCTTCTTGTCTGTCCTGATCGTTGCCGCTGCAGCAATTGCAGCTCGTTGGAAAGTCAGGATGAACACTCTAGTCCCGGCAGTAACTTTTTTCCTCATCATCGGACTCCTTTCCCCCTTATCGCCCGTCAGAACCGATGCGGATTACGAAAACAAGGATTTCGACGTTAACGGAATCGCTGACGAGCGAGGTTACTACTTCAAAGGAACAGGGCTGATTACAGCGCGACGCAGCCATGACATGACCGACGGCGCCTGGGCCTACAGGGGAACCATACCCAGAAAAAGACCTCCATCCAAAAAAGGCATGATAATGTCCGTCGATCCCATTAAAGTCTCCGTTCATCCCGTCCAGGACTGGGTCAATGAAGGTAAAAAACTGAAACAGAGAGCTTCCGGGAATGAAAACAGCTACGTCAAAGGCAAAAAATGCACGGGCATTATTGCATATTATGCAGGTCCGGACGTTCATATTGTGGATATGTTCGCACTGGCCGATCCCTTCCTGGCCAGACTCCCCGCCAGACTCTCTCTTAACGGCAAATGGAGAATCGGACACTTCGAACGAAATATCCCCGCAGGATACATGGATACCGTCCGGTCAAACGAAAACAAAATCAAAGACCAACATTACGCCGAATTATACGATGTAATTAATACAATAGTCGCAGGACCCGTCTTCAGCTTCAAAAGGTTCAAACAAATCATCAAAATAAACGCCGGCGCCTATAAAAACCTCGCCCGTAAATTATATATCCCCCAGGAATTCTTCGACGAACAAGACTCCGTTAATCGGGAAAACAATGAATCCCAAGACGGCGACTCCTGGGTCTCACAACCCGAAGAAAAAAAAACAGGCTTCATGTTCAAGGGTCCCTTCTTCCATCTCCCGAAAGGTGAATACGCCGCAGAGTTCCAATGCCGCATAAAGGAAAAAACTAATAAAAAAGTAATAACAATAAAAGCGACGGCAAATCAGGGTACAGCGATAATAGCCGAAAAAGATATCATAGGAACCGATTTCAAGGCAGAAGGAGCATCAACCTTTATTCTGCCCATAACAATTTCAAAAAAATGGGCCGAAAACGTGGAATTCATAGTGGAATATTATGATTCTGAAGTATACGTGGATACTGTCGCTGTAGCCTGGAATTGAATCGTAAAAAGGGCTCTGATCAAAACGGGGTAATCTTGAACAGCATTTTCTAACGCGCTCGATCCGGATTTTGGGTTTGATTGTGGTGTGGGTCGACCTCACCCCCCGGCCCCCTCTCCATGAATGGAGAGGGGGAGTCAGATTGGGTTGTTGTTGGGCTGGGTGGGGGATTTGGTTGGGTTGCCTTGTGGATGGTTGGGGGATTGGTTTGGGTTGCTTTATGGCTGGTTGGGGGAGTCAGATTGGGTTGTTTTTGGGCTGATTGGGGGAATTTGATTGGGTTGCTGTTGGGCTGGTTGGGGGATTTGATTGGGTTGCTGTTGGGCTGGTTGGGGGATTTGGTTGGGTTGTTTTTGGGCTGATTGGGGGGATTTGATTGGGTTGTTGTTGGGCTGGTTGGGGGATTTGGTTGGGTTGCCTTGTGGCTGGTTGGAGGATTGGTTTGGGTTGCTTTATGGCTGGTTGGGGGAGTCAGATTGGGTTGTTGGGCTGGTTGGCGGATTTGGTTGGGCTGTTTTTGGGCTGGTTGGGGGCGTTTTATTCACCTCCTTCACATCTTCTGACATTGACGGATAAAAATTGTGAATTGCCTGACGAACTCACCGTTGTTTTTTTATCAAGGACAGTCTGTTTCGGTATCGGGGCCGGAATCGGGAATCGGGATCAGGATCGGTATCGGGATCGGGATCGGGATCGGAATTGGAATTGGGAGTCGCAATCGGTATCGGGGTCGGGGTCGGAATCGGTATCAGGGTCGGGAGCCGCAATCGGTATCGGGATCGGTATCGGGAATCGCAATCGGTATCGGGATCGGGGTCGGGGTCGCTATCGGAGTTGCTCTCGAAATCGAAACAAACGATGACCATTGCCTTCCAGCAAACCCCCGGATGTTTTATCATTTGCTGTTGACGCATATCATCCGGTTTTCCGCACTGCTGCCTATCGGCGGGTATGAATCACCGCACGAAAATACATTTTTTTGTTCCTCCCGGTCGCTTACCGCAGTCATTGCCTTCCGCGCCGGCGGTTCATCCCAGCTCCTGTATTAAATAATCGCAGAAATGCACCACCTTTTCAGCATCCCGGACGCTGGTCACGAAAGGTTCTATTTCCCTTGACAATGAATTCATATCTATACCTCGGCATCTCGACAATACGCGCTCCAGCAACTCCCGGGAGCTTTTTATTCCCATTTTTGAATCAAGATAATCCCAGTTGGGCTTTGTCTTTCCCATCAGATAAATAATATCAAAAAAATCTCGACCAACGACCCTGCTACGGTTCAAAACGCAGAAAAACTTCTGTGAAAGCAGAACGGCCGCCGCCGCCGCATTGATCCTTCGGAATACATCAAACTTGTTTATTATCACCTTCTCAAACTCGTAATCGAAATCCTGCGCCTTGCAGTCGAACCGGACCATCATTTTTCCTTCCTTATGACCGGATAATCCGCTTCGGTATAAAACCTCCGAAAATCGAAACTTCGCCCGGTATTCCCCCGTGAATGTATTTTTTACCTCAACATCAATCCCCTCCAGCTCAAGAGACTTTTTTATCTTTAAAACAAGCTTTTCAAATTGCTCTCGGGATACCGCACGATTATCAAAATCCAAATCCTCTGAAAATCGAGGACTGCCGTGCACGATATGAATACATGTCCCGCCCATAAAACATAAACCGGTCGATACCGGGTTTGAAAAAATATTATCCAGTAACTTGTATTGCAAGTATTCCCGCAATATGTTCCTCTTGAATCGCCTTTCACGCACCGGATAAAAAGATTCAAGATGCCTTATGTCAAGCATTTTCAAACCGCCTCATAAAACGTTTCATCCTTCTGTTCAATTCTCCCTGATTAAACAATGACGAATATTCCTCTAAACGATCCCTGTCCAGCCTCTCCAGTAATGCTTCCTCATTGATTCGAAGCGACTCGAAATCCTCCTCATCCCTTATCGACGGGTTCAGGTAAAAATAATCCAACAGAGCCTTTTCCATAGAATCGATCGATTACGATTACGAACACGAGCGCCGCTCCGCTGAGCACGAAAGTACTTTTTGAGTATTGAGATCACAATTTGTAACCCCTATTTGATCAGTCCCTTTTCCGGCATTGATCAAAAAAGTCTCTTTTGAGGTTACATTTCTTCCGAATATCTAATCATATTGTTCCGATTGAGATTTCGATTTTGCCGACCTCTATATCGAAAAAAAAACTGTAAAAACGTTTTGAAAAAAATGTTACCCTAGTTTTTGTCCATAAACGGCGAATTTCCCCAAATATTGCGTCAGGCTACGGATTGGCTCAGTCAACGTATAAGCAATCCCCCTACTTCGCAAATCCCTGCCTTCCTTGCCTTAAGAAAAATTCGCCCGTTTATGGATCAAAAACCCAAGTGGCTGTCCAGCATTAAATTTTGAATCGGGCTTCGAGTTTGTGGACAGACACTACCCTAGTTTAATCAGTCCCTCTTTTTGAATATCGAGATCACAATTTGTAAACCTTATTTGATCAGTCCCGGAATTTCCGCAGGCAAAAATCCCTCTTCTTAGCCCAATAAATCAACAACTCAGCCGCCGATCGTTGATCATAACTTTGATGTTTCAAACTGCGTAGCGTAAATGAGGACTTGAATGAAAAAAAACAACGCCGTCAAAAAAGCCGAACAACCCGGAAGCATATCGAAAAGGAAACACAGAAACATGACGATGATCAAAATCCAGATTATTTCAAATTCCGGGTAAAGCAACTCTCTGTCCTGTCCGCTCAGTCCGCCAAGTCCGCCCTGTCCGCCAGGTCCGCTCCGTCCGCTATAAACCCGTTTACGCCCAAGCTGAAATACGATGTAATTTATATTAATATTTACTACATGAAGAACTATCGCCCGGACCAAAAGTTCTTCACCGTAAAAAGGCGATATGAAATATTTCCATCGAATAATCATAACGAATTGACAGCGGCGAAACGGTTGAAATGGTCAACGCAATTCAATCTCGAAACACACGGACTAAAATTCATCCATCAGCAGGACATCATGCATTCTGCATCTTTAAATTTAATATCGCAAACAGATGTTATCAGTCAGCGCAGCCTAATTCTTCCGCAGTCCAGAATCCGGCAAGAGGTTTCTGTCGGTCGCCGGCAGCGTATTGTTTCAACTTGGCCCGGTCCAGTGTTGATGTAATTTTGACCACATCAAATAAGAGTTCCGGTCCGGCAGCATGCAGGGCGACATCAGCGGCGGATTTTTTTTCCGGCAATTCGGCTGCCGCCAGGACGACCGGAGCGAATCCGTTTCTGACCAGGATGGAAGCGACCCCCAGAGCTTGATATGCCGTATCGGTTCTCTGCAGCCCCGATCTGGCCAGGGTATAAGCTCCTGAAACGATAAAATGCCAGGTTTCACCTGTTTCATCTTCAGCGATGAAACTGACTGTTACGCCAAGCCCGGGTATTTTCCTGTTTCTTTTTATTTTCCGGAATCCGCACTCTTGCAGCAAATTTCGCGCCGCTTCATGAACAGCTTTTCCTTCATCTGAACAGGCAATCCGGCGAACATGCTTTAAGTCGGCTTTTTCTTTTCTGATTCTTTTTTTGGCTGTATCGATATAGCCGGCATCGATATCATACCCCGCGAAGCGTCTGCCTGAGCGCAAAGCTGCGACGGCCGCCGAACCTGAGCCCAGGAAAGGGTCCAGCACCAGGTCGTTCCTGTAGGTATAAAGTTCGATCAAACGTTGCGGCAGTTCAACAGGGAAGGGAGCGGGATGCCCGACCCTGCCGGCCCTCTCTGTATTCAGCTCCCAGACGTCCAGGGTAGCTTCCATGAATTCGTCCGCCGTGACGGTATTTTCAAAAGGCAGATTCTCTTCTCTTCTCTTCCTGATCGGGACAGCACGGTCAAAACGTCCCTTGCACGCCACGATCACTCGCTCAGTCAAGTCCCGCAACACAGGATTGGAAGCGCTCCTGTAAGACCCCCAGGCGCATGATCCGGAAGCTCCCCTGCCCTTTTTCCATATGATCTCGCCCCTGAGCAGCATCTTAAGGTCATCCTGCAATATGCGAATAACGTCGGCCGACAGGCTGCGATAAGGCTTCCGGCCCAGGTTCGCCACATTTACCGCTATGCGCCCTCCGGGTTCCAGGGTCCGCTTGCATTCGGCAAATACCTCTCTCAACAATTCAAGATAACTGAAGTAAGAATCAGGAACATGACCCTGACCCAGAGACTCCTCGTATTCCTTGCCCACGAAATAAGGCGGCGACGTCACCACAAGCGCGACCGAATCCGACGGTATCTCCTTCATACAACGCGAATCGCCCTTTATGACCAGATTATTAAGTTTATCAAGTTTGCCCCGGTAAATAACATCGTCCCGCGATATTTCCGGCGATTCAAACCGGGCATAAAAACTCGCCGCATCATGTCCTTCACGACGACCCGCGCCGAATTTCGATGTCGATGTGCTTTTACGTCGTTTTTTCATGATGATTCAGTCCCAACTGCCTTAGCGGGTCCATCAATAAAAGTTCGCCCAATCATAAATGTAATAAAAACAAGGGTCAAGAAAACCCCTGAAAATCGGTCCAGTCAAATACGCAGCACGATTCCGCTCATCAAAGGAAGAATGTCCACCGGTTTTGAAACCGCGCTTATTTATTCAGGATATGCCCTCAAAGTCTCTTCCTCAAGTCCGCAAAGTCCGCAAAGTCCGCTATAAAAATGAAGACCATCATCCCCACATATCAGAATCCAAAAAAGCCGACTTTGACATTTTCGAAAGGTCGACGTAAATTAAATGAGGGACAAGGAATATTTCTGAATCTGAAAATCCTCTGGATATTTTAAGAAAACTGGAAATGCTCACGAACGATCAACCGACCTGGGCTTCGATACTCTTATTCGGTATGAATCCTCAATCGCCTTTGACTCAGGCACAGGTCCATTGCGGTCGCTTTAAAAAAGAAATCGTCATTATCGACGACAGAATTATAGACGGCCCCATTGCGGACCAGGTTGAAGAGGTGATGGATTTTATCAGAAAAAACATTAACGTCCGCTTCGTCATAACCGGTAAACCCAGGCGTGAGGAAATATGGGATTATCCCCTGGAAGCGCTGCGGGAAGCCGTGGTCAATGCTTTTTGCCATCGTGATTATAGCATGCCGTCTGACATTCAGATCAAAATTCACGACGACAGGATTCAAATATGGAATCCGGGCCGTCTGCCCTTCGGAATCACCGTGGAGGAATTATATCAGCCATCTCATTCCTCCATCCCGCGCAATAAACAGATTGCTGGAATATTCTACGATATGGGATTAATCGAACGCTACGGCAGCGGCATTCAAAGAATAATCAGCCTCTGCAGGGAAGCAGGATTGCCGCAGCCTCTGTTCAAAGAAACCAGCGGAGGCTTCCTGGCCATGTTCAAAAAACACCTGACGCCCGAAGAACGCTTCAGCGACAAGGACCTGAATGAAAGGCAAATCAACGCCGTCAAACAGGCCGAACAAACCGGAAGCATATCGAACAGGGAATACAGAACCATGCATAACATCTCCGCAAGGACCGCCCTGAGAGACTTAAAAGACCTGACTGAAAAACGGATATTGAAAAAATCCAACAAAACCGGAAGAACAACCGTTTACGTCCCGGCGAGCCCAAACCCGCCGTAAACACGCCATAAAGCCGACAAATAATTATGATCGGATTTCTCTGCCTCTTCTCTGCGCTCTGACTGAATTCATTACAGGCTTCACATGACTCTATGACAGCGCCGTAAACTCCTCTATTCCGCCATGTCCTCCATGTCCGCCATTCAAGATCATTTTAAAATTTTCACATATCCTGCCTGTTCAAAGTGATGATCTGTCGTAAAGGCAGTAATTATTTTTCTTTTTCCCATAACTACAAAACTCGCGCAATCCGTGAGACTCCATGTTTTATCCCGGCGTTCCTTCAATAATTTCCAGGCTTCTTCATCCATCGTCGAATCAATGTGCACAATTTCAACCCAGGTGGTATCTTTCAATGTTTCGATCGTTTCTATCTGTCTGAACCGGGGAATTCTAAGCGGATTAGTAAACAAAGCGACCAGTTCCAGCAAAACGTAATTCGAAGTCACGATTTGAACGTTTTTCAGACGCCATTGCTGCATCAATCTTTTTGCTTTTTCATGAAAAGGCTCTGTGCTGACGAAAAAAGATGCCCAGCCGGATGTGTCTGCAAATATCTCATTCATGCTTTGATCTCAACTCCTCGCCAAGATACTCATCATGCTTGTCGCTGATATTCGTCGCTTCTGATTCAAATATTCCGGCCAGTTCCAATAAAGGGTCTTCCTTTGCTTGTTTAACTCTGTTTTCTATGCAGCCTAAAACTATTTGCTCAGGTGTTTCGCCGATCTGATCCGCCGTCAGCTTCAGCAATTCATAGATATTATCAGATAATTCCAAAGTGATCGTTTTCGCCATTACTGCTTGACCTCAATACGCTAATAATTGAAATTCGCCGCGTGCAAATCCATGCACAGTCAGCGTCTATTATAGCATAAACAACGTTGAACTCAATAATAAAGGCTTCGGACCTGTTCTGACTGATTGATTACTCAATCAGTCTCATTGCACTAATACCCCAATAAAAACGGCATTCCGGCAAACCGGCATCTTCAGAAATTTCAACGCTTGATAAAAATAATCATCCGAGAAATTTTGCGAATTAACAAAAAAAATTGTCCCATTTCCGCTGCTTTTTCGTTTATCATTAAGAAGGCGTTATTCTGTACTTTTCGCCTCGTTCAGGAGGAGGACGATTCATGATTAAAAATTTCACCTTAAGTTCAAAGACCACCAGGATACTTTCAGCTCTAGCATTTTTGTTTTTTTTCGGAATATTGCTTCATTCATCGGTCATTATCGCTGAAAATCCGCCAGGACGATCATTGCCTGACTTAATCGTAACCGATGTTTCATTTGAATTTGACGACCCTTATTATCCCGGGCAAAGAATCGACATTGATTACACCGTTTTCAATCAGGGAAGCGGCGACTTTCATTTTTTGGGTGGATTAGGTCGTTATTACCGCAACAAAATCTTTTTTTCCGAGGACAATTCCTGGGATACAGGAGACGAACATATCGGCGGCAATCAGTTAACGACAACATTTATAATCTACTCCTATGACGGAAGAGATTTCTGTGCTATAAATGCTGAAATACCGGATGATGCTGAGCCTGGGTTGTATTACATAATCATTTGCGCCAACAAAGATACGATTCCTGAAGTAGAAGAATCGGATATGACCAATAACTGTCTTTCATTTGATATACAAGTTGAATTACGTCCAACCCGCACGCCGACCGATACTCCACTCCCCACGAACATCCCAACCGACACGCCTTATCGGACCGATACGCCGACACCGACAGGTTCGCCCACCGCCATCCCCACCCAGACGCCCACATTAACGCCCGTCAGCCCGACCAGCATCGTCAACCTGTCGTCCACATCAATACTGAACAACGGAACCGAAAGCATCCTGATCAGGGCGCGAACCTACCGTCTGGACGATATGGGGGAAATCGAATCAGTGACTCTCGACCTGACGGAGTTCGGCCTTCAGGCCGACCAGGCGATGTATGACGACGGGGTTCGCGGCGGCGACAACGTAGCCGGCGACGGCGTTTATTCCTTTGACCTGACGGTGAACGATCCCGACATCGTCGGAATAAAAACCGGCATCGTTCACGTTACGGACGACGATACGAACGAATACACCGAAGATTTCGACATAACGGTTGAAGATGGACCTGCCGACCCGACAGGCGATACCATTACCCTGGGCCTGCTGACCGTAACGACGGAAAATGAGTTCTCCCAACCCGAACAGGACCTCTGGCTGGCCGAAGGACACGTCCTGATTAACGATGCCCTGCATGTCGACGGTTCTGTCTACATCGACCAGCGCAGCGGCAGCCTTAAGGTTTTCGGTAACGGACTTATGTATGTCGAAGTTCCTGAGCTGGGTTTTGTCGATATTTACGAAGGCGATTTCGATTTCAACGCTGCGACGGGATCGACTACAGCCCTGAACGATCTGGCTTCACTTCTCGACATAACGTCATTAAAGGTTGAAATAACTACGATAAGATTAACCGACATACTGGACGGCATTCTGGTTTCAGGGTCAGTGGAATTGCCGGACGTCATTGGGGGCGCATCAGCGGATATTCACGAACTGGAAATATCTGAAACCAACGGCATCGTCGTCGACGCAGGATTTCATTTTCCCGGTCCGATCGGACTGCCCGGAGTCGGCTGGCGATTCGAAAGCATTGACGTTGATGTGAATACAGGAGAACAAATTTACAGCGGTTCAGGCACTATGATAATCCCCAACATAGTACAGGTCGACGGTTCCATCGAAACCATCCAAGGTTACGTCAATTCACTATCCCTCATTCTCAGCGGAAACTGGACCATACCCAATACCCCGTTCGCACTGACTCAATTCGGCGGCGCTCTGGACGGCTTATACAACCCGCCCTTGATTATTTTCGCCACCATAACCCTGGGAACGCCTCCGCCGCCTTCGCCTTTATACCTGGCTGAAGTCCAGGGCAGCGTCACGATAGATACCAGCGGATACTTCCTTGGAGAAATATCCGTGTTCGTTCTCTCCTCTTCCGGATTCGAAGGCTTCAACCTGGGAAACATGCACGTCGGCTGGGGCGTCGAAGGTCACGCCGAAGCCGGTCTCCACGCCTGGGGCGACGTTAACATTATTGATATTTTCAACGGCCAGGGAGACGTCCGGGCGGACTTCAACGAAAACATGACCGGCGAGGCGACTGGAAATCTTACCGTACCCCAAGATTACCCCTTCATCGGCGGCATGCAATTCTCCACGATAAACGCCTATTTCACCAACAATTACATCTGCGGCGAAGTAGACGTAGGCATTCTGACCGTCGCATTCGCCTTTACTTCAGACGGCGAACTGGTTGTGGGACTGAACCTGGAAGACCTGAACCTTCCGCCGGCCCCGAAAAAACAGACCGAAGCAAAAGACGTCGTAGAACAGTATCAGTTGCCGGCAGGCCTCGATTACGTCATGTTCCGCGCAACCTGGACGGAAAACGACACCGATGTGGAACTGATACGTCCTGATGCAACCCGTATCACCCCTGCCGATTCAGATGATGTAATAATTACATATCGGAATCTTTCGCCCCGGAAAGAAGCCTATTACGTCATCAAGCAACCCCAGGAGGGACTGTGGCAGGTCGACCTGACCAATTCCGCAAACATCGGAGTTTACCACGTCGAACTCAAGGGCATGAATGCCGCTCCCGTAATAGAAATGATCGAACCCTCTTCCGCTCAGTCCGGTTCGGACGAGTATCTCCTGGCCTGGACGGACGGCGATCCCGACGACAATGCCGTGATAAACCTCTATTACGACAAAGACGATCAGAATGCGGACGGCATCCTGATCGCCGGCGACATCAACGAGAATGATGAAACCGACCAATATTTATGGGATACGACAGGCGTTCATTCCGGCACATATTATGTTTACGCGGTAATAGACGACGGCAAAAATTCGCCGGCCGTCTCCTACAGCCAGGGAACAGTGGAAGTGATCAATCCGGACGAACCGCCGGCGCCGGCGGGACTCCTGGTTCAGCCATGCAAAAACAAAGCTCACCTGGAATGGGATGCCGTTCCCGGCGGCGATGTAGCGGGTTACACGGTCCGTTACTGGACGGACGCCCCCGAAGATACGGTTCACATCGTCGGAGCGGGCACGGATACGGCGATAACCATCAATGAACTGACGGCAGGCATTACATATTATTTTACCGTTTCAGCATACAAGGAAAACGGCACAGAAGGAGTCCCCTGCGACCCCATCTCAACCGTACTGGAACAGGACCCGGCCAACGATCCGCCTTATTTCGCGTCGACTCCCGTAACGCAGGCCCTGGAATACTCTGATTACGTCTACGCGGTAAATGCCGCAGACCCGGAAAACCATCCCTTAATAACAGGCATAGCCGAAGGCCCCACAGGACTGACGATCGACGAGGAAACGAACATCCTGACCTGGAGTCCGGTTCATGCGGACATAGGCGATTACAACGTCATACTGGTGGTAAGAGACTGCCGGGGATTATACGATACGCAGGAATTCACTCTCTCGGTCAAAGGCGACATGGATTACGACGGCACAGCCGACGATGCGGACACCGACCGCGACGGAGACGGCATAAACAACGGCAGCGATTCCCATCCCGACGACACCGATAATGACGGCATAAACAACGAAGCAGACCCCGACGACGACAACGACGGCATGCCTGACGTATGGGAACGCCTCTTCGGCTTCGATCCCTGCGATCCGGCTGATGCAAATGAAGACCCGGATGAAGACGGATACACGAACCTGGAAGAATACAGGGCCGGCTCCAACCCCTGGGACGGCGAAAGCTTCTTTACGCCGACTGTGACTCCTTCAATCGGACCCACTTCTACGCCTACCGAGACCCCTGAAATAACCGCTACGGAAGCATTTCCTACAATGATTCCAACGACATCACCTTCATGTTACACTGACAATTTTTCAGGCACTTCAGGCGATCCATGGGATTCGGAATTATGGGAAATATTGCAAACTTCAGGTCCTTCAGATGTTTATATTGGGAACAATAAAGGACATATGTATACTATCCACACCGATGAAAATGGATTTGTAGATGTCGGTTTTAACAATATTGTAGAATTGGGTTCCGAAGAAACATTGATGGCAATTTTTCGAACAAAATACATAGATAACTTAGGAGATATAAATAGAGCAGGTTGGATCACGGTTGCTCCCGACAATGAAATACCTTATGAAAATGGTTCTTGGGGATGGGATTCTCCTGCAACTTTAAACGATTCTATAAGTTTCGGTTTCAGCGTGGGCCACGATCGCTGGTATTTAAACATTGACGGAGAAATGGTATGGAGCGGCATTTGTTCTGTGGGAGGTGAATCTGTTATTTACATACAGTATGTAAGTGAAACACAGCTTGCTGTGAATGTCTATTATAATACAGTTAATTTATATTTTGGGATAATGGAAGTGGAAACTAATAGTTATCGTTTTTGGTATAGAGCTAAAACAGGCGGCTCTCCTGGAGAAGACTGTCATTTCATTGTAGATGATTTTTCACAATGCATTTTCACTTATCAAACACCCACTCCAACAAACTCGCCTTCTCCATCGCAGTCGCCAACACCCACCATAACCCCAACCCCGACCCCGGCCATGATAGTCTACGTAGACGACGATGCCCCGAACGATCCGGCTCCGGGCGATCCCCAAGTGAGCGACCCGGGCGAGTGCGGTTCTTCGGAGCATCCTTTCGATGCGATACAGGAGGGGATTGATGCTGTTCTGGAGGGCGGCGAAGTCATTATCCTGGACGGCGTTTATACGGGTATGGGCAACAAATACGTGGATTTTCGGGGTAAGTCCATTCACTTATATTCGCAGAACGGACCTTACGATTGCGTCGTCGATTGCGAAAACGAAGGGTGCGGATTCAAGTTTTACCAGGATGAAGATCATACCTCCGTCCTGGAAGGCATTACCGTTATTAACGGCAACGGGTATTACGGAGGCGGCATCTATATCGAATACGGTTCTTCTCCGACCATTACCCGTTGCATCTTCAGGAACAACAGCGCTTACAGCAACGGCGGAGGCGGCATAGGATGCTACGACAGCCATGCCGTCATTGACCGCTGTATTATCGCTAATAATACAGCCGAAGGTATCCTTTGCAGCGGCGGCATCTATTTTCATCTCTGCGATGCCGTCGTGACCAACTGCACGATTTACGGCAATACCAGCAATCAACCGGGCGGCGGATTGAGAGCCGTTCATTCCACTGTCGACGTAGTCAACTGCATCGTCTGGAATAATGCACCGGATGAAATGTATTCCGTAGAATCCCAGATCAACGTCTCCTACTCCAATATAAACGGCGGTTTCGAAGGCCTCGGCAACATGGATGCAGACCCGCTTTTCACCGACCCGGAAAACCTGGACTTCCACCTCCAGTCAACCATGGGAAGCTACCACGGCGGAACCTGGTCCTCAGACCCCGCATGCTCCCCATGCATCGATGCCGGCAACCCGGCTTATCCTTTCCAGAACGAACCGGAACCCCACGGCGGACGCATAAACATGGGAGCCTACGGAAATACAAACGAAGCCTCAAAATCATGTCCCGTAATACCATCCATCAACATGGCCGGGCTGATCTTTCTGCTGGTTTGCTTCGGAGGTTTTATTAGATTGTATAAATCAAAATAATTCAACCGTGCGATCATTGACCCTTGACGATTGACAGTTGACCATTGACAATTCTAAAATTCCAAACATCTCCTGGCCGCCCAAACGTAAACAGCCGACTATCATTGAATCTCGCCATTTTTCATAACCGAGTCAGAGTCAACTCCGTATTCTTTTCTATCGAGGTAAAATGTGCGTCAAGCAAATGCATGCAAAAGAACAGGACTGATCAAATCCAGGTTACACTTCTGTCAAGACTTTCGACAGTTCGTTTCAGTAATCGGGGTCGGTATCGGGATCGGGTTTGCAATCGAAATCGAAAAAAAATGATGGGATATTCCGCAGAATTGTAACCTCAAAAGAGGCATTTTTGATCATTGCCCATTTTTTCCATGAATAAAAGTTGGATAGACGACCTCACCCCCCGGCCCCCTCTCCATGAATGGAGAGGGGGAGTAAGATTGGGTTATTTTTTAGCTGGTTTTTGTCCATAAACGGGCGAATTTTCCCTAATAGTTCGTCAGGCTGCGGATTGGCTCAGTCAACGTATAAGCAATACCCATACCTCGCAAATCCTTGCATCCCTTGCCTTAAGATAAATTCGCCCGTTTATGGATCAAAAACCCAAGTGGCTGTCCAGCATTAAATTTTGAATCGAGATTCAAGTTTGTGGACAGACACTAGCTGGTTGGGGAATTTTGCTGGGTTGTTTTATGGGTGGCTGGAAAGTAGTTTTGTTCACTTCCTTCACATCTCACTCCATTGACTGATAAAAATTACCAATTTCACATCTCCTGACATTCGCTAATAAAAAATTGTGAAATTTTTGACGAAAAAAACTATAGATGTACGAAAAAATTCTTGTAAAACAAAGTCCCCCCGCCTGCGGGTCCGTTGATTAATCGGCAATGATCATGAACGCGACTTTTGAGGTTACAATTTGCGCTGAGTTGATTCGTAGGAATTTACTGCGCTCCTTCAGAGCTTTCATTTTTTCTTGTCTGACCCAGGGTTGCGCTCCGCTCCGCTTCGCTTAACCCTGGGCTTTCGTACATCGCCCCTTCGGAGCTTAAAAGATTTCTGAATTGAGACAAATTGGGGACTGATCTAAAGTGAGTTTTTTGAGGTTACAATTCTTCCGTTTATCCCATCATTTTGTTTCGATTTCTATTTGGATACCAATACCGACCCCGAAAAAAACGGTCCCCGATGAAAAAAACGGGGGATTTCAATCGTTCAAGCGTTTTGTGAAAAAATGTACCCCCCCGTTTGATCAGTCCCAAAAGTTTTGAAAAAATGCAGCCCCGGCATGATCGGTCCCCACTCTCACCATACTTTTTACCCTTTATAAATAGTTAGTGTCTGACCATAAACTCGAATCTCGATTCAAAATTTAATGCTGGACAGCCGATTGGGTTTTCGATCCATAAACGGGCGAATTTTTCTTAAGACAAGGAAGGCAAGGATTTGCAAGGCAGGGGTATTGCTTATACGTTGACTGAGCAAATCCGCAGCCTGACGCAGTATTAGGGAAAATTCGCCGTTGATGGACAAAAACTATTTAAAATCCATAAAGGGTTCAACAGAAAGCTTCGACTGCAATTTGAAAACTTTCGGCAAATTATATAAAATTTTATAAGGGGCCTGAAGGGTCTCGAGGAGTTTTATTTTGAACAAACAGGAGCGGTTCAGTTATGATCATTCGCTTGAGTATCTTTTTTAACTGATCGTCCAGATTTAAATCTCGCACCTTGAGAAAGATTGTTCATAATCTGCTCCGAGAACCAAAGGACGAATTAAGTGAAGAATGAAATAAAAGAAATCTTCGATAAAATAAAAACTTTAAATTCAAATGAACGGATGCGTATAGTAAAAATGATTCTAGCGGACCTTGACTTAGATGAACTAAAACCGATTGAACCATCACGCAAGCGAACATACGGTGAATACATCGGTAAAATAAAGATCAGCGAAGATTTCGATGAACCATTGCCGGATGCCTTTTGGACTGAAGAAACTGATGAAACTGTTGATTGATACGCATGTTTTTCTGTGGCTGCGGAGCGCTCCAGACAGGATAACTGACAAGGTTCTAAAAGTTTATCAGGATCCAAACAACAGCGTATATCTGAGTATATTCAGCATCTGGGAAATGCAAATCAAGGCGCAGCTCGGAAAGCTTGAATTGGAAATACCTTTGAAAAGACTTATAGAAGAACAATGTGAGTCGAACCGAATCAGGATATTGCCGTTAAAAATTGGATCATGTTTACAGCCTGCAGGAATTGCCGCCCCGGCATAAAGATCCTTTCGACCGTATCTTAATCGTTCAGGCCATGACAGAAGATGCTTATCTTATAAGTTCAGACCGCCTGTTCAGTAATTACGATTTAAAGCTGCTCTGGTAGGCTTCAAGTCTTTATCAGTTCAATTGGTATAGTTTATGCTCCTATACTGATCAGACCTTTGAAAAAAAATATTGTCGGCGCTGAAAGCCGGACTGCCGGAGCTGCACAAAAATTCAATCCGGGAATTAAGGGAAAAGCTCGTGTCCGATGCTGCTGCAGGCTGCCAAAATACTGGCCGATGCCTACAGTGAAAGAAAAAAGGGGAAAAAATGAGATATAATTATCCATATCGCTGTCCGAATGCCTGGAATATTATAAATGCGTCGAACAGCGTCAATCCAGGACTCGTTTTTGAGAAATTCAACAAGTTATTGACTGTGGACCCGGTTCACGCCGAAATCGTTAAAGAGAAAAATACAGACTGGCTGGAAAATTTTAAGGAATTATTCAAGAATCCCGATAGAAAAAAGAACATAAACGAACTTCTGGAAAGCAGGCATTCAAGACTCAACGGAATTATCAAAATAAACAAAGGTCAAAAAAGAACCTATACGACCATAGAACGACTGGCTCCGGGCCTCGGTAATCCCAATCCCGCTGATATAGGATTCGGGTTCAGCTATATTCTCGGCATTCCCGTCATTCCCGGAAGCTCCGTGAAAGGAATAGCCCGTTCCGGCGCTCTGACCATGGGATATGAGGAAGACCACGCTGATGTCATATATATTTTCGGTTCGAAACATTCAGGTGAGCGCGACAGCGAACCCGGCGCCTTCATTTTCCTGGACGCTTTTCCTGAAAAGTTTCCTGAATTCGACATCGACATCATCAACCGGCATGTCGACCTGGAAAGGTTAACCCCGCCCAAAGTAACTCCCATGGATTCGCATACCCCCAATCCGGTGACATTTTTAACCGTCAAAGCCGGTACGAATTTTATCTTTCGCATCCTTCCCGTTAAATCCGGTAAAACAGAAAAAATAGAACTGGCCTGGGAATTTCTGGAATTCGCCCTCAAATTCCTGGGAGCCGGCGGCAAAACAGCCACAGGCTTCGGTAGATTCCTGTCTGAAAAAGAAATGAAAGATATGAAACCGATAAAAAAACTCAAACCAAAAGACAAAGTCACCGTCAGTTATTCGGGTGAAAAAACCGGAAAAGGGAAACCCCTGTTCAATATCGAGGGGCACGCCTACAAGGGCGTCGTTGCATCAGGCGCTCCACCCGATCTCAAAGAAGGCGAAACCGCCGTTCTTACCGTCCTGGCCGTTCTTGATGATCAGAAACGGGTTAATCTTATATCCGAACAACCATAAGGTAATAAATATGAGCCGAAATGGAAACGATAAAACAATTGTATTAAATTTTTCTATTTATGGGATTGTATTTATTTCATCCTCACAAAAGAACATCAGAGGGTGTAAAACATCTGTATCTACCTGATGGCATAACTATCCAGCTTCGATAGACCTGCACAATTCCTCGATGACGAAGAGATTTTTTACCGCTTTGTGAATCAATCGATGATAAAAATGATTTTAAAATGCTTCTTACTGCGTCCATTGAAATAGCCTTATCCCAAATTGGCCAAACCCAGTATTTCCCCCTTTTAGAAAATCCGATGCCTATAGTGTTGGTTCTTTTTCCTACAGGAACCAGCGGCAGTTCTAGGATTCCTGCAATTGCCAGCCGGTTAGCTCCAGCATCCGCCTGTATCGGATTGCCGCTGCTGTTAGTCGGATCGACCGCCTGCAGTGCATACTGTCTTTTTTCGTCAAGCGGATCCCACCTGAGCGATGTAATTTCTTTTGAATATTTGAAGCCGTTGAAAAGCGTTTGTTTTATTTCTGCAGGTTTCGTTTGTTCAACTACTTCCTCCATCATTTTAAGGATTGATTGGTTGCCGGCAGTAAAATCAAGGGAAGTTTTTTTCACTCTTTTTACTTTTTTATCGGTAATATAAGTAGAATCAGAACCCAGTGCTGCGGCGGCATCTGTTTTTTCTCTTTTTGAAAAGTTCGATTCTTTAATTGCATTTCTACAGTATTGTCGATAAGCTTCATAAGGAAACTTCAAGGTATTTGTCCAACTTTTTGCTGTTACGGCAGTTTTCTGCAACAATTCATGACTTAGCAGATTTATAGGATTAGGTGCATTATTGAACAAAATTTGAACCAGCTCGTCTTTATCCATATATGAATCGGAATGCAATAAGGGATTCCAGTTTCCTCCAGCCTGTGTCCATCCCATTTTAATATTCTCGGTTTCGGCGGCCTGATTCAATATACGCAGTGTCCCCAGCGCAGCAAGAAATGCAAGAGGATTTGATCCGTCAAGACCTTTTAACTGTATAACCTTTTCATGGCTTGATTTTTTTGTTATGTCAGTCATCTTCTGCTCCCCTTTTCGGTACGGTTAAGAGTTCATATTCTATTCTGCTAGATAATTGATCGGCGAGACGTATAATTGCCTCAAGATATGCCAATCCCCACCAGCCATAACGCCTATTAAGCCGCCAGAATCTTTCGGCAATGCCTGAATCTACCCGACATGGCGGTATCTTTTCTTTTCGTTCACTGTGATTTAGACTGAACGATTTTCCTTCCACTAAAATATTCACATCAGGAAATTCTTTGTCTTCAACCAAGGGCGCGAAAGGTCTGCCATAACCATGATGACTTGAGGTCAGATGCAGTATAAGATCTAAGAATTCATTATCACGATACGCAATGGAATTCGCATTCTCGATTAATTGCATCGAAAGAAGTTCATGTCTGAAATGATTGGGTAAACCTGACATATTGCGAATCCATCGTTGTAGGCTTAAAGAACGTCTGGTTCCAGCGCTTTTTGCTATAAACTGATTATTATCGATGGCTTTGGCAGCATCCATTTCATCACCGTTCAAGAATATCTGGAATCGTTCGTCCGCTTTCCCGAGATCGTGATATTTTGCAGCTGTGGTTAACGCTTCTGCAGTCTTTTCCGGCAGACAACGGACCGCCCAATCCTCAACCGTTTTACCCACCCTCTGCAGATGTGAAGAAAGAAAAACAGCTCCTTCATAAGTCAGAGAGGAATCAAAGGCATCAACCAGATCGGGGTCTATTTCCAGGTCTATAGCGATTTTTTTCTTCTGAAGGAGTATGAGTCCATTTTCCGGATGCGGCGATATCCTTGGAAGATTTTCATAAAAATAATGAGCTGTTTCACGCAGCCAATTCGGCAATTCAATGTGTTCATCATACTCCTCATTATCAGTATTCGCTTCAGCTATCTTGTGAAGAAGTTCAAGTTTATCTTTTTCTTCTCTTTCTTCATCTTTCGCCCAATCCAAAAGGTCTTTAACTGGCGGAAATGAGTCCCATTTTCCTAAAACGTCGTCAACCAGTCTCATTACCTTAAAATCGTAAGCTTTTAAATATGCTCTTTCGGCAATATCAAGCGACTTATCGTCGATTCTATTGAAAGCGGGTCCCAAAAGTTCGGCGGTTTTTTCGTCCGCGCGGACGACTATAATTTCATTGGGACGAATAATATTTACATTCCGAGATACTTCGCTTTTGTTTGCCCCACGCCAAATAACAAAGGGAATATCCTGAGCAACGTCTTCGTCGTCTGCTTCAATACTTTGGCTCTCAACATCTGACAATTCATTAAAAGTTTCCGATTCTATTTGTCCGGACAACCATTTTTTTAATACATAAAGCGGAACAGACAGAGATTCCGCCGTTACTGGAGGCAACAAAGACACGGTATCCAGCCATTTTGCTTTCCATTGTTTCGATCCCGGAGAACAAAGATCGCCGCGAAAAACGATACCGGCTTCCGGAGCACCTCGCTGCGGTCCGTGGAGGAAAAGAGATATATCGGGATCAGGCTCAGGGCGCGGCCAAGTTTGACATAGCATATCAAGATGTGCAGGCAGAAGAACGGGCGCTTCTGGTGAAGGAGCAACAAGTTTCAAGTTTTGACCGGGATCAATCTCCATTTTACTTTCAACAGCTTCTATACCGAAATCGAAATGACTGTCTTCAGCATGTGACTGCAGCCAGTTCCATGTTCTGGCGGCCGAATTTCCATAAATAGGGTCCAGAGGCTTATCCTCATTTAATTTGTTTTCAGGCTTAACATCCTTTTTCCTTATGATAACGTATGCTCTCGTTTGTTCAAAGTTTCCCAGTCGGTTAAGCCTCCCGAAACGTTGTCGAAGTGCGTCCAGAGATGCGCATTCGGTTATAAGTGCATCAAAGCTATAGTCAGCGCCGACTTCCAGGCATTGCGTCGAAACGAGAATTACCGGCTTCTTCGCTTGTTGTTCAGACCCCGCGCGTAAGAGCTCGTCCCATTTTTCTATGAGTGCATCACGATCCGCAGGACGCATCCTTCCTGTCATTAAGGCAATATCGGCGTCGAGTTTACGGTTTTTCACGGCAGATTTAAGTTGACCATGTATTTCAGCAGCCCCGGCCACACGGTTTACGATAACGGCAATACGATGAAATTCGCCGCTTTTACTCAGATTTGCAGCCTTCTGTGCACAATCAAGCGCCAGTTCATCTTTTGTCGTTTTGCTGCCTAATGACCAATCTCTTTTTCCGGGTTTTTTAGCTATCATCAGCTCTGCAGGTTTGGATTTTTTTATTCTTTGATTCAATACCGTGTGATCGAGCACACTTCTGCGTAATCCCATATCAGGAAAAATGTCTTCGACCTCTTCCGGTAGGGTCGCTGACAGAATACTTAATGACGCCGGCGGCGCCATAGGTTCGGCTTGCTCCATCCATTCCTTTTCAGAATATATCCTGATTAGTCTTGATGTTTGCATAAAAGGAACTGCACAGTGTGCTTCATCCAAAAGTATGATGGAATCGCATGCGCATAGAGACGCTTCAATCGGCGATGACAGCGGACCTGCTCCATAACTGCGGAAAAGCATTCTTGATCCTATCTGGTCTACGGTACTTGTTATAATGGCGGGTTGTACGGGATTGGTTCGCCAGGCATTATCCTTAATGGTTCCGCCTCTGAGTTTCGATACGACTATAGGATTAATTCCGCCTGTTATTTCTTTTAATTTGTCGGCAACTTCTCTTACGACACCCTTCTCAGCACTTTTTAGAGCTTTTTCAATTTTTATTCCCCTCTGGTATGCCTGGTCTACTATCAATCGACGATCCACAACGAAAAATATACGTCTTCTGGCAGGATTGTCCGGCGCTATTTTGCCGTCTTTTACTCCTAAGGCTAGCAGAAAAACAGCGATATCCAAACACGCTGTCTTGCCGCTTGCCGTGGGAAGATCAATACCTTCAGGCCATCCTCTTTCAATAATTCTATCTAAAAGCGCCGTTTGCCAGGGAAATGGCTCGTATCCGTAGATTGCATGAATGAAATCCTTAAAATCACCCTTGCTTAACGACATTTATATCACCTCCGACGATTTCAAAGGCCGACATACACCATAACCGCGATAACGCCCTGCCCCTATAGCGACGGGTCCGGATACCGGTTTATCGAAGATCATTATCGCATGTGCATGGCGTCGTTCGCTGCCGTCTTTTCTCGTCATGCGGGGGAATGCATGCGAAGGCGGCGCGCCCAGATGCGCCGAAACCGCGGTTATAATGGTCTGTACCGGTTCGGGAAGCCCGATCCTTACGCAACATTTCTTAATCATTACTTTTAGTTCTTCTTCTCTCTCTGTCCGGTTTTTCGCTTTAGGATGACTGTCGAACGCTACTGGAGTGACAGTTGCCCATTGAAGAGAACCATTTCGACCTGAAGTCCAGGTTGCAGCTCTCAAATTATATTTACTTACATCATTTTCAGCCAATTTCCATTTCCCCAATTTTCCGAATGTAAGCTCCTCTATCCTTCCTACCGCAGCAAGCGACTTCAACCTCTGCGATCTGTCAAGCGCAGCGGGAACAGCGAACGCTATTCCCATAATATCGCCCGTGGCATATTCTGAACCGACGAAAGCCAGTGGAAAAAACGCCAGATGCGGCGACTGACTCGGTTTTTTATTCGCAGTATGTCCGCTGACGTATTCCGGCAGTTGTCCGTCCGCACGGTCTACAATAGCTTTATGTAAAGTGTTCGTTATTTTTAGGGTTGCCGAGAGTGAAAGTGAAGTGTGACGTTTTTCCATTGGTTCCAGCCTTCGAATTATCAATTGGGGGCTCCATACCGTTCCCGTTGCTGCTTTTTTTCCGTCTTTATCCACCTTTTTATATCCTTTCCATGTCCCTATCGATGGTCTGAGATTCCTCTCATAATCCTCCTTCAACCTGGCCAGCAATCCTTTTGAGGTTATCCTGAGATAAGTATCAGCCTCCGCGTCGCAAGGAATCCAGCAGTCGTTTCGAAGTTCACCGGGGACGTCGTCCGCTAACCATAAATTAACTAAAGATGTACTATGACCTATTCGAGTAACTTTTGAGCAAATCCTTTTCAACTCCTCCCTATGTTCTGCCGTCTGCAACTCCGGCCAATGGAGAAAAACCATGTCGTTGATGAGCCAGGCTTTGGCGAAGCTGCGAGGTTGCTTGGTTCTCGATAGACCCTGAGCAGACTGAATGACACCTCTGCCTCCGCTTTTGTCGTTTACCGGTACATAGGTGGTGACAAAATTCCTGGAATTGCATCCAGACGCATATATTAAAGGCGGCTTCTGCTGTTGAAGCCATTCAAGAGAATCCCGGGACTCATCGTTTTCAAAAGAGGCTGCAACCATTGCCATAAAAATGCGCGCAGGATGCGGAGGCCATTCTACATGGGAACGTGATGAAGGATCGCTGGCCGTTACGTATCCTGTCAGATAACGTATGCCGATAAGTAAACCTGTCATGATGAGAATTACTCTCCTTCTTCTGCCGTTTGTTCCTGACTTTTGCGAATTAGTTCGATCAGTTTATCGGACGGCTCTAGAACGATGTATTCTTTTTCCCACTCCAAACCATGCTTTTCGGCCCGATCTATTGCAGAGTTCAGTATTTCGATCGCCTGATCTCCGTTGATCGAATATTTCCCGGCATCTTTTCCCGGTTCGTCCAGTAATTCCCAGTGAATGGATTTTGTCGGGTGTAATAAACAACCTGAGCGTAAATCATATCCGTTTTCCTGCGCCAGAACAGCGCCGCAAAGTGCAATGGCTGCAATCACTGTCCGTGCAGCATTATCACGTTTTTTCTGTTCTTCTGTCGGTTTCCATGCTTCATCGGCGAAAGGAAACCTGAGCCAGCGAAGTCCCGCCAGACTGAGAACTACAGACTGGACCGAGTAATCGAAGGTCACTCCTCCGTGGATCGGACCAAAAATTATTGGTCCGTGATTTATCTCCGATGGCCTTTTTCCCTTTTTATCATCTTTATCGGTGATGTTCCATGTCTCCTTTTCTCCCACATTTACTTTAACGCTGCTGTTCACCCCAATAGGATCAGTTCGTAATCCTTTGCGATTCATGTTCTCAACGGCTTTGATCGCGACGATTTCCGAGGTTATGCTTCTCTGGAATTTAGCCCCCAGTCCTCCGGGCTTCTCCGGCGCTCCCCATATCCCGTAAACAAGGCCAGTCGGACATAATTCATATATCGCAGTCGCATTTGCCGGACTCGATCGTCGCCATCTTTCCGCATAAGAGGAATCCCGGAACAATGTATTGCCGTCGCCTTCTCCTATAACTACGCTGTCACGAAGTATAGCATCGGCCAGACGATGCGGGACCGTCAAACTGGTTATCTCTCCGTCTATCGGTTTTATTAATTTATTTTCCCTGTTGACGTTTTCAAAGTTAACTTTAATTATGGGCAACGATATCCTCTTCTCATCTATTGCCTGCTGAAGCGCAGCTTCCATCCGGTTTGCCTGAGACTGAACAGAGTCCAGCAATACGCATGGAACGGTCATATCTTTTTCCGGTAATCTTCTTTCTTCAATTGCATATTTACCGCCTTCATAAGTGGGAGGAAACACTTTCGCGCCTATACCCGCGGCCGGTTGCAGCTCTATATTGCAACGAAATGCACACGGTCTACCTGATACAGCAGAGGAAAGATCATTGACTGATAATGGAGAAATGTTCGACATATTAAGCTCCTTTCAATATTTCAGTGAAAAAATACTACCAGAATTCAACTTTCAGCTTCTTCAAATCCGTCAGAAGTAATACACAATAGGGCACTTTAACAGAAAAAATTTTTTAGTCAATAAAAAAATTTTGGGCTGATCAAAAAGGGTAATTTCTTACTTACCTGTCACGCCGTAGTCTATTGCGAGATGGCGTAGCTAAGTGAAAGGAGACGGATAATATAACGCCTGTGTAAGACAAAGGCTAATTTTCAGCATTGCGGATCGGTGTGTGGTTTTTCTGGGCTAAGCAAACGGCGGTTATAATCTTTGCTGCTCTCTTTTTATGCAACCGTCCAGGTGTTTATAATTATCGCAGAAAAAGTATACTCAAGAATCACCCTTAAAAAAGTTCAATGGGGCCATGCCTGTGACAGCATGGAAATTGCGTCAAGTTCATTATTACACCGCCGTATTGTTGGGCTTCAATGGGGCCATGCCTGTGACAGCATGGAAATGCATGACCGACAGGGTTGATATTATAGTATATTTGGCTTCAATGGGGCCATGCCTGTGACAGCATGGAAATAAGGGGCCAACAAGACATTGCAAAGTTACAAAGCGGCTTCAATGGGGCCATGCCTGTGACAGCATGGAAATGCCCAGCGACATATTTCCGCTATAACGATTGTTTTTCCTGCTTCAATGGGGCCATGCCTGTGACAGCATGGAAATTAAATCATTGCCGGGCAATAGTTTGCGAACATTACAATGGCTTCAATGGGGCCATGCCTGTGACAGCATGGAAATGATATCTTCAGGGCGTATTTGATATGTTTACCGAAGCTTCAATGGGGCCATGCCTGTGACAGCATGGAAATTTGCCAGAGACAAACCAGACAAAACCAATGGACTGTTGGCTTCAATGGGGCCATGCCTGTGACAGCATGGAAATAAATCAGAAAGCTCGCTGACCACCTCGGCGAGCGTGAGCTTCAATGGGGCCATGCCTGTGACAGCATGGAAATAGCAGTAACGATCATTTTTCTTGACGGTGCAGCTGCCGGCTTCAATGGGGCCATGCCTGTGACAGCATGGAAATAAATTTCGTGCCGTGCCATGTCAAAGACGGATACCCGGAGCTTCAATGGGGCCATGCCTGTGACAGCATGGAAATCTGGCGGATGTGCTTGCCCGCGACAAACCGGATAAAACGCTTCAATGGGGCCATGCCTGTGACAGCATGGAAATCAGTTGACCACCGTAAAAAATATGATTGCCATGGTCAAGGGCTTCAATGGGGCCATGCCTGTGACAGCATGGAAATATGATTTGTGGAAATCCGCCGGACTGCCCGACATCAGCTTCAATGGGGCCATGCCTGTGACAGCATGGAAATCGACGATGGTGTCGAGATCCAATGCGGCGCAACGGTGCTTCAATGGGGCCATGCCTGTGACAGCATGGAAATCTCGATCTGCGTTTTAAGCGCCGCCGTTTCCGCTGGCTTCAATGGGGCCATGCCTGTGACAGCATGGAAATACTCGCCATTGCCGCAGGCGAAGAACCCGCAATGCTGCTTCAATGGGGCCATGCCTGTGACAGCATGGAAATCGGAGAACGAACCGGCGATTTCATCCAGCAGAAATTGGCTTCAATGGGGCCATGCCTGTGACAGCATGGAAATTCCAATTACCGGATCAAGCGGCGAATGGACGACGGTTAGCTTCAATGGGGCCATGCCTGTGACAGCATGGAAATCATTAAAGAAATCCGCCAGCCAAGGAGCATCAAATGGCTTCAATGGGGCCATGCCTGTGACAGCATGGAAATAAGACTGGATCGAGCAGGAAGAGGCGCGGATCAATCCGCTTCAATGGGGCCATGCCTGTGACAGCATGGAAATCGGGATTCCTCGTGCCAGTCGCTTTCGCTTTGAACGCTTCAATGGGGCCATGCCTGTGACAGCATGGAAATGCGCTCGCAGGTGGCGACTCGAATCAGCGAATACAATCGGCTTCAATGGGGCCATGCCTGTGACAGCATGGAAATTCAATCTCGTACCAAGAGCGACCGATCCGGCATCGCCGCTTCAATGGGGCCATGCCTGTGACAGCATGGAAATTTCGTCCTTTTTTTTTCTCAGTTGCTTTGCTGTTTCGTGCTTCAATGGGGCCATGCCTGTGACAGCATGGAAATGCTCGACCGCGCTCTATACGTGGTCGAAAACAAAGAGCTTCAATGGGGCCATGCCTGTGACAGCATGGAAATAATGACCCGTACGTTTGAAGCGCCGGTCGGACGAGTCGCTTCAATGGGGCCATGCCTGTGACAGCATGGAAATAAGGGAGTTAAGATCCGCTCCCATTGAATTTATAGGCTTCAATGGGGCCATGCCTGTGACAGCATGGAAATTGTTACCAGTCGGACGGAGAAGGTCGACAGGAAAGAAGCTTCAATGGGGCCATGCCTGTGACAGCATGGAAATTACGTCGATCATTGGAAGCGTATCGTCGCCGATTGCGCTTCAATGGGGCCATGCCTGTGACAGCATGGAAATGGCGGTAATTCTTTCCGGCGAGTCTGGCTTTCGGATGCTTCAATGGGGCCATGCCTGTGACAGCATGGAAATGACGGAGCGTTCAGAAAGGACGGCAGGGGGTTTAATCGGCTTCAATGGGGCCATGCCTGTGACAGCATGGAAATACCTGGTTTGATGAAGAGGTTCTTCGTCATACGCCGGGCTTCAATGGGGCCATGCCTGTGACAGCATGGAAATCAGCGAAGACCATCGGACAATCCCCGCTCAATCGAACAGCTTCAATGGGGCCATGCCTGTGACAGCATGGAAATATTTTCAATCCACGTGAGGAATCTGCGGACGGGAACCGCTTCAATGGGGCCATGCCTGTGACAGCATGGAAATCGTGATCGCAATACTCCTCTGCGAACGCCGCCCCCCCTGGCTTCAATGGGGCCATGCCTGTGACAGCATGGAAATGACGGCGGGAAAGAAGATGAGGAAAAGGACGTAAAGGCTTCAATGGGGCCATGCCTGTGACAGCATGGAAATGATGCGGATTTCATTACCGCCCGCATGACGTCAGATGGCTTCAATGGGGCCATGCCTGTGACAGCATGGAAATAAGGATGAACAAGATGAAAAAATTAGAAAGGGCCATTGCTTCAATGGGGCCATGCCTGTGACAGCATGGAAATATTCTTTTTCCGCTTTTCTCCGACATTTTTCCATAAAGCTTCAATGGGGCCATGCCTGTGACAGCATGGAAATAGACGGATTTTACGGAAATATTTCCGCCGTCTCATCCGCTTCAATGGGGCCATGCCTGTGACAGCATGGAAATTCAGACATTGGGCTAGATTTTATAAAATAATTTTTGCTTCAATGGGGCCATGCCTGTGACAGCATGGAAATTCTGTCCAGTCGATATTGCGATATACCATCAGGAGGCTTCAATGGGGCCATGCCTGTGACAGCATGGAAATGAAAAATAGGAAAAACAGCTGGAGACGGGCAAACCGGCTTCAATGGGGCCATGCCTGTGACAGCATGGAAATATTTTCAGAATGCGGACGTCGGGTCGGCTGAGGATGATGCTTCAATGGGGCCATGCCTGTGACAGCATGGAAATTCCCGTTATTTTATATAACGTATTCTTCACGATGCCGTGCTTCAATGGGGCCATGCCTGTGACAGCATGGAAATACGACCGAAGGGAAGCAAGGAATTAAGGGCGAATCCGGGCTTCAATGGGGCCATGCCTGTGACAGCATGGAAATATATCGGGTTTACAAAGGAACGGCTACGCAAAAGGGCTTCAATGGGGCCATGCCTGTGACAGCATGGAAATTATATCCAGCGACATAACCGGCGAAGGAATGGAAACCGCTTCAATGGGGCCATGCCTGTGACAGCATGGAAATCTGAATAAAGAAAATCTTCCAAGAATCAAGGCTATAGGCTTCAATGGGGCCATGCCTGTGACAGCATGGAAATAAAATGAGCAAAAAAGCGTAAAATATTTCGCAATTGAAGGCTTCAATGGGGCCATGCCTGTGACAGCATGGAAATCCGGCGCCAAGGGAAAGATAATGGTGATAACTTCGGTTGCTTCAATGGGGCCATGCCTGTGACAGCATGGAAATATCGGCGCCGGGAGTAAAATAATGACAATAACATCCGTCGCTTCAATGGGGCCATGCCTGTGACAGCATGGAAATAGGTGGAGCTGTGAGTCTGGCAGGCACGGATTTAGAAGCTTCAATGGGGCCATGCCTGTGACAGCATGGAAATTCGGAAAAGAAGAAGATGCCTTTACAGCAGATGAGGAAGCTTCAATGGGGCCATGCCTGTGACAGCATGGAAATTTCCTGTATTATCGCCAAAGCCATATTCGTACAAATAGCTTCAATGGGGCCATGCCTGTGACAGCATGGAAATCTAACACCGCCGTATCGGAAAGAAGCGACAACTGGAGCTTCAATGGGGCCATGCCTGTGACAGCATGGAAATGCCGGCGTAAAAAAAATCAAGCAGCGCCAAAGCCAGGCTTCAATGGGGCCATGCCTGTGACAGCATGGAAATCTCTTCCAGAAAACTTTCCATAACCTTGTCCGCGAAATGCTTCAATGGGGCCATGCCTGTGACAGCATGGAAATATGTTTCAAATTCTACGCTCAGCGAGACCAATTTCACTGCTTCAATGGGGCCATGCCTGTGACAGCATGGAAATTACAAGACCCTTATCGAGAACATGGAAAATGGGGAAGCTTCAATGGGGCCATGCCTGTGACAGCATGGAAATATCGCCCTGATGACCGGCTTGTCGCCGGCTATCTTTAGCTTCAATGGGGCCATGCCTGTGACAGCATGGAAATCCTGTCGGCTTTCGTCCGACATCTGCGCCCATTTTATTGCTTCAATGGGGCCATGCCTGTGACAGCATGGAAATCGCGAACAGTCCCGCACCGACCTTCGCCGCCGTCTTGCTTCAATGGGGCCATGCCTGTGACAGCATGGAAATCGTTGGTTAATTTTCCTCCTTAGAATCAAGCAGATAAAAGGCCGATTTCGAGAGGCATCTCTTTTCATCTGTGGCGGGAGCGTCGTTTGGTTGATTTTTTGATCCTAACACATTATTGAAACTTTTTATTAGTAGACATTTACGAACCATTGCGAGCGCCTCCGGGGATTTCTTCAGCATATTACCTCTCGCTTCGATCATTTCAAAGCAACTTCTAAGCTAACACATTATTATTCAGTTGTCAAAGAGCGTGATCAGAAAACCAGCGAATCTCTGTCAGGTTTAATATAGGCTCTTCCGAGGGAAGAAATGCAATTTTCACCGTGTCCGGGAACGAGTCCCAGATCGATGAACAGGACCTGATCTTCTTTCAGATTCATTTCGCAGGCGAGATTGGATTCCAGGGTTATTTTTTTCATTTTGGTCAGTTCGCATCGAAACACAGAATATTGAATTCTTTCTCCGTATTCTTCCATAACCTTGGCGACGCGTCTTAATCTTTTATCATCCGAAATGTCGTAACTGACAATATAGCATCGCCTCATTCGTCTTACCCTTAATGAGTGGTAAAAGCCGGCGGTTCGTCTATTTCATTCGTGAGATATCTTCCGAGAAGACGCGCCTGAACTTCGAAGACCTGTCTATAGGAAATTTTGTACCCGAAAATCGGATGAGTGATATTCTGCGAGAGGCGTTTTTCGAATACCGTAATGAATTTTTTCCTGGCGTTGGGTTTCATTGAAGCAGCGCTTATTCGAACGGTGAAGTCTTCTGAAGTAATGACATTGTTGTTCAACGCCAGTATGACTGCAGAATCGGCTATAAGAGGTCTGAAAGGTTCCATCATATCGAGAGCGAGCGCCGGTTTTCCATATTTGATCTGGTGGTAGAATCCCAGGTAGGGGTCCAGTCCAACGGTCTGAACTGTCACGATCCATGTTTTGACGAGAAGAGCGTATGCAAACGACAACAAGGCGTTTATGGGGTCTCTCGGCGGACGTCTGTTTCTGGACTGCATATTGAATTTCTTTTTCTCCTCTTCTTTTATTTTCAGCATATCATTAAAATTCTGGAAATAAACAGAAGCTGCGCTTCCTTCAATTCCAAGCAATGAAGACAGAGATTCAGTTTTTTGCGCCTTCTCGGCCAAAGTGGAAAGACTCCTTAGAGGTATTTTTGAAGATTTATTCGAATTTCTTCTCAGGAGTGTCCGGCAATTTTTTATTTTATCTGCAACTATTCTTCGTGAGACATCCAATACTTTTTTTTCATCTTGTGCGCACCGGTGTTGAGCGTTTCTCAGTTCTATATTTTTATGTCCGAGGCCTTTCAGAATGCCGTAGAACCAACCTCCCATGGAAAAGAAGCATACGGGGATATTTCTGTAACAAAGCGATTGCATGGCCTGGGTTGATATCTGAACATTTCCGAAAAGCGCCAGGTGACTTATTTCATGCATGGGGATACGTTTAAGGCATTGACGCTTCTGTTTGATCAGCAGATTTCCGTAACTTTTGCCGATGTATACTCCCTGGTCCTGCACATAAACCGGCAGCGATTCGTCAGCGGAGGGCAGTATCATTCTCGGTTTGGTCTCTTCAGCTTCTCCCTCATCATGATGCAGGAAATCCACTTCATCCGGCAGACATATACCGACGAGTGAACACCCCGGACAGCGCCTGTCGTCGTCCAGGGGTTGAGGAATAATTCCAGACGCTGCTGTTTTTCTCAGTTCATCGAGAAGCTTCAACGTTTTCTTTTTCAGTTTTTCATCTATTTTCAGCGTTACGCGTCTTTTTTCACCGGCAAAATAGGCGACGCCGTGATCAACTTCATAACCGTTTTCCTGGAGGATGATGCTGTGAGCGCAGAGTTGAATCTTTTCGGGATCGTAAAGTCCATCCTTTACGGGAGCTCTTTTGCCCCGCTTGTAGTCTACCGGGACAGCTTTTTTGCCCTTGAATTCGACTAAATCCATAATTCCCGTTAAACCGGCCTGGTTCGCCGACATGTAAACGGAACGGATTTCCCGTTTTTCATCAATCGCATCAGGGACATCAGCCTTTGTCGGGGAATCCACGTTTCTATGCTGATATTTGCCGTCCAATGTAAATGCGCTTGGGGCAAATTCGCCCTGAACCCACTCCAGATAAGCCAATCTCGGACAGAATGTATATGCGTTGAGCATTCTTACTGGTATTAGTTCTGGTAAAGGGTCCCAAGCCGATGTATTATCCTTTTTCATTATGTAATTTTCCTCAAAAGTGTCACGGATTTTTAAATGTAAATTCGAAGAAAGTTATCCTTTCCGCCAGGGTGAAAACTTTGAAAATTTCTGCATTTAAAACTCCTTGCAGCTCCAATTAAAAAATCATCTTTTTTAATCATCGTTTTAATTCCATTAAGCAATATTAATAGATTTAAAAGTCCTTGAGCTCGATAAAATTGAAAAATTCAAAGAAAAACGCGTTCAACGATTCAACACTCACATTTTTATCATTACAGAAAAAATAAGTCAATCGTTTTATAGATTTGAGGTTCTGAAGCCATAGTAAGATTTGTACTCATTCAAACGCGGACGTACTATTGAAAACTTTTTCGGCATTGGTCAAAAAAGCGTTTTTGAGGTTACAATTCGACAGAATATTTCATCATTTCGTTTCGATTTCGATCCCGATTGCGATACCGACCCCGACCCAGATTACTGAAACAAGCCGTAAAGAGTTTTGAAAGAAGTGCAACCTCGGTCTTATCAGTCCCGAGATTTACGAAAATTGTAAGCCTCTTTGTTCCGTCATCATTTTTGCTTTTTATGATTCTTTTTAATACAATTAAATACTGGAGAAACAATCGATTCTGAAACAGCGGCTTTTCTTTCTCCGGAAATTTTCAATAGAGCGGGAGGTTCTTGGGATGAGAAAGAGATTTGCAGGCAGCGATAATTTTGCCGGGAGGACTCACATGCGCAAATTGCCTGTATTGTTAATATTATCCGTATTCTCAGCAATGCAGTTATTGCATATATGCGGTTGCGGAACGGAACCGGAGGAATGGGGGGACATTACGGAGTTGTTCGGCCGGGTATACATGACTGATTCATCGGGGGCTTACGTGAACACGGTGTCGGGGATGGATGAGCTGGAGCTGACGCTGGAGGTCGTCAACGGTTCTGAGGATAAGATATCGCTGGAGTATGATCATTGCACTCCTGCGTTATTTCAGGTGTTGCGTCATAATGCCTCGATATGGATATCGCCTGAGGCAGATTGTATTGATATGAGGGAGGAGACGGTTCGTCCGGGTGGGATGCTGGTTTTTCATGAATCCTGGCGTCAGGCGGAGTGGAATTATGCTGCTCAGGAGTGGGTTCCTCTGGCAGACGGCGAGTATGAATTGCGTGCGGTCTTTCGTTGTTTATCGCGGGATGACGATGACAAGATTTATACGATAGACGTCTCCTTTACGTTTGTCGTAAGGAATTGATGGGATGCGGCGGCATGCGGTTTGATTACGTTCATCAGCGGCCGGTTAACGACTGCTGGTCGTCGGCCGGGGATTGATCAAACCGGGATTACAGTTTTTCATAAAATATGTTATTGATTGAAATCCCCATTAGAAACTGAATCTGATCCAAAACTATCGGTGTGAGGACCTCACCGCTGTTTTTTCATCAAGGACCGTTTGTCTCGAAATCGGAATCGGTATCGGGGTCGGTATCGGGGTAGGGATCGGGGTAGGGATCGGGGTCGGGGTCGGAATAACTAATTACGAGGAAATATGTTGGTTCTCTATCAGGTTTTCAAAGCTTCTCGATTCATCCAGGTTGCGGAATTTGTTAACTCGTTTTTGTCCATAAACGGCGAATTTCCCCCAATGCTGCGTCAGACTGGGGATTTGCTCAGTCAACGTATAATAAATGCGCCTCCTTCGCAAATCCTTGCCTTCCTTGTCTTAAGAAAAATTCGCCCGTTTATGGATCAAAAACCCAAGTGGCTGTCCAGCATTAAATTTTGAATCGAGATTTGAGTTTGTGGACAGACACTAACTCGAAAAGCGGATATTTGATCAATGCCTGATTTCTTCCGCCGTAAATATTTAACTCTCGCCAGAATAAGGATTTTTATTCACCATGAAGAGCATGAAGCTCATGAAGAATGATTTTATGCGTCTTCTTCAAGCTCTTCATGGTCTTCATGGTTCAATAATCTTTTTTTATTTTCGGCTGAGGATAATATTACCTTTACTTGACTGATCAAACCAAGATTACGCTTTCATAAAATATGTTATTGATTGAAATCCCCATTAGAAACTGCATCTGATCCAAAACTATCGGTGGGACGACCTCACCGCTGTTTTTTCATCAAGGACCGTTTGTCTCGGGGTCGGTATCGGGGATCGGGGGTCGGAATAACTACTTACGAGAAACTATGTTGGTTCTCTATCAGGTTTTCAAAGCTTCTCGATTCATCCAGGTTGCGGCATTTATTAACTCGTTTTTGTCCATAAACGGCGAATTTCCCCCAGTACTGCGTCAGGCTGCGGATTTATTCAATCAACGTATAATAAATACCCCTACCTCGTAAATCCTTGCCTTCCTTGTCTTAAGAAAAATTCGCCCGTTTATGGATCAAAAACC
>CAZUFC010000066.1:0-46856 GCA_964619725.1 uncultured bacterium | reverse complement strand
AGCGACGCCCACAGCAACCGCCACTCCGACCGCAACCAACACATCACCTCCGCTGCCCACTTTCACTCCAACCAACACTCAGGCTCCCGTACCCACGTTCACTCCAACCAACACTCAAGCCCCCATACCCACATTCACTCCCACAAATACGCCTTTCTCATTCCCGACTAATACTCCGACCAGAACGCCCACCGATACGCCTTCAGGATTTCCGACGAATACGCCGACAAACACGCCGTTCTCATTCCCGACGTTCACTCCCACCAACACGCCGTTCCAATTCCCGACCAACACGCCGACCCGCACGCCGACCGGGACTCCTTCCGGATTTCCAACCAATACGCCGACCAATACGCCGTTCCAATTCCCCACATTCACCCCCACCAATACTCCGTTCCAATTCCCGACGCCCACTCCCACGATTGTAACGACTCCACCGCCCGTTCCCTCTATGGGAAACGCGGGAATCTTCATTTTGCTGCTGGGTCTCGGCGGGATAATCATCAACGTACAAAGACAATTCCGAAGGGAATTGAATAAATAACAAAACATTCCACCGGTTTCAAAGAATCGATTTCATTTTAGAAACCGATTCTTTGAAATCGGGCTAAGGCGAATTTATCATAACAGAAGTGTGACGTAAGCTCTCACTACTGATTTATATGATAAATGCTGGGCAGTCGATTTCAATTCAGTCGGCTTCTGACAAAAGATAATCCCTGACGCTTTTTAGAGCCCTGCCGCGATGACTGATCTTTTGTTTTTCTTCAACAGTCAACTGAGCGAACGTTTTCTTCTTTTCGGGGATATAAAAAATGGGATCATATCCGAAACCGCCTGAACCGACCGGAATGTTCAAAAGTTTTCCACGGCATATTCCCGTGATTACTTGATATTGCCCGGACGGATAATACAAAGCGGCGGCACAGAAAAAAAAGGCAGTTCTGTCGGGGTCTTTTACGTCCTTTAACATTTCCAGCAGGCGAACCACTTTCTCCTGATCATCCAGTCCCGGCCCGAAAAACCTTGATGAATGAATGCCCGGCTTTCCGTTCAAGGCATCGACGCACAATCCGGAATCGTCTGCGAGGCTGGCCATTCCGTGCAATTCTACCGCCTTTTTGGCTTTTAAAATTGCATTCTCTTCAAAACTTTGTCCGGTTTCCCGGATTTCCGGTAACGGGAAATCATTCGAGGGAGTAATGAAATCGTTTACGGCTCCTTCGAGCGCTGCCTTCATTTCCCTTATTTTTCCATTATTTAACGTAGCAAGATACAACTTTTTCATACCAGGTCCTCTCAATGCGCTTTCCGTCAATAAACCCTCACAGCGCTCTCAATTTACAATAATTGAAAATTTTGTCCATTCTGCAACAAAAAAATTCATCTGCCCGCTTTTTTTGACTGAAATTGCAGCTTGCTTTGAATTCACGATGAAAGTAAACTGTTCACTGCCTTGACGAAGTGAAATCGTCATTGCCGTGCATTGGAAAGAGACGTTCCATGAGAAGAAGCGAATCTGTCAGTCTATTGGCCATATTGGTTTTTTTATTTTTTTTTCAATTATATTTACAGACATCCTGTCCGACGATTTTCGTAGGCGACGACGGTGATATGATCACTGCGGCTTATCTGACAGGAATTCCGCATCCCACGGGTTATCCATCGTACGTCATGATCGCCAAATGCGCCCAACTGCTTCTTCCATTCGGCAATGTCGCCTCTCGCACAAACATACTATCCGTTATTTTCAGCGCCTTAACGCCGGCGGTCCTTTTCGCAACCCTTTACTCCTGTGTCGGAATTCTTCCAGCTCTGAGCGTCTCATTCATCCTTGGATTATCATCGTCGCTCTGGTATCAGTCCGGAGTCTCCCGAGTCTACTCTTTGAACATATTCTTCATAGTTTTGTTCGTCTTTCTCTCTTTCAGAATCGGACGAACGAGATCGTTTCGACTAGTCATGACGGCATCCTTGCTTTCCGGTATCGCGGCCGGAATCCATTTAATAAGTCTTTTGGGAATGCTGATATGGGCGCCGTTCGCTTTTCAAACAATTAAAAAACGCTTTTTCGTCGGAATGAGTCTGTCGGCGATATCTTTTATCCTGGGTTTCAGTATTTTTATTTATATGCCCGTTCGCTCAGCGCAAAATCCGGCGGTAGATTGGGAAAACACTGAAACAGTGGAGGGTTTCGTCGATGCAATGTCCAGAAAAGCTTTCTGGAGTAGATCGGAAATCCGCACTAGACAGGACCTTTTTAAAGCAGTCGGCAGATTGACGATGAGTTTGAGCGAGGAATTCGGGGGTACGGCGAGCGGAATACTGCTGGGATCGGCGGCTTTTGCAGGAGTCATTATTTCAATTAGAATGAATGTTCAACTCCTTTATATCGTCTGCGTTCTCTGCCTCGGTAATATTCTTCTTTTATTCTCTCACGGCTCCTATTATGATCTATATCTGACCAGAAGGTACTTCATGCTGTTTTACACAGGGGTCGTCATTTCTTCCAGCATTTCATTTTATTTTCTGTTGAATTTATTACGAAAAAAATTTCAGAAAAAAACCGGGCCTCTTCTGCTTGCTTTTGTTCTGTTATTTTATTTCATATATAAAGTGACCGATTCTTACGCCCATCAGGACAAAAGCCGCAACTTCATCGCATTCGATTACGGGAGCAACTTGTTGAAAACAGTGTCCCACAACGGCATATTGATGACTCTCCGCGACAATCAGATATTCACGACTCTTTACCTTCAATATGTCGAACGCAGACGTCCCGATATTGAACTCGTTCACCGCGGAGGAGACATATTGCCTCAATCATTGATTTTCGCGGGAGTACCCGAAAAGGGTTCAAAGCGCAACAGGCTTGAATATCAATTAATCAGGCGTTCCCGAAACGACGTTTATTTTTCGGAATACCGTTCTCCGGAAGGTTTGCCGGGATATACCATTCAACCTTACGGCGTATTGTTTCGGATCATTAGAGGAACGGAACGATTCAAAATATGGGACAATTGGGGCCATTACGTTTTCCGGGGAATATATAATCCCCTGTTAAGAGATGATTATTTGATGGGCCGTATTCTAGACTATTACTTGCAAGCTACGAAATCTCATTCCGAAATCATAAACCTGAACCGGCAAATCGAAAAGTTGCAAAAAGAAACTGAAGCCTCCGATATGAGTCCCAGAGCGAGAGCAATGAAGCTTAACGAACTCGGAATACTCTATGCGAAAAATAATATGCTGAATCCGGCAAAAAAGGCATTTGAAAAGGCTGTCCAAGAAGCTCCAGAACTCAAACGCTCCCATTTGAATCTTATTCAACTCTTCAAGCGCACAAGAAAATATCATGAACTCGCGGAACAGTATCAAATTTTAATAAAACATCACCCGGAAGAATGGACATTTCGTTACGAATGGGCGGAACTCCTCGATGTCGTATTCAATAATCGCAAAAAAGCAAAACGCCTGCTGGAAGAAATCGCAGATTCTGCTCCCGCTTGGGAACCCGCTAAATACGATGCGATGAAAAAATTGCAGGAATTCTCCTCTGAAACTAAGAACAATCGTGACAACGGGAGCTAAAATGAATGGAATAAAAGTACCCTTTTTAGGTTTTGATGAAAATGAAAAGACGCTTGAAAAATGCCGGTACGTCATATATCCGGTGGGTTATGAGGGAACGGTTTCTTACGAAACGGGCGCTTCCGCAGGTCCTGCAGGCTTACTGACCGCTTCTGCGCAAGTAGAAACGTTCGATCTGGAAATGAAATGGGAAACGCCCGACGGTCTGTTTTACACATTGCCGCCGTCGCCGATAGATAAGTCAGGCGTTGAGACACAATTAAAAATAATACGGAAAACCGTTTCCCGTTACTTAAACCTGGATAAACTGGTAATTACCCTGGGCGGAGAGCATTCGATTTCCATCGCATGCATGCAGGCCTATATTAATAAATTCCCGGAAATCGATACAGTTATCTTCGATGCTCATGCCGATCTGAGAAACCAATACCAGGGCTCTCCCTTCAGCCACGCCTGCACCGCCAGAAGAATCAGCGAATTATGTCCCACCGTTTGCGTCGGCATCAGAAGCATAAGCGCCGAAGAATGGGCTTTTGCTGAAAATTCAAAACGCATCCGCTTGTTGCCCGCTACCTCGGAAAACAAAAAAAATATTCACTCAATCAGAAACGAGCTTCTAAATCGTCTTAGAGAAACTGTATACATCTCCATTGACCTGGACGTTTTCGACCCTTCCGTTATTCCTGGAGTCGGAACGCCGGAACCCGGAGGCTTCTCCTGGCAGGAGATGCTTTTCCTTCTGGACGGCTTGATCGCTCATAAAAAAATAGCAGGCTTTGACATCATGGAACTTAAGCCCCTGCCAGACAATAGAATTTCTGAATTCACAGCCGCTAAATTGCTGCTCAAAATCATCAGCCGACTCGAAAATCCCCGCGCCCGGCTGAGCTAATCTTCATTAATCTCTTGATTTATTGCTCATTTTTATGTTAATAATATTTGTCTATGACCGATTCGTTACGGTCATCTAGTTTCTTGTATAGATGTTGTGAGAAGAGAACTTTGAAATGAGGCAAAAAAATGGATAAAGAGAAATTGGAATACTTCAGGAAAAAACTGATCGACTGGAGAACCAAATTAATTCAGGAGGCGACCAGAGCTATCGAAGGCGGTGAATTCCAATCTTCTGAAATCCACAGGGATTTCATTGACCGCGCCGCAGATGAAACAGATAGAGCTTTTGTCGCACGAATCCGCAATCGAGAAAAAAAACTGATTAACAAAATCAACTCTACCATTAGAAAAATCGACAGCGGTGATTTCGGGTATTGTGAAGAATGCGGCTCCGAAATAGGTTTTAAAAGACTCGATGCCAGACCTGTCGCCTCGCTTTGTATCGAATGCAAAAAGGAACAGGAAAAAAAAGAGGACATGAGGAAATCGGCCCGAACCTATTAATCGAGGTAATTTGGAAACAATTCATTCACAAGCTTCCTGTATTCAATGCGAAATTAAAAAGCGCTTTCGCTGCGTAAGGATGTAAGCGGATGCTTCGAAAGCGATACGACATTCCGCTTAATGATTTATTGGGCCTTCGGCAACCCTGGATCACGCGAATCACGAATAATAGAAGAAGAGATTTATGGAAACTGTATTCCTGATGGGTCGGTCCCGAAATTTGCTTTATCTTGACCGTGAGGCTCCGCACAACATTTCATATTGAAATCATCATCCGTAAAAATCTGATCCATCCGCTAAAAATATGGAATAATTTCTGCATGAATAGGAATAAGGCGTCTATGAAGAAGGCGAGAATACGACGGCAATGGCTTCGGCCGGTTCATCGCTTAAGCATCGAATCCGGTGATGAACGTCCGAATCGATGTATATGGTATCGCCTGGATGAAGAAGCGCTTTTTCATCTCCGACCGTATATTCCAGTACGCCTTTAACAAGAAAAAGGAACTCCTCACCTTCATGACGAAAAAGTGCGCCTTTTCTTTTGTTGCTGAATCGAATGAAAAAGGGTTCCATGTTTTTATCTTTTTTACCGGGAGCCAAGAGCTGGTATGAATAACCGTATTCGCCTCCGCTTCGATGCAGAGTTTCTCTGCGATCTCGAGGGGTCAGCACGAAAGGCTTGTTTTCTTTTTCTTTCATGTTGAAGAAGAAGGAGATGTTCACACCCAGAGCTTTTGACAATTTCAGCAAAGTAGCGATGGGCGGAGAAACCAGGTTATTTTCAATTTTTGACAGTAGCGATTCTGACAATCCGGAAGCTTCGGCCAGCTCTTCAAGAGTCATTTTCCTTTCTTTTCTGATTCGATTGAGTCTGTAAGCGATACTAACGTGATTATTCAAGTCGGGATGATCAGCGGTTTTATTTTCGTTTTTCATGAATCATAACTCCCTTTCATGCGTCGATCAACCGGTAATCGGCTTTTTGGCTTCAAGTTTCAACGACCAACCAGTACGACTGCGATATTAACGTAATTTTGTTCCCTTAACAATTTAATATTGATGGTATCCCCTGGATTCTTTTGTTTTAAAGCATCACTGAGCGACTTCAAATTTTCTACCGGCCTGGAATCTATTTCCAGAATAACGTCGTTTTCGATCAAACCAGCCTTATCAGCAGGAGAACCCTCGACTGCACCCTTAATCTTAACCCCAGGACCTGCGAAAGCAAAATCAGGAACGATCCCCAGAGACGATTGTCGATGAGGGCCGCCTTTATGTCGAGCGGGGATGTCGGCGGCATCGGGACTAAAGGTCAAGGGATATTCAAGATTTGCCAGAACTTCGATCATATTGACCGTGAAATCGGCAATCTTGACCAGTCCGTCATCATCGATTTTATTCCACGTGTCTGACGGTCGGTTGTAATCCTGATGAGGTCCGGTAAAAAATTGAACCGCCGGCCTTTCCTTTTTAATAAAAGATATCTGATCCGATCCGCCGGGGTCCTCAGTAACGGTTTGAATCTCAAGATCAACAGCAGAAGCTGAATTTTGCGCCAATTGTTCCCAGCGATCCGATGAACCTGTTCCGAGAAGAAGAAGCCTTCCTTCTTCGAGTCTTCCGACTGAATCGAGATTGATGACTGAGCATATTCCGTGCACAGGATATTCTTCAGGCGGGTTTTCCACATAAAATTGCGAACCCAGAGCGCCGCATTCTTCGGCGGAGAAAATCGCAAAAATAATGCTTCTTTCATTTCTTTCTTTTTTTGAAAAATATCGGGCGGTTTCTAAAACGACCGCGACTCCTGACGCATTGTCGTCTGCACCCGGATGTATTTTTCCCTCGTTACCCGCTCGAACATCAGGCCACCCTCTGCCGAGATGATCGATGTGTGCGGCCAGGACGACGGATTGCTCTTTCAGCTCAGCACAGGAGCCTTCCAATACGCCGATAATGTTGCGGCAGCTCAGGGATTTTCCTTGGGGTCCGGGAACGTTGAAATTCTGGAAATAAGCTCCGTATTCTCCTGCGGGCTTCAGCCCCATTGATTTAAACTTTTCTGCCGCATACTCAGTCGCCTTCTTCAGCCCTTCCGAACCGACTCCTCTGCCTTCCAGCTCTTCGGAAGCCAGAAATCGAACATGCTTCATCAAACTTCGGCTATCATAAACATTATCCGGGCCGGCTAATGCTTCCCTGTCGAATTTGAATTGAAAATTTACCGACGTATCCCATTTTGCTTTGTAAATGTTGTCGGGAGCGACCCCCTCAAATATCAGCATGCCGTATTTAGAGTAATGGGGGATTTTACGGGCTAAACCCGCTGCCGCTTCAGGGTTTCCGAGCGCAACCCAGACGATCGTTTCTTCATTGTCGAAAGGGCTTTCAAACGCAGCAACGAACGAATGGTCCGCCCATTCATATAATTTATCCTCGATACATACGCCTTCATTGCTGAGTCTAATTTTTTTCTTTCTGAAATTATCCTCAATTCGTCTAAGAACACTGTTAGAACGTCCTAAAACCCAAACTGATCGGCCCTTGAACTGATTCGCGTCGCTTGCGTCGAACTCTTCAACTATCTCGGCACGTTCCTTTTTTCCTGCAGACCAGGCCCCAGCCATCATTTTATACCCATCAATCAAATGTGAATCTTCGGCAGCAGGAAAAACGAATGAGGTTCTTTCAGCTCCGAAGATGCCGCTGAGCGAGGGAAATAACTCATCTTCCCCCAACATTCGAAAGACATCATAACGCGGGTCTAAAGCGAAGCAGGAAGGCTCTGCCGGCAGTTCAATTTCTATCGTTTCCTCACGGTCTTCCAGGTCTAAAAAATACTCTCTGGGAATCTCCTCCCCTGGTATCGACAGCATAAGAGGCGCTTTCAGTCGAAACAGCCTTTTCTGCTTCTGTTGCACTGTAAATTTGAACGAAAAACCATCTTTACTCGGGGTTATGACAGGTTGAGACATCTCCAGTTCAGACGCTCCCGTTCGATCAATCCATTGAGAAAAAAACCACTCCAAATCTTTACCCGACGTCTTTTCAAAAACGACCTGAACATCCTCCCAGGCCGCCCTCTTTCCCAGATGTTCCTCATAAAAAATCTTGAGCGCATTTACAAACAATTCATCCCCCATCATAATTCTCAGCATATGGAAAACCATCAGCGCCTTTCCATACCCGATCGATTCGGTTGCAGGATCATGCCTGGACCTGAAGTCCCTTAGAGGAAAATCCCGTTCTTCTCCGACGAAATCCATATATTTTTTCAGCGTATCCTTTCGATAATCCCAGGCACTGCCTTCGTTTTCCTTCATCAGATGATCAGCCAGGTAAGCCGTTATCCCTTCACACCAGTTCCCCTTCTCATAATCCGTGAATACTCCGTTGCCCCACCAGTTATGCAGAATCTCGTGCGGATAGGAACTCCGGAGAATAAAAGGAAAACGCAAGACCCGGGGACCCAGCAATGTGAAAGAAGGCATTCCATAGCCCGTTTCCCAAAAATTTTCAACCAACGCAAACTTCGAATAAGGATAAGTCCCAATGAGCTCCGAATACATTTGAATATATCTGTGAGTCGCATCCAGGTATTTCTTTGCCAGTTCATCGTCTTTTTCACGTAAAAACACTTGAGCGACCACCTCCGGATACTCAGATTGTTTTTCATAATAAACATACCTGCCGGCCGTTAAATAAATTCCGTCATTGGGTTTATTTTGCTCCCAAACAACAATGTTCTCCTCTTCACTCGCGGCCTGCCCCATCTTTCCCTGACTCACAGCCCGCCAACCCTCAGGGCAGCGAACTTTCAGCCGAAAAGTCGTCATTTCGTCTCCGAATACCGGATACCAAAAGGATTGCGGCGATAACGATACGCCTTCGGGACCGATATATCCCCAACTCTCCGCAAATCCCCGGGCATACTCGCCGCCCTCCATTTTCGGAGCATCCTTTATAAGGCCTTGATATTCCAGCGCTATTCGATCCCCTGCATCTCCACTGCCTTTTACTCTTATGCGCCGTTTCTTCACAGGAGCCCTTCCCGATTCGCCGCTGCCGTTGTCCGTAGTCTCTAATCTCGCACTCCTGGGTTCCTTTATCTCTACATCCAAAGCGCCGTTAAGCTCAAATAAAAGCTCATCGCCGACCTCCCGCTCTATGTTCGTTATCTCGTCTGTTACCTTTATCTTCCCCTTCTCAGGCAGAAGTTCAATCGTCATATCGTGACGGATGCCCGCCGCTTCACCGTTGAAAACTATTATCCCCAATAATGCAAGTATGATAATTCGCATTCGTACATATTCCCTCTTCTGATCGTTCCTGATTAATAAAAATATTCGATTGATTCATCCGCGTTCAGGCCGATGCATTTCAAAATCGAATATAGTTCACAGCTTGTTCAGCTCCAAAAGCGCTTCCGGATTGTTCGGCTGAAATCTAATGCTCATTTTGAACGCCTTTCTGGCTAAACTTTTTTGTCCCATTTGAGAGAAAACCCGTCCTATATCAATATAAAATGAGGAATTCGTCGGTTCCAGCTTAATGGCCTTGTTCAAATTTTTCATTGCTTCCCATCGCCATTTGGGATTGCTGGATAATATCTCTCCATAAAACCGGTAAAATTCCGGCTTTTTGGAATTTAAACTGATTGCTGCACGGCAATAATCAATAGAACTTCGGATGTCCTCCCGCTCAAGCATCTTTTTGGCGGCTATAAAGTTATTCTCAGCCATTGCTTGTTTTCTCTCCTCAGTCAATAACTGCTGCCGCCGTTTCTGTTCAAGCAGTTTATCATATTCGCTCCGTTTTTCGGGATCGGAAAGCGTATCGTATACCTCTTCAATTTTATCATGAAGTTCAACCAGCAAATCTCCCAGAGGTCCCAGAGTTTTCAATATCTTTTTATCGGGATTGAACTGAGAATTCCAATGCTGATAGGCAGAATCGATCTCTTCTTTTTCAGCATTTTCGCCGATGCACATCAATTCATAGTAATTCAATATCTTGCTTCTTCTGTACCAATTTATGATGTCCTGTTTTTTGCGATATTCCAAAAGCTTGAGTTTATCTTCAAATGTTTCAACGGAGTCCGAATCCCTTTCGGATGCTTCCCTGGATTTCTCCTCATGCTCCAATTGCCGCTTCTGCTCTTCCAGCATTTTCTTTTCGTTTTCATATTCAATCCATTCCAACCATCGAGCCTCAACCTCTCCAGGTTCACTATACTCTTCGCCTTTCTGCTGCTCATCGTGCTTTTTCAACCATTCTTCCCACATATCCTCGATCGATTTTCTCTTGACGTCCGTTTCTTCCTGCTGCCGGCTGCCTCTGTGATCAATCAGATAAACCGATTCGCCATCGATTTCTTCACCGTCAATGATGTAAATCACCTTGTCCTCAGATATCTTCTCGTTCTCGCTCTCAGGAATTCTGGCTTTATCTTTCAGCGCTCCAGGGTCGATTCCTCCGCTAAGAGCCTCATCATCCTTCACTTCCCGGCCGTCTCGAAAATAACTTGTTTTCGCCGACATCGAAATGTCCGCTCTTTCTTCTTCCTCTTCCTTCTCCTGACTCTCTCTTATCTTATTCAGATCATCCTGCGTCAATTTGACCGAGGATAATTCCTTCCACGATATATTCAGCTCCTCCTCTTTCGCGCTTCTCGTTTCCGGAACACTTTCTTCGACTATGGTTTTTAATTCAATAAAACCGGTGATGACGGCATAATAAATGAATTTCAAGGCAATCAGCCTTTTTTGTCCCGCCAGACTCATAATATCCTTCAGCGATTTTTTACCGTCTATGGATGTAAGCAAATACTCTTCAAATGCCGAAAAATCGGTATCGAGGGCCATCATTTCCTTCTGCGCTTTCGATTGCAGCTCCGGCACCTGGTCGAACGAACCCAGCCACCTCTTTATCAGCTCTACATCATTTACCTGCCTTAACATCTTATACAGCAAATCAATTATATCGATCGACTCGACTATCGCACCGGGCGGCGCAGCTTTACCCACATTAAATTTGTATTTTCCGCTGGTCCAGGGAAAAGTATTAAACGTTACTTCACGCAACCATATCTTCGTCCACCATCGAACCTCCATCTCGGATATGCGACCGCGCTTCACAAGCAAATTGACCTCTTCTATCGGATTATCGCATTCCCGCTTTGCTGTCATGACGTCCTTCTTTGAAATAGCCCCGCTGTCGATCAAAAACCTTGTCAGTTGCTCCGCAGGATCGTTCGAAATAGCATAAATATACTTTTCATTCTGAAAATAAAAACCCTTCTTCCGGTCTTCATGCTTGACATAAAGCATTCCTGTTATTTTCCAATCATGTGCCAGAAAAAACAGCTCAGGAATACTCGTAGACTCAAGCTTTCCGCTTATTTGCCTGTTTTTTCCGCGCCCGTCAGATCGAGAACTCATTCACTCTTCCTCTCCTGCTGCCCACATCATTATTCTTTCCGCTGAATCCTCCATTTTATTTCTCATCACTCTAGTTCTCTTCCTCTAAAACCGGCTTCCATTATGGCATTATAATATTACCGGAGGTTCCCGCTCCTTCTTCGCCTTCTTTCTCTTTCTGCTCTACCTGCATTTTTTCCAGTTTTTCTATGAAAGCTCTGGAATGCAAACCCGATTCTTTGCTGCTCAATACAAAAGTTCTGGCCGTACTGGCGACCATCTGTTTTTCAAGCGAGGACAAACGGCCCTGCTCGTATTCATAAGACTTGAAAAATCCGTCTATCGTCGATTCCAAGACGCCTTGCCGATTGAGTTTTATCTCTTCCTTTTCATCCTCGCCGTACCTGTATGCCTTAATCCTGTTCTCCAATGCCCATACGATATCAATATCCCGGTAATATTGATCCTCCCTTAACTTCTCATGCAGGTCTCTAAAAAGTCCGTCAATCACATGCCTATAATCATCAAATTTATCGATAGTCTCCGCAGACAATTTCATATACAGGTTTTCGTCTTTTTCCGCCGTCTTTGAATATGAAAAATCTTGTCCTGTTTTAAGAAATTCGCACTCTTCAGGGCAATCCACCGATTCATTTCTCTCTGCTCCGCAACACGCGGGACATATATATTCTCTCAAAGCCACACAAAATCTTTTCCCTTTTCGCTTGCCGCATATCACGCATTTATTCTTCAACTTTATCTCCTGCTGCAAGGATCAACCGTGAAAACAGCCATCTTTCAATCCGTTCAATTTGAAGTTCAGGCCGGTTTTCGACCCGCTTCCGCATATCGCCGACGCCATTTCAAATTACCGGCGAAACCAGTTTATTATAATGCAGACCAACATAATTCTCAACAGAAACAACAGCAAGCAACAGATATCATCCGACTCCGGCTGTAAAACATCTGCTTCGTCAGCAGCGAGCGCTTGTCCATAAACTCGATTCCCGATTCAAATTTCGATGCTGGACAAGCGCTGCGGTTTCTGATCCAAAAACGAAAGATTTTTTTTATGAAATAACGCGCAACAGCTCCGAAAGAGTCGTTTCCCCCGAAGAAACCTTTTTCAGTCCTTGGCTCATGAGGGTATTCATGCCTTTGGAGACAGCCATTTTGTAAATCTCTCTGGAGGGAACCTTTTTGACGATTTTATCCCTGAGATCATCGTCGATTTCCATCAATTCAAAGATGCCGGTTCTTCCCTTGAAACCTGTATTCATGCATTTTTCGCATCCCTTGGAGGCATAATATCTCAGGTTCATATCGGCCGGCAAATTGCACTTTTTGAGAAGCTTCAAAGGGGGAATGGTTTCGTAACGGCAATGGGGACAAATCTTGCGGATCAATCTTTGCGCCAGAACAGCGGTTGTGGATGAAGCGAGCAGAAAAGGTTCGATCTGCATATTGATTATGCGATTTATGACGCCTGCAGCCGAATCGCTGTGAACGGTCGTAAAGACCAGATGCCCGGTAAGTCCGGCCTGAATGGCGATCTTGGCTGTTTCATAATCGCGAATCTCGCCGACCATAATTATGTCGGGGTCCTGACGCAATATGGTCCTTAATCCCGCAGCAAACGACAATCCGCGATTCACGTCGACCTGGGTCTGGTTGAATTGCGACAGGTCTCTTTCGATCGGGTCCTCAATCGTTACTATGTTCACAGATTTTTCCGCTCTTTTATACAGCCAGATCATCGAAGAATAAATCGTCGTGGTTTTTCCGCTTCCTGTCGGTCCTGTCAGGAATACCGTTCCCTGGGGTTTCGTCAGCAATCCCTTGTATTTTTCCAGCGTTTCCTGATCGAAGCCGAGTTTATCCAGGTTGAACTTGAGTTCTCCAGTTTCAAAAAGCCTTATGACGACCTTCTCTCCGTGTAACGTCGGTAAAATGGATATTCTTACCTCAAAACTTTTTTCCTTGATTTTAACCTGTAATCGTCCGTCCTGGGGTTTTCCTTTTTCGTAAATCGATAAATTCGACAATACTCGCAATCGGGAACAGATACGGGCATGCAGCCTTTTGGGCAAAGAACTGATCTCATGCAATACCCCGTCAATCCTGTACCTCAATACGATTTCATGCTCTGTGGGTTCCAGATGAATATCGCTGGCGCCCTGTCCTACAGCCTGGGCTAAAAAAAAATCAACTAATGCCGGAATATCCACATTCGCCTGTTGCGAAAGCCTTTTCATCATCGTGTCGATCTCTGACGGTTCAAAATAATCGTAGACTCTAACATTGAATTTGTCAGACTTTAATGAACTTGTCTCTCCTGCCTTCTTCCGGGATTCGGCATAACCGGGCATCTTCTTTCTCGCCATATTGTAAAATTTACCCAGGAATCTCAGAGCCAGAGAAAGTATAAGCATAGCCCCAAGCGCCAAAGTCATAATCATAAAGACCTTGTTTTCCAACAGCGATCTGATGAAAGCGGCCGGTGAAACAGGATTGCCCTGAAAAAAGTCAATGACAAGCCACGCCGTGAAAAGAAAAACAGCCCCGATCATGATCCATTGAACTGCTGATGACTCTAAACCTTTCGTTTTTTTCAATGTTTCTTCCTTATGTAATCGATTTTTAAATTGCAGCGTTTATTGCACCGTTTACGACATTATTATTTCAAAAAGATACTCATGAAATCAACATTCTTTTTCTCTTGCGACTCATTGCCTGTTTTTCCTATCGCTTGAAGAAATTCTGAAATTTGAAAATCAGAGTTTCCCAAGGCATTAATAATACCCAATGATTTTCAAATTCTCGCAACTTTAGTTTCGAATGGATTTGTGTCTTAAACTCAGTTGTGTTATTTCTTTGACCGTGGAATTTTCTCTAATCTTCGTGCGATCGTCGATCCGACTCCTCGCCATTGAAACACAAAATTCCCCGCCTGCAAAGAAAAAAACGAAGATGAGCGGCCAGGAAACTTTTTTAATAAATGAAAACTTACATTGACCTGCACATCCATACTCATTATTCCGACGGTACAAAATCCGTCCCGGAATTATTGAAACTCACCCGCAAGAATAACGTCGCAATTATCTCTTTTACCGATCATGATACGGTCCAGGCTTACTGCGATTTCCCCGGCTTAGCTCATCATAAGAATCCCTCTGTAATACCCGGCGTCGAATTGTCCGTTCACCATGCTGCATATGGAGAATTGCACATTCTGGGTTATTGCTTTGATACGCGCGACAATCGCTTGTCTGAGAGGTTGAAGAAGTTCCAGCATGAACGCCGAGAACGGGGAAGAAAAATATTGGAAAAGGTAAACTTGGAATTGATCAAGGCAGGCCGGGAACCCATAGACTTTAACCTAGTGAAACAGAAATGCAAAGGAACGCTGGGGCGTCCTCATATCGCTCAGGCCCTGGTAGAAAAAAAAATCACAGAAAATATCCATACGGCTTTCAAGTCTTACCTTGTCAGATTGGATGAGCCGAAGTTTTACTTTAAATGCAGAGAGGCTGTCTCGATGATTTCAGGAGCCGGAGGAGCAGCAGTTCTTGCGCATCCCGGAAGACTGCTCAGTTCCGATATCGATTTCGACCGTTTCTTGATCGAATTGAAAGAAGCGGGAATTCAGGGGCTGGAGGCTTATCATCCGTCTCATAGCGAAGAACAGATAAATATTCTTCTTGAAAAAAGCAGAAAGATGGATTTTTTTATTGCCGGCGGAAGCGATTACCATGGGCTGTCGTCAGCTTCATCCGCCGAATATCCGCTGATTTTTCCAGCAGCAAGCGCCCGCCGGGACTGGCCGGTTTCTTGTCTATCCGCCTTGAAACCGGGTTACGAATATGCTCAAATCGGACATGCAAACGCCAACATCCCCAGAAAGACGGCTGACTCAACAACTCAGCATACTATTCAGCATAAGCAGTGACCGGCACCCGCTCTATTCTTCCTCACGTTTAACTTCAAAATCTCCGTTTAACACGGCGCCTTCCGCTATCTGTAAACGAGGAGTCTTGATGCTTCCTTCAACTTTTCCCGTTGAGGTTATCTCGACCCTGTTCTCCGAATTTATGGTTCCGTTTACTCGTCCTGAAATCGTTAAATCCGGTACGGAAATGTCGCCTTCAATGTAACCTGATTCCTCTACGACGAAACAGCCCGCATTTAGCCTAACCTCACCTTTCAGACTCCCGCTCATCCTGACGTCGCCTTCGCCATTGATGTTTCCATGTATGATGATGTTTTCCGCAATAAAACTGGAACCTTTTTTGGGATGACCATTCATGTCTCTTCTCCTCTGGAAATTCTCAGGCTTTCCTGAAGTTTCTTAACAAAAGTTTTTTAACATAGCTGAGTAAAACTGTCAAAACTCATTCCGGGACCCGAATCCTACCCTGCTTAAATACCCGAAATATCGAAAATCAGAGGATAGCGCCATTGTATTTCTTTTCGCCTGCTGCCAAACCTGTCTCGTATCTATCAACTTTTCAACGATCCATAGGGATTCCGGTCAGCTCAAATTATAACCTCCTAATGCTCGCTCACGGCATTTCCAGTTTTTACCGCAGTGATCCGGCGTTTTTCGCGTTGAGTCTTGCCGGCGGCCTGATTAATCGTTACACTTCAAAAAGTAGTTCTTTTTTCAGAATTGCGAACGGAGACTATAATCTGTATGAATGATCGGACGTTGATTTTTTTATCTTTTTCAGAAATTGGGAACTTTTCCTTGAAACTAGTGTAGTAGAGTCTGCCGGATATTGATTATGACCCGGACTGATCAGGAACTGGTTGAATTAACGTTAAGCGGTGATATTCGGTGTTTCGACGAATTATTAAGACGATATCGACCGAAGCTCTTACGATTCATTTATCCTTATGTTCGAGACAAGGAAAGAGCGGAAGATTTGGCGCAGGAAGTTTTTTTAAGAGTGTACAGGAATCTGCACAGGTTTGATCTGGATCGCAAATTTTCGTCATGGTTATATCGGATCACCGCCAATATTTGCAGAAACGAGTTGCGTCGGGTATCGAGGCGACCGGTTTTGGTGAGCAACTGGATTGAGTCTGGAAGCCGGAAAATATATGAAAGAGCGCCGGCCATAGGAGATGACGGAGATCGGCCCGATGTGAGACTGGAGAGGAAAGAGCTGAAAGAAGCGATGTTTCAAGTGATGCATAAGTTGCCGAAAAAATACAGAGAAGTATTTATACTGAGGGAAGTCGAAGGACTTTCTTACGAAGAGATAAGCGAAATAGTGGACTGTCCTGTGGGCACGATAAAGAGTCGCGTCAACCGGGGCAGGTTGAAATTCCGCTCACTGCTTGAAAAATATTCCGAATAAAAGGAATTTAGTAATGAATAGACAATGCAGGAAATTCATGATCATGATGATGGAAGCGGCAGAAGAGAAGTCCGTCGACGATCAGAGATTGATGAACCATTTGAAGAATTGCGATGGATGCCGGGCCTGGTTGTCGAATTATGGAGATGTGCTCGACGTTTTGCGCGAGGAGCCTGAGTGGAGTTCTGAGGATGAGTTCAGTCGTTCGTTTTGGAAGGCCGTAAGGGGTGAGGAATCGCAGCGCGCGACCTGGAACATGCGTCGCTGGCCGGTTCGTGTATTCTCCTTTACGGCGACCGCCTTTTGCCTGATCATGATGCTGTTTTTCATATCGGACGATGCTGTACGGATGCCTAATAATCAAGCTTCTCCAACTCATACGTTCGTAATTGCGGATTTTGCTTCGGTTCAGGAAGTTTCGCCCCCGGCGCCGGCCGAAGAAAAATATGTGATAGGGACAATAGGATTTATGGATGAGGAAAAGAAAGAAAGCCGGGAAAAGCTTGTGCTTAACCGTCTTGATATCGGAGCATTTCAAGAGGGGCTTACGTTATGACATTATCGACAAAAGGGGCAAAATTTGTATTATGACGTCAGGGATGAGTAGGCGAATATTGAAAAAAATTGTTCTGACGCTGCTGCTATCCCTATCGCTTTCAGTCGTCGCATGCCCTGCGTGGGGGTTGAGTCTCCTGCAGGAACTTGAAAGAGAATGTATCGGTATACTGGAAGACACGAAGGACAGCGTCGTCAATATTATCGTATCGAAAGAAATCGGGCCTGGCGGAGTTTTTTCCGGTTCTTCCCGCAGTCCGTCTTTTACAGAAGACAGCGATTACAGGAACTATCAGTTTGAAAACCGGATCGGTTCCGGGATCATATTCGACAAAGAAGGCCATATAATAACGACGGCTGAAGTGGTCAGGGATGCGATTCAAATTCTGGTTCAGACGCGGGAGGGCGAAGAATCCGGCGCCAGGTTGGTCGGATTGGACGAATACAGCAACATAGCCGTTATCCAGGCTGAAGAGCTGGATACTGAGAACCCGACCTGGGGAAATTCTGACGACATTCATCCGGGTTCCTGGGTCATCTCGGTGGGCAGCTCTTACGGTCCCGTGGAATCAGTCGCTTTCGGCATGGTAAGCGCCCGCAGCAGCTTCATGGGTCGCCTCGGTCCTTTCAGCGATTACATCCAGATGAATATAGGCATAGGTCCGGGAGACAGCGGAGGAGCCATACTTAATTCTTCCGGAGAGGTTGTGGGTTTAACCACTGCCGTTCTGGAAGGCAGCAGCGAAATTCGTGAAGAAATCGGATTCGCCTTGCCTTCCAATCGTATAAAAAAAATCGCCGATGAACTGATCGTTAAGGGTGAAATTATTCGCGGTTGGCTGGGAATAAACGTTCTTCCCTCCAAAGCCGGTATACATATCGACGGAACGCGCCTCAAAGGTCTGAAAGTTCAGAAAGTCCTTCAGGACAGCCCGGGCGATAAAGCGGGACTCAAAGCCAACGACTTGATACTCGAGTTCGCCGGAGAAAAAACATCGAACCTGGATACTTTTCAAAACCTCGTCCAGCGTATACCCATCGGTACGGATACCTCTGTTAAGATTCTAAGAAACGGAACCGCTAAAGAACTGACTGTAAGAATCACTGAAAGCCCTCGAACATCACGAATAACTGAACCTTTGCCCCTGAATGAAGAAGAAAAACAGGAACTCGAATTGATGAATTTCGCAGAATTGGCCTTCGGCAAGCGGGTCTTTATTGATTACTCAAATGCAGACAGGCAGAAACGCCGACAGATGGCGCATTTTTTCTGGAGCCATTACCCCAAAGCCGCCCGGGAAGAAATCAACAGAAGACGGGAATACGTCCTGAAAAACTTCTCCATTCCCGGAAAAACAGGCTCAGCGACGGACAAGGGGCGTATTTATCTCCAATACGGAGAACCGGATGAAATTAAAACAACTAAATTGAATCGAGGCGCCCGCTGGTTCATGTCGGACGGTTCAGAATCAGATACATGGTACTACATGGACAGAGGTTTGGCCTTCCAGTTCAATTCCACCAATGATTTTCTCCATGGAAATAAACTTTCCAGCACTATTCACCTGAAATAACCTAACACAGCACATCAAACCTCAGTGAGCACAGCCGCATTATTCAGGACTGATCAAACTGGAGTTACGCTTTTTCATAAAATATTTGACTGCTGAAATCCTCATAAAAAACTATCTCTGACCCACTACCGTCTGACCGACGAACTCACCGCTGGTTTCTCATTGAGAGCCAAAACTGACGCAGCATCTGCAAAATTACCGGTTCGCGGACGAAATCCACTGAAATTCTCTGCAGTCTCCGCAACCTGGCGACTGCTCGCTCTGAATATTCGCCCCGAAAACAGCAATCTTGATGAAATACTGTTTGCATTTCAATGGAAATTCTATAAAATTTCCGCCATGAAAAGCGTTCCGCCTTCAAATAAGCAAATCCATGTTTCAGTGGTCGTACCCTTCTACAACGAAGAAAACAACATCCCGGCGCTGCACGGAAAATTGCTCGAAGTCCTTAACCGTCTCAACATTTCCTTCGAATTTATCTATGTTGATGACGGCAGCATCGATAATACCTGGAAAATACTCTGCGAATTAAGCGTAAAAAATGAAATGGTGCACGTGATGAAATTACGGGGAAACTTTGGACAAACCGCAGCTCTCGCAGCAGGCTTCGACAGGGCTGAAGGCGATATCATCGTCGCCATGGACGGCGACCTTCAACATGATCCGGAAGACCTGCCTAATTTGCTCGCCCCCATCCGGGAAGGTTACGATATCGCCAGCGGCTGGAGGAAAGATAGAATAGACCCCTGGTTCTCACGAAAACTTCCCTCAAAAATGGCTAATTTTTTCATGGCAAAACTCTCCGGAATACCTCTGCATGATTTCGGCACCACATATAAGGCATATCGCCGGGTCATTCTTGAGAACATAAGGCTTTATGGACAATTTCACAGATTCATTCCCGTACTGGCCGCCGAATTGAAACCCAAAATCAAAGAAGTGCCTATTAGAAGTCTCAAGCGAAAACATGGAAAAACAAAGTACGGCATTAAAAGGACCTTCACCGTCTTCTTCGACCTCATAAGGCTCAAATTTTTCCTTAAATATCTCTCCCAGCCTCTGCAAATTTTCGGAACGGTAGGAGCGACCTTCGGATTGACCGGTTTTTCTATTTTACTGTTTCTCTCTTTGAAAAAGATTTTTCAGGGTATTTCCATTATGGAGTACAGAGCGCCCTTGTTTTTCCTTTCTATCCTTCTGGTAATAACGGGCATTCAGATATTTTCGATAGGATTATTGGGAGAAATACTGATCAAGGTATATCATGATCTGTCGTCCAAACCCATCTATTCTGTGGCTGAGGAGAGATACTCTGAGCTGAAACGTAAGATCAGGCAGAGCGGCGCGGGGATAGAATCAAAAGATGAATAAGGGTAAGGTGAAAAATATTTTATCAAGCGAGGAGAGCGGCCCGACTTCGGAAGAGCCGGCAGGGAGTGAGCGGTCGCTTATTTTTCATCTTTCTCTTTTTCTTTTTCTTCTTGTTTCCGCAGCGGTACTGCTGCAGACAGCCTGTCCGACCGTATACTGGTGGGACAGCGGCGAACTGACGACAGGACTGCATTTCCTGGGCTTGCCTCATTCGCCGAGTTTCCCCTCTTTCCTGTGCATGAATAAAACGCTTCTATTTCTTCCTCTCGGTTCCATCGCTTTTCGAAGTAATCTCATCTCCTGTCTGTGGGCAACTCTCACTCTTGCTCTGGCTGTTATGCTGAGCGCCTATATCTATCGTTCAAAGGGCAATTCAGAAAACGTCACGTTTCTCGTATGGCTCTGTTTTCTATGCTCAAGCGTGCTATGGTTTCAGTCCGTGAAAGTGGAAGTATACAGTTATCATACTTTTTTGACCGTCCTGATTGTTTATATGTTGTGGAAAAGCGCTTATCCGGCGCCCGGACGAACATTCTCGAAAGCCCACGCTATGAAGCTCCTCTACCTTTCCTCTTTTATCTTCGGATTAGCTTTCTGCAATCATCCGTTGCTTCTGTTTTTTTCTGTTCCCGGCATAATCGCCCTCATTTTCCTGAGTCCTCTGAAATCATGTCTCAGCGTGCGTTCTGTTTTATCATTTTTTTTCTTTTTTCTGATAGGCGTTTCTTTATACCTTTATTTACCGGTTCGCTCAGCGACCGATCCTCCGATCGACCTGGGGAATCCCGAAAACAGTGAAATGTTCTTACTTTCTTTCACGAGAAAATCGAGTTACAACCGTTTTTTCGGGTCAGACATCCCGGTTATTTTAAAAATGGTTCCCAGTCTGTTGCGTCATTTCTACCGACAACTGGGAGTCATGCTGCTTTTTCTGGGTGCGGTGGGCATCGTTGAACTTTTCAGGCGCAATGTCCGGCAAGGAGCAGTCCTGTCGGTTTTGTTTCTGGGTAATGCCTTCGGTCCTTTGGTAAATCTGAATTTCGGAGCGAATCCCGATACCGGTGAAGCATATCTCATGTTCGCCTATGTGGTTTTCGGGATATTCGCTGCAGGCGGAACCGCCGGAATAATTCAGTTGACCGCTCTCCGCGTAAGCAATACCCTCAGAAAAAGAATCTGGACATATGGATTGGTTCTTTCTATGTCGCTCCTGTGTTCCCATCGATTTCTCGCCTTCTACAGCCAAAACGATTTAAGCCGCGACAATTCCGCTCTCGTTTACTCCAGGCTGCTCCTGGACGGACTTGATAAAAACTCGGTGTTTCTGACGGGGTTCCGGAGCAATCTGAATTTTGTGCTTTCCTATATTCAAAAAGTTATCCGGTACAGACCGGACGTGATGGAAATAAACCGGGCCGGACTCCATCACTGGCATGGCTTCTTTGAAAATATACGCGATCAGTATCCTCAAGTTATCCTGCCCGATCTCGGACATAAAAGCGCTGATCTCGCTTTTCTCTACTACGCTTCAGAAATCCTCAATAAAGATGAACTGACCCGGGAAGACAGGCGGCGCTATTTTAATGAATTAATTAAACTTATCGTTAGAATGAATTTTCGCGAACGGACGGTCTACTGGGCCAGCAGTCGAGACGACCATTTGCTGAGGACCTTTTTAAGACCTCACGGCACGTCCTTTCAATTCGATCCTGATGGAGTATTCAAAAAAAATCAATTATCGCAGGAAGATGAAAAAATATGGGACCGTATTTATTCGGAAATTATTTTACATCCTGACTACGAGTCCTGGACAAGACAACAAAATATTCTCCAGGCCCTTTTTATCAATCAGGGAGTAACCTGCGGCGCTCAAAACCTCTTTAGAGCCGCCGTCAAACAATACAAACGCGCCTGGCTCACAGGGGCCCAAAAATACAGAAAAGATTTGTTTAAGAATTTCGCCTTAACCCTCCGCCAGGCCGGGAATTTTAACGCGGCTGAGCGTATGGAAAGGCATATATTTCATTAATCCTCTCCACCATTCCCGTGGATAAAGACGGGAGCTTCCTGCTGCTCCCTTTTCTCATGAAACAGCAGCAAAAACAATAATTCCTGATGCTTCATCGTTCATAAGACAAACCGTTATTCTTGTTGAAGGCTTTCCAGTTGAAAAAAGAACAAAAGAAAAAAACAATTTGGCGGATCATTTTATACTGCTTGGTTTTTCTGGGCGCTTTTTCTTTTTTAATTGCCCGCATGTGCCCCGAACCTTACTGGGGTGAAGGGCCGCTTCTTTGTCTTATGGGCGGCAAACTGAGCATCTCTCATCCTCCCGGATATCCCTTGTTCTGCCTCCTCTCTTTTATCGTGAACAAACTGCCTATGGGCTCCGCCATATACCGCGTCAATTTGCTCTCCGTCATACTCGGAGCTCTGACCATAGCCTTCCTGGCGCGCTTTCTGTCCGAATATTGCTTCATTGAGTCGGCCGGTTTGGTGGCTTTTGCTTTTATCTTGAATCCTGTTTTCACAATGAGCGCCGTAAGGGCTGAAATATACAGTCTGAATCTCTTTTTCATTATATCGATTTTTGTTTTACTGGGGACTAATTTTACGCTGAAAAACCATACACCGGTATCTTACGTACATTCTGCGAATCCGGGGAAGAATCCAGCAAAAAAAATGTTTCTGGCTGCTTTCATTGCAGGATTCGGATTATCCAATCATATGACTTTTGTTCTGATAACGCCGCTTCTTGTTTATAAATTTTCAGGCGCTTTAAGGTATTCCAAACGACGCAAATCTGCTGCAGCGATCTGCTTTTTTCTTTTGATATTCAGCTCTTCACTGTTGATTTACGATCCGATCAGGGCCTTTCATGGGTCTTTCTGGAGCTGGGGAGAGTCTGCGACATTTGATGGCTTCTTCACTTTGACGAGCGCGGCCGAAGAAGCCGTACCTTCGCTGGAATCCGGACCGACCGGAGGAGAATTCATTCATTCTTTGCTGCACAATACATTTCCCATTGTATTGGAACAATTGCCGGTCCCCTTATGGGCGCTCGTTTTTTTAGGACTTATTTTTTTTCTGATCCGGCAGCCTTCTAAGGCGCTGATGTTCGTAGTAACGGAGCTTCTTTTTTTATCAGCCGTAACCTTTTACAATACGAACGAACCGGGATATTTTCTTTTGCCGGCCGTATTTTTGTTCATGGAACCAGCCGCCGCAGGAGCAGGTAAAATTGCGGCATGGCTTTCCAGATTGAAGTTGAGAACATCGACTCTTCGAATTCTCTTTTTCGTTTTATTGGGAGTTGCAGCGGGGCTTTCGGCAGCATCAAGGGAACTGCCTGATTTAAGCCGGAACTATGTCGCCATGGATTACGGCAAGCAAGTTTGGAATGAAGTGAGAGAGAAATCGCTTTTTATCACGCGTCGTTCGGACCTGAGTTTTTTACTGTGGTATCAGCAATTTATGGAATATCGCGGGCAAGGACAACTTATAATTTTTAAACATCTTCTGTGTTTTGAATGGTTTTTTGCGGAAATGCGCGACCGGTACCCCCGAATAAGTTTTCCTGCAGTCCAGGCGAATCAATTCGAGGATGCGCCGGGTTGGAGCAATGCCGTGACCGAAGCCATGATACGGCTGAATTTATTGAACCCATCAGTATACTGCGGAGAGCCTCGAATCATACCTGATTATAAACGTTACGAACCTGCCCTGCAAGCTGTCCCCGCAGGATTGACCTATCGTCTTGCTCCACAGCAGGAAAGCCGGGAATCCGCTTTTCCCGTGAACATCGCCAGAGGAACGGATCATTCGCAGATTGATCCGTGGAGCGCCGACGTGTTGTCAAAGGTGTATTTCGATATGGCAGAAGTTTATCGAAACAGGGATGAAACAGAAAAATTTTCATCAGCCTTTAAACTTTCGTTAATTTATAAAAAACTAGGAACGGGATTACATGAGTCACATCACAAACGCCGATAAAAACAAAAAATTGATCATCGCTATATGGATTGCGGGAATTCTTTTCGCCGCCTGGCCCCGCTATTATCAGATCGGAAAATTGTGCGGCTTCGAACATGATGAATCGCTGATAGCGCTCGGTGCGCAGATGATCGCTGCAGGCGAAACTTTTCCTTTAACCGGCGACAAAGTCTATGAAGGCCCTTTCCTGGAATATATCTCCGCAGTTTTTTTCAGAATTTTCGGAGAATCGGTCGAATCTATTCGATATATCATGGCGACGGCCGGTTTAGGGGCGTTAATCTGCGTATCTCTCCTTTCCGCCAGGCTCTTCGGCGCAGCAACCGCTCCATTCGTCATATGGACCGGAGCTTTCTTTCCTTGGGGATTATGCGCATCCCGGATCATATACGCCTGCAATCTCGTCCCATTCACTCTTTCAGCCGGTTTCCTGGCGGCAGTCGCAACGAAAAAGAGATATATCCTGCGATCCGTTGCCGCAGGAATTTTTCTGGGTCTTTCCATGCATGGACATTTCTACGTTATGGTTCTTTTTCCTGTCTTTTTATACGCGCTTTTCATCAACCGGCCGGATTCCGGTAAACGCGCTTCCATCTCTCTTTTTTTCACAGGAGGAATTATCCTCAGTTTTTCGCCTGTCCTAGTCTACAACACTATCCATGGATTCCCCAGCGTCAAAATTTTCCTCGGCCGAGAAGCGCATTCCGTGACCAAAGACTCCAATCTCCTAGTTTCGGTCCCGGCTCGCATCCTGGGTTACCTTTACACGACTTTTGCCGCCTGGACCGGTAAAATGCCGTGGCTCGACGTACGTCCTCCCGGTCGCCCCCTTCTTCTCCTCCTCCCTCTGGCAGCGGTATCCTTTCTCATCAGCTTTAAAAAAGCGGTCTTTGAAAAAAACAAAACAGACAGAATGATATTAGGATGGATTCTACCCTCGGCAGTTATTATTCCGCTTATCAGCAAACATCGCACAGAACCTCAAATACTGGGATTCATCCTTCCTTCCATCCCTCATTATCTGGATATAATCTTTCCTGTCTCCATGCTGCTGCCAGCCCGGCTTTTCGCTCTTAAACCTTTGCGAACCGCAAAAAGACCGGCGAAAACCGCCCTGTTAATCATCGGATTCCTCCTGGTTATCGATCACACCGCCTATTCGCTTTTCCAGCTTTATCCTGCCGTTAAAAATGGAGATGTCGGTCGCTGGCGGAGGGGCATCAGAAAAGCGTGCGAGACGATCAGGAAATCAAGCCGGAAAAACAGCGTTCTTTTTGTGCCTTATGTTTTTGAAGGAGGCTTTCCACAATGCACGTTTCTTCTCCCTCAGATGAAAATCGAACCTGTCCTGTCATTGCCCCGGGGATACTATGAAGGTCAAGCGCCCGTTGCCGCTCAAGCATTCTACCTGGTCCGCACACTCTCCCCCATACCCTTGTTTTCTGATCTGAAACCCTTCGAAGAGATTCCCGATCCCCATATGCCTCTTTGGAAAATCTACCGTTACGAAACACCTGAAGTTCACCTGGAAGGCTTTTTCACCTCATCGCAAAATCAAAACGTTTATCTGAAACTCCATCAAATTAAAAACAGCATCAAAAACGGCTTTGTCGTCCTCAATCCCGATTTCTCCGTTAAAAAACCTCCACACCTCATCCCAGAAGCGGATAAAATACATATCTCTTCCGTCGAACGGCAGGAATTATTTCAACGCCATTCGGTTTTCGGAAAACGACGATTCTTCATCTCCGACAGACACAGACCCCTTATGGAAAAACTCGGTCGAATACCCGTCGCTTCCCGGTTATCCATCGTCATCAACGATCAGGATAAAAATATTAAAATGACTCTGCTGGCAGACTTCCGCTCTCCCTTGATGAAATTAGCCCTTACATACGGAGAAACAACCTTCCTCGCCTCAGAAAAAGAACTTCAAACAACCATAATTCGTTAAATATATTGACGTCTGATCTTAACGTCATCCCTCTTCGGAAGCTCTAACGCGCGCTCCGTAATATATTGAAATCGCTTTAACGAATTTTTTGTTTCTTTTTCCTGGATTGATTAAGAAGCGAAGGCAGGAGCTAAGAATCGAGTTGCATTCGATTTGAAATATAATCCGTACCTGCAGCGAAAGAATGAAAAAGAGTTTGCGGACGAGCAGGTCGACTCTTATTCCAATTCGCTTTTTTTCTTTTTTTTGAGGTAGTTGTTGGGACTAACGGGTATTTTTTTGGCCTGAATGCGAGTGACGATAACATAGATTAAAAAGGCAAGTATGCCGAAAAACAAAATAAAGGTGGGAATTGCAGCCACAGGGTCCTGAAACATCGGCTTATCTTCCGGCGTCGGCGCTGCAGCAGCCGAATCCTCTTCCGCCTCCGATTCCATTTCATCCGCCTCTTGTTCTCCCTCTGAAGGCATTACAGTTTGTTCCACGCCGGGCGTCTCCTCCTGCATCATTTCTTCTTCCGCAACGTCAGTTTCCGCCGCATCTGTCATTTCGCCCGTTTCCTGAGCGAAAATATTGAGGGGAACAATCATCAGGAATACAACTGCGACGGCAAGACTCCGTATTCTCATCCAGGCAACGTATTCTTTTTTCATTCACTACCTCCTTCAAAAAACCAAACCCGCTTCTAGCTTGCAAAAGTTTAATGTGGAAACGAAATGTTTTCAAGGTTATTTTTCTATTTTTTATCGAAAAACGGTAATCGTATCAAAAAACATGTCCCTTTTTTGCCAGAATCTTTTAAAAACAGAGCGCCGCCGTGCGCCTCGACAATGCGTTTCGCCGTAGCCAGCCCCAGACCTGTTCCTCCTTTTTTCTCAAACGAAACGAAAGGTTCAAAAATTATTTTTCGATATTTCTCCGGTATGCCTGTTCCATTGTCTTGAGCGGTTATTTCAATGAAATTGCCGCTTTTTTGAGCCTTAATGACGAATTTGCCGTTTTCCTGGGCGACCGCATCCGTCGAATTTGATGTTAGATTCTCAAAAACCCTCACCATCTTCTGTGCATCCATGTTGACGAAAAAGGATTCATTGACTGCCAGGCTGCATTCGATCTTCATCTGTTTATCCTGAACATCGCTTCTGTTTTTCAAGATGTTCATAAGCATTTTAAAAAATTCAGCGAGATTGGTCGTTTTAATTTTTAAATCTGAACTTCCCCGGGTGAATTCCAGCACTTCAGCGATCATGCCGTTCATGCGATCAGCCTGATCAATGATGAAATTTGCGGATTGCCTGATTGTTTCTTCACGGCTTTTATTTTTCAGGACCTGACCATAACCTCTGATGGTATTCAGAGGACTTTTCAGGTCATGGATAATAGTACCGGCCATCTTTCCAATCGCAGACAATCTTTCAGATTCGATTTTTTCCTGCGTCAGCCTGGCGTTCTCCAGTGCGACGGAAGCCTGACCTGCCAGAGACTGGAAAAATTCCAGATCGTCCTGCGAGAATGGTTTCGTGATATCACGGCTGTCCACATAGATAACGCCGAGTATTTCTTGCTTGATTTTCAACGGGACGCACATGACTGTTCTGAGGTCCAGGTCCATAACGCTGGTTTTTCCTGTAAAGCGTTCATCTCTCTGGGCATCTACGACGCAGAGCGGTGTTCCGCTTTCAGCGACGGACTCAGCGGCTGTTCGGCTGAACCGGAAGGGTTCAGACTCGATGGCATCACACCGGATATTCTGCGCCGTTTTTATCTGTAATTCTCCGAATCTGTCGATCAGCATGAGAAATCCCCGTTCCCCCTTCGTTACTCTCATCACATGCTCCATGATCAATTCAAGCAGTTCATCCAGTTCAACAACAGAAGCCAGCGCTTTGGCGATTTCATTCAGACGACGGTAACGGTCCAAACGAACCCTGGTTTCCGACAGACGTTCTTCTTCACGCTTGCGAGCTGAATATTTTTCTATCAAAGGCACCATTGCGTTTACCCACATTTCGAGGGCACGGACTCTGACCTCTCTGTCACCTTTCCCCTCTCCGGCGATCTCCAGGCAAAACCATCCATAGAACCCGCGAACTTCTTCATCCTCCGGCAATGATACGGAAAATTCAAACGAACGAAAATATACCGCAGCCGATTCCGGAAAAACCGCCTTTATTTCCTTCAGCCTTTCAGATGGAATTACCCCATCTTTGTCCGATTTTACAAACTCCAGCTTTTTTATCAGACGTCTATATCTTTCAAGATCATACTTTTTACGGGAAAGTCCGCCGGTCGACAATATGATCTCTGCAGCCCGGCCATAAGTCCTGTTTCTGCTGAGCCTCAACAAACCTTTTTTCGCTCCGCTTCGTTTCATCAATTCCTTCAGAGCTTTCTCAGGAAAATTCTGATCATCATAGATCAATAAAAAATCCTTCACCTGGTCCAAAAAAGATATATCCCAATCATCATTTGTTTTCTTTTGATCTGAGGATGATTTTATGTTTTTTTTGAATTCATTGAGCGCGTCATCGATCATACGATCTTTTTCGTCTTCGTGAGCATCTTGCTTGTTGTTCATCCTTTCATCCCCTGCGTTTTTGCCCTGACTGCGATGGACATGATCATACAAAAGAGTCCCAAAGCGAGCAGAGCCCCATACAAGCCCACACGGAAGGACATAGGTTCAAATTTAAATTCTACAATATGTTCGCCTTTATTCACAAGGACTCCTTTAAAAGTGTAATTTGCTCGCAAGACAGGAACTTCCCGTCCGTCGATAAAGCATTTCCAGCCGGCAAAGTAGTTATCGCAGAGCGTCAGCAGGCCTCCGGTCGGAGTCGGGGGGCTGTTGATTTAAGTTTTTCAGAATACCGCTGAAGCCGGAAATTCCGGTGAAATTTTTGCCGACTTTGCGGTCAAAAAGCAAATTTTCGAAATTTCTCGAAACCGAGAACAAAAAATTGAAATTCTGAATCCTAGAATCATCTGCTTTGCCTTGATCAACCCGAATTGTTTTCGAGCACACCCCTCCTTTCGGCAGTTTTTACTCGGCAACATAGCAAAAATCCTTCATTTTCGATTTAAACGTACACAGCGCTCCTCTCTTGCCGACCAATTTTACCATGTTGTAAGACGAACATATCCACATCCAATCCCTTTTAACATTGTCCATTCCTCTTGTTAAGAAGTGTCTGATGCCCATCATCGCTTTTATACAAGCAAAAGGCGTTTCAGCTATGTGCAAGCGCTTTCGATATCTGCCCTCATTTTCTTGCTTCGCCATATGCTTTGCAATTTTTTCTCGAATTTCTTCGTATTGATCGCGTTGAACATTTCTCCCGCTACTGCTTTTAGCTTTGCATGATTCGCTCAGAGATCAATCGAGCAATCAACCCCTCGATAAATTCTGAGTTTAACCCTTTCATCAACAAAGGAATCAGCCACAACGTCGCCGGAATGATTACGATGATATTCCACGCGATTCTTTTGCGCTTTTCCTGATCAGAATTCAATCCCATTTCCTTTTTTCCGGCGCTCGATCCTGCTTTCTGATTTGACTCCCTGTTTATTGAAAAAACCTATAGCGGGGTTAATCGCGTTGAATCATAAAAACATATTAAGAAAAAAGTCAAAATGTGATATGAATGCGAGTGCTGCCAGGGAATGACAGAAGCAGAAATAATACCATTCCCGTTAAAATGATCAAAAAGGAGTTTTTGATGCAAAAAGAGCTCATTAAACCAAAAGATGCCTTCATCATCGTGGACGTTCAGAACGATTTCTGTCCGGGCGGCGCACTTGAAGTCCCGGAGGGAGATGAAATTGTGCCGGTAATAAACAGGATCAGCAGTATGTTTTCGATCTGCGCGGCGACACAGGATTGGCACCCCGATAATCACATATCCTTCGCATCCATGCATCAATCTAAAATACCTTTTCAAACAATAGAGTTGAACGGTATGGATCAGATACTGTGGCCGGACCATTGCGTCAGGGGAACTCAGGGCGCAGAGTTTTTCCCGGAGCTTGACATGATTCCGGTCAAGACGATATTCCGCAAGGGCATGAAAAGAGAGGTGGACACATATTCAGGATTCAGGGATAACGACAAGAAAACGGAAACGGGGTTGCGCGGATACCTGCAAAGCCTGAACGTCAAGCGAATCTTCATCTGCGGATTGGCGACGGACGTTTGTGTAAAAGCCACTGTCCTGGATGGACTTGAATTCGAATTTGACGTATTCCTGATTCTCGATGCATGCCGCGGGGTGAATCAACCGGATGGAAGCGTCGACGCTGCGCTCAAAGCAATGAAGTCCGCGAGCGCCGTCATACTCGACTCATCAGATTTGCAGACTCAAAATTCCTGACCTGATTGCCCCGGACATGAAAATACTGTTTTGCTCCAATGAACAACTTATGCCTCTTCTCGGAGGGGGAACAGCCGGCAATCTGAGAATATTACAGAAAATGGTTCATTGCGGGCACGACGTGACGGCTGTGACGCCTCTCTACATCGACAAAGAACCGGTCGAAAAACGACTGGGTATACGAATCGAACCATGCTCTCCCTTTTATATTCATAGAACGGCAAGCCGCCGAGAACTGAGATACGCCGCTTTCATACTCCTTTTCACTCTCAAGATTCGAAGAATGTTGAAGCGGGAGAATTTCGACTGCTTATTTCTGCGGAATTGCACTTTGGGCCTAGGACTCGCTTTAGCGCTCAGACGCAGCAAAATTCCCCTCATAATCAGCATGACCGATTTCATATCCGGTTTTCTCTATGAAGATGAAAGATATCCGCAAAAGCTGGTCGATTATCTTGTAAAACTTGAAAAAAAAGTCGCCCGGTCCGCAGACAAACTCTTCGTCGTGACTGAACGTATGAAAAATGCTGTAATCAATGGAACTTTTCACGATCCGCAAAAGGTCTTTACAGCAGGCGACGGTGTGGATACGGTTCTTTTCAATCCAGACAAATATTCGCCTCATGAAAAGGAAATGCGTCGAAAGGAGCTGGGCCTGGAAAGCGAAGAGGTCATCGTTTATCACGGTATTATCGATCCGTATCACGGCCTTAATGTCTTGCCTTCCATCATCAGAAAAACGCTCGATAAAAAAGATGTGCGATTCCTGGTCATTGCCGAGGGCGAAGGTTACAGACAGTTGCAGGAAAAAATAAGGGATAAACGGGTCATTTTTCTCAATTTCCTCCCTTATGAAAAAATAGCGGATTACCTGAGCATAGCCCGCGTCGGAATGGTCCCTTACAAACCTAATTTCAATCTTAATATGGTCTATACTCTGAAATTTCTCGAATACCTCGCCATGGGCATACCCGTCGTATGCTTCAATTTAAAAAGCGTTGAAGACCGCTTCGGACAACAGAACTACGTTTATTTATCCCAAAATGAAAATCAGTTCAGCGACAATCTGATTAAAGCTCTGGAAACCCCGCGCTCGAATTCCTCCATTGATCTGATACGAAAAGAATTCTCCTGGGATGTCGTGACGGAACGCATCATCGCTGAAATCGAAAAAAATGTCGTGAATTAATGAAACCTTCATCAAACAAACGCCGCTTCAATCATCCCTTACTGCCGTACTGCCTGATTTTCCTCCTTTTTTTCGCCTTGTATCTGAAAACCGCAGCCCCCGATATTACCTTGATCGACAGCTCTGAATTCATCACTGCAGTCGCTCTGCTCGGGAATCCCCATTCTCCGGGTTACCCGGTTTATACAATGACGGCCGGCAGCTTTAATTTTCCCCCTCTTGGCGACCTCCCCTTCCGAATAAACCTGTTTTCCGCATTCGCAGGAGCCTTGAGCGCTGCCCTGCTTTTCGGATTGGCGCGTTTCATTTTCGGAGGAATATTCGGCCCTGCTGCTGCAGCAATGCTGTGGGGCTTCGGAAATACTTTCTGGGGACAATGCACTTCTGCAGAGGTATATGCGCTTGCCGTCTCTCTTATCCTGATATTCTTATGGAACCTGCTGATCGGAGCCGAAAAAGAATCTCTAAAACGATTGCTTTTCTCCGCTTTTCTGGCAGGCCTAGCAGTGGGCGTGCACCAGATGATCGTCTTCACTTTCCCCGCCGTTCTCTATCTGCTTGTCGCTCATTACAGAAAAAAAATATGGGACATAAAAATCGTCACCGCCGGCGCGCTCTTTGTCCTTCTCGGTTATTCCAGCCAGTTGTACCTCCCCCTGAGAGCTCATGCCGGCGCTGAATACTCCTGGGAAAGGCCTGATGATTTCGATTCCTGGCATGGGCTCATTACCACGAAAACATTTCATAAGCAAAGATTCGTCAGGTCCTTTGATGCTTTCCTTCATTCACTTGATAATTTTGGTACCGTGATCCGCGAAAATCTGCCGTCGGGACACTGGTTATGGGCCGTGGTCGGATTCGTTCTGATGGTTATTACTAAAAATAAATGGACGATTTTCTGCTTCCTCCTCTGGGCGCTCTCAAGCCTTATCGGCATCGTCCTGTTCAACATACCTGAAGAATGGTATTTTTTTACGGAGGTTTTCTTCCTTCCCGGACTGATTATCTGGTCAATCTGGGGAGGCATGTTCTGGAGAGTCCTGGAAAAAAAAACCCGAACAGGCGCTCTTGTTCTGCTCTCCGTCGTAGCAGGTTGTCTGACCGTTCAATCTTATGCCTGGAACGATTTAAGCCGAAACTACCTGTTGAGAGACTGGACATTCAACATCCTTAGTACGCCGCGGTCCAGGGCTGTCGTCGTCGTTGAACAGGATGAAAATTTTCCTCTTGAGTATATGCTGCGAGTGGAAAAATACAGAAATGACGTTGCTGCGATCCATCATCAAAGCCTTTTGACGCCGGATGAGCATTGGGTTCGTGCGGATATCGCACGGTTATATCCCTGGCTGAAAATGCCGAATTCCTGGTCTATACTTCCTCGCCGGCGTGACCGCATTAACCCCGAAGACGCTTTGCTGGTCCAAGCGCTCAAGAAACTCAGACTTTTGAATCAGAACCCTGTTTTTCTTACCGCGCTTTCTGCAGAACTCGTTCAAAATTTTTTTATTGTCAATGAAGGGTTGTTGTATGCTATAAAAAATAAGGAAATTTTTGACCGAAGAGAATGGTTGAAAAAGGACAAATCGATTCGTGAAAAATATCGCTTGCGCAGAGTTACATTCCAATGTCCCGAGTATGAGCGGCCGGAGCTGGAAATTATTCAAAAATATAGAAATTCTGAGACATACCGACAAAAAATGATTGAAAGACTTGAAAAACCGGATATTGCGAAAAACGATCATCCATAACGTTAATAATCGGAGAGAGAGTGTTGAGCAATCAGTCAATCGAAAAAACAGCCGTAATTCTTCCGACTTACAATGAATCGGAAAATATTATAAGACTCATTGAGGAAATTCAGAATCTGGGAATACCCAGCGTTATAATCGTGGTGGACGACAACAGTCCTGACGGCACATCAGAGATCGTCAGAAGAGAAAAGGGTTCCGATTCCGGAGTAGAGTTGTTGCGGCGAGAGAAGAAAATGGGATTAGGTACTGCTTATCTGGCGGGTTTCAGAAAAGCGCTTGAGGATGAATATGTAAAACTTTTTCTTACGATGGATGCCGATTTTTCTCATCATCCCCGTTTTATTCCGTCGATTCTTGAGGCCGCGAGGGACGCCGACATCGTTATCGGTTCCCGGTACATTCCCGGAGGGGAAACGAAAAAATTTGCCTGGAACCGTCGTTTGATAAGCCGAACGGCTAATCTTTTCGCCAAAAGTCTTCTGAAATTGTCGCCCAGTGATTGCACGGCCGGTTTCCGGGTCTATCGGCGCAGGGTATTGGAAACTATTCCGTTCGATTCCATACAGTCGATCGGCTATTCTTTCCTGGTGGAATTTCTTTATCGTTGCGAACAACGGAAATTTAATGTAAGCGAAGTCCCCATAACCTACACGGCGCGTTCTCACGGACTTTCCAAAATTTCAATGGATGAAATAATTCATACGGCAACGACCATCATAAGACTGGCATTCAAGCCATAGACTTTTTACCGAAAACGACGGGAAGAGCGTAATGCAATCAACAGAAAGCCAAAACTTCTTTAAAAAATATATCATGGTCGCGCCTCTGGCTCTGTCCATCGTTCGAGGCTCAGAAGCTTCTCTTTTTTCTGCAGTCAAACTTGTTCCGCCCGTCCTGGATATCGGATGCGGCGAAGGTTTGTTCCTCTCGATACTGACGGATCAGAAAATAGATGTGGGTCTCGACCTGTCGGGAAGAGAAATCAGAAGGGCCGCTCGAAGAGGCAACTATAAAAAGCTGGTCACTTCCAACGCCAATAATATCCCCTATCCGGACGGCTACTTCAACACCATCGTGAGCAATTGCGTCTTCGAACATGTGAAAAACCCGCTCGCCGCTTTCAAAGAAATATGCCGCGTCCTCTCGCCGAACGGCATCTATGCTTTTACCGCACACAGCGACCTTTATAACGACTATCTCTTTTTTCCAAAACTGTTTAAATCCCTAAAACTTAACTTCCTCGCTGAAGCTTACACCAAAGCGATCACAGCCCTTTTCAGGCACTATAATTGCTTCTCTCCCGAAAAATGGAGCCGGTTGCTGACGGAAGCCGGTTTCAAATCCATCCAATACGATTATTATCTTCCCCAAAAATCTCTGGAACTATTCGATAAACTTCTGTTCCTCAGCGCTCCAGCCTATTTTAACAAAAAACTCTTCAGTCGTTGGGTCATATTACCCAGAATCCCCGTCTGGAAAATCTGGGGCCCCCGTATCCAGAAATATGTCATCACTCATTGCGATCAAGGAGGCGCCCTGTTTATCACCGCAAGAAAAAACAAACCCGATGACGGCTCCTGATGCGCATGACCTTCAAAAACAAATCCGATACCTTAAACCCCATTGCCTTATTAGTCTTAATCCTGCTCCTCGCAGCGCCCAGAATTTTGAGAATCCTCTACCCGCTCGTATGGATAGAAGACCCCAACTATATTTACGCGGCATTTCTCATTAAAAGCGGCCTGAGCCCATTTCACGATTTCGCATCACCTAATTTACCCCTGTTTGAATTTATCCTGGCCGGTTTATACGAAATATTCGGCGTATCCTACCGGATCGCGGAAATTTTCACTGCTCTAACCGCCGTATTCACCGCCTCCTGCCTCTTCCTCGGTATGAATAAACTCTACAAAATGCATCACGTTCGCTCTTCCAAAACTCACCAATTCCTCTTTGTCTGGACCGCTCCCTTACTTTACTCACTGCACCCCCTGATCTTCCGCTACCACGTCTTCGATCGCGAAATACTCACTGCCGCCGCTGCTGCTGCTGCTTTCTGCCTTGTCGCCGATCAAAACAGAAAAAATTCTGTCGACTTCCTCCTTCTTCCTGTCATTTTTACTCTCGGCTTCGCCGGCAAACAAACCATGGTCGTTCCCCTGACAGCCTGGATGATCTTTCTGATGCTGGACCGCAGCTTCTCTCATGCCTTGAAAACCGCCCTTTTCTCATGCCTCGGAATAGCCTTGATTTATGCCATATTTACTCTGATCTACGGAATCGAAACCATTAACCAAACTTTTATTTTTCACTTCATTAAAGGAGCCAATGCCCCCATTAATATCAGAATCGGCTGGCTCTTTCAGGCACTCGGATGCCCCCTGTTCTCCGGCGCTCTCGGACTGCTCATCCTCTCCTTTTCAAATTTAAAAAAATACGCCCTCCTCCTCATTCTCTGGCTCGCCGCCGAAATATTCTTCTCTGTCATACTAAGCTCCACTATCTGGCCTCATTACCTCATACCGGCGATCATTCCCGCTGCACTCGGAACCGCTGTTCTATCTGCAGAAACTTTCCATTCGCTGAAAAATTCGTTAAAAATGCCGATTAAAAAATCCGCACTGCCTCTTGCCTGTTTCTTCGCCATGCTCCTCTTATGCGCCGCAACATTCCATTTTTTTCCCAAAAAAACAAAAACGGCTGAAAAATGCGGCTTCAACGGACTGGCCAGATCAGAAGTCAAACGCACAGCCGACTTTATTTATGATAATACCCCACCTCAACAGCTTATAATCTCTGCTCCATTTATCGCCCTCGAAGCTCAACGCATCAAAACCGTTAATTTCAAGGATAATCTCGGATTGATGCGCATGCTCAAAGAATCCCTGCAAAAAAATGAATTCATTAAATTTAAAAAATCGGCTGCAAAAATGTCCTTTGCCGCATTGAGAAGAAATTCCAGCCGATACTGGCTGAATGATATAATCGAAAATATTAAACTGGGGAAGATCAGCGCCGTTATTCCGAATTATGAATTGCCGGTGTCTGAAGAATTTCTGAAAAATAACGGATTCTCCATTCAATGGCGCTCGGAAAATTACCAGGTCTGGCTCAAAAATAAACCATGATCCCCCGGAAACTCCGATACCGTTCTGTATTATGAAATTATACAAATTCATCCTCTCATCGCTGCTCGCCCTCTTCGCAGTTTCAGCCTTCTTCATTGCTCTCTATCCAGGCGTAATAAAAGGCGAAGCGCTCTTTCCCGCAGACCTCTTTTACTTCTACTCCCCCTGGAAAAACATAAAACCCTCCGGAATCGACAAACCCAGCAACTGGATTCTCTTTGATGAAATCCTCGAATTCCTGCCCTGGCGCACCTATGCAAAAGATTCATTCGCCTCTGGTATCATACCGCTATGGAATCCCTTCTCCTTCTGCGGCTACCCCTTTACCGGAGTCTGCCAGACAGCGGTTTTTTACCCCCCGGACCGCATCCTGGATTCGCTTTCCTTTTCCGCCTATACCGTTGCAAGGTCGCTTCTTCATCTCTGGATCGCTGCCCTGGGAGTCTTCTGGCTGCTTCGGAACCTTAAAACAGACCGGCTCTGTTCCCTCTTCGGCGCCCTTACCTTCAGCTTCTGCGGCTTCATGGTCGTCTGGACCGGACACCCTCATTTTAAAACAGCAGCCTGGATGCCCTTTCTGTTTCTTTTTTCCCGACTTTTTCTTAAACGAAAAAAAATAAAATTCATTTACTTTTTTTCTTTCGCTGTTTTCATGATGATCACCTCCGGGCATATTGAAACCGCGTTGCATATCCTGACCGCCCTGGCGATCTACTGGATTTATCTGTTCATCACAGAAAAAAATAATACCCCCAGGATCGCTTTCTTATTCTGCCTGGCTTTTATCATCTCCGCGGCAGCGACCGCCGTTCAGATTGTTCCCTTCGCCGAATATCTTATCAACAGTTCAGCATACGACGTCCGGTCCGAAGGCGTGGTAGTGCAGCCCTATTTCCCCCCTGAAACGGCCATGACGTTCATAACGCCTCAACTTTTCGGCAATGATTCCAAGGGTAATTTCTGGTACGGAGAATTCAACTCCAATGAGACGATGGCGGGATTCGTAGGAATATGGGCTGTTACGGCCGCCTTGTATTGCCTGATAAGGAAATTAAAAAATAAAGACATACAAGCCTTCGGCATTCTCCTTTTCTGCAGCCTGGCCGTCGCCTTCGGCATTCCTCCCTTCTATCAGATACTTCACAGCTTTATCGTCTTCAAAATGTCCTACAACTTCCGTTTTCTGCTGGTTTCGGCCTTCTGTCTGTCCATTCTGGCTGCAAAGGGGCTGGACCAGCTCAAAAATGCCCGTAAATACGAACATCTGGCGCTCATACTCCCCGCAGCGATTTTTCTCGCCATTATTTCTATTCGCCCCTTCAGCCCGCCTTCCCCGGAAATAATAAGAAAATTGAACCTCTCGTCACATTTCTACCATATTCGCCTGGAAAGCATTTTGATTATCGTATCGGGCGTTTTCGCAATCGCAATCGCCTCGCTTATCAAAAAGCGACGGTACAGGTTCCTTGTTCCGGCGCTTTTCCTGCTCAACGTTATCGACATTTTCTGGAATAGCTTCCATTATAATCGTACCTTCGATCCCCGCCTGATTGCCCCGCCCATGGAAAGCGCTCAGTTCATCAACTCCGACCGGGATATTTTCCGCGTGCTGCCTCTGGGGTTCGCCTATCCGCCTCATACAAACGAATTATACGGATTCTATGACTTCAGGGGAAATGATGCCCTCACGCCTCTGGCCGTCGAGCAATATCTCAACGTCGTCGATCCCTCCATAACCGGGCCCCGGGTTCTGCCGGCCATGCGCCTGATAAAATTCCGACTCTTTAACCATTCGCTGCTCCACTGGTTGAACATCAAATACATCATCACACCCAACCATACGAATCTCCTTGATTGGGCGCGCATCGGAGATAAATTCAATCCTGAAAACTTTCCGAAAATATTCGAAAAACAGGGTATTAAAATCTTTGAAAATAAAAGGTCCTTTCCACGCTGCTTTTTAAGCTCAAAATGGTCGTTTACAGAAAATCACCGGGAAACCCTGGCAAAACTAAAACAGATCGGTCAGATCGACTCATTTCATGCCTACGTAGAAGCCGGTGAAAATTCTTACCCGCAACCAGAATCCAACGACAAACCCTCCGAAGAAATTATAAGCCTGCCCATCCGCTCCTACTCCCCTCATAAAATTGAAATAGACCTCAATAATTGCAATCCCGGACTCGTCGTTCTCTCAGAACTCTTTTTCCCAGGCTGGACTGCTGCTCTCGACGGCAAACAGGTCCCCCTCCTTAAAGTTAATCACATGCTTCGAGGCGTCTTCCTCAAAGAAAATAAACAGTCGCTCTCTTTTTCTTATCAGCCGTTCTCATTTAAGCTGGGTGAATATATCATGCTCTTATCTCTCAGCTTGCCGGGCGCTGCTGCTCTCTGTTTTATTCTGATGCGTCGAAATAGGACCTGAGAACTGGAAGCCCCCTGGGAATGCCCTTCAAGGCCTTCTTCCCCAACAAGCTTCTCACGTTCAAAGGCGCCACGCCGCCTTCCGGCGCCCTCTCAAAAGGAATTTCCGCCTTTCCCAATATATCCAGCGTCAATTCTGTACCAGCCTGTATATTCTCCCGCGCAACAACGATCTCAACATAATCAAATTCACCTCCTGTATCAATTCCCAGCTCCTCCAGTATCGGACTTATCTCTTCCTTTATCCGTTCAAAATTGTCCGCTATTAACGGCACAAATACCACTATCGCTACAAATATTAACGGAAGAAGACGCATCAATGCATTCCGGGCCGGCTCCATCCCCTGCAGCTCCGCATGATCGCTGACCTCCAGTCTCTCCTCCTCCGACATGATGATTACTTCCGCTCCTGCCTGAGATATATGATATGCCGTTTCCTTCGCTTCCTCATACGTCAATCCCTCGTCTATCACCGAAGGCAAACGGTCTAACTTCAGCCGGACCTCCATCGGCATCTTGTTCGTCGCTGCCGATACCACCGATACTATCGAAGACTTGTCCACGCTGTACGATTGCATTACCAACTTATAACGATTTCCCGATCCCTCACGAACATAACCGCACTTCGCACACTTCCTCTGTCTACTCTTTCCTGGATGCCCGCAATTCGGACAACGATATATCTCTTTCATCTTCTTTTCGCCCTCCATCACCCCTTAAAGTATAAAAAACCTCGCGACTAAATTCAACCTCTTACTCCCACTGCGTCACCTTCTTGATTCATAAAGTTACATTTTTTCAACTTTATCGTTGCCATCCGTTTCATATATTACAACTATTGCCGTTTTTGCTGTTTTTTAGGCTGCAAAAAGTTGCATTAGGTCAAAAAACCAGAGACAGGATGATGGATGACGAAACTTTTGAGCAAAAAAATCATTTTTTTGTGTTTTTTTTGAAAAAAAACTGTTTTTTTTTGAAATTTGAGTTGATTTCTTTTGTTTTTTATGTCATATTATTAAATGTCAACCCTACCCAGTCAACCCTTTACCCTATCTGAAACGGGGGACGGGAAAGACGAGAATAAGTCTCCGTCCCCTCCCGCCTTTTCCTCCCGCAGGAAAAAGAAATTCCAGGAAGCTTTCACTACGGAACGAACAGGATTCTGCATGCATGAAATCGGCGGCAAGTGACAGAACGACGAGATTCGGTTTCGGCTGCGTATTGCTCGTATTATTTACGGGAGCGTCATCGATGACGTCGCAGGTTCTTCTGTTGCGTGAGATGCTGATATTGTTTACGGGTAATGAGTTATCCATAGGAATGATGCTGGCGTTATGGTTATTCTGGGTGGGAGCGGGCAGTCGGCATTCTTACGGGAAGTCAGGGAATTGGGGAATCGAAAAACTGAAAAGTCGGCTATCGTTATTTTTAGCGTCTGAGATATTTCTTTTTTTAATAACGGTAATAGGGACAAGAAGCATAAAGTTTTGTTTGGGCTATCATCCTGGGGAGTTATTGGGTCCTGGGATAATGTTTCTTGTTCCTTTGGCGATTTTAGGACCAGTGGGATTCATATGGGGGAAGGTATTCGTATTGGAAAGCGAATGGTCGGCTCGGATGTGCGGACTTGGAGCTGGTTTAAGCGTATCGACGGTTTATGCGTTTGAGAGTTTCGGTTCTGCTTTGGGAGGAGTAATTACGTGGATATGTTTTTCCAGTCATGCATCGGTGTTATCGATTTTCCAGGTCTACTGCGTTTTGTCGTTAATGAGTCTATTAATACTCTTTTTTCATTCGCCTTCGTCGAGCCCGCAAAGCAAGATTATACTGATATTTTCAGCGCTGATCGCTGCTTTTCCGTATTGGCAGGGACCTCTGTCGAAACTGGAAACCTGGACACGTGCAAATTTCTGGTCGCCTTACGAATTAATCCTTTCCCGGGATGGTCTTTACGGCAATTTAGCGGTAACTCGTCAGGAGGATCAGGTTTCTTTTTTTGAAAACGGTTTTCTGACGGCTAGCCATCCGTTCAAATGGATCGTGGAGAAAGAGGTTCATTTTTGCATGCTTCAGCATCCGAATCCGAAGAGGGCGCTGTTGATTGGAGGCGGAGTATCCGGAGCAGTCAGGGAGATACTGAAGCATCCCGTGGAACATCTGGATTACGCGGAACCTGACCCTCAAACGGTAAGGACAGCCCTGAAGCTGATACCTCAGAATTTCCCCCGCGACAGGACCCGATACAGGTTTCATTTTGACGACGGCCGGGGATACTTAAGAAAATCCGATCAACGGTACGACGTTATACTGATAATGCTTCCTGACCCGATCAATGCGCAATTAAACCGTTTTTACACTGTGGAATTTTTCGATGAAGCGAGGGAGCGTCTGACTTCGGAAGGAGTATTGGCATTAAACGCATCTTCAGCGGAAAACTATTATACCGAGGATTTGAAATCGTATCTGTCCTCTTTGAAACGATCATTGGAGAGCGTTTTTGGTTACGTGGTGATATTTCCTGGCGGCACGGCCCGTTTTTACGCTTCTGATTCGGAGTATCCCACCGATGATGCGTCTGAGCTCATACGGCGGTTTGAAAAAAGGAACATAGAAACGGAATATTTCAACCGGTACACCATTCCGTTTGAACTGGCGCCTGACCGTCTCTCCGAGTTGCATGCCGAATTGGAGTCGAAAAAGAATGTACCTCTCAACAAGGATTTCAGACCGAGATGCTATTATTTCAATATTATCCTGTGGGCGTCATTGCTGAGGTCTGGATTAAGCGATCTGTTCAAGTTTCTGGCCGAGTTGGATATCGCCGTGATTTTCATTATCATCAGCGCCGGGTTTATGGTCATTCCCACGATTGTGAGCCGGAAGTCATCCAGGCGAAAATTCCTGCTTCTGTCCGGACTGACCCTCTACGGATTCACTTTCATCTGCCTTGAGTTAGTATTTATACTGGTCTTTCAGATCATATACGGAAATATTTATTCGCTTATAGCGATTTTGTTTACTCTTTTCATGCTGGGCCTGGGAGCAGGAAGCATAACGCATCAGTCGAAGGCGTTTCGCCGGCTGGACCCTTTAAAAGGAATTAAAACGGCGGGAATACTGACGTTGGCGCTGATAAGTTTTCCCATGATTAAGCCGGAAATTCCTTTATATTTCGGAATAAAATGGGGCAAGTATCTTCTCTATTTTTTCGTCCTCATTTCCGGATTCCTTCAGGGAATTTTATACCGTTTCAGCGCCGAAGCGTTCGCTGTTCAGGGAAAAAGCGCGTCAGAAACGGCCGGCGGGACCTATGCTGCAGATTTGTTGGGCGCCGGCGTCGGTACCATATTGATCAGCGTTTTTTTCATTCCTCTGACAGGGGTAAGGAGAACGCTGATGATTCCGTTTATTCTGAATCTTGTTTTATTGATTCTGTGGCATATGAATACGAAACGCGGTTCCGATTAATCTATCGAGTGTCTGTCCAAAAACTCGAATCTCGATTCAAAATTTAATGCTTGACAGCCACTTGGTTTTTTGATCCATAAACGAGCGAATTTTTCTTAAGGCAAGGAAGGCAAGGATTTGCGAAGGAGGCATATTTATTATAAGTTGACTGAGCCAATCCGCAGCCTGACGCAGCATTGGTGGAAATTCGTCGTTTATTGACAAAAACTATCGAGTATTTCTTCTTCCTTTGCGAACTGCCTGAAATACTAAGGGCAGAATCGTCAGCAGAATGACGGCCCAGGAAGAAAGAGCCGGAACAGAAGCAGGCGGATAATATCGCATGCCGGTTATACTCACGTCGTCAATATTCCATCCGCAATATTCCCACCCGATGTCGGTAGTTCCCATAACCCATCTGACGTATACTTCGGGTTGATCGTCAGCGACATCCGAAATATCCAAAGTAACGGGAACCCAATCATAATCGGTAATTTCTTCATCATTCGCCCATACGGTAGTCCAGTTATCGCCGTCAGCGCTCACCCGAACATATGCATGGTCATACTCCGGGTCCTCGACTCCAAGCCATCTTTGGAAAGAAAGCTGCACGCCGTACAAGTCAGTGCAGTCAATGGCGGAAGTGGTCAGGTATTTTTCAGGAAGATTATTCTGATAATCTCCGTTTAAATTGTAGCCGTAAACATTGTTGCCGGTGAATCCCTGCGAGGGATCAGGTCCGCCGTGATCGCCGCCCTGGCCAGTCGGTTCGCCGAATTCCCACAAATCCTGGACGCTCCATTGCGGGTCTTCATTCATCGTCCATTCATAATGAACGCTTTCGTGCCCGACCAACAGGATAATTTTACGCACGGTATCGCCATAGTGATTGGTCACATTTGTAAATTGAATCTCGGCGAGATGCACGCCTTCTTCTAAATATTGAGCTTCGGCATTTATTTTAAACGTAATGTTCGTATCAGCTCCCGGAGCTAGATATCCGGAACCTGAACAGGTCAGTTCAGCCCAGTCTACGGAAGGAGCGATAGAAACATTGTATTCCAGAAACTGATCTAATTTATTCTGGAGCTGGTAACCTCCTTCCGACGGATCGAACGGCCCCCCGGATTCGCCGTCAGATTTGAAAGACGTTTCAGGATTGACCGCAATACCATGCTCTTTTGTTAAACCCTTAATGCAGAAATTAGCGGTCGTATTGTATGGAACATCCGAATAGTAAAGATCGAGCCAGCTCCCTCCTTCTTTGTAATAGCTCTGACCAGGTTCGGCATACGACTCGACTATAGTTTTATAATCGGCTCCCAACAGGACAGGAACATCAGAAGTTCTGTCGAAAGGCTGACCGCCTTCGGAAAGCGACAGGAAGATATAAAAATCCTGTCCCTCCTCCAACATGACCGGTTCGCTTAAATCAATCGTATGAAACCCGCTGTACTGAAGAATTCCCGATTCCTCCGACAATAGAGTCTGCAGTTCTCCTCCTGAAAATTCAGCGTATATTTTGACGTTATACCCCACGCTTGAAGCCGCTGTGTAAAAAGATACGGCGGCCAGGAGATCGTCCTTAACCGCTGTAAAGGCGTTAAAAGCTTCGCTGCAATCGGTTTTCACGTCTCTCCAGCCGTGATAATCATGGTAGTAGAAGCCGTCGTACTGCATCGGTTCCACATCCTGAAAAGATATGGCGCCCATTTCGGGTTGACGACACGCATGTTTGTCATAATAAGATATCCAGAAATAGCCGTTCAATCCCCAGGAACTCCCCCAACTGTTTTTGCAAAGCCACGCGCCTGGCTGAGGCGCCGGGGTTGTCTTATAGTCGTCCCATCCCACGATCGCAACGGCATGGTTGGGATCGAGATCGCTTCCGGGCGGTTGATAGTGCCTGTAATTCGATATGAATGAATCGCTGAAACACATGCAGGTACCTATCACTCCCTCACTCATGATGATGTTCTTAATCGTATTGATGCCGCTTAATCCCTCCCCAATCGTATACCATTCAATCTCCCGAGCATAAAAATAATGATAGGACGGATCATGGCGCGAGGGCGGCGAATAATAGGATTGACCGTCTACGTCTCTCACGGCTCCTTCCCCTCGGGACAAATAGGCTGAAGCCACCCGGTAATCTCCGCCCATGTGCACCTCCAAACCGCCGCCGGTCGGCGGGTCCGTATCGTCATTATTATGCTCGTTGAAACCGTTCCACCAGTCCAGATGATACTCCGCCAGATTCGGCTCACCCGTTTCGCCTGCAGCAGCCCACGCTCCCGTCATCAATAAATTGCCTTCCATGGCCGCCATCACCCCATGAGTCCAACATGTGCCGCCCGACTGACTTTTCACCGACGTCACGTAATTCTCTCCGCCCACGTCACGCAAATCGAAGGTGGGAGGCGGATCGGAAAACGCGGTCGGAGACGTTATTATCAGCACAGAAATAACCGTCAAAAAAATTCTGTTTTTCATTTCACTGCCTTTCCGTTTTTCCCTTTACCCTGGAACTGATTCCTCTTTGTTTCAAGAATCATCGCGCTTTTAAATATATGAACGGATTAACGGGATGTCAAAAAAAGAAAGCAATGTTTCCATTCCAGAATTTACAGTAAACTGAATTAGCAATGTATAAGCGGATTTCCTGCATTAAGTGAAAAAAAATTGTGTAATATTTGACCAATATGCAACAATCCATCATACAGATTTTAATTAGTTTTTGTCCATAAACGGCGAATTTTTCCCAATACTGAGTCTGTCTTCGGATTAACTCAGTCAAAGTATAAGCCCCACCCCTGCCTTGCCAATCCTTACCATCCTTGTCTTAAGAAAAATTCGTTCGTTTATGGATCAAAAACCGCAGTGACTGTCCAGCATTAAATTTTGAATCGACAATCGAGTTGTCGAGTAGAGCCGGGCGATTGCTCGCCCAGCCCCCTCACAGATCCGGACTTGCCCAATCAAGGCATCCGGCTCCTCAGGACATAGTTTCGCTACGTTCTGTAGATTGACTGATACATTTTGACTTGTGGTACCGGGTATTTCTCCATTATTTTCTTAAACTTTTCCCAAGTGAGGTATCCCTTTTGCGACCTGCGAGAGAGCCACTTCTTCCAGATTCGCATGGTTTCTTGCCGTAGTTTGCTGAGAGATTTCGCGTTTCCGGTCAGTCCGAAATATAAGTAGTGTCCTATGAGCATCGCTGACAGTTTGTGATGCTGTTCTTTCAGCGGTCTGTGCCGGTTTCTCTTACAGTATTCGTTGATCTTCCTGTTCGTTCTGCTCAGTCGGTTTTTCGCCGTCTTCCGTTTGACTATCCAATTTCCTCTCCTTGATTTACCCCAATAATGGGTAAAGCCGAGCAAGTCAAATGTGCCCGCTTTCACCTTCCCTTTGCCGCTTCGGTTCGATCTTCCTTTCATGTTCGGTTTGCTGAAATCAACCATTTTCGTCTTTTCCGGGTGTATAGTCAGTCCATATTTAGAAAATCTCTTCGGCAATACGTTCATTATTCGTTTCGCGTCTCCTTCCTGTTCGACTACTATTACGAAATCATCTGCGTATCGGATAAGGAATGCCTTGCCTTTAAGTCGCGGCTTTACCACAGTCTCGAACCATTCATCCAACACCACATGGAGGTATATGTCGGCTAGCAGTGGACTTATTACGCCGCCCTGCGGCGTACCTTCCGTTCTGTGGACGACTTGTTTGTCTTCCATTACTCCGGCTTTCAGCCACTTGTCTATGGTTCGCCGTATCACTCCGTCACGTACCCGTCGGTCGAGAAAATTTCTGAGATGTTTGTGGTCTATTTCCTCGAAGTAGCTTTTAATGTCTGCATCGATGACCCATCCTCCTCCTAATTTCGTTAATCCTTCCCAGATAGCTTGCAGCGCACCGTGTGCTGATTTGCCTGGTCTGAATCCGTATGAGCAATCGTAGAAATCCTGTTCGTATACCGCTTCCAATATCATCTGCACTGCCTTTTGCAGCAGCTTATCCTCGAATGTCGGTATGCCCGGCGGCCTTTTCTTCTTGCCGTCGCTTTTCTCTATGTAGGTTCTTCTCACCGGCGGCGCTTTGTATTTTCCTGACTTGAATCGCTCCAGCAGTTCTTTCAGATTCTTTTCGAGATTCTTCGCGTAATCCTTGGCTGTTTGTTTATCTACTCCGACCGCACCGTCTTTCCTCGTTCGTCTGTAAGCTTCCCGCAGAAAGTCGATGTCTATGTGATGTGCCGACGTCGTCAGTACCATCTCAGGCGATTTTCTCGCCAGTTCCGCTATACTAAGGAGTCTCGTTAAG
>CAZUFC010000065.1:0-46885 GCA_964619725.1 uncultured bacterium | reverse complement strand
TTTCCAAGCGAGGGGAGCCTGTCGCAATCGGACGTCTTGAAAGATTTGTCGCAGATTACGAATTGGATGAGTGCGAAGTGGAAATTCCGAAGTTGCCGAAAAAGACGGGTCATAAGGTGGCCGTAATCGGTTCAGGCCCGGCAGGACTTACAGTAGCTGCGGACCTGGCTCTCAAAGGCCACTCTGTTACTCTCTTCGAAGCGCTCCATAAACCCGGCGGCGTCCTGGTATACGGGATACCCGAATTCCGGCTTCCAAAAAGGATCGTGCAATCAGAGGTGGACAACATCTGTCGTCTGGGCGTGGAATTAAAAACGAATTACGTTATCGGACAGCTCGGTTCCGTCGATTCGCTTTTGGAAGAAGGTTACGATGCCGTTTTCATCGGAACAGGAGCGGGCCTTCCTTATTTCCTGGGGATACCGGGAGAAAATCTTAACGGCGTTTATTCAGCCAACGAATTTCTGACCAGAACGAATCTGATGAAAGCTTATCTGTTTCCGAAATATGATACGCCTATTCGAATTGGAAAACGTGTCGCGGTCGTCGGAGGCGGCAACGTCGCCATGGATGCGACCCGATGTGCGGTCAGACTGGGCGCGGATGAGGTTTATATCATCTACCGACGCTCAAGAAAAGAAATGCCCGCCCGTGAAGAAGAAATAGAAAATGCTGAGGAAGAAGGAGTTATTTTTAAGAATCTCAACAACCCGACGCGTCTTATCGGGGATGAAAACGGCTGGGTGAAAGCCGTCGAATGCATAAAAATGGAGCTGGGAGAACCCGACGCATCAGGCAGAAGACGCCCTATACCCATTGAAGGCTCTGAATACGAGATACCCATCGAAACGATGGTCGTAGCTATAGGCCAGGGTCCCAATCCGCTGCTCACCTCCACCACAAAGGGACTCGAATTGAACAAATGGGGCAATATTGCGGCTGATGAAGAAACCGGAAAAACATCCAAAAAAGGGGTGTTCGCCGGAGGCGATATCGTTACTGGAGCAGCCACGGTAATTCTGGCCATGGGCGCCGGCAAGAAAGCGGCTCATTATATCGACGAATATCTGGAAACGGGAGAATGGTAAAGCGATAACGATACTAAGGCAGCAAATTAAAATAGTCTGAATGTTCGGCCGCCCTGCTTCGGCCTGTTCGAAAACAGGAGGAATTACGGTCTGAGTTCATGAATGGAGAGAGGTCGATGCCCATGAAAGCAGCAGCGGTTATTCCCGCTTATAATGAAGAAGGAAAAATCGGAAAGGTCGTTTCCAAAATTCCGCGTGCTCGCGTTTCTAAAATCATTGTCGTAGACGATGCATCAGAAGACAACACGCGTGATGAAGCGATAAAAGAGGGCGCGCACGTCATCAGTCATACAAAAAACACCGGCGTGGGTTCGGCGATACGAACGGGCCTGGACGAAGCTCAAGCGCTGGGCTATGATATCGCCGTCATTATGGGCGGGGACGACCAGGATAACCCCGATCAAATACCGCGACTCATCGACCCCATCATCAACGATAACTATGATTTCATTCAAGGTTCGCGATACCTCAAAGGAGGAGAAGTCGTCAATATTACCTTATTCCGTAAACTGACAACGCGGTTTTATTCCCTGCTCATGAAGCTCCTGACCTCAAAACCCGTCACTGACGGAACTAACGGTTTCCGCGCTTTTAAACTCTCTCTTTGCAAACATCCCGGGATCAACCTGAATCAGAATTGGCTTGATACTTATGAACTCGAACCGTACCTTCTCTATAAGACATTGAAGCTCGGATGCAAATTTAAAGAAGCCCCGGTCACCAAGCGATATCCCCTTAACAGACAGGGATTTACGAAAATGAAACCCTTTGTCGATTGGTGGCGTATTTTAAAACCCCTGATTCTTTTGTCCCTTCATATAAGAAAATGAGCGTCCCGGGACGACGGAATGGCCATTGACCCTGCAACGGCAAAACGCCGAACGGTTCCCCTTTTCAAAATATCCCTCCTCCTTTTTCTATCGATTTATATTTTTCTTGTCCTCACTTCGAGCGGACACGTATACGGCAACGACGGCGCATCCCTGTTCCTGACAGCGAAATCATTCGCCGAACGCTTCGCTTTCGATGTGCCGCGAAATCCCAATACTCTCGGCGGCAAAGAAGGCATCGACCACAAATGGTATACGCCATTCGGCATCGGACAGCCCATATTGCTCGCCCCTTTCGTTATGCTGGGTAAATCGCTCTCCCGGCTTTTTCATAATCCCCTGCCCCTGTCCCTGTCCGTCAGTCTCTTCAATCCTCTCATCACAGCGCTGATTGCCCTTCTCTTTTTCCATTTCCTCATAATCCTGGAATTCAATATTAAGTCAGCCGCCCTTTTTTCTATCGCGCTTATCTCTTCCACTCTCCTATGGCCATATTCCAAATTCTGGTATTCAGAACCCCTGACAGCGCTTTTGACCCTGGTGTCCGTCTATTGCATTTTCAAGTTTCAACAATCGAATAAATTAGGATACTTGGCGTTGTCAGGCTGCGCTGCAGGCTACCTCCTGCTCGTCAGAATCCCCGCCGGCATCATTCTTCCTCCCCTCTTCCTTTTCCTGCTTCTTTCCCTGAAAAAACACAAAAATTCATCCCTCTTATACCCCCTTTTCCTATGGTCCCTTCCTGTAATTATCTGTATTCTCGGCGTCTTCTATTACAATTTCCACCGTTTCGGTCATTTCCTCGAAACAGGCTATGATAAACTACCCGATGGAAATCCCAGAGCCTTCACGACTCCATTGAGCTACGGACTGGCAGTCCTGCTTTTTTCTCCCGGTAAAAGCCTTTTTCTGTTCAATCCCCTTCTGCTCGCTTTTTTCATAGGCATTCGACCGATGTTCCGCCGGTATCGAAACCTGACAGGTTTGATCCTTCTTTCAGCGCTCCTTTATCTTCTGACATACGCTCAATGGTGCAGACCCGAAGGAGGGTATTCCTGGGGGCCCCGGCTGCTGATCCCCGTTATTCCCCTCCTGGCCGTTCCAGCATTTTACAGATTGAAATCAGCGCCGAAAAAATTCACCGGCGCCTTTGTCATTCTCCTGATTATCGCCGGCGTCGCCATCCAGTTCCTGGGCGCCGCCGTTAACTTCGCCGCCTTCATTCAAGACCATGAAACAGAATATTATGATCCTCTCAGGAAAAATTATAATTTCTTTTTTAACCCCATTCCGGGACATTTCAAGAGATTATTGGAACTATCCGCAGAAACGCTCCCCCTACCGGACCCTTTTCCTGAAGAAATAAAACTCAGGCTGTTGAACTATGAGTTCGTAAACCTGCGCGGCGTTCCGGATTTCTGGTTTTTTCACCTGTTGCGCCTGGGAATTCCCCTGTTACCGATTACCGCTTCTTTTTGTTTTCTGCTGCTTGGCCTTATTGTCTCCTCTATTCGGCTCGCAGGACTTTTAAGAATCGCCGCAGCGGATGATCAGAAGCATAAACAATGAATACAGCCCAAATAATCAAGTCCCGGATTCTCACTTTAATCCCATTCCTTTCCCTTCTCGCTCTCGTCCTGATTCTTTCCCTGTTCGATCTGCTTAACTTCGACATCTGGTGGCATCTTAGAACCGGCAAACTGATACTTGAAACAGGAACCGTCCCCCGTGCCGATGTATTCTCTTTTACCGCAGAGGGAAATCAATGGATAACCCATGAATGGGCATCGGAAATCCTGTTTTTCCTGATCCATAAATTCACCGGCATTTCCGGCCTGATCTGGTTCAAAGCCCTGGTCGTTATGACCGCTTCGGTCATCCTGTTGCGGACCTGCACTGAAAAAAAGAATGCCTGGGACTTCTCCGCCATCGCCCTGCCCTTCCTGCCGGTCGCCTTCCTCATAACCTTTCGTGCTTTCGTCAGACCTCACATCTTCACCTGGCTCTTTTTGTCTTTTTATACCCTCTTCTTTTTCAAAAAAATGTACAAATACAGATATGCTCCCCTGCTCCTGCTCTTCATTCAATTAATCTGGGCCAATATACATTCCGGTTTCATTTTCGGCATTTTTACAGCGTTCGTTTTCACCTTATCCTTATTCATCAAAAATAAATTCTCTTCTCAAAAAGACGAAAAAATATGCCTGAAACTCCTCGTATTACTTCCCCTAGTTGCTCTCATTAATCCGAATCTCCATCACGCACTCCTGTATCCGATTAAATTATCAAAAGCTCATTTCATGCAAAACGACATCTCAGAGCTGCAGCCCTTTTATGCTTCAGTATACTCAGGCGCCGCGTTTCAGGCGGCTTTCGTCATTCACGTAACGCTTGTTTTCGTTGCCATGCTGAAAGGAAAAAAATCCGACAGGCCCGAACTGGGTATCATCACCCTCGTGCTTCTTCCCCTGGCTATAACGGCTAATCGCAACATACCGATTTTCGCTATCCTGACATTTCCCTTCGTCGGCAAATTTTTCAAACAGGAACTGCGACTTCCCGAAAAATTAAAGGTCTTTATGACATCGCCCCTGTTTGCTGCGTTGCCGCCCCTTATTCTTGCCTCACTGATTCTTGTTTACGGCGTTCCTATGGGAAGAAGCGGCTTTAGAAAACCAGGCTGGGAAATATTACAAAAAAACTTACCTGCAGGATCGGTCGATTTCCTGGTTCAAAACGATATAAATGCCCATGCCTTCAATACCTTCGCCTTCGGCAGCTATCTGATATTTAAAGCATATCCCGATATAAAGCCTTTTATTGACGGAAGACTGCTGGTTTATTCGCCCCAAATCAGGAAAGATTACTCGCGAATAATGAAAGGAAAAGAGCAAGCACTCAGTCGCCTGAATCATTACAAAATAAATCTCTGCCTTCTTAATTACGGCGACGATCATAATTCCGTTAATCTGCTCGCAACGCTTGATCAATCACATGATTGGGCGCTGGTGTATTTCGACGACAACTCCCTCGTCTACCTCAGAAAAATATCAAAGTGGAATCAGCTCATACGCGAATCAGAATATTTATTGATCAAACCCGGCAACAGAAATCTGCATTCGCTCAAACAACTCTTCCACTCCCATCCGGACAGAGCGCTGGAAGAAACCGCCAGGGCTCTGAAAATTGCCCCTCATAGCGTCTCAAATATGTTCCTGAATGCCTTGGCCGCAATGATTAATGAAAAATACCAGGAAGCCGAAATACAGTTTCTTGCAGTTCTGGAGATAAATCCCGGCCATGAAACAGCTCATCTCCTGCTCGGTGAAATATATCAGCGACTCAAAAAATTCCATAAGGCAGAACAGACTTTCAGAAAAGCGGTTGAACTTAATCCCGAGAATCCCGAATCCCAACTCAACCTGGGCATTTCCCTGCATTTCCAGGGAAATCTTGAATCAGCCGAGAAACATTACAAAAAGGCGGATTCATTGAATCCCAATAATTTCAATGTTTATCGGAACCTGGGAATTCTTTATGCTCAACAGGGCCGATATTCCCAGGCTGAACAAGCGTGGCGGAAAGCCCTGGAAGTTAAACCAGGAGACGAGGAAATACTGAGTAATTTAGACAAAATCGGACAAAAAAAAGCCGGCCCGAAGACCGGCTTGTGATTCCTTTTGACTGCAATCGTTCCGACTATCTGCAGTACATCATGAGTAGAAGCTCTTCAGTTTGTCTCTCCTGCTCGGATGCCTTAGTTTCTTGAGCGCTTTCGCTTCAATCTGCCTGATTCGCTCTCTCGTTACGGCAAAATATTCGCCTACTTCTTCAAGCGTATGTTCATATCCAGCCCCGATTCCGAAACGCATTCGCAGGACTTTCTCTTCGCGCGGCGTCAATGAAGCCAGTATCGACTGCACCTGCTCCTTTAAATTCATATTGATAACTGATTCTGACGGCGATTCGGCATGCTTGTCTTCAATAAAATCACCGAGCTGACTGTCTTCTTCTTCTCCAATAGGCGTCTCAAGGGAAATGGGTTCCTGCGCCATCTTCAACACTAATCTTACCTTCTCCACAGGCATGTCCATTCGCTCTGCTATATCTTCACACGTCGGCTCCGTACCTTTTTCCTGAACGAGGTGTCTGGAAGTGCGGATGAGCTTATTGATCGTTTCTATCATGTGAACCGGTATCCTGATCGTTCTGCCCTGGTCGGCTATCGCCCGGGTTATCGCCTGTCGTATCCACCAGGTCGCGTACGTCGAAAACTTGTAACCCCTCTGATATTCAAACTTGTCCACCGCACGCATCAACCCCACGTTGCCTTCCTGTATCAAGTCCGCAAACTGCAATCCACGATTCGTGTATTTCTTCGCTATACTCACTACTAAACGTAAATTCGCTTCCGTCAACTGACGCTTCGCCTCTCTCTCCTTATTTCGTCCCCTCGCTACTGCCCGCATTACATTCCGCAACGACGTCGAATTCAACTCAGATTTCTTCTCTACCTCTCGAATACGCTTTCGCGCGCTTCTTATCACCTGATCATATAATAATAAATCGTCCTTCCCCAGCTTCTTTTCCGTCGGAACTGGATATAAGCTGCTCCCATCCTTCTTGGCCTTCCGTATCAGTTTCCTCAAATCAGCCACGCCCAGACCCGTTTCACGCTCGCAACGCCTCAGCTCCGCCTCGCTCTTCATCATCACTTCCATGTATCCCTTGAACTTCTGATGCAACCTCTTTATGAATTTCGCCGATAAACTTAATCGCCTCAATAAATCGTAAATCTCCAGACGAACCTTCTTCTTCTCTTTTATGATCGACCTTCGCTCCTTCTTCGGAGTCGACTTCAAAACCAACTTGTGCCTTAGCTCCGATAAAAGTATGCTCTTGTCCTGTATCTCTCGCAAGACATCAGGACCTTCCTGCAATATACTGCTCTTCTCCTCAGCCGTTTCATCAAATGCGGGCGACGTCAAGTCCTCTAAACGGCTCTTTCCGTCTTTCACTCGCTCAATCGCAGCGCTAAACTCCTTATAGCTCCTCGGCGTATTTAAAAATGCCAGCATTATGTCGAATTTGCCCTCTTCGATCTTCTTCGCTATCGCTACTTCGCCCTCTCGAGACAACAACGGAACCGCACCCATCTCCTTGAAATACATCCTCAATGGATCATCGGATTTGTCCACCTGCGTCTCCGAATGACTGTCGGACTGCTTTTCCTTACGCTTCTTTAAAAAAGCCTTTCCCATGAGAGGTACGTTTCCCGTGTTATCGATAATATCGATCTCCGCAGCATCCAACTGAGACATCACTTCATCAATTTGCTCAACAGACACCATGTCCGCAGGCAGAAAATCGTTCAATTCCTCGAAGGTGAGAAACCCCTTTGCTTTTCCTATGGAAATTAAATTCTGAATTTCCATGCTTTTTTCTTCAGATGCCATCTTAATTGCATCCTCCTCCTACCAAGTTTTTTTCTATATTTTTTCTCGATACCAACTGAAATGTCCCTCCCACCATTGCTCTGTTCCCGCTCTCTCCTTGTATCCGCTCCTTACAAACAATCGCTTCCCTCATTTCCGCTGGTCTCGAAAATTATTAACCGTCCCTCGTGCAGTTCAATCAAAATTTCCTCACTTGCTGCATGCCTTGAATCTAAGCATAATACTCTAGGATAACAATTCGTAATCCCAAAGTCAAATTTTTTTTCGTTTTTCTGATTCAATTTTTTTCCTTATCCATGTTTTCGCGTCTTCCCTCCGCATCCCCCTTTTTATCGATGCATTCAATCTGCTTTGGATTCATTAGTTTTTATCCTGGAAACCTTTAACGCCCCCAATTTGCGCTTATTACCATTAAAATTTGCTGAATTCAAGTAATTTTCTGAAAAAAAATGATTTTTTTTGTTGTTTTCGATATTTTTTTGTTTTTTTCCTGTTTTCCTCTGTTTACTTTCAAGTCGGATTGACATAAATTTGAGTCTGTTGTTATAGTGTCGCCTCTGAGCAAGGAGCGGTTATTGATGAAGCGACATATATTAAATTCTGTTTGTTTGTATTCAGCATGCATATCGATGATAATCCTTTCGTGCTGCGGCGGACTGAAGAAGGAAGGGCATTTCAGAGGAGGCAGCGATGGTTCTGACCGCCGGTACAAGGATTCCGGGGGTAATTTTTCTTTTGTGCGTCCTGGAGCTGACTGGATCAAGCCTGAGAAGAGCAAGTTTGATGTAGAGTATTATCATTGGGAAGGCGCCGGACAGGTATTCTGCAAGGTTTTTTCTAATCGTATCGGAGTGGAGAAGGCTTATCGAAATATGTTGAAGAAGCTTGAGTTTAAGGAGATTGAAGAAATAGATCGTCTTGTCGGCGAGGAGGGAAGCGGTCCGATTCTTCAGGTATTGTTCAGTGGTGAGACGCTTATATCGGGAATGGAAGATTTTTCTGTGGAACGAAAGGGTTTGTCGGCTGTGTTCAAGGGCCGTAAAGCGACTGTGGGTTTTCTTTATGTGTCTCCGCTTGATGAGTTTCAAGATAACGTTTCTGATTATCGAAAGATAATTGAGACTTTTACTTTTGAATAGATTTTTTTTCTTCCGGATTTTCCATTTTGAAGTTTGTTGCATGTCCTGTTTTCCTTTATTCGCTTTAAAAACAGAAAGCGCTTATATTTAAACTCCTTTCGTCATCCGATCCGTAAACCGTTCAGTTAAAGACGTTGAAGGGCATGGGAACCAGCGTCAGCAGGAGAATGATTCCTGCGGCTATGCCGATTTTGTATCTCAACGGGTCGAGATTCTGAGAATCGTTTATCGGCCGCGGATGAGCGGGGCCCATGATGATTCCGAGCATGGCCCAGATAAACCAGCCGGACCAGAAGAAGAGGCCCATGGGCAGCAAAGCGTAGATGAAAATTTGAGCGATTTTTTTCTGTTTTTGACCGAACATGGCATAAGATATGTGACCGCCGTCCAGTTGCCCTATGGGTAAAAGGTTCAAAGCGGTAACGAAAAGACCCACATAACCGGCGAAACCAATGGGATGGAGCATAAGAGTATGACCTTCGGGCAGTGAGGGATGAGCGACGACAGTCAATATTCTGCTTAGGATAGAATCTCCGAAACTGATCATAGCTTCATCGGTAAATTCGATCGGGGTAACTTCTGAAAGCATGAAACCGATGACGGTAAGGGGAACTGCAGCGACGAATCCGGCCAGAGGACCTGCTGCTCCGATATCCAGAAGAGCTCTTCTGTTGCTGATGGGCGATTTCATTTTAATAAAAGCTCCCAGAGTGCCCAGAATGGATGGAAACGGGATGAAATACGGCAGAGTGGCATTCACCTTATGCTTTTTACACATCAGGAAATGACCCATTTCATGGACTCCCAGGATAAACATGATCGACAGCGAATAAGGAATCCCCCTGTAAAGATTCGTGATCACGAACGGGTCCGCGCCGCTCAGCATGGTCCCTGCAAAAAGAGTGGTCAAAATCGTCAAACCCAGCAGTATTATATGTTTGCGATAGCTGTTAGCGGTCGGTTTTGATGCGGGACGTTCATCGAACCGAATTCTGTATCCCGGTTCCAGGTATTCAGCTTCAATCACGGGAATTCTTTTTTCCATTTCGTCATTCATATTTTCTCAACTCTTTTACTTGTCTTTTTTCTTTATTCCGACATCTCTTCTAAACATGTCGAAACTCTCCTTTGTTTAGACAGATTAGTCCTCCGATGGTTCCAAAATTTTGAATTTTTTTTGTTTTTTTAGAAAATACTGTGGATTTTCGATAAATCGGAGGATTATGATGATGAAGTCACAGGCGGGTCGAGAGTCTGCAATTTGAGCAGGAAAAGGTGGAGCGTATGAGAAAAGAAGTTTTTATAGAACGATTGAAACCGTTGGCGACGGAAGCGAGACAAACAAACGTTTCCGCAAGGAGGGAACTCGAGCTGGTTGAACCCTGCGCTTATGAAAAATTGCTGGTCCGTCTCATATTTTTATATGCTGCCCGGAATACCGGATTTGATCACTCTTTGAAGGATGAAATATTTCAGGAGCCCCGAAAACTCTTCGAAGTCGTAAAGGGTTCGGTTACGTGCGGACCCGCCGCTTTTTTCGACTCAATGGAAGGATTGACATACACGAAGGAACTGGCCTCTCTGATGCGCGTATTGCATGGCAGTCTGGAGCGAAATGTCCCTCAGGGGATAACTGCGGAAACATTTATGTCTGCCTGTGAAGAATTGTTCATGCACCGGAGAAAAAAAGCGAACGGCGCTTTTTATACGCCGGAAAAGGTAGCGTATGAGATCGCTGAAGTTTGTCTGGAAAAAGCAAGCGGCCGTTTGTACAGCGGGAGAACCTTATCGTCATTGCTTTCAGCCGGCGATTTTTCCGATTTTAAAATAATCGACCCGGCCATGGGGTACGGAATATTCCTGAAAGCCGCTCTGCGCTGCGCTTCGAAAAGCGTTTTTTCGCTCGATTCATTGAGGAATTTCGCGGCTCGATGCCTTTATGGAATTGACATCGATCCTGTTGCCGTGGAAATCGCCAGACTCTCTCTGAGACTCATTCTGAAAACGCATGTCATTTTTAATCGAAACTTTGTTTGCCGCAACGCGTTGACCGACGGAGAAACCTTTGGGGACAAAGAATCGCTGCCGGGAGACGGACGCTATGCAGTCGCAATCGGGAATCCGCCTTTCATCGATTCTGAATTGATGACGAAAAGTCATCCCGATTTAAGGCGGTACTGCCGAAATCGGTACAGAACCGCAGCAGGCAACTGGGACCTTTCCTGCATATTCATCGAAAGGGCTTTCAAATTTCTGAGAAAAAAAGGCGTAATGGGTTATATTATTCCGGGACAGTTATGGAGCGTCCCTTATGCCGTCGAAACAAGACGCCTGATTCTCGAAAATGAACCGCTTGAGTTATGGGATGCGAGCCGTTCCGGATGGTTTGATGCTTTCTGTTATCCCGGCGTTCTTATCGCGGCGAAAAACGAACTGAAAAAAGAGGCGAAAAAGGATGCCGCCGTTATTGTAAAGCGATTTAAAGCCTGCGAAAAGAGCGAAACCAGGATGGTATCGGCAGCCTCTTTGGAAAAGATGCCTGATTACAATTTCTCCCCGTTTTTCCATACCGGCGGCATTGAATGGACTACGGCAATACAAAATGCCTTGAATGTGGATGCGGTTGCGAATGTTAGCGGAGCGTTCACGGTGGGCGAGGCTTACAGACTGGTTGATATCCTGCAGGATTTGCCTGAACCGGGCTGCTTTGATCCGGACAAGCATTTTAAATTCGTAAATACGGGAACTATCGGACAGGGAATGACCTTATGGGGACGGCATCCAATGCGTTACCTGGGCAAACGATACATCAATCCCGTTATCCATAAGGATATGTTTAGGGAGAGCATGCCCAGGCGCTGCGCACAATCAGATCAACCTAAGATTATTATTGCCGGCATATCGAAACGAATCCGCTGTTTTTTCGATGAAAAGGGTCATTACGCAGCCGGAAAATCCACCGTTTTACTCACCAATCTGACGATTTCCGGAAAAAAACTGGAAAAATACCTCAACTCGGATAAAGCCACAGAGGTATATCGTATGCTTTTCTCCTCTCTCTCTCTTCAAGGAGGTTATCTCCGTATCGGGCCTCCGCAGATCAGAATGCTGCCGTTGCTTCTATGATCAACTGCCCCCTAATCATCGCCTGTCCGGCAGTGTGATTATTCCGCAGCGAACAGGCATGAAAAAAGAACTTCCTTCTTTTTTACTTTTTATCGGCAATGCGTTATAATTTTCTTGTTTCGTCCATAGGAAGGACGATCTGAAGCGTCTTCAGCGAATCCTTCTCCGAGGAAACAATGAAAATTTTCAGTGTATACCATACTCATTTGAACGAAGGGCAGCCAATTGAAAATTCCATTATCCTCGCTTAATCCTTTAAACAGCAAAATTTTTGAATCATTGTCGAGTGCGCAGAGCCTGGTCTCTGGAGCGCTCTCCCAGATCGGAGCAGGTTTTGTTCGTCCCGGTAAATTCAAACGTCCGGGCGGCCCCACCCTTTTACTCGTTCCCGGCGCCTTCTGCACTCCCAGCGTCATGAATCGCCTGGGTTTCGAATTGGAAAAATACGGCGCCGATGTCTTTGTTACTCACCCCTATCCTTTCAAATATGGAGTGCTGGCCAACGTCGGCCGGCTGGAAAAAGCCGTTCCTGAATTCGTGGACGATATGGTTGAATTACGGGAAAAATATGGAGTGGAAAAGGTGTGGATCGTGGGACACAGTTGCGGCGGCATATTGCCCCTCCTCGCCGCAGACCGCCTCAAAGCCGATAAAAGAGCTGTACCTGAAATCGCCGGCGTGATAACCCTGGCTGCTCCTTTCATGGGAACGCCCATCGCTGAATACTTGAAACATATTTTTCCCGTCTGTAAAGACCTGGCTCGGGACGCCCCAATCCTCAATAAATTAATAAAAAACCTTAATATGGTTAAAAGAGCCCTCATAGCAGGCCGTGATTCGCTTGTTCCTCGCTACTCCCAGGATATAGAGGTTGAGGATAAAATATGTCTTTCCGATTTTCAGCATATGGATTTCATCGTCGGTTCTCCAGAAAAGATAAAAAAGACGGCTGAACTGACGGTTGAAGCCATTCCGGAATTAGCGAAGAAAAAAGCAATTATTCCCCCTGCAGCAACAGCGAACAGACTATTGCCGCCTGCAGTCAAATCTTTTATAGAACTTTTCGGACCGTTGCAGGACCCGGATGAGGTGGGTGAACTGGACCTGGACCTCGGCGATGTAGTGGTCCCGTTGCTGAAGATATTAAAGCTCTACTTCAGAGCTGAAGTAAGAGGACTTGAAAACATACCGTCCGGGCAAGCGTTGCTGGTCGGCAATCATAACGGCGGAATAACTTTCATGGAACCGTTTATGCTTGGTATGGAATGGTATAAATGGACCCAGGGTAAAGACGCGCTCTACTGGCTCGGTCACGACGTAATGATGTCGCTTCCTGTGTTGAGCAATTTATTGATGAAGCTGGGTGGAGTAAGGGCTTCGCATGAGACGGCGGGAAAAGTTTTTGAAATGGGTCGAAAGGTGGCCGTTTTTCCTGGAGGCAATTATGAGGCTTTTCGACCTTTCAAAGAGCGTTATAAAGTCGATTTCGGAGGTAAAAAAGGATTTATCCGGTTGGCGCTTCGGCATGGAACGCCCATTGTGCCGGTGCTTTGCCTGGGAGGACATGAGACCTTTTTTATTTTGCATCGAGGCGAAAAGCTGGCTGAATTGACCGGCGCAAAAAAATGGCTGCGGAGCGAGTCTTTTCCTATTTTCATCGGGTTACCCTACGGACTGGGCATAGGTCCTATTTTCCACTGGCCCCTTCCCGCCAAGTGCCTGGTGGAAGTCGGCCAGCCCATCAGTCTTGCCGGCTATTCCCCGAAAGATGCCGGTGATCCGGAAGTTCTTCAGGACCTGTATGATATGGTTCAGGGCAGATTACAGGATATGATGGACCGGCGAGTGTCGGAAAGACGTTTTCCTGTGCTGGGTTAAATTTTATTTCGATAATCCCCTAGAAGTAATATGGGGAAATCCTTCTGAGGAAAATTCCTTCAGAGCCTGCTCCGAATGGTTACTTCAGGCTTTTGAAGAACCTGTCTGAGCGGGGCATGTAGTAATGGTCCTGGTCCAGAGACATAACGACCACGGACACTTTGCCTATTATATTATCCCGGTCCACAAATCCGAAATACCTCGAATCCGCGCTGGAATCTCTGTTGTCGCCCAACATGAAGTATTTACCTTCGGGTATGGTTCTTTCCGCGAACGATCTCCTGGCCGGTTTATAAGGGTTTATCATAATGGAGTGCTCCTTGCCTTCCAGGGATTCCACGGCCAGAAAAGCCTTTTTTTCATCCGGATTCAGAAATTCAGGGTCCAGGGAATCACCGTCGCTCTTTTCGTAATGCTGAGGTTCTCCGTTAATCCTGAGCACATTGTTACGCATGGAGATGGCATCACCCGGTATTCCGGCGACTCGTTTCACCATTCGCCTTCCATCTTCAGGCGAATAGAATACCACGATGTCTCCCCTTTCAGGATTGTCCCATTCCACGAACTGGTGTTTCATTAGAGGGAATTTCAACCCGTAAGACAACTTATTGACGAAAATCCTGTCGCCTTCAATGATCGTCGGCTTCATCGAACCGGTCGGCACATGATTCCAATCAGCGACCGAGGAACGAATTGGAATGATAATCGCCAGAACAATAGTTATATCTCTTCCCCAGGATTTCCAGAACTTAATCAGAATTTTTTTAATTTGTGTCTTCATTTTACTTCCTTACTGAAATAATCTCACTAGGCATCGATTCTGTTCGTAATTTCCCAACGACGCAAAATCGCCGGTTTTTCAATTGGAGTTCAATCACGCTCCGGAGCGCTTTACCGACATATCGAACGCTCATTCCGATCGCGAACGAGCGTCTCGTATATTAATACAGTCATAATCGCCGGCGGTTCCGTAAGGAACGGCCTTTCATATTTATTACAGATTCATTTACGCAACGTCAAGCGTTTGAAGGCGAATGATACAAGGATTCCAATTTCAACGTCACCATCACAGTTGAAGAACATGAACAGAACCATTTGCGCGTTACCCTGACGAACGCCGGTCGAACAACCGTTTATGTCGACGCTTCCAGTACCGGATATGAAAACGGTATTTCGTCCTATCCCTGGAATAATATCTGGGAAGGTTACGGGGCAGTCTACCCGGAAGGCTCCATACTGTTCTCCCCAGCTTAGCGCCACGAAACGGTTACTCTCAGGAAACCTGCTTTCATGCAGCTTAATGGGACTTCGGGCGCTGCAGTCATCAGCCCTGCAAAACAGGAGCGCCATGCGGAGCAGACGTATATTTGAAACCAGGATTTATTCCAGACGCTCCTTCCATCCGAAGGTCCAGGAGTCGAATTGGCCCAGCAGGTCATCCATTTGAGGCGTGGTCATGCCTGCCCAGAAGATTATTCCTTCGGCGCTTCCCGCTCCGTGCGGCCAGGAAAATTCATTGATGATCATCAGTGATGTAGTTCCGAGGGGAACATCCTGCGTATACCAGGCGGGAATCGTATTCCAGGCCGGACCGTAATAATAGATGCCGTAAACGTCAAGGATAACGAACAAGGGCACGTCGACCAGAGGTTCATCCGGATTATTCAAGTATACCATAAGATAACAGGGGTCTTCCGGATAAAACATCGTGGATGGCATTTCCAGTTTGACTCCAAGCTCTCCGAAAACAGTGGGCGTCGGTTGAGGAGTGGAAGGCGTAGCTGTGGCTGGTCGTGGAGTGGAAGTTGGTTCCGTTGCAGTCCCCGTTTGCGTCGGTATGGCGGTTTCGTAAGGCGTTGCGGTCGGTTCGGGAGATTCCGTGGGTTCCTGGGTGAACGTAGGACTGGGCGTTTTCGTAGGCGTGGAAGTCGGGGGGAGCGTGAAAGTCGGCGTGAAGGTAGGCGGCAGCGTCGTCGGCGTTCTTGTCGGAGATTGAGTGGGAGAGTTTGTAGGAGACCAGGTTGGCGTCAGAGTCGGCGGAGAAGTGGGTGTTGGAGTATATGTCGGAGGATTCGTGTTCGTCGGCGTTCGTGTGGGAGTATATGTCGAGGAGATAGTGGGGGTCCGTGTGGGAGTGTCGGTCGAGGGAATGGTGGGAGTTCTTGTGGGAGAGTATGTCGGCGTTTGAGGCGTAGGCGCATAGGTCGGTGTTCCCGGATTGCAGGGAGAGGTTGAGAAAATTCTGACTTCGTCGATATTCCATCCGCAGTAGGTCCAACCCACGTCGGTGGGACCTATTCCCCATCTTATCCTTACGTTCGATTGACCCGCAGCCCAGGCCGTCAGATCATACTCCATCAGTTCCCAGGCGCCGCCGTCCAACGTCTCGCTGTTGGTCCACACATTGTTCCAGGTTGATCCGCCGTCGCTGCTCACGTCTATATATCCTTCATCATACATATGTTGTTCCAGACCCAACCATCTCTGAAATTCCAATAATACCTCCTCCGCTTCCGAACAATCAATCGAACCGGTAATCAGGTATTCCGTTGAACTCATGTAATTCGTGTAATCTCCATTCAGGTTGTATCCATAAACATTGTCTCCGTTGTATCCTTCTGTCGGGTCGGGACTTCCGTAAGAACCGCCCTGGCCTGTTGGCTGTCCCCATTCCCAGTCGTCTTCCGTCGTCCAACCCGGGTCCGAATCCATCGATTCATACAACATAAGCATTATCTGGTCCGTCACGAACGTATAATACTCTCCTCCGTTGTCGTCCACAGCGGTATTGCCTGCAGCATCCGAGCTTTCCACGTAAAAAGAATAAACGGTGCAATCCGACAGACCTGTAAGATCGGCCGAATGGTCGGTTGCCAGGTCCTCGCTTTCATAAGTCATATCCGGCGTTCCGACTCCATAGTAGACCACAGTGGTTGCCGATTCGTCAGTAGTCCAGACTACTGAGGCAGTTTCCGAGCCTACATTGTCTGTACCTACGCCGGTAATGACGGGCGCCTGACCGTCCGCCTGGGCCGTCGCGGTCATGTCCAGATTGGGGTAATAGCATTCGATGAGATCGCCGTGAGACACCGAAAGAATGCCGTCGCCGCCTGACGGAGGAATATCGGAACATGTTATGCTGCCTTCAAAAGAGCCCTCCTCCTGTTCGTAGCATATCACGGTTTCAGGATCAGATTCCCTCGTGCTTGTTATTTGAACCGACACGAAACCGGAAGCGGACCGATCCAATACATTGATCGTAATGAGGTCTTCCAGCATGTAGGCTTCCTTGTCCATAGAAACGCCCGACAGCATCTGGAACGCCGCGTAAGCATCCAGCAGTCCCCAGCCCCATACGTGATTCGGAATCGTGTCATATGCGTTTATTCCCTCGCATGTCTGGTTCCAAAAGCCGGCGCCAGGATATTGGCCGTCGGGATCAGTGTAAGCCGAGTCTATTATCAGATTCCTTGTCGTTTCAATATCGCCGATCAGTTGAGGCGACGCGGACCACAGTAGAGCCACAACGCCGCAAGTGTGAGGTCCGGCCATGGAAGTGCCTCCCCAGCCGCCTTCATATCCGCCGCCCGGAACGCTGGAACGTATGTCGTATCCGGGAGCGACGATCTCCGGTTTAATGAAATCGGGAGCGCCCGGAATATTATCATCCGCAGGTCCGCGACTCGATCCCCAATACGTCCAGCTTTCACTCACTATCCTGTCCTGACTGTCGCTCGCTCCCGTCGATAAAACCTGTGGATAATCTCCCGGCGATCTTAATGTTTCACAGTAATCGCCCTCATTCCCTGCAGAAAATTCCATGAATACTCCAGCAGCCTGCAGTGCATCGATATCAGGAGCATACTGGTAATCGCCGCCGCCTACCGGCCAGCCCCAGGAATTGTTGACGACGTCGGGCGCCTTCTCCGGCAATCCCTGTCCAGGCCCCTGACCATAAGCATACGGCGCTAAAAACCACTCAAAACATTCATGGAATCCCGCCTCATCTTCCAGATGACCACAGGCTATCCACTGCGCTCCAGGAGCCACTCCAACCTGATTGCTGCCTCCATCGTCGCCGACCATGGTTCCCATCGTGTGAGTCCCGTGACCGTCATCGTCGCACGCTACCGATGCATCGGGACAGTAATAATTCGTGCTGCACGCATGCCAGTTATAATCATGATCGACGCTTGAGCCGCTCCAACCCCGGTATTTCTCCTTCAACGCCGGATGATCCCAGTCCACCCCCGTATCCAGGTTCGCCACTACGATTCCCTCGCCCGTATATCCTTCATCCCATATCTCATCAGCATTAATATGAATTATGCTCCACTCCACTCCTTTTCCTTCCGGCGCATCATAAGTCAACCGCTGCTCGTGAGTCTCCACATACGGACGATTGCCCCTGATCTCCGCTACACCCTTACGCTGAACAACTTCTCTTAATAATTCATACCCGCCGTCATACACCAGGATCATGTTCTGTATTATGAAAGACCGGTACCTGGCTCCCCTCGTATCCAGAAATTCCTTTAAATCCCCTTGACTCCGCTCAGCCGTCTTCACCAGCCGTTCATATACGTATAATCCCTTCTCCTTCTTCGTCTTTAAATCCTTCGCCCCGGAAAAATCCGCCTGCTCCTTCAAGACAATAAAAAAATCAGCCTTTCCCAGAGCCTCAAGCTCATCAAACACATAACCGTCAACTTTTGCCGCATCCCGCCACTCCCTTGTCTCCTCAAGCGCAGCCTCATATAAGGTCGAGCCTGTCGCAGCCTGGACAACCGAACCCGGGATCAACATCAAAACGATGCTTATCGCAAATCCTGTGACCAATCTCGCATTCTCAAACATGCCGATCTCCTTGTAATGTTAAATTATTCTTTCTTAAGTTTTGTCTTGTTTCAACATTTGCCCTTACCCGGACAAAACCGGCGTTCCGGTCTGTCGTACTATTGTTGTTATCTGCTTTGACCGGCGGTTGTCAAGAAAAGGCTAAAATCAGGGGCGCTATGATCGTGACCGTTAAATGTGCATTTTTGATCATTGACTGAAAATTATGCAAGGCTTGAAGGGATTGATTACATCAATAAGATTGGAAAAGAATCCTCCAATGTAATAAAATAACTTTGAGTAAAAGGCGTTTATGTCGTCACGAGAAAAAATAATCTATTGCAGAGCAGCAAAAATTTTCTATGAAAACTGAAAATCCTGAAAATCGCATCATCCCGAAGCATAATTTGAAAAATTAAAATTTAAAGGCGAGAAACAAATGGGGACTTTCAACCGATAAATTGATAGACGTTATGAAAAAAGCGAAATGAAGAAAGAGAAGTGAAAGGACAATGGAAACCATCAAGGAGCAAATAAAATCTTCAAAGAATAATAAAATTCTTGCAAAGGACTACGCCATTCATGAATGGTATCGCTTTGTCTTATCGTTTCCCCCTCATTTGGTTCGTGACTATTTAAAACGCTTTGGAATTAATGAAAAACATCGAGTTTTGGACCCCTTCTGCGGAACCGGCACCACAATAGTTGAATGTAAAAAACGAAATATTCCGGGCGTTGGGATTGAATCTAACCCTATAGCATGTTTCGCCGGTAGAACTAAGGTCAATTGGAAGATTGATCCTGACGGACTGATGGAACATGCTCAGAAAATTGCCGATATCGCTTATAGAAAACTGAAAGAGGAAGGTTCAGGAGAGGGTGATGTTGAGGATTTACCATTATTTAGCACAGAATTCCCAAATGCGGGCGCCGATAGACTTCGGAGTCTTCCAGATAAAACGCAAAAGTTGTTGATCAAAAACTCAATTAGTCCTTTACCTTTGAATAAAGTCCTATTATTGATCGAGCTTTTAAGCGAATATGAAAACAGCAAATTCGTGAACCATGAGAAGCTTGCCCTAGCAAAGGGACTCGTGAACGGTATAAGCAATTTAAGATTCGGACCTGAGGTAGGCGTTGGGAAAATTAAGACAAACGCATCAGTCATAAGCATTTGGTTGAAATATGTCAGAACAATGGCTGAAGATATACGAAACTGGCAATGGCGAGACTGTGTAGCAGCGGAGGTGCATCAGGGCGACTCCCGCCGGATCAGTGAAGTATTGGAACCGAACTCCATTGATGCCGTCATCACTTCTCCCCCATATCCTAACGAAAAGGATTACACACGGACGACAAGATTGGAGTCCGTTTTGCTGGGATTTATTACAAGTAAAAAAGAATTACGCGATCTAAAAAAGCTTCTGGTTCGCTCGAATACACGCGGCGTTTATAAAAACGACCGGGATGACAGTTTAATTGAAGAAAATCCTGAAATAAAAACAATTGCCGATGAAATTGAAAAAAGAAGGATTGAACTGAATAAAACGTCAGGGTTTGAACGGCTTTATCCAAGAGTCACGAAATTATACTTCGGGGGCATGCTGCGACACCTGGCAGACCTGAGAACCATATTGAAGCCGAATGCTCGCCTGGCTTACGTTGTAGGCGATCAGGCTTCGTATTTAAGGGTTTTGATACGAACAGGGAAAATACTGGGTGGTATTTCGAAGTCATTGGGTTACGAAGTTGAGGGTATTGACCTGTTTCGTACCAGAGCTGCAACCGCCACAAAAAAGCAACTTCGAGAAGAAGTCCTGCTCCTTAGATGGCCTGGTAATTAATCAAACGAGGGATTCTTGAAAATGAGCAAACAGAGTGCATATGAATTAATTATTAAGAAAATATTCCATTCAAAATACAAAAAAGGCATTCGTAAAATTGAATTTGAACGAGACGAATTAAAAGAGGCAGCGGATAAACTAAAAATTCCTATACCGAAAAACCTGGGTGATCTGGTTTACAGCTTTCGATACCGCAAGCCTTTGCCGCAGAGTATTAACAGTACTGCTCAAAAGGGACACATCTGGATAATACGACCGGCAGGAATTGCTAAATACAGGTTTGTTCAGGTCCCTGATATTCCAATTGAGCCCAATAAAAACATGACTATTACGAAGGTACCCGACGCCACCCCTGGAATAATCGCCAAATATGCCCTTTCCGATGAACAAGCTCTCCTGGCAAAACTACGTTACAACAGACTAATCGACATTTTTACGGGAGTCACATGCTATTCGCTTCAGAATCATCTCCTTACTGCAATACCCGGTATTGGCCAGGTTGAAACTGACGAAATTTACGTCGGAATAGATAAGAGAGGAAATCACTACATCATTCCAGTCCAGGCAAAAGGAGGCAAGGATAAACTCAGCATAATCCAGATTGAACAGGATATGGCGCTCTGTGGGCACAAGTTTAAATCACTAATATGTCGATCCATTGCAGCTCAATTCATGAAGGATGACGTCATTGCCATGTTTGAATTTGAAGCGACGAATGAAAGGACAGCAATAGCATCCGAAAAACATTATAAATTGGTTAATCCTGATGACCTTACCCCGGATGACCTTTCAGCCTATCGTAAACGTCTATCTGAATGAATGAAGATTTTTAATCTGGAGCGCCTTGCCATGATCATATTACTTATTCCTACAAGCGGGTGGACTTTGCAACATTTATTCTTTTTTGAGTTTTTTTCAATTTATAATTCGCAAGCTGAATTTTCGGTATTGGGGTCGGTATCGCAATCGGACATTCAATATAGAGAATGATCCCGACTTAATGCTTGCGTCAAGTGTGTTGAAATGTGAGTTTGTTGGGGGAATTTCAAACAGACAAACAGTTTGAAAAAATGGCATTAATCAAAAATGCGTCTATTAAGGTTACAATTTTTCGGAATATCCCATCATTTTATTTCGCTTTCGATTTCGATCCCGATACCGACCCCGATTTACTGAAACAAACTGTCAAAAGTCTTAAAAAAAGTGTAACCCCGGTTTGATGAGTCCCGAAAAAATGTTACTCCCATTTGATCAATCACCCAAAAAAATCAAGTATCTCCCGAAAAGTGAATATCCAGACGCTAAAAATCTCACTAACAACATCGACAGCGCCGCAGCCGTCGGATTTTTTCGAAGGGCTTCTACATCATACTTCAAATCAGGCGTAATTGCTCACAAATTCTCAAGCAATATATCTTCCAACGTTCCCCTGTTGTCTGCAGGATTCAGGTGGCAATCCAGGATTTTTTCATGGGGCAGCCGGGCAATTCTTTCTTTCATTTTATGCAATGCTTTGACGTTCAATTCGACGGCCTTTTTGACGGGCATGTGTTCGGGGTTGATGTCGATGCCGAACCAGCCGTCGTATCCCACGGCCCACAGAGAATATAGCAGGGCTTCGGCTTCATGAGGGTTCACGACTCCTACGTTGTTGTCCTGGTCATAATTTCCGTCGGGCTGGCTGTTCCAGTGAGTGTGAAACAACCTGCCTTCCATTACGGTCATGGAATAAGCGGCCGGCAGCATTTCAAAGCCCATTTTGACATGTCCCACTTCGGGATTAAGTCCGGCCAGGAAATGACCTTTTTTTAACAACGAAAGGTTCTTTTCATTTTTCATTTTCTTTTCGATACGCTGAGCCGCCAGAACGGCCTCTGCAGTCGTTCTGTAAATATTATTGGCCGCGGGTTCGTATGGTTTCGGTTCAATGGCGACGCGAACGCCCGGCACAGAGTCCATCGCTTCCGCCATCGATTCCTCGAACAGGTTCCAGAAATAGGCATACGGGCGTCCGTGCAAATACAGGTAACCGTCGTTCCCCGGCCAGGACACCGCACACTCCGCTCCCATTCTTTTCACCATGCGCAAACCGCGTTTCGCCGTCTCTATCGCTTTTCTCCTTATTTCCTTGTCCGGGTTCGACAACGAACCGAACTCAAAATGCTTCTCAAAAAAATGTGAAAAAGGTATCACCACGGTTTTTATCCCCGCAGACCTCTCCAGCTCCTCATACAGCTTCACATTATCCTCATTGATTTCCGCAGGATAATGCGCTTCGATGCCCCTAACGCCCAGGTCGGCCATTTCCGCCGCTTTTTCTATCCGCTCTTCAATCGACATCTCCGGCACGTAGCGGTCATGAAAACGCCCGCCGCCCGGACTGAAATACCATATGCCTACGGATATTTTTAAATCGTAATCCCGGTTCAGATTCTTCATCAAAACGTCCAGCGATACTGAATTTTTCTGGTAACGATGGTCCCGGAACGGTAATTTCTCCTCCATAATCGTCTTCTCCTTTTTAATGTTTTTTCATACAAAATTTTTCCCGTTATCCCGTCATTTCAGGCGATTTCTCCCTTTCCCGGCCGTTTAACTTTTTAACCCGCTCTATCTGATCGAATGATATAGGGTTTCCGTTTTGAATGCTTTCCGTAAATTTGATAAAAGCTTCCGCTCGCACGTAATCGCCCTTTTCATAATATAATTTGTATAGTTTGAGGTGGCTGTAAATAAAATTCGGGTCCAGTTCAAGCGCCCGGAAATACTCTTCCTCGGCCATTTCCAGCTTGCCCTGTTCCCAGTAGGCATTGGCAAGATTATGGTGCGATTCGGGATTCACATCCCAGACAGCGATGGCTTTTTTATAGTTTTTTATGGCTTTGTCCAATCGGCCTTCATCAGCGTAGGTCATGGCGAGATTGTTGTAGAGTCTGGCGGAGTTGGGGTTGTAACTGATTTCATTCTGATAGAACTTGACGGGATCGGACCATTCTTCGTTGCGAAGCATTGTGCGAACGATAAATCCTAAAATCGCAATGCCCAGGAGGATAAAAAACAGGCGTTCGGCGGTCCGGTTTCTGATCCTGTCATGCCAGTAACCAATCAGGATTGCGATTCCTATGATGGGAACGTACAACCAGTGTTCGAGGTACATGGCGTTTAGAGGGACTATTCCGCTGAGGGGTGCGATGGCCATGAAGAACCAGGCTACGCCGAAAAAAACGATACGATTGGTTTTCAGCGAGCGCAAAGCGGCGATGAAAGCCAAGCCTATCACGAGCAATCCGAAGAAGCCCTGGAAAGAAGAGAGGTCGGCGAAGGCCGTGTAGGGTCTTTCCAGATAAAGATGAATCGGCATCGTGAGCATCTTGAAGTATTCCCACAGCACGGATATGAAGGTTATAATCCTTATGTGGAGGTTTTCGGTATAGATGTTTTTTCGATCCGTCAGGCTGATGACGCCGGTAAAAGTGAAAACCTTGAATTTGAGGTAGAGATAAGTAAGCGCGACGCAAAAAAGGACAAACAGAAACGCTGCAGCAGGTTTTTTGTCCTGCTTGTCCAGCTCTTTCCAATGAAAAAAAGCGATCAATGCGCTGAGCGGGAAAAAAACGATAGTCGACTCTTTCGACATCAGCGCGGAAATAAAAAAGAGAAGGCTTAACATGAATAAAAGTACATCTTTGTTTCTTTTTTGCCTTCTGACGATGAAAATCGATTGAAACGAGATCAGGCCGGCCAGAAGAAACATCAGCCCCATGGGATCGGCGATCCCCGATATATAACCTACGGCTTCCGCCTGTACGGGATGCACCAGGAAAATAACGGAGGCAATCAGGGCTCCGGTTCGGGAAAGCAGTTTTTTACCGAGCAACAGAAAAACGAGAAAAGCGTTAATTATATGGAACAGGATTGAAACCAAGTGAAACGGAGCTGGTTGCATCCCGAAATAATGGTAAATGATCATGTATATGACGGGCTGAAAGGGCCTGTAGAAATTACTCCCGCCAAGCGAGGCTCCGCCGGTTGAGCTTGTTCTGAAAACTTTGGGCAGATATTCGAAGGAGCGTATAAACTGATTGTGTTCGACCAGCAGATTATCATCGAAAATAAAGGGACCGTCGATAACTGGGAAATAACAGACAGCTCCTGTGAGCGCCAATGAAAGAAAAACAATGAGGGGAATAAAGCGGCGTTTCATGACGCTCTTGCTCCGAAGCATGCCGGCGCCTGTCGAGAATTAATCTTCATTATGGATGCAGGATACTCGATCGATGAGCCCGCATTAAAGTTTGAACCTGATCGTTCCGAATTCTTGACAAGAGTGACATAAGCAATTGAATTTATTAGTTTTATTTGCAAGACATGTCGGCTTTAATAATTTGGAATCTCCAGCCCCTCTAAATCACTCTGCAAGCGGAAGAACTTTTTCCTCAGAAATTCCTCAATCCATTACAATTGCTTGTTAACTAATGTCAGGAGCCCTGGGTTCACAAATTATCTTTTTCCCAGCACAGCTTCAATGAAATCAGCGCCGTGCAGCGTTCCGAGTGAGCCTGACTTCGCGGATTCCTCGTCGTATTTGGGCAAATTGTCGCCGGATTGACGGGGATCGACTATGAGAACGGGTACCGGATCGCGGACGTGTTTTCCATGAGCGACAGGCGTTGGATGATCGGGAAGAACAGCTATTACGGCTTCAATATTTTTGTCTTTTAATTGATCCCATATAATTCTTATCAGTCGTTTATCCAGATATTCAATGGTTTTAATTTTGAGTTCCAGGTTCATTTCATGTCCCGCTTCATCGCTCGCTTCCACGTGCACGTAAACCAGATCATGCTCTTTTAAAGCTTCGACAGCGGCTTCAGCCTTGCCTTCATAATTCGTCGTATATAAACCTGTGGCGCCGGGAACTTCGATGACGGTCATACCCGCATAAACCCCCAGGCCTTTAACCAGGTCTACGGCTGAAATAACGGCTCCGCTGATGCCGTACCTGTCCTGCAGGGTCTTCATGGCCGGTTTTCTTCCCGGAGACCAGAACCATACGGAATTGGCCGGGTCCTTTCCGTTTGATTTTCTCGTCTCATTGATCGGATGATTTTCCAGTATTTTCCACGAATTTTCAGTCAACAGGTTCAACCGGTCAGCAGTAATCCGGGCTTCCTCAGAATTCGCTTTTACCTTTAAATCTTCCACCTTCTCTCCGACATGATCGTGCGGCGGATAACATGTTAATTCCGGATTCGCACCGTCCATGACCAGGAGGTGCCGATAACTGACGCCCGGAAAAAAGGCGGTATCGGCATCGCCCAGCTTCTGATTCAAATCGCCAATCAGTATCGCTGCCTCTTCATCGGTAATATGACCCGCGGAATGATTTTTTATTTTGCCGGCGCTGATGCAGATAAGGTTGCATCGCATGGCGACCTGGGTTTCAGACAAATCGACGCCCATGCTGGCGGCCTCAAGCACGCCTCTGCCCTGATAACATGCATGCGAATCATAACCCAGCACGCTCAAATTGGCCACAGCGCTTCCCGTCGGCATGTCGTCAGGAATCGTATGAAATAATCCCTGTCGCCCCAATGGAGCCAGGCTTTTAATGGTGGGCGCATCAGCCGCCATAAGAGGCGTCTTTCCGCCCAGGCGCTCCACAGGATAATCGGCCATTCCATCGCCCAAAACAATTACATACTTCATTTATTCGGCCTCCTTTTTATACTCCAGTCCTGAATTGCAGAATTAATTCGACCTTAATACTCCTTCAGTAGAAATTCCTTGAAATTTTCGTAATCAATCGACATCCGGTCATATTGCTCTTCGAGTTGCGCCAGTCGCTCTAAAGGCGGCGGCGCTTCCGGTTCAAAACCAAGAAGTTTAACGATCTCTTCAGGAAACTTGGCGGGATGCGCGGTTTCCAGACTTGCTGAAGCGCCCTTCCAGTTCGGATTCTCCTCCTCCAGATAGCGGTTCAATCCAGCCCATCCTACGGCCCCGTGAGGTTCCAGCAACAATTTATATCGCTTCCAAGCGCTCTTTATCGTCTCCCGCGTTTCCTCCTCATTTATGGAAACCGCCCACATGTCCCGCCTGATCCGCTCAAGATCAGCCGGCTTCTTCATGACGCCCGTTTCATCCATTATACCGTCATAAGCGGCTATCAGACGGGCAAAATTGGAAGGATGCCCCACGTTCATCGCATTTGAAATGCAAACGCGCGAAGGAACGATCTTTTCGTAAAGGCCGGTTTCAAAATACCGGGGAACTTCGTCGTTCTCGTTCGTCGCCACAACCAGACGCTCTATAGGCAATCCCATTCTCCAGGCGAAAATGCACCCCATCATGTCTCCGAAATTGCCTGAAGGAACCGAAAAGACTATCTTTTCATTCGGAGTGCAAAGCCTGGAAAATGCATAAAAATAATAAACGGATTGCGGCAGAAGGCGTCCGATATTGATCGAATTGGCCGAACTCAACCGCAGCCCCTGCAGCTCCGGGTCCGCAAAAGCCCGCTTAACCATAGCCTGACAATCGTCGAATTTCCCATCCACTCCTACGGTCCGGACGTTTCCTCCCAATGTCGTCATCTGCTTACGCTGCCGGTCCGAAACCTCTTTTATCGGAAATAAAACCAGTATCTTGATGCGCGGCACATTATGAAATGCACTCGCCACAGCGCTGCCCGTATCCCCGGAAGTCGCAGTCAAAATCAGCAATTCGCCCGATTCCTTTTCCAGGAATTTGCTCATTAATCTAGCCATCATCCTGGCCGCGAAATCCTTAAACGAACAGGTGGGTCCACGATCCAGACGCATCACATGACGGCGTTCCGCAGCATTCTCCAAAGGCACATCATAATCATAAGCATCAATACATAAATCCTTTAAAACAGTCTCCTCCATCACTCCATCCGTATAACGCTTCAAAATCTCAAACGCTATTTCATGATATTCCTTATCCCTGTAAGTTTCTATCTCCTCCAGCGGTATCTCCGCGTATCTCTCGGGCATATAAAGCCCCCTGTCAGGCGCCTGCCCGATAAGCAGGGCATCCTTCAACGTCGCCTTTTCGCTGCCGTGATTCGTGCTGTAATACTTTATGGCGCTCATTTGCCGTCTCCTTCGATTATGTTTGAAATATCTTTACTCTGAAAAAAGATGATTTCCAGTTGCGTCGTCTCTTCATTTTCCCTTCCTTGAAAATTCTAGCGCAACCGAAACGGATGTCAACCGCAAAACTGCCTTAAAAAATCAATCATGTGATCTGACATGTAAATTATAACGAAAAAGGGCGCTGATCAATCGTGGCAAAACTTCTTTCAAAACTTTTGACAGTTTGCTTCAGTAATCGGGGTCAGGACCGGCATCGAAGTCGGGATCGGGATCGGGGTCGGGATCGGTATCGCAATCGAAATAGAAACAAAATGATGGGTGATTCTGTCAGATTGTAACCTTGAAAGAAGCATTTTTGTTCAATGCCAAAATTATTATAAATTTTTTACTTTGAGTGAGTTATCGATGCTCCTCGGCTTTACTCTGTTTGTAACAGAAACCGCCGACAAAAAAAACTATATGGAAACTAACTAGTGACTGTCCATAAACTCGATTGTCGATTCAAAATTTAATGCTGGACAGTCACTAACGAAGAACAAATCCTTCAAGCGGCCTAATAATTTTTAAATGAATACCTTCTACGGATTCTTCCATAATTCGCATCGATTAGTTTTTAATGTTTAATCAGGTTGTTAGTGGGTTTCCTGAAGGTTTACTCTGAAATTGAAGTCGGCTGTTAAGCTGCATGCAATGAAACTCGTAATTGTTTTTCGATTGTGATTGCGATTGCGACCCCGATACCGATACCGATTGCGAATCCGATCCCGACTCCGATCCCGATTGCGATGTCGACACAAATTGTCAAAAGTTTTGAAAGAATTCCCGGCTTGATCAGTCCCAAAAAATGCTAATTACTTTGCCGATACCGTGGTTTCGCCGCAATGAAGCTTGACAATTTATCTTTCGAAATGATAAACTTCGTTGTTGCAGACTTTTTTTAGTCGACGCAATGTTCATGAAAAGAACAGACTTACGGAGAATAAAAAATGTTCGATAATTTAACGGGAAGATTACAGTCGGTATTTAAAAAATTGCGCGGTCACGGACGGTTAACCGAAAAGAACATTTCTGATGCAATGCGGGAGGTCCGTCTGGCGCTGCTAGAGGCTGACGTAAATTATAAAGTGGTAAAGAATTTCATCAATACGGTGAAACAGAGAGCAGTAGGAACGGAAGTATTAAAAAGTTTAACGCCGGGTCAGCAGGTGATCAAGGTAGTCAAGGAAGAGCTGACGCGACTGATGGGCGAATCGAACACGAAACTGAAGAGTGCGCCCAGGCCTCCGACGATCATCATGATGGTGGGGCTTCAGGGTTCAGGAAAGACGACTTCAGCGGGAAAGCTGGCCAAAAGGTATCTTCAGGGCGGTATGAAGCCTTTGCTGGTAGCTGCGGACATCTATCGTCCTGCGGCTATCGATCAGCTTGTGACCGTAGGCAAACAGGTTGGATCGGACGTTTTTCAAATGGGAGCTCTGGCCAATCCTGTCGTAATCTGTCAGAACGGAATTCAAAAAGCGAAAGAAGAAAACAAAGATGTCGTTATTATCGATACGGCAGGCCGTCTTCACATTGACGACGCTCTAATGCAGGAACTCCGCAACATACGCAAGAAGGTGAATCCCACTGAAATCCTTCTTGTGGCTGATGCAATGACGGGTCAGGATGCGGTAACCATAGCGGAAAAATTCAACAAAGACCTGGACATTGATGGAGTCGTCCTGACGAAACTCGACGGCGATGCACGCGGCGGAGCGGCCATTTCGATCAATGCCGTCACTGGCAAACCCATTAAACTGGTCGGTATGGGCGAAAAGCTCGATCCGCTCGAACCTTTTCATCCGGAAAGGATGGCATCCAGAATCCTGGGCATGGGAGACGTGCTCTCCCTGATTGAAAAAGCCGAATCGGCCGTCTCCGAAGAACGACGTCTCGAACTCGAAAGGAAAATCAGGGAAGAAAGTTTTACCCTGGAAGATTTTCTGGACCAGCTCCGGCAAATTCGTTCCATGGGTCCGTTGGATAATTTGCTTTCCATGATACCCGGGATGCCGGATGCAGGTACGTTGAAAGGAGCAGGAGAACCGGAAGAAGATTTAAAGCTTATCGAAGCGATCATCTGTTCAATGACTCCCGAAGAACGACAGAACCATCAGATCATCAACGGCAGCCGAAGAAGGCGAATCGCCAGAGGAAGCGGAACCACGGTCTCGGATGTTAATCGTTTGTTGAAACAATTCGCCATGACTCGAAAAATGATGAAAAACTTCAAAAAAATGAATAAATTTTCACGATTCACTAAACGAATGTTCTCGGCATGATATCAGCAACTTCGTTTGATAGTCTAACAGGAGGAGAAAAGTGTCGGTAAAAATCCGAATGAGTCGAAGAGGAGCGAAAAAGAAGCCGTTCTACCGAATAGTCGTTATTGATTCGCGGGATGCCAGAGATGCTCGGCCCGTAGAAGAAATCGGCTATTACAACCCCTTGAGTGAAAACAAAGAGTTGAAGGTAGATGAAGAGAAGCTGCAAGACTGGCTGAGCAAGGGAGCCAAGTTAAGCGCCACTCTGGAGACTTTGCTGAAGAAAAAGAAAACATTGCAGAAGGAGAATGAGACGCCATCCCCGGCTGCCTCAAGTCAGGAACCGGCTGCCGGACAAGAGTAAGCTTACGTAATGTGCAGGCTGAAATACTTTTTTCACGATCCGACGAAAACTGCCGTTCAGAAGCTAAATTTCAGTTTACGCATTGGCCGATATGCGTTATCAACGTTCAGAGGGAGGTTTACGAATGAAAGAACTGGTCGAATACATCACAAAATCGCTCGTCGATAATCCTGATCAGATCAAAATAACGGAGATTGAAGGAGAAAAAACCACAGTTATTGAACTCAGGGTTGCACAATCGGACTTGGGAAAAATTATCGGTAAAGAAGGCCGGACCGCCAGAGCCATCAGAACGCTTTTAAATGCGGCTGCAGTCAGGTCCAACAAAAGAGCCGTATTGGAGATATTGGAATAGCGGCTGTCGATAAACTCCTTTTCTTTTCAGAATTTGAAGAAGGAGAATAGTTGAGAGTTTCTGATCCACAAATGGGCCGATTTTCTCAGGGCAAGGCGATACTTCATTTTGCATTGATGACGCAGTGTTGAGGGAAATCAGCCATTTGTGGACAGAAACGGGGGAGCGGGAGTTTTTAATTGAAAGACAAGGACGTCCTTATTGGTAAGGTGACGACGACCTGGGGACGCCGAGGCCATATCAAAATCTATCCCGAAACCGATTTTCCCGAGCGTTTTCTGGACATGACGGAGATTTCGCTCAGGAACAAAGAGAAGGATAGAACGAGAGTATATCCTGTCCAGGAGATATTCATAAAAAAAATGATTGTCTATGCCTTGCTGGAGGGGGTGAATACGATTTCGGATGCCGAAGAATTGGTGCATCAGGAAGTAGTCGTATCTGAGGAGGAAATGGTCGAGCTTCCCGGAGACGCGTTTTACTGGCATCAACTTCTGGGGTGCCGTTTGACTGATACTGAAGGAAATGAGATCGGCAAAGTGAAAGAGGTTCTCAGAATAACGGTGCACGATATTCTGGTAGCTGACTGCGGGGGCAAGGAAATACTGATTCCTTTCGTTGATATGTTTATCCGTGAAGTGGACGTTAAAGAATCGCGTATAATGGTGTATCTGCTGCCCGGAATGAAACCCGAGTCATGAAGATCACGCTTGTTACGCTTTTTCCTGAAATGTTTCAGGGTTTCTTCGGTTCCAGTATCATCCGGAGAGCTGTCGATTCGGGCCTGGTTGAGATAAATTGCGTTCAAATCAGGGACTTTGCAGAGGGGACTCACAGGCAGGTCGACGATTATCCTTTCGGAGGCGGTCCGGGTATGGTGATGAAACCCGAACCACTGTTCGGAGCGGTGGAACATAGCGTAAAGGAGTTCGGTCCCGGTGAACGAATATTGTTGACGCCCCAGGGTAAGGTTTTCAGTCAATCCGAAGCCGAAAAACTTGCGAAGGAAAAGCATTTGATTTTAATCTGCGGACATTACGAAGGAGTGGACGAACGAGTCAGACGCCGGCTTGCGGATAATGAATTATCGATCGGCGATTTCGTATTGACCGGCGGCGAACCTGCAGCCATCGTCATCGTTGACGCAGTAGTAAGATTACTGCCTGGCAGCCTGGGCGCGGAAGAAGCTCATCTGGATGAATCGTTTTACAGCGGTTTGCTTGAATTCCCTCAATATACCAGACCCCGGGAATATCGAGCGATGAAAGTACCGGATATCCTTCTTTCGGGACATCACGCTGAAATAAAAAAGTGGAGACGAGAGGAATCGCTGCGGCGAACGCTGAACAGAAGACCTGAATTACTGAAAAAAGCTGAACTTGCGCCTGCTGACAGAAAATTCCTTAATAAAATTAAAAACCATGAAAAGTCAGCCGAAAAACCTCCGGCTCCACTGTGTTTCGCTCTCATTCACTTTCCCGTATACGACAAATCCGGAAACACTGTGACGACCAGTGTTCACGGATTAGACCTGCATGATATAGCGCGAATAGCCAAAACCTATGACATGGCTTCTTTCTATATCGTTAATCCCCTGGAATCGCAGGCCGCTCTGGCCCAAAAGATAATGGACCATTGGACTGAAGGATTCGGAAGCCATTACAATCCTCACAGGAAAAACGCCTTTGAACTTGTCAAGACGGTTCACGATGTGGATGAAGCTGTAACTGATTATGAGAAACTCACAGGAAAAAAAGTCTGCCGTGTGGCGTCAGGAGCATCCCTTAAAAACGTCGACATAACCTTTGAAAGCTTAAGGAACGAATTGTTCCGCCCCGACGACGACAAAGCTTATATGCTCCTTCTCGGTACTGGATGGGGATTGTCGAAGGAAGTTATCGAACAAGCGGATTACAGACTTGAATCCATTTGTCCCGAAAAGGAATTCAACCACCTTTCCGTCAGGTCTGCGGCATCGATTATTGCAGACAGGCTGCTGGGTGACTGTTGAATTTCCCCTGTTTATGAATGCTTCTCCGCATCCTTGCTGAACTCGAATAAAGATTAAAATCGCCGTTTATAAACACACGCCGGCCCTCGCCTTTCCAGCTTAAATTTTGAATCGAAATTCGATTTTGTGGAGAATCATCAGCTATAACCTGTTTGATATTCTGCTTTTCAACTTTTTCAGTTTTGTTTCAGGGACCGAAAGTTCGGACGCTTTCGTCAACGCGTTGAATGCACGGGAATAATCTCCGGATTTTTCAGCCGCTCCGGCCAGAGCATACCAGTATCTCGCCTTTCCTGGATTCCGCTCGGTCAGTCCGGAATACCGTCCGACAGCGCCTTTATAATCCTTTTCTGTTTCGTGTAATTTCCCCAGGATATAATCTTTTTCGATTATCTCAGCCATCTCGGCCTCTTCCCGCCTCATCAAATTCCGTACCGAGGAATAATCTTTTTCGAGCAGCTTGCCGTAGGCCCTCAACGTTAACAAGTCAGGATCATTCGGAACCAATATTGCGCCTTTACGAATCATATCGCCGCCCTTCTCATAACGGCCGCTCTCCAAATAAGCCAGAGCCGACAGAATATATGGAGCCGCATTGGAAAACTCCCATTTCAATACTTCCGAAAGGGTTTCCAGCGAGTCTTCATAGCGCATCTGATCAATCAACAGCTCCGCCAGTCCCAAATAGGGTTCAACGTCGAACGGCCGGTATCTGATCGCTTGCCGGTATTTCTCTTCCGCTTCCTCACGCCAGTTCAAACCATAATAGCATTGAGCCTCCAATTCGAACGACGAGGAAAACTCCTCTTTCAAATGGTCATGGGAAAAAGATTCCAGGTAATCCAGATGTTCCAGGGCTTCCATCCATTTGTGACTTTTCATTTGAAAAAAAGCCCAAAACAGATGTGCCGCTTCATCTCTCGGTCTCTCATTCAAAATTGAAGTCAACTCTTTGAAAGCTTTCTCCCTCTCATTTTTCTTATGCGCTATCAAGGCTCTGATTATCGTCGCCTTCATTGGAACACGCTTTCCGGACATCGCTTCCAGCGCCCTTAGTGAATCCTCGTATTCATGCATCCTGTAAAGAAGCGCGGCGGACCTGAACTTGAGGTAATCATTATGATATCCCAGTTTTTCCAGTTCCCTGATGAGTTTTAACGCGGGTTCCGGACGGTTGCTCATTTCCAGTAGGAAAAGCTGGTCCATTTGTTCTCGGATCAATTTTTTATTGGAGTATATGCCGGACGACACCCATAAAACGGCGACGATAGCGGTCAGCAATATGATGACATTGCGGAAATAAGCAGTCTTGATAATATCGAATACATTGCTCGAAGTCCTTTTTTCCAGTCTCCCTTTACTAACCGTTACTGATGCCGGACGGACGGAATCCTCGGGAGCTCTTAATCTGCGTAATTCTCTCCTCTCCTCTGAATCCACTTTATTCGAGACCGCTGTTCTTGAGCCTGAATCCTCTTGCTTCTCAGCGCTTCGTCGCTCGTCCGTGTGTTCCTCTGCGGGATTCCGTATCATCTCCGAATTCTCTTTCTCCTCTTCCGGAGGCTCCTGCCATTCCGTTAAAATCCCAAGATCAGAGGAAACATCAGACTCGATCTGTTCTTCTTCAAGCCTTTCAGCCGTCTGCTGTAGGGACGAAAAATCCTGGCGGTCATCCAGAGGCGTACCGTCTTCATAAGTATGCCTGTCATAAAGTTGGGTTCCTTCCCTTATGACCATATGGTGAAGAGATTTTCCTTTTCCCGGAGCGTCACGAGAATCGTAGGCGTTTAAAGCCTGGGGGTCCCAGAGAGGAATTAAATCGCTAAGGACCGATTTAAATTCTTCTGCAGACTGATACCTCTGATCAATATTTTTCTCCAGCGCCTTGAAAACAGCGTCCTCGATAGGCTGCGGCAACATAGGGAGGGCTCGTTTCATGGGCAGGGGCTCTTCATAGAGTATTTTTTTGATAGTCAAAGGTATGTCGCCCGTCGAAAACGGACAGAATCCCATTATCAATTCATAAAGAATGATTCCCAATGAAAACAAATCTGAACGTTCTTCCGGTCCTTCTTCATCAAAATGTTCCGGCGACATGTATTGAAACGTGCCCATGATCTGACCCTGATGACTGACTTCGCTTATCCGGGGACCAAGAATGCGGGCCAAACTGAAATCAGTTATCTTTATCTTTCCGTCGGGTCTCATCAGCAGATTCTCCGGCTTGATGTCCCGGTGTATCACTTTATGGCTGTGAGCATACCGCAGTCCTTCGCATGCCTGTTCGCCTATCTGCATTGGATTGACGGAGCATCGAGACTTCCTGTCGTTAATAATGGAACGAAGCGTCCGTCCCTCAATATATTCCATTACGATAAAAGGCTCTCCCTCTTCATCCTGGAAGTCAAAAACCGTCACTATGTTGGGATGAAGCAGCTTCCCCGTCAATTCAGCTTCACGATAAAACCTTTTCAACCGGTCGTCGCGCGTATCGGTATCAGACTTCATTACCAGAATCTTCTTGATCGCCACTTTTCTATTTATCTTCGGGTCCCAAGCCAGATATACCTCTCCCATGCCGCCTGAACCTATTTTTTCAGTTATTTCGTACCGCCCCAGACGCCTTTGCTGCTTCATAACAAACCTCGATATTTTTCTAACACATTAAAGTCCCTATGTCCATTAACGGCATATTTCGGCAGCGATCGTGTTTTACAAAAACAGCGCCGGCCGCTTGAAAAGCAAGCGACTTCTCATACACAGGTTGCAATTCTTGCAAATCACTTCTTCTCTTATGCTTAATAATACTTGCCGGCAGGGTTTGCGGAGCCTTTGTTCATTTACAAAAATCCGGGTATCTTGATCGCTGCAAAAATCAGAATGTTTTCTGTTGACAACTCCGGCATTGCCGCAAACAATAAAGTGAGACTCCGGAAGGATGACGCCCATGGACTCGAATAAAAAGAAAGATAAAAAAAAGCCGAACAAAAAGAAGCGAAAAAAAACCAAAAAGGATTTCCTGGGTAAAATGAGAATACCTACGGCGCCGCCGGAACGGACGCACGATTCGAAAAAATCCTACAAAAGACATCCCAAACATAAAAAGGACCCGCAATATGAAGAATCGTAAAACAAAGCAAGGGACGTCAGCCTTCAGCTCGCACAACCTGCTTATATCCGGACCGCGTTTAAAATTACGCCCCTTTGTCCCTGACGACATGAACATCATCCCTGCCTGGTACGAAAATTCTGAAGCCGCTTCATCCAGAGGACTCAGTTACCCCCTGAAATTCAGTGAATTAAACAAGCTTTACAATACGCTTAACGGACGCGGAATGCTTTTCATCCTGGAAGATGAGTGCGGCGAACCCATTGGTGACGTAACTCTGCTCTGGGTCGTTAATCATAAAAGAGTTGTAATGCCTCCTAATGAATCCTTCATGCGTATCCTGCTCTTCCTTAAAGACCCTGAAACCAACTCTGACGAACGACCTGAGAATTTTTCAAAGGAAATTATCTGGACAACGGCCAAATACCTCTTTGAAATTATCGGAATAGACTCATTCTGCGTGCTGGGAATCAGAGATGACGATGTAAAAACATTTGGATCGTTCTATGAAATGGGCTTTCGGATTATCAGGTATGAGGACTCCCGTAAAGACCTGGCCCTGGCTAAACAAGATTATTTCTGGATGAATGCGGTTTACGGCGAATTTCCGTTCAAAATTGAAACTGTGAGTCGTGCGGGAAAAAATCCTGAACGCCTTTGACCTCCTGGAGAATTATTGTAATTCGAATGAGCAGAAAAAAAAATAATTCAGGGCGAAATACCGATTCGCCTGATCCGTCAGCCCGCAAGGCGCACCCGGCGGTCCCCGGTTTTTTCGACACAAAACTTATTCTAGTAGCGGGAAAGGGCGGCGTCGGAAAAACGACGATAGCCGCGGTCCTGGCCGGCGAAGCAGTGCGCCGGAGAAAGAAAACCCTGGTAGTGACGATTGACGGATTGCATTCATTCAGCGGACTTTTCGGAGATACAGGAGGTCATGAATCAGGTAAATTCGTTGAAATTTCCCCGAAACTTCATACGCTCGATCTGAACAGACAACTTGTGATTGACGATTACATCAAATCATCCATCCCGATCCGCTCTGTACGCCGGATGATACTCAACAGCACGCTATATCAGTATGTCACGGCGGTGGCTCCCGGAATCAGGGAGCTGCTGATATTGGACCGTATCCGGAAACTCGCGGCAGGCCGAAGGAATAAAACCGGCAGGAAAAAGGTTTATGATCTAGTTATTGCAGATTTTCCGGCTACAGGACACGGCATAAGTTATTTAACCGTTCCAGGAAAAATTATGAACAACATCGCTCTCGATCCCGTGCATAAAATAGCGGCGCGATTGAAAACGTTCCTGGAGGACCCGGGAATGACCAGCGCCTGCCTTGTGACGCTGGCAGAGGAAATGCCGGTTAGGGAAGCAGGCGAGTTATACCGGGAGTTAACGGAGCGTCATGGTTTGAGCATACCGGCGGTAATCGTCAACTGCGTTTATCCGGGCTGTCAGGAAGATGGCGAAATTTTACCGTCTATGATCGATGACATTGATCCTGACGTTTACTCCCCGCTTGCTCTTCCTTCGAACCGCAGCGACAACGGATACGTAGATTATCTGCAGGCGCTGATCCGATGCCGCAATTTCGCCTGCAAAAGACGAAAAACGAACCTCTCCCACATCAAAACCTTGAACCGCTCCATCCCCTGCCCCCTCATCATTGTTCCTCTTCTCCCAGATAACATTTCATCAAGCAGATTGAACAATATAAGGGAAATAATCTCCCATCAACTCGGAGAATTGAAACCGCCAACGGAAGAACTTACATGAACGACGAACCTCAGCGCAATGTGCTCGATTCAATCCGGGTTCTTATTTACTGCGGGTCGGGCGGAGTCGGTAAAACCACGGTAGCGGCTGCCACGGGTCTCCTTGCCGCCCTGGAAGGAAAAAAGACCCTGGTCGTAACCATAGACCCGGCCAAACGACTAGCCGATGCCATGGGTTTGCAGTCGGTCGGCAATCAGAAAACACCCGTCGACCTGGGACTTTTACCGGAAAAACCGAAACCGGGCGGCGCTCTCTCTGCCATGATGCTCGATACCGGCCATGCCGCCGACGAACTTTTAAAAAAATTCACGAAAAATCAGGAACTCCTCTATGCTATTTTGAATAACCCCGTCTATAAAACAATCTCAGGCTCTTTCGCAGGTTCGCATGAATACATCGCCCTCGGCAAACTATATGAATTGGTGCAGCATTCTCCTTATGATTTCATAGTAGTCGATACCGCGCCGACGCAATATGCGTTAGATTTTTTTGAAAGTCCTAATAACTTAATGAAATTACTGGATTTCCGAATATTGAACCGAATTCTGGCGCCCTTAAAGACCATTACCAGAACAGGACTTTCCGTATTTCAGAAAGGCTCATCGCTCGCGCTTCAACAGGTTGGAAAAATTTTCGGCGTTAAAGCCCTCCTGCAAGTCTCAGAATTCATTCTCAGCCTGGAACCCCTTTATGCCGGTTTTCGTGAGCGAGTAAAAAAAATGTACGCCATCCTGCAGAATCCTGACATCTTCGGATTCGGGATCGTTTTAACTCCCGGACGCCAGTCGATTATCGAGTCGACTGATATTCTGAACAGGCTGACTAAACTGGATTACAATTTAATATTAACCGCAGTCAATCGAATGCATCCGGATTTTTTTGAAAATATGGATCACGATCTTCTTTCACGTCTTAAGGATTTCCCCGATGAACAGCATCGATTTCTGGGCAATTTGAAAAAAGGCGGAGCGGCAATCTCCAGGGAACGATTGGATGAACTGTTGATTTGCCTGGAACGACATGAGCGATTTCGTTCAGAGGAAGAAAATAACCTGAAGCGCGTCGAGGCATACCGTGAAAAGAAAGCGCCGGCAATACGCATTCCATTAATGGAGAATGAGATTTGCGATATGTCCGGTCTTTATCGATTGACCCAGGTCCTTAGAAAAGAGTTAAAGAAATGTTGAAATCAAAAAACATGACTCCTCTTAAAGCTCAGAAACTCCATTTTATAGGAATAGCGGGTTCAGGCATGCGGGGATTGGCTATTCTGGCTGCAGGCCAGGGAGCACAGGTTTCCGGTTCTGACCGTCAGTTCGATAAAAATTTGCTTCCTGAATTGAAAGATATTTTTGCATCAGCGGGAATCGCCCTTTTTCCTCAAGACGGTTCCGGCATACATGAAGGATTGGACAGGGTGATAGTAACCACGGCTGCGGAAGAAACCATTCCCGATTATAAAAAAACGAAAAAGATGGGCCTTCCCGTATCACACCGCGCTGAATTCATGAGTGAACTGATCAGGGCAGAAAAAGAAACAGCCGTAGCCGGCACAAGCGGAAAAACCACAGTAACGGCAATATTGACTCATTTGCTGGATAAGCTCGGATGCAATCCGACTGCAGTTTTCGGGGGAGAATTCGCTGCAGGAGAACAAACGACCCTTCAGACTCCAGGAGTGAGGATAGGCGGAAACAAATATTCCTGTTATGAAACCGACGAAAGCGACGGCAGCCTCCTGCAATTCAAACCGGACATAGGGATCATCAATAATATAACCAGGGACCACCATGAACTTTCCAAACTTGAGGAGATGTTCCTGCAATTCGCTTCGGGCGTAAGCGAGAACCTGATAATAAACGGCGATGATCCTGCCGTCAGCCGGCTTGAATGGAACGCTCCGAAAATAACTCGTTTCGGTTTTTCATCCTGGGCTGATCGCAGAATAACGGAGTTGCAAAGTGAAGGCTGGTCCTCGCATTTTTCTTTCAACAATGAGGAATATGTCTTCCCTCTTCCGGGAAAACACAATATTTATAATGCGGCAGCCGCGTTATGCGCGGTTGAAATAGCCTGTGAAAAAAAGCCTTCGCCGGAAATTCTCCGAAACGCGTTAAAGTCGTTTCCAGGCGTAAAAAGAAGGTTGGAAATAATCGGCAGGCCTCACGGCATACCTGTCATCGACGATTTTGCTCATAATCCAGCTAAAATCGCCGCTTCTTTGGACGTCTTGTCCTCTCTCGCCCAACGTATAGTCGCTCTTTTTCAACCCCACGGATTCCAGCCTACCCGCTTCATGTTCGATGAATTAATTCAGGTTTTCAGAAAAAAAACAGGTAAAGAAGACAGCCTGATCCTGCTCCCTGTTTTTTATGCCGGAGGAACAGCCAGTCAGGACGTCTCTTCAGAACGACTGGCTGCGGAATTAAAAAAATATATTAACGTCCATACCGTCAGTTCTCACCAAGAGGCCGCATCACGGGCCGCATCCGAAGCTTCTGAAGGATCCGCGGTCGTCGTCATGGGGGCGCGCGATGCACGCTTGACGGAATTGTGTCGATCCATTATAAAAAATATGATGGAAAGTGGAGATGTCGGGAGGCCGACGCCTTTTTCATAACGAGGTTCCTGAATCGTGCATTTGGTGCAAAAAAAGTTGCCGAAAACCTCGGTCGCCGAATAATCGCGGCATTACACCAAAAATGACGGAAAGAGTCACTGAAAAGGAGACCATAATATGGATTACATCATGCTGCTCGTCGTGATTCCCGGAGTCATCAGCGTCTTTATCTATATCATTCTCGAATTGTTCAAACTGGTGAAGAATCCTCAACCGGCAGAATTGTTTGAACAGCAGTCCGTTGATTTTTATCCTTCGACAGAGGAAGAAGGTGACGGTGTTTCTGAACAAACATATCTCGAATCTGCTGAACCTGAGACTCCTGTTGAAACAGTATCCGAATGGCCGGAATCATCTGCAGAAGCTGAAAAAGTTGAAAGCGCCGAATCCGGGGAGGTCGAGACCGAAAGTCCCGGCTATGATGCCGTATGCGATGACTCAAAATCGCTTTATGACAGGATTACAGAGGATGTGCCTGAATCTGAGTCTATAGAATCCGAGGTTGAATCGGAAAGCGCGGAAGAATCTGAAGTGGAAACTGCAGAACCCGTCATTGAAACCGCGACCTATTCTGAAAGCGATATTCCTGAAGATAAAACGCCGGATACTGATGCAGGACAGGAAACGGAGGAAACCCCGGCAGACATCGTCGAAGACGACACCGACGAGATGGATCGGGTTCATTTGCATGACGTCTCCGATGAGGAGGAAAAAACTGGGGACCGGAGCGAACTGAATCAGACAGTATACGAGCAGTCCGCCGAAGATTCGCCGGAGCAGCCTATGGAATATGCGGAACCTGAAATTTCGGAATCTGATGATTCAGAACGACCAGCGGTCCGTGAAAAGGTCATAGAAACGACTTTTTGCGATACCACCGCTGAAACTCCCGAAGTCGAACCTCACGCCTCGCAACAAGGAACTGTAAAGACGGAAGAACCTCCCGAAACTATCACTGCTGAACCTCTGGATGAAGCAGATAAATATTCGTCCTCAGAAATTCATGATGCGGAATCTGATGACGAAACGCCGCAAGAGCCGGAACCGGAAAAAAAATCCGGGACCGATACTCAATAAATGTGAGAATGTCACGAAGCGTCAAAGAACGCGGACAGGAAGGCGTTGAAAAATAACATGTAAAAACAAACCGACTGGGTAACGGCCTTAAAAAGGTTTTCGTTAATACTCCATAGTAGGCGGGACCACGCAAAATTGAAGAATTTTTTTGTATATGCCGCATTCCTTTAAAGAGCCAGAGGATTCGCAGGCAATGCTTCATTAGAACCACATCCGTCCCGAATACAATCTTCTTTTCTTCTCTTAAAAAATACAAACAGCAGCATCCGGCGTTTATACAACGGAAAAGATTGCATCGAATAAAAAGCAAAGAGGCTTTTTAATATCTTACTTTAAACAAATATACAAAGAAAGTAACAAACAATGACTAGTCAAAACGAAAAAATTAAATCCCCCGATTCAAATATTGACTGGAATTTTTCTTCTCCCCGTACCGGAATAAAAGGGGCATTGGACAAGTTCGTCGGACCGGGAGCGACAAGGGCTGAAATTGTTCTACAGTTCTCGGGTGCAGGCATAGCTGCGGTCATAGCGCTTCTCGGCGCTTTACGTATAGCCGAGGGTTGGTCTTCGATTCAATACCTCGTATGCACCCTTCTTGCGATCGACATAGCCGGCGGCATAGCCACAAATGCAACGTCCAGCGCCAAACGCTGGTACCACCGTCACGGTCAGGGGGCACTCAAACATTTCGCGCTCGTCTCGTCTCACCTTCTGCATATCATTATCGTTTCCTGGTTATATCTAGCTTTCGATCTCACCTGGATTCTAACAGCGGGAGGATACCTCCTTTTCGCCGCAGCAGTCATCCTGGCGATTCCCCTCTATCTTCAACGCCCCGCAGCGCTCCTCTGTTACGCAGGCGGACTCATCCTCTCTCTCTATTTCCTGGATTCACCCACAGGACTCGAATGGTTCCTCCCCCTGCTGTATCTGAAACTGCTCGTCAGCCACATCCTCAAAGAAGAACCTTACAGACCGACCAGGACCACTTGACCGCATCTGAATTTTCGAAACTGATCAAACCGGGGTTATACTTTTTTCAAAAAATTTGGCACTTTGTTTCGGTGATCGGGATCGGGGTCGAAATCGAAATAAAATGATGGGATATTCTGCCGCATTGTTACCTCAAAAGTCCCATTTTTGATCAACGCCGAAATTTCATAATAAGCTTCATGCGAATTAAACAAGGCCGACATAGATTCTGAACCGGTCAGCGCATATTTCACTTGAGACGTCTTCAGCGGACTCTTATGACAATATTGACGTAATGACCGTTCCTTATCTTTAGTCTCACTCTGGTTCCCGGCGCCGTTCCCGGCGGTATGCGCAGAGTGTAATGCACCGTTTCTTCTTCAAATCGGCTTCCCCTGCATCGAAAACATATTCCGGCGAAATCATGCCCCACGCCGTTGCATTCGCGACACATCCTTTTAACCGGTATTTCCAGGGGAACCAAACATCCCTTTCTGCGTTCTTCTCTTGACAGTATTATCTCAAGCGCCCGGCTTCGTTCATCAAAAAAAGGAAAATCAAAAAAATCCTCGTTAAACATGCTCTGCATCAATTCATCGAACAGGTCCATCGCTTCCATGGCCGGATGAAAAAACGCGCTCTTCTTGTAAGCCGGACGAAATTTCGTTTTTCCTGTTCTGCTTCCGCAACTCACCAAATCATGATTGTACCTGTTTCTCTTCTCAGCGTTCGATAAAACTTCATAGGCTTCCTGTAATTCCTTGAACGCTTCACCGGAACAATCCTTCCCGCAATCAGGATGCACCTGCTTCGCACGGTTATAATAAGCCTTCTTTATTTCTTTCTGATCAGCACGCCTGGAAATTCCCAGAATTTCATAGTAATTCTTCACCAAGACCCCTCTTCGATCAAAGCTGTATAAATGTTATTTTTCTCCAATCCTCTTTTCCTTTTTCTCGCCTCAAGGACCCCTCGAAGCTGATGTTCCCGAAACGTCATTACATTCATCAGCCAAGGCCGCTGAATCAACGGATAATGGAAACGACAGATTTTCCATAGTTTATGTTAAATCAGAAAATTTCGAATTGCAAGATCAAGGTTCAAATGCATTCCGAATACTGCAAGAAGACAGGTCGAGTGAACCTTTTCTCAGTCAAACTAATCTTTATCGATGCCTTGCGATCGATTTCGATAGCGGCTCCGATTACCGTTGCAAAATCCATTCGATCAAAAAACAGCGCTGAGTCTGAAGTTTAATTTTCCAATTCATATTCGACGATCACATTTTCGGTTGTCGCCTGTCCTTCGATGATGTCAGTCAAGACCGACATATTTTGAATGTCTTTTTTAGCTATCGTTATTGAATAAGTCCCCTCGGCCAGTCGCGCAATGCGGCAATGTCCCTGCTCATCTGTTCTTCGGCCGAAGAAACCGTGTTTATACATTTCCTCAGCGGAGAATGTGGGAATGGGCAGATCGCCGGCATAACGAAGGGTGACCGAAGCGCCGGGGACAGGATTCTTGTATTCATCCCGGACTTTCAGTTCCAGACTGCCGCCTTCGTTGAGGAAAATCTTAACCTGAGTGGTTTCCCGGCCTGATACGTCCACATTTCGTTTTATTCCGGGGGCAAAACCGTATTTAACAGCGATCAGGTTGTAACGTCCGTCCGGCAGAGCGGTGACGTCGCATTCTCCTTTGGCATCGGTTCTGACGGATTCGATGTTGATTTTATCATTCTGCATGTCGAAAACGGATATCTCAGCGTCAGGCACGGGAACGTCAGAGCTTTCTTCCAGAACTTTGACATGCATAGACACATCTTGTTTCAGATATAATTTCAGGGATTTCTGCAAACCTTCTTCCGTAACTTCAAAAGCGGAAATTCTGTCGGTTCCGACGTCCTTCTTGTGTGCTGAGATGGAATAATTACCGGGATTAACCGAGGTGAATTCAAAATAGCCCTTGTCGTCGGTTTGGGTCATAGCCGTAATTTTCAGTTGCGGCTGTGCTTTCTGCAATTCCTGCATATCGCGCGAAGCCAGGCTCACTTCAGCATCGGATTGCGGAGCGCCGTCCTGTTGATTGAAAACATAACCAGTAATGCCGATTGAAGGCAGAATCACATCATGCTGCACTTCGTTATTATCGATCTGAACGTAATCCGCGTAAACGCCCAGCATACCGCTTTCAGGGTCTTTCATAGCCGTTACTCTGTAGTATCCGGGTTCAAGTCCTATTATTTCATAATATCCCTGTTCGTCGCTCATGGCTGAGCCGCCCTGTCCTGAGTATGCATCGCCGGATGTTTCGGCCAGAGCCGCGCCGATGATGGCGTCTTCCACGGGATTATTATTACGCGTTACGAAGCCGAAAAGGACCCCGCCTTTCCCGGCATGAAAATTAACGATTGCGGTTTCGCCTTCGCGCACTTCACAACTTTTGGATGAAGACGAGGCGAAAGGATTTTTGACTGTTTTTTCAAAAAGGACGACTGAATAGGTACCCGGGACGAGCGCCGCAATTTCATATCTTCCCTGATTATCCGTATGAGCCGTTTTCATAGCTCCGGGAGATTGAGCGGTTACCTGAACGCCGCTCCTGGCTTCTCCCTGTTCATTCGTCACGTTCCCCATTATACGACCGCCGGAGCTCAAGATTATCTCCAGGTCAGTTATGGAACCTCCCGCAAATAATTGAAGGTCTGAAACCGTTTTTGATGAATAATCGGGATGCGAAACCGTAATCGTATGCGTTCCCGGTTCCAGGTTACGGAACTCAAACCATCCGTCCGTATCCGTAGATACCGAAACGCCGCTGAAATTCATGCCCATGGCGGTAAGCATGTTGGATTCGCCCAGGATAACCTCGGCATCAGCTACTCCACGCATGGAAAAAGCATCCAGCACGACCCCCGCAATGACTCCCGGTTGTTCCATCTCAATGATAATTCCGTTTAATTCCCCTGCATCAGGCGTTTTTATCTCTTTTTTAGCAATCGCATATTCGTGATGCTCGGCATTAAGGACCACGCGACCGGAAGGAAGTCCGGCCAGGAAAAACCGGCCGTTTGAATCAGTGCGGTCCATTATGGTCTCTTTATTGATGTCCGGCATCTTTATGCCCATAAATTCCATGGACGTATCCATACTCACGTCGGCGCCGGCTACCGGTTCGCCGCTTTCCTTCGCTATAACCCGACCCGAAGCGGTCACGCCTTCTTCAAGCTGAATCAGTACGCCGTCTGTAGTTTTGCCGCTTTCCACGACAACGCCATCCACGTAACCTGGCCTGTAGGACTCAGCCCTGGCTTCCACCCGGTATTTTCCCGGACTAAGAGAATCGATGAAAAACCAGCCCTCGTCTTCTTCAAAGTAATTCTCCGCCACCGGCACATGGAAATCGAACTGCGACGAATACATCGGAAGCATCATCGCAGGCGGCTCCTTGACCGAAAGATGGAAGCCGAAAACCGGCGTCGAATCGCTTTTGCGCACTACCCGGCCTTCAATACTGCCCGTTGCCGGCAAATGAAAATCCACGTCGGTCGAGCCCGTTTCAACGCTTGCCTTCGTTTCTTTTCCGAACCCTTCGGCTTTCGCAGTCAGTTTATAAGACCCTTCCGCCAAAGTATCGAATTTGTATGAGCCGTCTTCATCCGATTCCATGGTCTTCAAAGAGGGATTGAAAATATCCAGCGATCTGGCCGTAATTTCCGCGCCGGATACGGTCTGGCCGTCAGCCTCGGCGTATACCTTTCCCGATATGACGTACCCCTTTTCCAAGGTAATGACGACATCGCGGGTCGTCCTGTTTTCTCTGACTTCCACGCCGGGCGAGGAAACCGATACATAGCCTTCCGCCGTTGCCGTTATGGTATGACGACCGTCATGCAAATGCTCCAACCTGAACCGGCCGTTCATGTCCGTTTCCGACGCATCTTCCGGCGCTTCAATATTGGAAGCGATCATATTGTTGAACGTCTTCTGAAACCAGGACCGTTCCCATATATGGAATACGCGGGCCCCCGGAATTCCCTGACCGCTTTCATTTCGAACACTACCTTCAACGGCTCCGCCCTGCTTCATAACAATATTAACGTCCAGGAGCCGCTCACCCGCCTCTATCTTGTAAATTTTCGTACGGGCCGGAGAATATTTATCATGCATCGCATATATCAGAAAAGACGGCGTTGACGACGACACTTCCAATTCATAAGTCCCGTCGCTTACCGTCATACCGTCATGCTGTTTCTCAAAAAAAGTCAACGTATCCAGCATACGTAACGTACTGGAAACAATGTAAAGTTCAGCCCCTTCAATACCATTATCAGCTTCATCCGTTACCCTGCCGATTACATGGCCGAACGCGGAATCCTTCTTGCGCGGTTTCTCCTCAAAAGTTCCGCTACTTTCTGCCGTATTCCCGGCATGATCTGATGGATCAATCCCAGGTTCATCCGCCTCCCCGGCAGGCGTTGCAGTTCCCCATACCGTAGATGCCGGCGCCGGCTCCCGGTTCAACCGATCCACACGTATGCGGTGAACGATTACCGCTAAACCGATTATTAAAAGAAACAAAACAGGAATAATGTATTTTTTCTGATTCATGGGTTCAATCCCCCCTTGACTCGAAGGATAAAATTTTCTGTCCTTTTATGCAAATCTATCTTTTTTTCTTGATCGATTCTCGTGCGAGAATCGATCAAGAAAAAAATCAGCGGCAGACACCCGCTAGAGATGACTGCCGCATCATAGGGTTGGATGACCTTTCGCCGCGCAGGTAACTCCTGCATTTCACAGGTCATACGTCCCCTTGGCGGACTTCTCGCAACATACATTTAAAAAAATTGAAAATTTTGCGGCTCTTGGGTTTTCCGCTATGTCCGACTTGTCAGAGCTCTTGACTTGGGCTAGATAGTGACTGTCCATAAACTCGATTGTCGATTCAAAATTTAATGCTGGACAGTCA
>CAZUFC010000064.1:0-47128 GCA_964619725.1 uncultured bacterium | reverse complement strand
CGAAGACTGACGCAGTATTGGGAAAAATTCGCCGTTTATGGACAAAAACTAATTAGTGCCTGTCCATAAACTCGATTGTCGATTCAAAATTTAATGCTGGACAGTCACTGCGGTTTTTGATCCAGAAATGAGCGATTTTTTTGTTTATCAATGAATTCAAGGCTTCAGCCGGACAGGTTACGACTCCTTCGAAAATTCCTGCCTTCCTTGTCTTAAAAAATTCACAAAAGCGTGCTCAAAAGCGCGAATATCAGTCGAATATGCATGATAAAAATTGACTGTATTTCATGGAATAAGTAAAATGTTGAAGGTGGTAAGGAGTCGTCGCCGGGAAAAAATGAAATTTTTCATTGAAAAAACAAAAAAACAGGAAATTCACAATGTAAGTCAACGATCATGGGTCCTATGGTTCCCTATGATCTTTTGTATTTTATTCTTCTGCTTAAACGTCATCGCTTCGGAACCGTTTCAACCTCTTCGGATACCTGAAAAGGGTTATGTTCTCCTGCCCGATTCCGAAAGGCATTTAAATCGAGTGGTCATAGGCCTGGAACCCTTGAACCTGGATTATTACCTGTTGCCGGAGACGACGATTTTTGATGAGGGTTATGAAACATCCAAAACGGATTATATACGACGTCAGGTTTACTGGCTCAATTTTGAATTTACGCACGGCAGCATAATGACGGACATGCCTGCGAACTCGGTCTTCTTCGTGGCTGTTCCCGATCCCCTTTATGTGCTTGAAGCGAGCGGGACTGAGGATGAGCTGTTCCGGTCTTATTTGTCGGAAAGACTCAGATGGTCTGAAGATGATATCCGCAAAAGAATACGTTTTTTCAAAGCGCCTGCTGCAATAATTTACTTACAGGATATTGGAGAAGTCATCGGTTATGACCGTAAGGGACGGACGGTACTGGGAATCGGAGTCAATCAGGTTTATCCCCATCTTAATTCTGCAGTGAGCCTGGCCAGGAGTTACCCGGACGATTTCGTCATCTGCCGATTGGGCGAACTGAGCATCTATGAAGGGATCGATCCTGAGGGCGGAGATTTAAGCCTGGTCTGGCTGCCTGACGGGAAACTAGGCTTGATTATCGGCAGGCACAGAGTTCTTCGATACCTAGAGACGAAATATGAACAGAGTTTCCTGGGGCAGGTTATTCCTTTCGACCTGATTGAAGAAACCAGGGAACATTACAGCAAAGCGTTTTTCAACCTGGAAACCATCATAGCAGGGGAGGAAGCATTAACGTATCCTCATATGGTCAGCGACGAATTATTTCATCTGGATATGATCGTTAATATCGTCAGAAAGGGTTCAAAAACCGTCGCTTTCGTTCCGACTTACGAACAGAGACCCATTGATGCCGATACGAATGCTCCGTTGAATGAAGAACTATGGATCAATATTCAGCGGGAATACGACATGACCAGCAAACAATTGGAAAATCGCGGCTATGAAGTAGTGCGGCTTCCTTTTAGAGATAACCCGGTCAGGAACCCGGTAAACGCTATTGCATATATAGAACCTGAAACCGGAACACAAACTGTGATGCTGGGCAAATTCCCACGCCACATCCCCTCAACAAAGGAAACAGAACCCGACCCGAATCAGAAACTCCTTATCTCTTTTGAAAAACTCAATACAGCCGTTGAAAAATGGGCTGCCGAACCTTCTGAAAAATTCTGGAATTCCATAGAACCCGCTTTCAAGAATCTCTGGACCGAATTGCATACGGCGCCGGACAATCCTAATCCTGACTTTCTTAAATTAAAAGGAATATATGAATCACACGGGGTAAAGGTTATAGAAGTAGCCAATTATCCCGCAGGTGAAGGCGGCCTGCATTGCCTCGTCCTGAAATAACTCTACCGCCAAATCCTTTTATTACCGGCATCTGCGCCAGTCCGTCTGCTCGTAGTGCTCTTCCAGTCTTTGCCACATCTCATCAATATCGCAAACCATGATCACCAGGTCCTGCAGATGGCCGTCTCGATCCGTTACGTAGTTGGGAATCATCAGTTCTTCCTGAAATCCGAAACTGCGGCATATCTTCTTTGCGGCCTGTTGAGGCCTCATCAGTTTAGCGACGATCATTTTCAACTTTCGCTGAACGCCGATAAAATACAGCTCCCTTATGAGTATCGTTCCCAATCCTTTAAGCCGGTATGGTTCTGCAACAAAAACCCTAAGCTCTCCCTGACTCTCCCGCCATCCTTCCGGCGAAATTTCCAGTGTTCCCTGACCGATGATCTCGTCATCTTGCAGTGCAATTAATCGGACATCATCGCCCGTTTCAACCGTACTCAGTTTTTTCTCCAACTGCTTGCGATCTGTCACGTCTATTCTCAGATAACGCCTTTCCTCCTTCGGTAAGGAATTGAAGAAATGGTAGGAACGATCCATATCTTCCCTGTGCCATTCTCGGATGACGACTTCTTCACCGTCCCTGAGTTTTTCTTTTTTCTTCATGATATACTCCTCTTCTCTGCTCCTGCCGAATACAGCAGAAAATGATTGGAATTGGCGAGGAAGGTACCGATTACAGCCTTACCCGGCTTATCCGCAGTCAATTATCCTCCGTTGATTTTCCGGTGCCTTGTCTTCTGGTCGTCGAATTCGTATGCATAGCAGAGATGCAGATATTACCGCTTTTCAATGAGGATAATGAAAGAAACTCAGAATTTTGAACCGAAACCAGCTAGCGCCTTTGTTTGGTAGGTCCCCTCGCATTTGATAGACCCTATTAATATACCAAAGAAACCCTGAGAAACAAAATTCGTCAGCGCGTGTCCATAAACTGGGACTGATCAAGCCGGGGTTACAATTCTTTCAAAACTTTTGACAATTTGTGTCGACATCGCAATCGGTATCGGGGTCGGGGTCAGGGTCAGGGTCGGTATCGCAATCGGTTCCGGGGTCGGTATCGCAATCGGTATCGCTATCGTGATCGAAATCGAAACAAAATGACAGACGATTCTGTCGAATTGTAACCTCAAAAAAGGCTTTTTTGATCAATGCCCATAAACTCATTTTTCATTCGGCATGCCGGGGAGCCCGGGCGATCTTTCTCTTTTCTCCCGCGCTGACGCCTGATGTTATTTGCCTGCATTTGACATTCACTGCGAATTTTATAAAAATCGAACAGCAGGGAAAGGTTAACATGATTAAATTCTGTAAGTTCAAACCGGCCTGTTTTCTCATTATGAATCTGCTTTGAATACGCCTGCCGGAAAAAAAAATGATAATCTCTCTGACTTAAAAAAGGATTATTCCCGCTTTGTTTTTCAGCTTTATCCAATCAAGGAGGAGACAAAATGCCTGAACTTCCTGATATAGAAGTTTTCAAACGATACCTGGAAGCCGTTTCGCTCCACAAAAAAATTAAAAACGTTGATGTAAAAAATAAAAAAGCGCTGGAAGGCATTTCTACACGTAAATTAAAGGAAAACCTCAAGGGAAAAGAATTTCTCGCTGCTTTCCGCCACGGCAAAAATATGTTCGTTAAAATGGATGATGATTTTTTGCTATTTCATTTCGGAATGACCGGCAGGTTGAAATACTTCAAAGATATTGAAAAAACGCCCGAACATACTCGAATTCTGTTCAGCTTTACAAACGGATATCACCTGGCGTACGTCAGTATGCGCATGCTCGGAAAAGTGATGATGGTGAAAGAACCCCAACAGTATATAAAACAGCAGAAACTTGGACCTGATGTTCTCATGATCGATAAAAAGGAATTCATCGAAAAAATGAAAGGAAGGCGCGGCGTTATAAAATCCGCCCTCATGAACCAGCAAATTTTCGCCGGCATCGGTAATGTTTATTCGGACGAGGCGCTATTCCAGGCCCGAATGCATCCTAAGACGGAAGTGAAAGAATTAACTGAAAAACAATTGGCCGACCTTTTTGATAACATTAAGGAAACGCTGGAAAAAGCTATCGATGTGCAGGCTGATCCAGGGCGGATGCCGTCACATTTCGTGATTCCTCATCGCCGCGGGGACGGCCTTTGTCCCCGGGACGGGAAAAAACTGGAAAAGGTCAAAGTAAATCAGCGAAGCGCATATGTCTGCCCGCAATGTCAGAAGATAAGCGGATAAGCAATATTTTGATTGTTTTAAAGACAAACGGAGTAAAAATGTATCGGCAAGGGTAAATTTTTTCATGGAACTTTTCTGCTGGAAGAATCATTTAAAAATAGAGTCGACGGACGAGAGCGATATCTCCGCCAGGGAAGCATGAAAAAGGCATCAACAGCCTTTGCCGTATTGTGCGGCATTACGATTCTTTGGTTCTATCCCGTACTTATGAATTTTGATACTCATATCGCGGGCTGGGGTGATGATTCGTACATGTTTTTGTGGAATTTCTGGTGGATGAAAGAATCGCTCTCAACCGCCGCCTGTCCTTTATTTTGTCCATTCATCCTTTATCCCCTGGGCGGTTCGCTGGTTTTTCATACCTTCAGTCCGTTTGTTTGTTTAGTTTCCGTCGGACTGCAATTCATCACAAATTTGCCGGCTGCTTACAATGCCCTGTTTCTGCTGACTTTCATCATAAGCGGCTCAGGCGCTTACTGCCTGGCTTTCCGGTTGACGAAAAAATTTCTTCCGTCACTCTTCGCCGGTTTCATTTTCGCCTTCTGTCCTTATAGAACCGCTCACGGCCTAGGCCATATGAATCTTCTGAACACTCAATGGCTTCCTTTTTTCTTTCTTTGCCTGTTCGAAATAATCAGGAGGACGAGTTTACCCCTCGAAAAGCAATCAGGTTACTTTAAGCGCGGTTCGCTGCCTTATGCCTTCGCAGCAGGAATCTTTTTGTTGTTAACTGCTTACAGTTCCTACTATTATGCCGTCTATGCCCTTTACGGATTCGCCATTTTCATCTTGTATTTCATTATAATCAACGGAAGGCTTTACTGGAAGCCGTTAAAGCGTTCATTGATCGCACCTATTTTGTTCATTTTCGGTTTTATTCCAATACTTCTTCCGGCCTTTCAACAGATGAAAGAGGACTCCCAATTTCAGAAACCGCCTTTAAGCGACAGCGCCAGATGGTCGGCTGATTTGCTTAGCTGGTTTGTTTTTTCACCAATTCATCCGGTATTCGGAAAACGGCCTGCCGAACTCGATCTATCCTATTCGTGGGATGAAAGGAGCATTCCGTTAGAGGACTGGACAGCTTATATTCAATACGGCTCGCCCTGCGGAAAATTCACTTTCAACTTTTCCGGTCACCCGCACGAATGGGTCCATCATATCGGTTTGACGCCCTTTTTCATCGTGATCCTTTTCGCGCACCCCTGGAAAAAATCCTCCGTGAAACATCGTAACTTCTGGTGGATATTACTTGTTTTCTCTTTCCTGCTTGCTCTCGGACCATATCTGCACATAAACGGCAGAGAAAACTTCAGCCTATTCGGAAAATCATTAAAAGTCCCGTTGCCTTTTATCCTTTTCTATAAAATACCCTTGGCGGGCGCCGCCAGGATGCCGGGACGCTTCAGCATCCTGGTCGTCCTGTCCCTGTCTGTGCTTGCAGCGACAGGCCTGTCAGAATGGATGAAAAGAAGCCGACTGACGGTCGCTTCACAGAACTTTATTATTCTCGGAATATTTCTGCTGACGGCATTTGAATTCATGGTGCAACCCTATCCTGTCAGCGATGCCGGCATTCCCGGAATTTATCGACATATAGAGTCTGCCGGCGCAGAGGGAACAGTTCTTGACGTTCCTTTAGGATGGAGGACCGGCAATTATTCAGACCCCTATGAAAGAACCGTTTTCCAATACTACCAAAGCGCTCATGAAAACCCTATCCTGACAGGACACCTGTCCCGTATTCCTTGGAAAACGATCCAATATTTCCATAACATCCCTCTGGTCTCATATCTGACTGAACCGGAAAAATATTCAATGCCCTCCGAAAAAAAAGTCCGTGAGACGCTCCAATTTTTTAACGTTAAATGGATAGTCCTCCATCAAAAGGCAAAGTTTCATGGGATTAACAGTCCGTTGCTGAGAGAGAAGACCATCGCAAGATTAAAGAAACAGTTGGACGAACTGCCGGGATTGAAAAAACGGAAGACGGAAAGCGAGCATATCGCAGCGTGGAAATGCGAGCAGATGCCCGGTGAAAAGATGGTCCGTTTCGGAACGCCGCATGCGAATAAAAACCTTGCCCCGGGTTGGGGCAAGAGGTATCCGGAGGCAAAAAATCCGTTCGTCGTCGGAGAGAAAATTGAGCAAACGGTCTTCTTTCGTCCGGAAAATGAAACGAAAACGCTGGAAATCGAAATTTCTCCTTTTCATTGGGATGGATTAATGCCGGAAAACATTGAATTGGACCTGGCGCTGAACGATAAAAACTTAGGCCGTATCCGATTGGATTCTCCCGTTCCTGTTCGTCGCAATTTCCGCCCTGAAGCGCTTATTCCTCTCAAAATAAATGAACTTGTCATCCGCAATGCACGGAAAAGGACGAAATTCATCGGATCAACAGGAGTAGAAACTCCGGTACAAATTACCGTCAGAAGCGGTAAAATAAACGATGAATATCGAGCCGACATTTTATTCGCCGGGAGCATTTTAAGCGCACCATGTTCCGGATTGTTCATCGTCTCTTTAGATCAAGACGAGGGCACGCTGCTGGATAGAGGTCTTATTCCCTTTACAAGAGATGACTCGGGCGATTATCTCATCACTTATACTGAAAATATGCCAGGAAACTCCATTATCGCCGCATCTGTCGCAGGATCCCCGGAGCAACATGAAGCCGGAATTATCATCCAGGGTCTTGATGCAGCGGGCGGTCCCGCAATGCTGAAAATGAATGCTGAAGAGGGATTAGCTTTTATCGGCGCAACTGGAGCTGCAGAAAACAGCGCAGTCATCAATGTCGGCAGTCCTGCAGTAATCTGTCACGTCAATCGACCTGATGTAGAAGTCAACGCGCCTTTTTTCCTTCATATTCTGGCGCTACATTAAGTGACTGATCAAACCGGGATTACACTTCTTCCAAAACTTTTGACGATTTGTTTCAGTAATCGGGGTCGGTATCGCGATCGGAATCGAAACAAAATGATGGGATACTAGGAAGAATTGCAACCTCAAGGGACGCATTTTTGATCAATGCTTACATTAAATATTCGAAGGGGATCACATCGTCCACAGTTCCATTATGCGCAGTCCCAATTCTCTTTGATCTTCGGAGGACAAACCGCTTTGTTCCGGAATCATGGTTTCATCCACGGTTATTCTGAAAACAGCGGGGTCTGAGGGTTGCAAATCCTGCGGCAGATCGATGTTCAGCAGCAATTTTTTGTCTTTTATATTTTGAGTGAACAATTCCTTCGAATTGATAGCGAGGGATAAAACAGGCGGTTTACTGAGATTTTCGATGGGCGCTTCGCCTTTGATTATCAGTTTTTCAGGGCAATTCTCCCTGCAATGAACTTTTATTTCAGCTTCAGACCCCATCCAGCGCCACGTTTCATTACCCTTTTCATCTGTTTCCCATCCCATGAAACCTTTTCCGAATTCAGGCGCATCCTCGTGATATGTCTGGAACATAACGAAACCTTCCCCCAATCCGAATGCTCTCCCACGGGGATAAAATTCGCCCAACCTTTCCAGCAGTCGTCGGTCCGAGTCCATAACCGGAGCGCCGGTTCCGTAAGCGTGGTAAATTTGTCCGGTTATGTGAGCGTTATCCATGCCGTATTCGGCAGTTTGCCAGAGAAACATGTTTTTTTGAGGGGAGTTGCGAATCCACCACAGATTTCTTCTGGTAACGTTAAGGATAATTCTGTCATTTGAAACAGCCGAGGGACGCCAGTCAGGTCGGAGGTTCCCTGCCATCTTCAAGTCCAGCTTACGGAACAACTGGAATTGCAGGGCAGGATGCAAAAATAGCTGCGGACTGAAGTAAAGAGGTTTGGTTTCCAGTTGGGGTATAGGTTCTCCTTGCGGCAGCAATTTATCGACCAGACCTGCTTCAGGTGTTGAGAAACCCCACACCGATTCATTTTTAAGAGGAATTCGCTCCAGTATTTCAGGCCAGGTGATAAAGTAACGATAGGAACCCAAAATAACGGGGAAAACAAGCGTTGCGAATAAGAAAAAACGGGCCGTTTTTATTGAGAGAATGTTGTAAAAACTTCTGAAGCCCATTGCCGCCAGTATCATAACAGCAGGAAAAGCGCCCAGGCTTCTTGATGCGGACGGAACGCCGCATGAAATCATAGCCGGAAAACTCATCACCAGCGCCCAGCCGACCAGGGCCGGTCCGGGACCTTTACGGAATCGTCGCAAGGCTGTTCCCAAACCCAGCATAAAAAAGGCGCCTGTCGCCCAATTCAGCGCCGGATATGTAGGACAATTGTGTCTGACAAGCACGTCGCCCCAAAGCCAGAACATGGCGATAGTTCTGCTGCCGGTGTTAAGTATTCCGGGCCACCAGTACCGTCCCGGTCCATAGAGCAGCGTCTGCGAGACCCGCTGCATCACCTGCCCCGCATCGGAAAGAAAAAACAGGACAAGAGGCAGCGTCAGCAGGCCCGCAGCGACAATACAGGCCGACAAGTGGAGGAATTTAGGGCGCTCACCCCGAAACCAGGCTCCCGATAAAATCAGTAATAATACTGCAGGAAACAGCCTAATCGGCACATAGGTATGGACTCCCAATCCAAGAGCAACGCCGGCCAGAAGCCAGGGAATGAGCTTCCTGGTGCGAAGCCCTTCCAGCATCCAGGCTGCGGACAGCGCACATACAAGCGGCAGCAATACATACCGAAAAGGCAATCGGCTGAAATGCAAGTGCCACACGCTTACGGCGCTGAAAAAAGCGCACAGGAGCGCCCAACGCCTGTCCCGTAATATTTCACGTCCGAGGATATAAACAGCGGGAACAGTCAGAACACCCGCCACAGCCGCCGGAAATCTCGATGCGAATACGGTCGCGCCGAAAAACAGATAAGATAAAGCCATCAAATATTCGAACAACACCTCACGGCCGCCGTTGCCTATTGCATAAATGGGAAGTTCCTGGCCCAGCGCAATATTCAGGCCGTCAAGAGCATTGAATCCTTCATCCACAAAAAAACCGGGAGGTAAAGACGACAGCCGCCAAAAGCGCAGAAAAGCCGCTGCCAGAATCAAAACGATCAATCCCGGAAACACCCAAACCGGCCCCTTTTGTAGCGCTCCCTCTTCTTTTTCATCCGATTTCCCGGAGCACAACAGCCATAAAACGAATCCCGAAGCTGTCAATAAAAAGCCCAGCAACAAAGGAATATTCATCTGCAACTGCAAAGGTACATTGTATAAAGTATCCGCAGACAATAATTGCAATACTCGCGGCGCGTCAGGCGATAACCCCGAAAAAATCCTGACCAAAAGCAATCCCACTATAATTAAAATTCCCCCCGCTGCTTTTGCTTTGGGAATTTTTCGCTCTTTTTTCATCTGAATCGTCATACCGAGCGCTTATCAATTGCCGAAGAAATCCAGAATATTGCTCAAAGCGCTCGTATCAGCCTGATATATTTCCGTGTACCGGCACCTTGAGCAGGTAACGGTGGAATATTTTTTGTTCTGAATATTGAAGAATTTCGATAAACCGCCTCCAGTTGCAGCAAACTGACCCGTTTCAAACTGCTGATTGTTGCATTTCGGACATTGCCAGTTTCTATGTTCCATTCGAAGTCTCCTTTCTTTAAAGTTTGGAAAAACTTAAACTTTAAATTTTACGTCAGATCACAGGACAAAAATTCGATAAGTCGGAATCTTTATCTCGCCGCAACTTTCAACGTTGATTGTGAATTATATGCCTCTTTTTCGTCATGTTCATCTACCGTTCCTCCCCGGCTGCGATATCCTGCGGCTATTACTGCGCCCCTCTGAAGAATCGAACAATGCTTGCCCCTTCACTCTGTAAACGGATACCATTTTTCTCTCCCAAAATCAATTCAGCTTTTCAATCGATAATGATTTGCCGGTTCTGGACAATGACTGTTATACTGCGCAGGAGGCAAAGAGGAAAATGATCGGCAAAGACAAAACGGCAAAAAAGCTGAAACCGGCGTTAAAAGCGCCCCCGAAGTTATGTCGGCAGGATGCGCTTATGCTGACGTTGTTCCTGATTTTTACGCTGTTTGCCTTCAGAAATGTGTTGAATTTCCGTTATTCCTGGGGTGCGCATGACATGGTGGGCGGATTAATGAGGAGTTCAGCGGTCGGCCGGGCTATCAGTGAGGGACAAATATTTCCCCGGTGGTCCCGGGAATTGTTCGGGGGATATGGATATCCCCTGCTGTATTTTTATCCACCTTTGTTTTCTATGATTTCCGGCTTTCTGCAATTGGCCGGTTCGGGCGTGATCGCCTCGGTAAAGATCATCGCCATGATCTCATTGACGGCTTCAGGCTGGTTTATCTACAGGATCGGTTTACGTTTGGGAAGCCGATCTGCCGCTGTGCTGGCTGCTGCTGCATGGATGCTGTTTCCCTATCGTATGGCGGTATATTTTACCAGAGGAGCCCTGGCTGAATCTCTCGCCCTGGCTGTTTTGCCCCTGCCGGTTCTCGGTTTCCTGGATTTTCAAAATGGACGGGAACGCACAGGAGCGATCCTGCTTGCAGTCGGCACAGCCGCATTAATTACCGCTCATAATGCCGTCTGGTTCATAAGCTTTCCCTTTATTACGTTATGGGGATTTGCCATACTGCGCGGAAGGAAAATTCGAACCTGCTTTAAAACTTGTCTCGCCATGTCTGCCGGACTCCTTGCTGCTGCGCCTTACTGGCTTCCAGCGTTTCAACATCGCTCGCTCATCAATATCGGTCGATTGATCGACAGTCCACGGGTCGACTACAAACAGCATTTCATTTCCTTTCCAAGATTGGCTGATCCCTCCTGGGAATTTGGGGGATTAGGCTTTCTGCTTCTTCTCGGCATTCCGGCAGGCATATTTTTTTCATATTTCATTACACGCAGGCGAGCGCAAAAAACAATTGCTCCGGCGACATTAACGGCGGGTTTTTGCAGCCTGATAACGATTTTTTTAATGATGCCGCCGGCCAAACCATTATGGGATGCCGTCCCCCTGCTTCAGTATGTGGGATACCCCTGGCGGTTCGCAGGCATTGCCGGGTTTTTTGCCGTGCTTGGACTGCCGGCCCTGACCCCTCTATTTAAAAAGAATTCCAATTCGCGGTGGTGGCCGACAGCGGTATTGATCGTTGCGATCCTTCTTCCGCAAGCGTGGCATCATTCCCGGCCCACCGTAATAGTACAATCAAAACATTCCCTCGGCCGCGAAACCTGCATGAAATGCGGGACTACGACAGTAGCGGCAGACGAATATACGCCTGTTTGGGTTAAACGAGACCCTCGCAACGACCTGGGCGCACGGACCGATCCCGAATCGCTGATAGAACCGAATCAATGCCTGTCGAGATCGGTCGTCGAAATCGACACAAATACCCGGATAGTCGCTATTGTCGATGCCGCAGAATCCTGCTCTCTGACGGTTCGTACATTGTATTTTCCGGGCTGGCGGGCATACATTGATGACCGAATTGTAAAAATCTCTCCTAAAGACCCTTATGGTTTTATTTCTTTCAATATAGCGCCCGGGATTCACGAAGTGAAACTCGCTTTCGAATGGACCGGCATTCAACGAACGGCCTTGTTTCTGGGTGGGCTGGGTATTTTATTAATGATTATACTGCCCGTTGCCCTCAAACAAAGAAGCCTTCTTTCCGCTTGATAATTCGCTTAACCCGGATGCCTCATACAAAACCTGCTGCAAACGTCCATATCTCTGCAGCTTCAAACGCTGCTATGCTTCCGCAGTCCTCCAGTCCGACACGCTCGAATCTGATAAAACCTGAACACTTTCATTACCATTTTTTATGAGAAAATTGCGCTAGAGAAATTCCAGATTCAATTCGTTCAGGATCCTGTTTAGGTTTATGCCGTAGGTTAAATCTTCGACTCCCTTGTTCCTGCCTATGTCCGCAGGCCATCCGCCCCAGAGGAGAGCCAAAGGTCTGTCAGCGTCAGCGTCGTTCGTATCGAGCAGAATGGGGGAACCGGAATCGCCGTGCGTGCTGAATATCCGACTGGGCGTTCGGGGGGCGATAAGAAAGTCGGTATAGAAATTGGCCGGTTCCTTGTTTATGTATCTGTCGATCATTTCGTCGCTGCCCGGTATGCCGTATCCGAATGCCGTGATTACGCCGTATTGCAATCCTGTGGTTCTTCCGATTTTTTTCACCGGCTTCCCTATGATCTCCATGGAATTCAAATCCGGTGCGTAAACCTCGCCTATGGGGCCTACGTTCAATATTTCATTTTTCAGGTGAGGTACGATGTTTTCTTCAACAACGACAAATGCTGAATCCGTACGAACATATGCGAATTTTTCGTCGATTCCCGTAATCCATTCATCGTCCGGTTTATGCTCCAGAACGACCCGGGTTACGCCGATACGAAGTGCATTCTGCCTGAATCCCGGAATATAAAGAGAATGTCCGGCATGAAGTCCTACATGCTGGTTTGTGAGGAAGCCGATCAGCTCAGGGTCTGTTTTGGAACGAACGATATAACCCACCGTACCGACATATGTCTCCAGCGATTCGCTTCCAACTTCAGCCGCTCCTATCTGAACGCCGGGACCGATATAGTCCATCTTGCCGTCCATCCACTGAAGCGTTCCGATAAGCGCTTTATTTTCTTCGCTCAATTCAGGCGCTTCTTCCGCAGTATCGGGAACTGTGGTTACAACTACGTCCGTCAGCGCTTCCAGTAGCCCGTCTCTGCTCGTCAGACGCTCCGGGATGGTCATCGCCTCTGATAAAAATTTCTCATGTATCTTGTGCGGTACATATACGATAATGCAAGGATCACCCGACGGCAGGTCCGTCGCTGGATCATAATTTTTCAATCCCAGGGCCGTCCCCTGAACACCTGCTATCGCGTTTAATACCTCACGATTATCCGCACGGACCTTCGCCAGCTCCAATAAAGTACTCGCCTGATCCGCCATTTCTTTACCTCCTTATGTCCGCAAGCGTCTCGTTAGACGATGCAAGCTCTTTACTGCTGCACAGCTTCGCCATTCTTTACCGCCGAATCACTGAATAAATCTTTAAACTACCTGTCAGCCTTTGTCAATCTCCTTTCATCAGAAATGTCCGGAACTCTCCAATTCGAATGCCATTGAAGTCCAATCCTGTCTGAATACTCAAAAATATAATTATACAATAATTTACTTATGATTGGAACTCGAAAAATTCCATCGCTTCGCTTGACTTTTGCATTATTTTTTCAATAAAATTAATCTTGATTGTGATCAAATGAAGATTTTTTTCTTCGAGTATTGGTCGAACTGAATCATCACATCATCAACTGCGGGACAGGCGCCGCAGGAAAAGGCATGAGAAGAAAAAAACGGTCAAGTGTGTTTTTCAAACAGGGGGGACTTTTGCATTTTTATAATGCGGGAGAAAAGTTCCTGAGACAACCATCGGTTCAATTCAGTTAACGGAGGAGATTTTTTAAATGAAAAAAGTGGGGAGAAGTTTATTAATTTCAGCGATAATTTCGCTGGTGCTGAGCATTGAAGTTGGAGCGTGGGTAAACATTTCCGGGAACATAACCGTGGATACGTTTTTAGGTGAGACCAGTCCGGCGACGGACGGGATATACATCGTGACGGGTGACATCACGGTGTATGATGGGGCGACATTGACGATCGGCGAGGGAGTTGAGATACGGTTCAATCAGAATCGTGCGATGTACATCGGGACGACGACAAGTCCGGGAACGCTAGTCTGTCAGGGAATCGAAGCGAATCCAGTTTTAATCACTTCGAATCAGACGGAGCATACCCGCGGCTATTGGTACAACATTTATTTCAGGCAGTATTCGGATGCGAGCGTACTAGAACATACGACGATCGAATATGGCGGCGGCAACTATTCTACGATGATTTACCTGGAGTCATCAGACGTTGAATTCAGTCATTGCGAATTGAGGGAAAGCAGCAATTACGGAATTAGGATACTGGGGGACAGCGCGCCGGTTCTCGATTACGTGCAGATTCATGATTGCTCATCTTATGGAATCAGGAGCCAGAACACATCCAGTCCTACCCTGAGTTACTCATCCAGTTTCGACAATTCGTCCTACGGCATATATGCGGATACCACGGGCACGCTCTCGATCAGTTCCGGAGATTTTTCCGGGAACAACGGCTACGGCATATACTGCTCCGCTAATACCTGTATGATTTCCATAGCGGACTCGACTTTCAACGACAACACGAGTGTCCCTCTGCGCCTGGGCTCTAATCGTATCGGATATACGTCGGGCAATTCCTTTTCTGGAAATGGGAATTCTTACATAGAGTGTTTGGGCGCGACGGTGGCCGAGGATGCTATATGGGAAAATTATGATATTCCTTACCGGATTACGGGTGAAGTCTACATCCGGGGGCAGCACGGGCCTGATTTCTTAACCAAAGTAACGATTGAGCCCGGGACAATAGTTGAATTTACGGGAACTCTGGGCATAACCGTCGGGCATGATTCCGATCCCAATCAGCCCGGTTCAATCAGCGCAATCGGCGCTGCAGATGAAGAAATCATATTCAGGCGAGTCGGCTCAGGATACTGGGACGGCATTTATTTTTCCAATTTCAGCGATGATTTTACCTGTCATCTGAAATATTGCATCCTGGAAAACGGCGGTTACGATATTCGGTCAGTATATTGCAATTATGCGAATCCAATAATTGAAGATTCAATCATCACGAACGCCTACAGTTATGGAATTTACTGTTATTATTCATCGCCCGGCATCCTGAATTGCGAAATCAGCGATTGCACTTCGTATGGAATATACGCGAATGAAAGCAGTCCGACGATTACGGCCTGCGATATTTTAAACAACGGTAGTCACGGGATTTATTTGAACGGCAACGAGTCTGACCCTGCGATCAGCGATTGTCTGATCGATTCAAATGCCGGCTACGGGATATACTGCGACGATGCCGGAACAGGCCCGGTCATTTCGGACAACACGATCACGAACAACATTGCGGATTATACGATTTACATCTATGCGACATTCTGTCCCGACATAACGGGAAATGCTCTGGACAAGGACATTTATGTCGTTTCGCAGACCATATCTAAGGATGCTGTCTGGGAAGGCCAGGATACCGCTTATTACATGTCAGGCGGCATCACGGTGAGAGGCGAGTCCGGTGCGGACAGCGTGACGACTTTAACGTTGCAGGAGGGAACGACGATCAAGCTGCCGAGTACGGCCAGAATTTATATCGGTCACGATTCGAATGCGAGTTATCCCGGCGGTTTTCTCTGTGAAGGGACAGAAAGTAATCCCGTATTAATAACTTCCACATCTGTTTCTCCGAGTCCCGGATCATGGGGAGACATTTATTTTGCGGTTTATGCTGAGGATGCTTTATGTCAATTAGACTGGACGACCATTGAGTACGGCGGACAGTATTTCTCAAATGCTTATCATTACCCGGTGCATTGCAATTATTCGAGTCCTCAGCTTTACAATTGTACCATCCGTTATTCCGCTTACACGGGATTCTATGCGACTTACGCATCTCCAGTGATCGAGGGCTGCACGATTGTGGAAAGCGGCTGGTACAACATAGTTTTTTCCAATTGTAACGGTAGCATCAGCGACAGCATCATTTCCGACAGCGGGGGCGGATATGCGGGAATTTATCTGTCCGGCGATTGCGAAACCATGATAACGGACAACATTATCGGCGGGAACGGCGGTTATGGCATTTACTGCAACAATGCGACGACGGCTCCTTACATAACCGGGAATTCTTTCGTCGGCAACATCAACAATCCGATTTACGTATATGCCCGAAACGTATGGAAAATAGGTTTGCCTCTGAATTCCTACGTCTATAACGGAGGACTTGACCGGATTTATGTAGTCGGAGACACCGTGAGTCTGGACTCCTTCTGGTATGATCAACTTAAGCCTTATTACATTGCGGGCGACGTAACGGTCCAGGGAACAGACGGAGATGACACAGTAACGACTCTGGAAATTGAGGAAGGGACGGAACTTGAGTTCAATTCCGCAACAGGATTTTTTATCGGCAGCAATGATGTGAATTATCCCGGTGCGCTTTTAGCCCAGGGAACATCCGGAGAAAACATCATTTTTACAGGCGATGTCGAAAGCGTTGGGTATTGGGACGGCATATATTTCTATGATTATGCCGACGATTCGATTTGTTTGCTGGAATATTGCGATCTGCTCTACGGCGGTTACAGCAGTTTTGAGGGAATTTATTGCACGGCCAGTTCACCGACGATACGCCATTCCCGGATACTGTATTCTAACGGCGCCTGCGTTTATGCCCATAACGCCTCGAATCCCGTAATAGACAATTGTGAGATAGGCTATGCGAGCGGCATAGGAGTTTACAGCCGCAACGGCTCGAATCCTCAGATCACATTTTCAAACATCCATGACAACACCTCCTACGGCATCTATCTGTATAACGGAACGGAGCTGACGATAAGCGATTCAACGATTTCTTTGAATCAGAGCTATGGGCTCTATTGCAACGGCGCTGCAGACGTGCCGCTTATAACGAACTGCTCATTCACCGAGAATAACGCTTATCCGATTCACATTTATGCAGGCAACGTCAGGAATATATCGGATTGCTCTTACGCGGATAACCTTTATGAATTCATAAACGTCAGGGGAGACACCATCGTCTATGACAGTTACTGGGAAATGAACGAACCCTATTATATAGAAGGCGACGTTTACGTTCAGGGTCAGGACGGAGAAGAGGACATAACCGTACTGACGATTGAAGCCGGCTCAGAACTGCATTTCAATACTCAGAGGGGATTGTACATCGGTCACGACAGCAACAGCACGCTGACCGGAGGATTACAGGCGCTTGGAACCGACTCAGCACGTATTATTTTTGGACCGCGCGGGTCGGCTTCTCCCGGTTATTGGGATGGAATTTATTTCTCAAGATATTCCGATGATGCATCATGCCTGATGGAATACTGCAATGTTCTATACGGCGGTTACAGCGGCTATGAAAACATCTATTGCTATGATTCATCGCCTGTTTTCCGCCATTGCATTTTCAATTATAATTCAGGATACGGCGTGTATGCACACTCCAATGCTGCTCCTGTCCTGGAAAACTGCTATATCGGCAATTCAACGAGCTATGGATTATACGCCAATACGAATGCCGATCCCTCTCTCATCAATTGCATGATCCATGATAACGAAAGCTACGGCATATATGTGAACAATTCTTCACATGTAACTCTCCAGGATTCGACGGTAACGGGCAACAACTGGGGGTTGTACTGCAACGGCGGATACGATTCTGCGACGGTGAACGGCTGCACATTCTCAGAAAATTCAAATTATCCCGTCAGGATGTACGCTTCGCAAACACACGGCGTCACAGGCTGCGCCTACGTCGACAACGATTATCAGCAGTTCTACGTATACGGCGACACCATAACGAAAGACAGCGTGTGGGTCGATCAGGGAATTCCGTATTATATTCATTCAGCAGCGCATGTATTTGTTCAGGGTAAAGACGGAGCTGATCAGGTTACGACCTGGACGATCGAACCGGGTGCGGAATTAATGATCAACAGCATTTACCTCTGGATCGGTCACGATTCCAACGCGAACTATCCGGGAGCCCTTGTCGCTGAAGGCACGGCTTCGGAACCTGTAATATTCACGTCCGATATGCCTAATCCGGCTCCGGGCGACTGGCACGGAATTTACTTCGCCGCTCATTCCGACGATGCCATCACATCGTTGCAGCATTGCGTAATTGAGTATGGAGGCGCCGGCGCCGCGTATGAAAACGTGCAATGTTACGAAAGTTCGCCGGTTCTTTCGAATTGTGAAATCAGCTACGGCGCCGGCAACGGCGTCAGGGCTTACACCAACAATGCACGTCCGACATTGACAGACTGCTGGATTCACGATAACACGAGTTCCGGCGTTTACGCCGAACCCGGAACCGTCAGCATAAACGGCGGAGTAATAGAAAATAATCCTTCTTACGGGATTTACATCCAGGAAGCCTCCGCTGCGATGAACCATTCCCTGATAGACGGAGCGGTAATTCGTTATAATAGCGGCTACGGAATTTATGCTGTCGGGTCCACTTCGATGCCTGAGATCGTTAATTGCAACATACACTCGAATAATGCTGCAGGAAGCGGATACGGCATTTATATTACGTCAAGCGCTCAACCTCTTATCGGCGGTTCTGCTTCCAACACGAACTATTTCAGCGATCACATCAGTTATGCCGTTTACAATGCGACGACTTCAACCTGCATCGACGCATCGTATAATTTCTGGGGAAAAGAAGACGGTCCCCTCGACACGCAATTCGGACTGGATGATTGTGTGGATACCGGCAACAGCAATATAGGGGCGGAGCGAGTAAGCGAAGACGTCTATTACCTGGACTGGACCGATTATTCTCCGACTCCCGTCCCGACGTTGACGCCGACTATGATGCCAACATTCACTCCAATGCCGACCGAACCCCCGACCATGGTTCCGACGCCTGAACCGACGTTTACGCCTGAACCGTGCATTAACGACGGCGACGTCAACAATGATGGAGAAATCACCAGTGAAGACTGCCAGATGACATATATGATCGTTCTGGGCGCCTATTCGCCCTCCTACGAAGAATGGTGCTCGGCGGATTGCATGGGTGACGGACAGGTGACTATCGGAGATGCCCAGTGCATGCATATTTTCATCCTGGGAGAAGATTGCGAATGCGCAGACGCTATTGCCAAGGGAATGTTCACAGGCGATCAGGCCGACGAAAAACTTTTCGGTCGCTATTCGAAAATAGATGCGCCGCATGCGGAAGTCGATTCGGAATCAATCGAGCCCTACGGCATGCCGCTCGATGCAGTTACTGAAAAGAGTCTTGATCAAGCAGCCGACGTCATTTGGGTGAATGATGCCGCAGGTTGCGTCAATGAGGAAATTACCGTTGAAATTATGATCAGAAACGCGAATACGGAAATCGATGCCCTGGGATTCTCGCTTGAGTTCGATTCTGAAATGCTTGAGTTGACCGATTGGGAAGTAGTCGAACAGGATTTGCAATGGATCATGTTCGGGTGCAATGAATTGGAGCCTGGTTATCTTAAATTTGCTGGTTTTGCCTATCCGGACTATATTCCCGCCGGTGAAAATCGTACCCTGGCGCTGCTCAAATTCAAAGTCCTCTCAGCGGACTGCAGAATTGGCGAACAAAGCGCTCTCAGTCTTTTTGATCTGAAGGACGATTTGACGGAATTCACTGCGGGCGCCGGTCGCTTTACCTTCTGCGACCTGCGGTTTCAAAAAAACGGCGATGAGCTGCGGTTCCAATCGAGGGAGCATTATTTAAAAGAGACAACGACGGGTTACGGACTGCTGGACTAAATGAACATCTGGAAAAGTTACGTGACGCTAACGTTAATCATCAACAGCGAGAGAGGTTAAAAATGAAAAAAATTTACCCGTCATTCCCGTCGCTTTTTCTGATTGTTCTGTTGATTGCCGGAACGGTTGTCCCATCAGGAACGACGGATGCGGCGAACAAGGGAGATAAGATTGCACTGGAAAACTTTACCGGCTGTAATCAAGATACGGTAGTGACCAATGTGAACATATCCAATCCTGATACTACCGTTGATGCTTTCGGTTTTACCCTGCATTACGATACGGAAAAACTTGAATTCAATGAATGTTCGGAGGGTTCTTTAAATCCCGGCTGGGTGCTTTTCGGCTGCAATGAACCGACGCCGGGTGAAATAAGGGCAACCGGTTTTTCTTATCCGGAAAGTATTCCGGCGGGAAGCGAGGGTTCGCTGATGCAGATCAGCTTTACAGTCAAATGCGAAAATTGCGAAAACGGCGATCAGAGCATGCTTTATTTCACTAATCTTCAGGACGATATCTCCGGCTGGGATACGGAGTTCGGCGTGTTCACGTATTACTGCGAAGCGCCGACGCCCACGGTCATTCCTACGCCTGTAAGCAGCGATATTATTCAGTTGCAGGATTTTTCAGGATGCAACGAGGATGTCGTCGACGTGGAGGTCCTTATATCCAATCCGGATACTCCTGTAGACGCGTTCGTTTTCCACTTGAATTATTGTCCGGATATGCTCGAATTCGTCGATTGTTTTGAAGGCGAACTCGACCCCGGATGGGTCATGTTCGGATGCAATGAACCGACTTCGGGAACGGTCATAGTCACCGGTTTTTCTCATCCAGAGGTTATACCGTCCGGCAGCGAAGGCAGTCTGGCCGTTCTTAGGTTCCGAGTCAATTGCGCTTCCTGTCAGAATAATGATCAATGTCACCTTTCCTTCAGCCTGCTTCAGGACGATCTGGAAGGCTGGGAAATCGATAACGGCATATTTACTTATGTCTGTCCCACTCCTGTTCCCACGCAGATACCCACTCCTGTCGGAAACGATCATCTTGAAATAGCCGATGTATCAGGGTGCACAGGGGATGCCGTGACCATTGACGTGACTATGGCGAATCCCGATACGGACGTGGATGCTTTCGTGTTCTATGTGAACTATGACCCGGAAATGCTCGATTATCTTTCCTGCGATGCCGGAGAACTCGATCCGAGCTGGGTGATGTTCGGGTGCAACGAACCGACAAACGGTGAAATACGAATTACCGGTTACTCCTATCCTGAATTTATCCCTGCGGGCAGCAACGGGACCCTGGTCGGTTTAAACTTTGATGTGGTATGCGCGGACTGTGAAAATGGAGAGCAGAGTTTGCTCTATTTTTCTCATCTTCGTGACGACGTGAGCGGCTGGGAAATTCAAAACGGCTACTTCACCTTTAATTGCGCCACCCCGCTTCCGACCGCTACGCCCTCTCCTACAGCCACTCTTTCGCCGACGCTCACAGCTACGCTCTCACCGACAGAATCGCCGCTGCCTACGTTCACCCCAACTATAACCGGCACTCCGACTTCCAGCGCAACTCCCACATTGTCGCCCACAACAACCATTACGCCTACTCGAACACCCACCAGTTACGTGACCGAAATTCCGACAGACACTCCAACCATAACCCCGACAAGCACTCAAACGCCTTACTATACCGCTACTCCAACTATCGTCGTCACTCCGCCTCCTATCCCCGCTCTTAACAGGCTTGGAAGCTTTATTCTTATTCTCGGTTTCGCTATGCTTATCGGTTCCACAAAACTATACAGGAAAGGAGCGTGAAACTCCTTAATGGAAATAAATGCCTGAATTGCCTGAAATAACCGTTTTGGCTCGTCAATTATCCCAAACGGTACAAGGAAAAAAAATAAAAAATATCGTCGCCCGGCAACCTAAAAATCTCAATATTTCTGTTCCCGAATTTAAACGAAAAACGATTCATCGAACACTCGGCAAAACTTATCCCAAGGGCAAATGGCTTATTACTCCCCTGAACGATGACGCTCTTCTCCTGACTAATCTGGGCATGGGCGCTGAAATGTTCTATCTTGCTTCCGGGCAAAATCCTTCGGGAAAATATCAATTCCTGATGCGGTTCCACGACGGAAGCGGATACACCATTCATTTCTGGTGGTTCGGTAAAATACACCTGGTAAAAGCAACGCATTTGTACCGGCATAAAGAATTATCCGCCCTGGGTCCTCATGCGTTGGACAGCGAGTTGACTGAGGAAAAATTCTTGCGCATGCTGGAAGGGAGAAGGGGAGCCGTTAAACCGTTTCTGATGAACCAGAAAAATATCGCCGGCATAGGAAATGTCTACATACAGGAAATACTTTTCAGAGTCGGACTGCATCCCAAAACGCCAATCCCCGCTCTCAGCAAACGACAAAAAACAGAACTTTTCCATGCTATACAGGATGTTCTTCAGGAAAGCATCGATGCGGGAGGACTCTCATTCGAACAGGATTTTTTCGGCACTCGAGGCGGGTACAATATGGACAGATTGGGAGTCGGTTACAAGGAAGGAAAAAAATGCCCGAATTGCGGCACAGCAGTTGAAAAAATAAAAACAGGTTCAACATCTCATTTCATCTGTCCGAACTGCCAGCGATTAAAAGGAGTTACTTGATAGAATTCCGGGACAGATTAAACCGGGGTTACACTTCTTTCAAAATTTTTGACAGTTTGTTTCAGTAATCGGGATCGAGATCGAAATCGGGATATAAATCGAAACAAAATGATGGAAGATTTTGTCGAATTGTAACCTCAAAAGAGATATTTTTGATCAATGCCGGGATTACTCAGTAGAGAGGATGCTGCTCTCGACCGATGTTGACCCGATCGACAAAACTGAATTCAGGAGCAGACTTTCGTTTGCATCTTTTTCACTTGATCCCCGACAAAGGATCAGGATTCTTTCTGTATATAAAGAGCATCAAAGTAACCCTGCCCTTCTACCGGCGTCGAATTTTCCTCCGAAGGTTTTTTCATAAAACGAGCTTGAATGGCGCCCTTGAGAAAACCATCCTCAAAGGCATCTATCCGTATACTGCCGTCAATTGCCGTAAAGACTTTCCTGTTATTATCGGGAATTGCCGGACTCTCATCTTCCTGGATGCTGTAATCAACATTCAGTCTCATTCCGATCATTTGTTCCCGATCAGAAAAGCGCTCATCGGCAGGAAAGGGGCCAGAAAGAAAAAAGGCGGGATCATCCGTATCTTCCCGGTAAGACATCAGACTGTATTTGCCTTCCGAAGTTGAAAAAACAAATTTTGCATCTTCTGACGAATATGTTTCGCCGCCTATCCTGAGACGGATGTACCCACGGACGTCAGATTGCTTATCAGGCTGTTCTTCAGGGCAGCGGTGTACGAGAAACCAATAAGCCAGAGCCATTAACAGCGTCGTCAGATAAACAGCGTTTCTTTTCATACCTTCCTCCGTAAGTTATTTTATACCTGGATTCGTTTTATTATCAAATAACCGTCGAAAAATGGACTCGAAACGCCCAATTAAAGAATCCTGACTATGTATGAAGTTGAAGCTCCGATTTGACAATAGGTTCGGGGATTAGTATATGAAAAGTTGTAAAAGGGTTGATTTTGCGAACGGGGGAAAAATGAAAAAAAAATCAAAAATAAACCGGTTGCTGAAGGCGGCATTTATTCTATGCCTTTTTTTTCCTTTAACGGTTCAAGGCGCGACGTTGATCGTGCCTGACAATTATCCGACCATCCAGGACGGCATAGATGCTGCCGGGAACGGCGATACAGTTTTAATACTTGCGGGAACTTATACGGGGTCGGGCAACAGGGGAATCGATTTTTCAGGAAAATCAATCCTCGTGACTTCGCTTTATGGACCTGAGACCTGCGTCATTGATTGCGAAGGCGGAGACAGGGGATTCCATTTTCAGAGCGGAGAAGACGACGGCTCAATTTTAAGCGGAGTGACTATCGTCAACGGGCAGGCGAATTATGGCGGTGGAATATTTTGTGAATTTTGTTATCCTCAGATCATAGGCTGCATAATAAAAAACAATGGAGCGACGTGGAACGGCGGTGGGATCGAATGTAATTATTCACTGCCGAAAATAAACGATTGTTTGATTGAAAACAACAACGCGTATCGAGGCGGAGGAATCGGTTTCGACAGTTACTCTGATGCTGATATCACCAACTGCACGATTACGGGAAATTCTGCATTTTTTGACGGCGGAGGGATTCATTGCGACCAGGAGTCCTCTCCGGTAATAAAAAACTGCACCATAACCGGCAATGACGGCGGATACGGCGGCGGAGGCATTTACTGCGGTTATTTGTGTTTTCCCGTCATAACCGACTGTATTATCTGGAACGACACGCCTGACGAGATATTTGAAGATGCCGGCTCTCCTGATGTCAGCTATTCGGACATTCAAGGGGGATTCGCCGGAACTGGCAACATCAACCAGGACCCTCTTTTCGTAACCGGGGAAGACGGTCATTTTTATTTAAGCCGAACATCTACAGGACATACCGAGGAGAGTCCCTGTATCGATGCGGGAAGCGACCTGTCCGAAAACATATGCTTTTTTGACGGATATGGGAATCTGTGCCTGAATGAAATGACGACCTCGACGGACCAATCCGAAGATTCGGGACAGGTCGACATGGGATTCCATTATGCCAGAGGCGGACGAACCATAGGCGTGCCCACGGATTATCCCAACATTCAAAGCGCCATAAACGCTTCAGTGGACAATGACACGATTTTGGTCGCATCCGGCATCTACAAGGGAAACGGAAACAAGAATCTGCAATTTTACGGAAAAGCCATAAAACTCATTTCCGAAAACGGTCCGTATGAATGTATAATCGACTGTGAAAACAGCGGAAACGCTATAAACTTCACCCATTCAGAATCCTCAGATTCCTATGTAAGCGGATTTACTTTCAGACACGGTTCTTCAGCGTATGGAAGCGGCATTTTTTTAAGTAACTCATCTCCCAGCATACATAATTGTATTTTTACCGGTAATTCGGCCTCTTACGGAGGCGCCATGGTTCTGAATGCATCCTCGCCGGTAATTGCCAACTGCGTTTTTAAATCCAACGTCGCCAGCCTCGGAGGAGGCGGATTCTTCGTCTATAATTATTCCTCGCCGGCTTTCATCAATTGCCTTTTCGTAAACAATCAATCCGGATACGCAGGCGGCGCTGGAGGATACTGTTATAATACATCCGCTCCTGTGCTTGTGAATTGCACTTTTACCGAGAATTCCACACAAGCGGTCGGCGGCGGCGCGATCAGGAATTACAATGCGGCTTCCCAGTTTGCAAACTGCATTTTCTGGAACGATTATCCCGATGAATTCTATGATTCTTCGCTTGCTGCGACTGTAGAATATTCCAATATTCAGGGCGGATTCCCCGGAGAAGGCAATATAGATGTTGATCCTCTGTTCGTATCAGGAGCAGCGGGCAATTACTGTCTGAGTCAGACGGCTGCAGGTCAGGCTTTTGACAGTCCGTGCGTAGATGCCGGCAATCAAGATGCTGATGATATTTGTTTTTCCACTTATTTCGGAACTGTCTGCCTGTCCGATCTGACCACGAGAACGGATGCCGTAACCGATTCCGGAACGGCAGATATGGGTTATCACTTCAATCAGGTCGGCTATACGCCGGCAACACCCACTCCGGTCCTAACGCCTGGAGGTACCGCCACGCCTTCACCCGTCATTACGCCTTTATTCCCCATACCGACTTCATCTCCTTTCGGTTTACTCACTCTTACAGCCGTCATCAGCGGAATATTCATATTCTTAAAAAAAGCTTCTTACAGCAGCAACAGGTTTTAACCCTACATACTAAAAAAGAGCGATCATTAAAATACCCGGGTCTTTTGGAAATATGTTTCCACAGGAAAATCCGGGTTAGAATCCGTTCCCGGAGTCAAACCGGTATCCGTCCAGGGCGCTGCTGAATGATCGGCGCTGCCCTTGTAAACTATTTCCACGCCTGGAGCCGCTTCTGTACCCGGAACGACATGGTACCGCATCCTGTCCATCGGACGCCAGGCAATAGAGGATTCGGAACGAAGGATTATTACGCCTTCGAAATCATTATCAGAGGGATTATTCCAGGACAGCGATACGGTATGGTCTGACGTCGCCTGAACCGTCAAATTTTCTGCCTCCCCGGGCGCGCTCAGACCCGTTTGAACGTTCGGATGAAAATAAAGCCCCCAGAAACGGCTTGCCAGAAGGTCCTTGCGGCCGTCCTCATTCCAATCGAAACATACCGACATGGATTCCGTTCCTGCATCCAGAACGCCGTATGCATCCTCAACCCATACCCCATCCTGCAGACGAGGAGCGCCGGCAGTTCCAATGTTAAGATTGACCATAACCCTGCCGTCATAATACCCGGAAATAAAATCAAGAAGTCCGTCGTTATCCCAGTCAGCCGCCCACAATCCGCGAGGTCTTCCTTCACAAAGTCGCGCTGATTCCCGTTGAACCGGCTCCCGCTCGCCGTATTGGGGAGGTCCGGCGGAAGACATGTCCCAAAACAAATCTGAACCCATCCCTACACAACAAAGGCCTCCGTATAATCCTATTACTGTCGCCATAGGAAAAAAGAAAAGTAATATGTTTTTTGTTTTCATAACTCAATCTCCTGTAAATTAAATTCTGTATCCGTATCTCATTGTAAGAATTAAATCTTTGAAGTCAAAAACCTGTTTGAAAGCGATGAAAATGCCTTTTTAAGCACAGGTAAATCAGCGAACCAGAAGCTTGAATTGTGTTTTCGTTATGAAAGATTACTGTTACGACGCGTCTTACACTAATTGCATATATGCTGGATTGGCGGCAGTTTTTTTTGCGAAGAAGTGATTGTACGTCACAATATGAGAGGCTGACTTTCGCTCCAGCTTTATGCTTTGTTGAATTTTTTTGGACTGATCAAACCTGGGTCGCGCTTTTTCATAAAATATTTGACTGGTTGCCTTCTGTTCTCAGGGCTCTCCGAAACCGAAGGTCCAGGTTCCCAAAAGACCGAACAGGGCAGTCATATTCCGGTTAGTCAGCGCTCCGTACCACATCAGGCCGTCGGCTGAGCCGGCTCCCTGCGGCCACGTGAATGTAGAAAGGACCGTGACGGCTTCACTGCCGGGCGGGAAACTTCTGGAGTAATAATCGAAATCGCTGAAGCTCGGACCGAAGTAATAGGAGCCGAAAACATCCAGGATCACGAACAGAGGATGGTCGCTCAGTGTGTCGTCCGTCATGTTTTCGACCGTGGCGATGCAGGAGCAATCTTCTCCGGGAGTAAAATAGGTGTCGGGCATCCACAGCGATACCGCAGCCGGAATGGAAGCCGGATGGTGATATCCCAGGTCAGCCGTTCCCTGATCGGCTCCGCCGTCAGTTCTCGTAGAAAGCGTATCAAGACATGCGGAGCCTGTCGGCAGAGTGATGCAGACCGCACTCGCAGCAGCTCCCCCGGCATCGATACAGGGACTGTTCGAACCCTGCCCGGATGCAATGTGACTGAGATAGTAGGAAGTCTCCGGACCCTGTACGAACTCAGGATTCTGGTCCATGTTGCCGGCGCCGGGCCATCCTCCGCTTACGTCAGAATAGGTCACCTGGCAGGAGCCTGATATCTCGTCTCGTCCGCCGTTCCATATAATAGAACAGCTCACCGTCGGATTCGAACTCAAGGAAAAAATCCCGCCTGCCGTGGTGCCGAGATTGTCGGCCAGGGTGCACGCGATAAGCGATGGCGAGGAATCGGAGCAATACACGCCTCCGCCGTTGGTGGCTGAGCAGTTCGCCATCAGGCAGTTGATCACGATGGGTGAAGAGTGATGATCGCAGGCAATGCCGCCGCCGTTGGTAGCTATATTTTCCTGGAAAATGCAACTGGAAATTGTCGGTGATGAATTCTCCATGCAATAAATGCCCCCGCCGTTGGTGCAATAGTTTGATTCGAAGATGCAACCGTGGATCGTTGGGTGAGAATTGGAAGAAACGTGAACAGCGCCGCCGTCCGTTCCTTCGTTTTCAATAAACTCGCAACCCTCGATATGCGCGCTGCTGCCCCGCGTACACCGCACGGCTGCTCCGTTCGTAGCTTCATTAAACTCAAATCGACACTCGATGATGCTCGGTGAAGACTCGTAGCACTCTATCGCCCCTCCGGAGCCGTCGTTTCCGCTGCGATACCCGTTGCGAATCGTAATGCCCTCAATACGGCAAGTCAATGTCTCGTCGTCATCCAGGAGAAATCCTCGATCCGCTGATTCACAGTCAATAACGCAATAGTCACGGCCGTTTTCAGACGTGATGAAGACTTCTTTGCCTTGTGTGTCGAGTCCCCGGTTTTCGGGACCCGTGTAAGTCCCGTCAGCGATCAATACCGTATCGCCGTTGACCGCAGCATCCAGCGCCGCCTGAATGGTCGTCTCATCACCCGGTACCCGTATAGTCCCCGCATGCACTCCAGTCAACATGATCATCATTGCCGTTAAAACCGTCATCACACTTTTTTTCATTTCTTCTCCTTCTTAATGTGTCAAATCGTAAATTTCCATTAATCTGGAAGGTTCCGAATCATTCAAACAACCCTGGAATGATTTTAAAATATATTTCAGATTTGTCATCGGATTGATCGGCCCACAGGAGGGCCAAATCGTTGCCCACCGGCGCTGTATCCGGGTCGACGAGCAGGCCGGGGCCGTCCTCCAGGACAATTTCCTCGCTCCAGGAAATTCCGCCGTCAGTGGAAGTTTTTGCGCATAGGGAAGAATTCTGACCGTCGAATTTGCACCAGGCGGCGACAATTTTGCCGTTTGCGCTTGTCATCGTCGTATAATAAACATCATCATCCTGTGAGAGCAACCCGGTTTCTTCCCAGTTTTCGCCGTAATTCGTGCTGACGTGATAAACGATATTGCCGTGATCGTCTTCCAGGTTTCTCTTGTAGTAAATCAGGACTACATGATCGTCGACGACGGCGAGTTGCGGCGCATGTGCGTTAACGGGCACGACTGATTCGAACATGAGGGAAAAGGGTTCCCATGTGTGGCCGTTATCCGTCGATCTGCAGTAACCGATATTCCAGTACCTGTCTTGAAAAGTCTGGAAAGCGCAATGACAGAACGCGCTGTCCCTGACGATGACGGGGCAGGCAGGATCGAGCATCTCGTCAGTTGCTGTGCTGTCCCTGGAGAGTATGCCCGGAGCATCCTTGAAAAACACGTTCACTTTGCCGTGATAGGGAGGATGAAGTTCCGTATTGTTATGAATGAACGACCAGGTGCATTGCATCGACAGGCCATCGGTGAAAATTTCTGCAGGCGTCCCCATCTGTCCCGTTTCACTCGAACAATATACTTCGCCGGTATGCCCGTTAAGCAGATGTACCTTCCAGCAAGTAAAATCTGATTCTGGCGACGCTGATTCGTAAGCAGAAACGGCAGCAAACAACCTTCCGTCAGAACAATAACCGATATCTGCCCACTGAACCTTCTGATTTTCCAGGTTTAACGGCAAAACCGAGGCTTCCGACCAGTTTTCTCCGCCGTCCGAGGATTTGCTCAACATTACCTTCCAGTCTCCCGGAGTATCGTCTATCCAGACAACGGCTGCATTTTCGCCCGATACCGTTAACTGAGGATGCCTTGATCTGCCTTCGGTTCTGCTTAAACTTTCCGGATCATATCCCTTTTCCTTTTTTCGTCTGCATCGAGAATAAAAAATATCATCCATGTACATGCCCTCGGATAAAGGAACCTCAAAATCAAGCATTTGACTGATCGTGACGCTCAAGTCTCTGTAATCATAGACAGTATCGGATACGGCGCCCTCCGGCGTATCAGGACCAATCGCCAGCAAAAATCCGCGCCTGCAACCCCGGCATGGACATCCATGATGCCTGAAGCCGGAATGCTGATCGTCATGCCTGCCGTGATCCGTTAAAATGAACATCGTCGTCCTGTTTTTATAAAACTCGTCCGTCTGTATGCGCTTCCACAGCGCATGAGCGTATTCGTCGAATTTGCGGAGAGAATATTCATAGTTTTGCCGAACTCCGTAATGTCCACGCTGGTCTGTTTGAGCAAAATTGATCAGCAGCAGCTCAGGATGATTCGCGTCCATTTCTTCCAAAGCAGTCAAGTAAGCCCTTGTATCCTGATGCGGACCCGTGTCTCCTGATTCCCAGCCGGGAAAACGTATGCGCCCGGCGTATTCCGGTCCGTACGCCGGATGAAGACTGTAAGCCATATTATTGCATTCCACCTGCTTTCCGTATATCTGGCATACTCGCGTCCGGGATTCCTCCAACGGTACTCCCTGCTCCTGCAGCTTCCCCCGAAAATATTCAAAAATAGTCGGGTATTCAGGAAAAACGCTGTCTCTTGAAATTCTGTTGTTGGGTTTGGGAATATAGACGCCGGTCAAGAGTGCGATATGGGCTGCAGTGGTTATGGTCAGCCCGTTATTGTAGAAATATCTGCAAAAAGTTCCCTTTTCCCGTAATTCAAAGTTAATATTGGGCATGACGTCGAAAGTGTCCGATTCCAGGGCATCTTCGAATCTTATCCCGTCCGCTATCGCTATAACGACGCGATCGCTTGCAAATTCAGCCTTGACGGAATGCGCTACAGTTGCAGAAATCGAAAAAAGGATTAAATTTATTATCGAAACCCGACGCGTGCTTTTTATCATAATGAAAATGGAAAAGAGCAAAAGCAAGAGGGTTATACCGGCTTTACCTGCTGCGGGCACCGGCTCAGGCCCCGGAGTGTATTCTAATTGTCCCGGATTCGGCTCGCAGGGGGATGTGAAATTACAGCATTTCCAATCCGCTCCCGAATCAGTATCCGTCCATCCGTTTCGATGAAAATCGTTTCCATAGTATCGTTGAGGATATGGAGGATCAAACTCAGCGCCTCCAGGCAACTCGATAGCGGGCGTGCCCGTCATTCCGGAAACCACTAACGAATCAATGCCGGCGCCTGCTTTAGTCTCCAAAACGCAACATATGCCCTCCATGTCGGACCAGGTGAAAACGCTTAAATGAAAGGAATCGCAGCAAAAAACAGGCTCATCCGTCACCAGGGTGAATTCTCCGGGTTGCAAAACGCAACCTTCAGGAAATACATACTGCTCCTCCATCTGAAACGTTTCCAGCCCTTTCCACCAACACCTCAATCTCCATCCTGAAATATCAATGGGCTGGTTTCCCGCATTAACCAATTCGACCCAATCCGGACATCCGGTGTGTATTTCATTAATTAAAACGGTTGTTCCGGACGCTCCCGTAATATTAAACGTCAAAGATAACAGGTAGAAAACAAAAAAAGGCGTTTTTCGAAAACGAATCCCGGTTGCCTTACGCATAGCGCATTTCTCCTTTAATCGATATTTTGCTGATGTTTCTCCGCTATGCTTTCCTGCTTGTTCAGCCGCTTTTCCGGAAAATCCGGTTATTGATATTATACTTATAAAACCAATCTTATCAAGCGTCTGCAGATTTTTTCGTGATCCCGAACATGATGTCATTCTAAACGGAAAAGATGTGGATTCTTCTATACTTTGATGGCTTTCAAGAGTGTGGGGAAGAGAATCCAGGCCGAGTAATTGAAAAATCATTAACAGACTGTTATATTATCCGGGGGTTGTAGGATTCCCGGTCGCATCGTTAAAGTAAAAAAGCAGTTCCCAGACTATATGATTCCGGATTTTGCTGTGAGGGGGTTAATGAAATGGAAACTGATCAAGGAGATAGATTAAATTGAAAAACTCCTTTTCCGCAGAAATAAAATTAAACGCAGTCGTCAAGGCAGCACGCGTTATACTGGAAAAGCAAACCTTCAGTGAATGCGCACGATCCATTTTTGATCTATGTCGGGAATTGACCGGTGCGGTTTCCGGATACGTGGCGCTGCTCAGCGAAGACGGACAGGAAAATGAAGTGCTTTTTCTGGAATCAGGCGGAAAGCCCTGTTCCGTTGACCCGGAGCTGCCCATGCCGATCCGGGGGCTGCGAGCTGAAGCGTATAAAACGCATAAGACAGTATACGAAAATGATTTTATGAATGCTGATTGGGTGCAATACCTGCCTGAGGGACATGTAGAAATGAAGAACGTCCTTTTTGCGCCTTTGAATATAGAAAGAAAAACGGTAGGAATCATCGGATTAGCGAACAAATCTTCGGATTTCACAGACGAAGATGCCGAAATCGCCTCAGTTTTCGGCGAACTGGCCGCTATAGCCCTGCGCAACAGCCGATATCTCGATCTCGTAAATGAAAAAACAGCATCACTGGAAAAAGCTTTAGCAGAAGTCAAAACTCTGCAGGGACTCCTGCCTATATGTGCGCAGTGCAAAAAAATACGCGACGATAAAGGACTTTGGACAAGGATGGAAGCTTATATCTCAGATCATACCGATGCCCGTTTCTCGCACGGCTTGTGTCCTTCATGTTATCGGAAAGCCATGGGAGAATTGGACGATTATGAAGCTAAAAAAATTCAATAAAATAAACGCCTGGCGAACGAATTCGACATTCCTTTGTTATCTCTCATAATACCGGTCAAATTGTTCTCTTAAGTTTTTCAATCCGTGCGTGATATATCCTCTGATTTGAGTCTGCGTTTTCCCCATAAAATCGGCAATTTCACGGTAACTGTATCCCCGGGACCAATATACGACAGCGCTTTTCTGAGCCGGTGAAAGCGTTTCCAGCGCCTCAGCAAGATGTTCTTCCTGCTCTTTTTTTACTGCCGCTTCATCCGGAACGTCTGTTTCTCCATATCCCGCCTGGAACAAAGCGCATTCCCATCTTTCAACATCAGGGTCTTCAAACTCCACCATGCGCCGGCTTCGCTTTATGAAATTAATGCAGTCATTATGGTCGATGCGAAATAAGAATACTCTGACCACAGCGCCGCTTTTCCGTCCCGGGACCTCCCTGAAATCAAAATTTTCCAGCTTCAACAGCTTCATAAATTTCTGCTGGACTATATCTTCCGATTCCGCAAGAGCTCTTTTGGCTGAACGCTTGCCTGAATGAAGCATACGATAATTGTGATGAAGGCAGATTCGGCAATATCGAGAAAAAAGTTCTTCAAATGCCCGCCGCGCTACATCCGGCGCTTCGTCTCTCGACAGGATGCATCTCAGCAATCTTTCGTCGCTGAATGAATCAATCGATTCCGCTACCGAATCTGCTTTGCTGCGTTTCTTTTTAGGCTTCCCCATAGACGCTTCGCTCCAATACTTTCTTCATATTTAAACGATTACACTGCAAAAAGTAAAGACTTTCTTAAGCCATGCCGATAAACGAGTTTCCGGTTCCTGCTCTGAAAATGCCGGCATGCAAAAAGATAACATTTGCGGTTTTTATTCAACCGTTTCCCGGATTTCCCATCTTATCTCCGAAGAAATTCAGGAGATAAGATGAGAAATCCGGCCGTTTATATGTAGAGTCTCTGGCGTCCTTTCGCTCAATTCATCCAGCGCCTGTCCGTTCCATCATGCCGAGCAAAAAATGCCGGTGTAAAAATGGGCTGACTAATTGAGCTTAAATTGGACGGTCAGCGTCATATAAACGTCTATGGGTATGCCGTTAAGTGTTGCGGGCGTAAATTCCCATTGCAACACGGCATTGATCGCCGCTTCGTCCAACCCGCTCTTTCCCAATCCTCTTAACACCTTCGCATCCGTCACTTTTCCCGTCTTACTTATGACGGCTTCCACGATAACTACCCCCTGAATGCCTGCCTGTCTCGCCAGCTCAGGATAGACCGGGTCGACCCTTTTGATTATTTTTGGTCTTACCACATCGCTGGTCATCCTGATGGGGCCTTCAGCATCGGGAGCCGGAGGTCCTTCAGGGTCGCCGAAAATAACGATCGCATCAGGCGGTATAATATCTTCTTCGACTTCGGGTTCAAAATCGAACTCATATTCCATTTCAGGTTCATTGGGCGTAGGGTCCGGAATCGGTTTGGCGACGGCTCGTTTTTTTCTGACTTCTCTTTTTCGCGTTTTGGGAGGCGTTTTCTCCTCGGTTCTGGGCGGCGGCAGTCTTCGGACAGTGACGACCTTCCTTTGGGGTCCCTGAATTATTTCAGCGCCGCCGAATTCAGGAAACACAACGTAAATCAAGAGAATATGAAACAAAATGGAAAAAAGGAGCATCCGTTCCACGCGTTTTTTATCTTCAATACTTCGGATTTCCTTATCTTTTTCCACCTCTTCGTAGAAATTGCTCATAAGGCATCTCCTCCCGGTACAAAATAAAGCATCACAAATAATCTCCCCAGGATGCTATCTCGGCCTTCGTAGGCAGCACTATGTTCTGCACATTCGCCTGCTTCAGCTCATCAAGAACGTCTATCATATCACCGTATGCGGCTTCATCGTCAGTCTGAATAATGACGAATTTTTTAGGATTAACAGCCAGTTTGGGCATGAGATAGGGTTGAATGTCCTCCAGGTTCAAAGGTCGATCGTCCACCAGCAGTCGGCCGCTGTCGGTTATATGAATCAAAGTGGATTCGATTTGTTCGGTATCCATATTCTGCGTTTTTTCCTGTTTGGGTAACTGGAAATCAATGCCTTTTCTCGCCGCAAACGCCGTCGTCACCATAAAAAAGATGATCAACAGAAAGGCGATGTCAGCCAGAGAATCATTGGGGATGCCTTCGGTTCTTTTTAATTTTGTTTTGATTCTCATAATTGTTCGTTCTCATCCATGTTCAGCATCCGCTCCAGTCTATTCCGGGACGGTCTCAATAGGATGAAAAACTTTTCACCTCCTCACTCCTGCTAATCCATTTCTTGTAGAGTAGGGAAACTGAGATTCTTGGCGCCGGCGCTTCGTAGTTCGTCGAGTATCCTGTCCACCATATAATATTTCACTTTTTCATCGATTTTCAGGACGAAATATTTTTCGGAATTCTTGACGAGTTCCTGACGGGCAGCCGGCTGCACATCCATCATGGTCGATTCATCGCCTTCAATCCTGAGTTCTCCGGTATCCTGGAGGGAAATAATCATGCCGCCTTTAGGGAGTTCGAGACGTTCCACGCTTCTTGGCAGGTCCACCGTCGTTTTGTCCTGGCTGAAAGTGGTAGAAACCATGAAGAAAATGATCAGCAGGAAGGCGATATCGGCCATCGAATCACTGGGGATTTTTGATTGAACCTTAACTCGTCTTCCACTTGCAAAAGCCATTATTATGCGTTCCTTTCCTTATTATGCGGCAGTGGGCTCCTCTCCCATTTCCGTCAGATATTCCACCAGCAGTCCGGAACTTTCTTCCATATCAAGCACGATTTTGGCGACTCGATTGGAGAAATAGTTGTAAGCCAAATGCATGGGTATTGCAATGGCCAGACCGCTGGCAGTCGTAATCAATGCCTCGGAAATTCCGATTGCGACAAGCGCCGGATTGTTCAAGCCGTGAACAGCGATGGTTTCAAAAGCGCTGATCATACCGGAAACCGTTCCGAGGAATCCCAGCAAAGGCGCTACCGTAGCGATGGTTGCAATCCATATCAATCCGCGTTCCAGTCGGCTCATTTCGATTCCGGCATTCGTCCCTATCGCTTTCTCGATATCTTCTTTCGATTTGCCGTACTTCAGCAAGCCGGCCTTCAAAATGGAAGCAATCGGTCCTCGATAATTCTCGCAAACCTGAATAGCTTCTTTAATCTTTTTCTGTTTTAATACCTTGCGGATTTTATCGAGGAATTCGGGAGTATTAATGGATACTTTGTGATAATGCCAGAACCTTTCCAGAATAAAAGCCAATCCTACAATCGAGAGGAAAAGCAATGGCCACATAACAGGTCCGCCCTTGTCGAAGAACTCCAAAATTTTGAATTGTTGAAAAAAAGTGAGCATTAAAATAAACCTCCTCGTTATTTGTTGCCGTCTTTCGACAATTGTTCTTCTATTGCACCGCTCCTATCGTTCGATCCACTCTTAACCAAATGGCAGGCAACGAAATGCTCGTTTCCCCTGTCATAAAATTCCGGCATCTCTTTACTGCATATCTCGATTGCCTTGGGGCACCTGACATGGAATGGACATCCCGGAGGCGGATTAATCGGAGTTGGAACATCGCCTTCCAGCAGGATTCTTTTTTTCCTGGCGGTCGGATCAGGAATAGGCACTGCGGAAAGCAAAGCCTGGGAATATGGATGCAACGGGTTGTCGTAAAGTTCTCTTCCGGCGGCTAGTTCCATAAGTTTCCCGAGGTACATCACGGCTACGCGATTACTGATGTGTTCCACGACGCTGAGATCGTGAGCGATAAAAAGGTATGTCAAATCAAATTTTTCCTGAAGTTCCATCAACAGGTTAATGACTTGAGCTTGAATGGAGACGTCCAGGGCCGAGACTGGTTCGTCTGCGATTATCAATTTCGGATCGACTGCCAGGGCTCTGGCTATGCCGATTCTCTGTCGCTGTCCGCCGCTGAATTCATGAGGATAACGTCTGATATGAGAAGGGTCCAGTCCGACGACCTTGAGCAACTCCTTGATACGATCTTCTTTTTCTTTTCCTTTCGCCAGTTTATGAATGGAGATGGCTTCGCCGATGATGTTTCCTACGGTCATTCTGGGATTAAGGGATGAATAAGGGTCCTGAAAGATGATCTGCAACTGGCGTCTCATTCTTCTCATCTGTTTTTTATTCAATTCGAGAAGGTCTGTTCCGTCGAAAAGGACTTCTCCCTCAGTCGGTTCGATCAGCCTTAGAATGCAACGTCCCGCTGTGGTTTTGCCGCATCCGCTTTCGCCCACCAGACCCAGCGTCTCGCCTTTTTTGATGTAGAACGAAATTCCGTCGACGGCTTTAACCCAGGCGTGTACCTTGGAAAAGACTCCCTTCGTTACGGGGAAATATTTTTTCATGTTTCGGATGTCCAACAATCGCGAATTTGATGATTCTGCGTTCATTTTCCTGTTCCTTCTCAATAATAAAGCACGCAACGGACCTTGTGATCGTCTGATATCTGCTTCAATGGAAGCAGTCCTTGCCGGCATTCGTCTCGAACATGCGGACAACGGTCCTGAAACCGGCATCCCTGCGGCAAATTGGTCAATTCAGGAACCACGCCTTTTATCGTCGCCAGCTTTTCTTTATGGATATTGGACCGGTCGATTCGGGGAATAGATTTCAGCAGACCCTGAGTATAAGGATGCTTGGTGTTTTTAAAAATGTTATATGTGGTCGATTCTTCGACAATATGCCCCGCATACATTACCGCTATGCGATGAGCCGTCTCCGCCACCACTCCTAAATCATGAGTGATAAGAAGCATGGAAAGGGAGAATCTGTCCTGCAGGGATTTCAAGAGTTCCAGAATTTGAGCCTGTATAGTGACGTCCAGGGCCGTCGTCGGTTCATCGGCTATCAGGAGAGAAGGTCTGCAGGATAAAGCCATGGCTATCATTACTCTTTGCCGCATTCCACCGCTCAACTGGTGAGGATATTCCGTCAACCTTTGATACGGATCAGGAATACTTACTGCCTTCAAAGCCTTCACTGCCTCTTCCTCAAGCGCCTTGCCCTTCTTCTGCTGATGCAGCTCGATAGCCTCGCCTATCTGGTTTCCGATCGTAAAAACCGGATTCAAAGAGGTCATCGGCTCCTGAAAGATCATCGAAATGTCGTTTCCCCTTATCTTTCGCATCGACTTTTCATCGAGTTCCAGGAGATTCTTGCCGTTGAAACTGATGGTTCCCGCTTCGATCTTACCGGGCGGCGTAGGAATAAGCCGCATTATGGATAAAGACGTCACGCTTTTTCCGCACCCGCTTTCCCCCACTAATCCCAGGCACTCGCCTTTACCTATCTCGATGCTGACGTCGTCGACGGCTTTGACTACGCCGTCATCGGTGTAAAAATAGGTCTTTAATCCCTGAATTGATAATAGCGTCTCCATTCCTTCTCCGTTCGGCGCAGTATCTGTTATCCTCTTGATAAAACAACGGTTCACAGCTTAAAGCCGGGATTGAGTATACAGAGGAGCCAGGCTGATGTCAAGAGCAACCTCTTCGAGTTTCCTGTTGCGAGTATGCGTTGACCGGCGAGGAAATGGGTTTGTTCTTTACTTTTCTTTTTCTGTTATGTTATATTTCGGTCCGGGCGGTTTTCCCCCTGGATTGCGAATTTGATTAAAGGAGCATCGATGGCAAAAATCGATCAATTTTTAATGAAAACCATAGAAGTCGGCGGATCGGACCTTCATATATGCGTCGGTTTGCCGCCGAAAGCAAGGATAAAAAGCGAACTTCTGCCTATTGCTCATACGCCGCTGACGAGTCATGAGACCAAAGAGCTGATATTTGAGATACTGGAACCTCGATTAAGGCGTTATCTGATAGAAAAAAAGGAAGTCGATTTCGCATACAAGATAACCAATCTGAACAGGTTTAGATGCAATGCTTTTTTTCAAAGAAAAGGCATGGACGCCGTTTTCCACGTGATCCCCAACAAGATACCTCATATCGACACGCTCGGATTTCCTCCTGTCGTAAAGGAATTCACCAAGTTTAATCAGGGGCTGGTTCTGGTGACGGGTCCGCGGGGATGCGGCAAGTCGACTACCCAGGCAGCTTTACTGAATTACATCAACGAAAACAAGCGAAGACACATCATAACGGTGGAAGACCCGATTGAATTCATTCATACCAACAAAAAGTCCCTGGTAAATCAGCGTGAAGTAGGGCGCCATACGCGGTCTTTCGCAATAGCTCTGAAACAGGCTCTGAGGGCAGATCCTGACATCATCCTGGTCGGAGAAATGCGGGACCTGGAGACTATATCGATGGCTATAACCGCTGCGGAAACCGGTCATCTGGTATTCGGTACGCTGCATACGAAAAGCGCCGTGCAAACGATAGACCGGATCATCGATATTTTTCCGGGAACTCAGAAACTCCAAATTCGCATGATGGTTTCGGAATCGTTAAGAGGTATAATTACTCAACAACTGATACCGTCAGCGCATGGCAAAGAGATGGTTGTGGCGTCGGAAATACTGGTCGGAACAGGCTCTATAGCGCGACTGATACGAGATTCCAAGACATATCAAATACATTCCGTGATGCAGACCGGATCAGAGCGGGGAATGCAATTGATGGACGATTCGCTGATGGAACTGGTGCGCAGGCGTAAGATCGATTACAAGGAAGCGAAAATACGTGCGGCGAACAAGAAAAGGTTTCTTCTGGCTGCAACCAGGAACTGATAAAGCGATTAAAAGCAAAATTTGAGGTCACGAAAATGCCTAAGATTGATAAATTGCTGAAAATAGCAGCCGAACATAATGCGTCTGATCTTCATTATAACGTTGGAGCGCCGCCGTTGATAAGGATAGACGGGGAACTTTTTTATCTGGACCACCCGATCATCAGCTATGAAGTCGGCGAAGAAACGCTGATGGAAATCATGACCAATGAGCAGATAAGCAAATTCGAGCAGCAGCTTGAATATGATTTCGCCTATATGGCAGATGACATCGGACGTTTTCGCGTGACGGTTTTCAACCAGCAGCATGGAATCAGCGGCGTATTTCGTCTGATACCCGAGCAGATTCTGAGTCTGGACGATTTGAATTTGCCTGAGGCGCTTTATTCCCTTACGGAATTGAACAGCGGACTGGTGCTGATCACGGGCGCCACAGGGTCTGGAAAAACGACAACTCTGGCGTCGCTCACTGACATTATCAACAGAAAGAAGAAGAAGCACATTCTAACGATAGAGGACCCGATAGAATTCATTCACACCAATAAAAACTGCATCATAACGCAGCGTGAGGTGGGGATGGAGACGGAATCTTTCGCGAAGGCTTTGCGGTCCGGCGGCCGTCAGGATGTTGACATTATTATTGTCGGTGAGATGAGGGACCTGGAAACGATAACGTTGACGCTGAACGCCGCAGAAACCGGAAGTCTGGTTTTTGCTACCATTCATACCAACAGCGCGGTTAAAACGGTGGACAGAATTATAGACGTCTTCCCCGAAAGCGAACAGAATCACATCCGCTACGTCCTGGCAGCGACCATCAAAGGAGTCGTTTCCCAGCAGCTTTTACCCATGAAAAACGGAAAGGGTCGAGTGCCTGCCGTGGAAATCATGATGGGCACGCCGGCCATAGGCAACGTTATCCGGGAAGGAAAAACTCATCAGTTGACGTCGTTGATCCAGGGAGGCCGTAAAGATAGTATGCAGACCATGGATCAATCACTGATAGACCTGGTGAAAAAGGGATTCATCCATCACGATCTCGCTTATCATCGACTGCAGGATAAAGGCGTGCTGTCCAGAGTTTGAACGGCATTGGACTTAACCTGAAAAATCGCTTATGTGAACGGTTTTTGACTGCCGACGGACCGGCAAATGAAAAAAATGACGGCCTCTCGAATGCTTTTCAATTGATATTCTTACTGTTTTCTTCTAGCTTTCATTCATTAAGACTTTTTGACCAAATCTGCAGACAGGAGTCAATAAAATGGCCGCTGAGTTAAAAAGAAATAAAAAAATAGTGAGAACTCTGGTTTTAATCCTGATCGGAGCTATGGCCGTTCCGTTGTCCGGCATAGCCCTGCTGGAATTTTTCATATTTAAACCTCACTGCGATCGTCTGACCGCTCTGCATGAAGAGGAGATGACGATCAAGGTGCGCCAGGTTCACAATCAATCCCGGCGATATGTAGAGGATTTCATCACGGAGTATCTGGAGAATCAACGGATAAATATGGAGCGAATCATCAGGGCTGAGTGGTTCATCAAGCTGACTCGTTCCCAGAAAAAAGATTATTTGACGAAATATCTGGACGCCACTCCTTCTCTCAAACAAATAATCCTGATGACTGATCTGGGAGAAGAAATATTATCGATGCAGAGTCTTTCGGATGAGGAGAGTTCTCTGGCGCACGAAGTTATCATGAGCGTGGACATCAGCGAGAACGTACCGCGTGAATTTTTTTACGGAGAAGTATTCGGGATTCCCGAAGAAGAGGAACTGATGTTAATGATGGGCCATCCTATGCCGAATGTTGAAGGTAAGCCGGCGGGCCTCATGCTTGTTCTGGTCGATCTGACGCCGCTGGAGGCTTTTATCAGCGATTTCAAGGTTGGAGATACTGGGTATGCGTTTGTAGTAGATCGACAGGGTAAGGCGATATTGCATCCAGACTATGACGTTGCATTGTCCCGTTCCGATTACAGTTACCTGCCCATCGTTCAGGAATATCAGCGTGACATTACGGCGGGGCTGCATCAATATTCAGACGAAAAAGGAGTCGAATGGATCGGTACGGCGGAATCGATGGAGTCGCCGGGTTGGGGAATAATAACGTCGGAAAAACGGGATACGGCATTCTTCGTTCTGGATAAAATGTATACGCTAAACGAACAGATATTCTTTAAAATGCGTTTGTTGTTGGCCGTTATGATCAGCATTTCCTTCTTCATCGTAATGGTCGCGATGAATCATTACCGAAAAAATATCCGGGCCCCTCTCCTGAGACTCGAAGCAGGCTTCAAAGAATTATCTGAAGGTGATCTGGAAACGAGAGTGAGACCTGATACGCTTGATGAAACCGGCCGGATTATTGAAACCTTTAATGAAGCAGTCAAGAAGTTGAAGTCGCAAATAAAAGGATAACGCGCCGGAAAAAATTCAACGGATTCATTGCGGATACCTATCCATGAAGAAAAAACAAATTAAGAGCGGATTGGATGCATTCCTGGAGTGCGTTCCTGATTATTGTAAAAACCGCCATGCGGGACTAGCCGTTCACCCTGCTTCGGTTAACGCCGATCTGAACCATGCATTCGACTTGCTTTACGGGCATCCCGAAATACAAGTAAAAGCGCTTTTCGGCCCTCAACACGGCATCCACGGTCAAACCCAGGATAATATGGTCGAATGGCAAGGTTTCAAAGAACCCCGCACAGGAATTGACGTTTTTTCATTATACGGCGCTCACCGAAAACCTTTACCCGAATGGATCGAAAATCTCAGCGTAATGATAGTGGATTTTCAGGATGTGGGCACTCGTTACTATACATACGGATCAACCTTGTCTTATTTAATGGAATCATGCAGTGAAGCCGGCATACCGCTTGTGGTGATGGACCGCCCTAATCCTATAACTGGAAAATATATTGAGGGGAATCTGCTTTTAACGGAATACGCTTCTTTCGTGGGACGTTTTCCGATCCCCGTGAGGCATTCTTTGACGCTGGGTGAGCTGGCGCGTTATATATCGAAAGAGCATAAAATCGATCTGGAACTGGAAATCATGCCAATGAAAGGATGGAAACGAAACATGTGGTTTGACGAGTCGGGATTGCCCTGGGTTATGCCTTCTCCCAATATGCCGACTCTTGAAACCGCCGTCGTCTATCCGGGAATGTGTCTGCTGGAAGGGACAAACGTATCGGAAGGACGAGGGACAACGCGCCCTTTTGAAATATTCGGGGCCCCCTTTATTGATCCCTATGAAACGTCGTACAGATTAAACGAGAAGAATCTCCCCGGCGTTCGCTTTCGCCCCATGCATTTCCTGCCGACTTTTCAAAAGTGGAAAGGAAAACTATGCGGGGGATGCCGTATTCACGTTACGGATCGAGACCGCTATCAGTCATATCTGACGGGATTGACCGTGTTGCATGAGGTCATGCATTCCTACCGAGATGATTTCAGATGGAAACAGCCGCCATACGAATATGAAAATGAAAAAATGCCCATCGACATCCTGACGGGGAATCCCAAAATTCGAGAAGACCTGGAAAAGGGGTCGGAGCCCTCCGCAATCCTCAGTCAATTCGATGTTTCGATTCAAGAATACCGGGAACGGGTCAGGCAGTATTACCTTTATTAGCGCCTGTCCCCAAACTCATTTTTTCCCGGCATACCGTAGCGAACAGGTGCTGCGACTTTTTGATCGAGAAATTAGCGATTTTTATTTATCAGGAAATCATCGCTTCGCTGTAGATTTTTTACGGATCGTCTTTCGCAATGATTAATTCTCATTCAGAAATGAGTCGATTTCTCTATTAAGAAGTTTAAACGCTTTTTCGATTTCCGGCAGCAATGATCGGGCTTTCGAGATATTCTTTACCTGCAACGCTTTTTCCACAAGGCAAATATTCTCACGTAACGCCTCTGCATTAATATTTCCGGAAGCCCCTTTAATCGTATGGGCAATTCTTTGCGCAGCTTCGAAATCGCTGTTTTGAACATTCTTTTTCAGCATGTCGATTTTTTCCGGAACATCCTCAAGAAAAGTCTTTACGACAGTGGCTGCGAAGTCATCGTCAAGCATAAGCCGATCCATCATAAGCTTCCTGTCCCATATAACTTTATTTTTAAGATTTTTTTCTTCTTTTTTCTGACCGTAATTTTTCAGCTTCGCCCGGATGTCCGTCGATACCGATTTAGGCTCCGGAAGCCATTCTTTCAATGTATTAATCAAGTTTTTCGATGAGACGGGTTTAGCGATATAACCGTTCATACCCGCTTCCAGACATTTTTCTTTATCACCGGTCAAGGCATGAGCGGTCATAGCGATAATGGGCGTCTGGTGATCCAGGACATCTGAATCGGGGTTACGAATGATGCGCGTGGCTTCCAGGCCGTCCATTTCGGGCATTTGAACATCCATAAGGACCAAATCGTATGACCTCTTTTCCAACGCACTAAGAGCTTCTTTACCGTTCGAGGCGATATCGGCATTAAGTCCCAGGTTTTTGAGCATTCCTAATGTGACTTGCTGATTGGTAAAATTGTCTTCAACGAGCAATAGGCTCAATTCTGCGCCATCAAAGTATTTTCTGTTTCTGCGGTTTGAGCTGCCGGACCTTATTGCGTACGGTCCTGAGTCTTGATCGTTGCTTTTCCCCATAAGATTCGAAATCACATCTCTCAATTCGCTGCGTCGAACAGGTTTCGTTAGAAAAGCATCAAAACCCGCTTCATAGAATTGATCTGAACTGCCTTTCATACCCAAAGAGGTTAAAATGACCATTTTCAGGTCCGCCAGTTGAGGCTTCTCTCTGACGGTTTTTGCGAGTCTGATGCCGTTCATTCCCGGCATCTGCATATCAATAACCGCCAGATGAAAGGGATCGTCTGCTTGGACGGCAGAATCGAGGACCTGAAGCGCTGAGGGGGCGTCCTCGGTTTCTTTTACCCGCATATTCCAGGAAGAGAATCTGGTGAGTAATATTTCCCGGTTGGTTGCGTTGTCGTCAACCACCAATGCTTTGATTCCTGATAAATCCTCCAGCGGGACATTTTCATGATGCGATTTTTCCGAACTTTTTTCCAATCGGACCTTAAACCAGAATTCCGATCCTCTGCCTTCTTTGCTGTCAACGCCGATCTGACCCTCCATCAACTCAACCAAGCGCTTGGAGATGGCTAATCCCAATCCGGTACCTCCATATTTTCGGGTGTTCGATGCGTCCACCTGAGTAAATTTCTGAAACAATTCCTTCTGACTTTCCCGGGAAATGCCTATCCCTGTATCTTTAACTGAAAATCGCAATAAAGCATTCTCATCAGTCTGCGACTCTGCTTTTACCTGGACCGCCACTTCCCCTTTTTCGGTAAATTTTACGGCGTTGCCCATCAGGTTCGTCAGTATTTGACGCAGGCGAACCGGGTCTCCCCGAAGAAGAGTCGGGGTTCCCGGATTCACGTTGCTGATCAGTTCGAGCCCCTTTTCATGCGCTTTAAGCGCCATTGCAGATGCCAAGTCTTCCATTAAGCCTTCCAGGTCGAAGTCAATGATTTCCAGTTCCAATCTATGGGCTTCTATTTTGGAATAATCCAGTATATCGTTTATCAGGTCTAATAATGATTCACCGCTCGCGCTCAATATTTCAGCATAACGGCGTTGTTCATCGTCAAGATCAGAATCCAGCAGCAATTCCGTCATGCCGATTACCCCGTTCAACGGCGTTCGTATCTCATGACTCATGTTGGCTAAGAATTCACTCTTCGCTTCATTGGCCTTTTCCGCATGGATAGCCATTTGGTTTGCGCGTTCAGTGGCTTCCGCCAGTCTTCGGTTTGATTCCAACAGGTCCCTCTCAGCCTGCTTGCGGGATTCCAAATCATCAATAACCCAGATGACGCCGCGGTCCAGATCATTCGTATCCAATGCCTTGCCGGATAAAGTGCACCAAACGGGAATACCGTCCTTGCGGCGCAACTGATATTCCACCTGGAACTGCTCCCCTTCCACGAGTTTGGCGTAATGCCTTTCACCAAATTCCCGGTATCGCTCTTCATTCAAATGCAATTTCCTCATACCCATCCCGACCATTTCTTCAGGATTCTTATATCCGAGTATATCCGCTAACCTCTGGTTGCCCCTGGCAAAAATTCGTCCCCCTCGTAAAAACATTATGCCTACATGAGAATTATCAAAGATATGCTCGAATTCCCGTTTCTTCTCAGCCAACTCCTCTTCGGCGCGTTTGCGGTCCGTTATCTCTATGCTGATCGTCCCGACTCCGATGAGTTTTTCTTTTTCATCCTCATAAATAGGAAACTTCTTAGTCAAAAATATCCTGTCCCTTCCGTCCTCGCCGGGAAAATGTTCTTCAAAATGATTCACCTGTCCTTTAGGCAGTTTGAGGGCGTCACGGTCGTTTTGCATATAATCATGTATCTGCTCTTCGGTCGCCAAATCCCTGAAAAGTTCCTCATCCGTCTTGCCTATCACTTCCTCTACGCTCTTGTAACCCGTCAGCTCCAGGTATTTCCGGTTGACCATTATGTAACGCAACGAAACATCCTTGAAAACCGCAATGCTGTCGGAATGCTCCAGGATCAACGCCAAACCCAAAAGATGTTCCTCCGCCTTCTTCCGCTCGGTAATATCAGTATGAGAACCGGCCATGCGGAAAGGTATCCCGTTTTCATCAAAGACAGCCTGACCTCTCGCCAGAATCCAACGGTAACTCCCATCCTTATGACGCATCCTGAATTCGATGTCATATTCGTCAAATTCACCTTTGAGATAACGGTTCACATAATTCATGACCCGCTGCCTGTCTTCCGGGTGAAGGTTGTCTTCAAAAGTGGAAAAAGCATTGGAAAGCTCATCGTCTCTGTAACCCAGCATTTCCTTCCACTTCTCTGAAAGAAATAAACTGTTATCGCGCAAATTCCAGTCCCATATGCCGTCAGCGCTGCCCCTCACCGCCAGCATAAATTGTTCACGACTCCGCTTCAGCTCCTCTTCAATGTTATGCCGCTCGGTAACGTCAAGCAATATTCCTTCAAACGCCGTAACTTTTCCCTCTTCAGAACGCCTTATATGCGTCATGTCCTGAACCCAGCGAACTACCCCGTCCCGGCGTATTATACGGTAATGTTCATGGTCCACCGTTTTCGCCGTCGGGGCTTCGCTGCTCGTAATCACCTCCCGGGATACTCTTTCGAGATCATCAGGGTGTATGACCTCGCTATAAGGTATCTTGCCTGACGTGAATTCGCTCGCATGCCAGCCGAAAAGCCGGTCCACATTTTCAGAAGCAAACTCGACCGGCCACCCCGCCGCATTCTTCCAGACAAAAGCCACGGCAGGACTGCGGACTATTATGTCGTTGGCGAGACGTAAAGCCCTGGATTCCCCTATTTTGTCCAATGCGAACGCCAGGTCCCCGGCTAATTCCTTAAACAGATGCAAAGACTCCTCATCACAGGCAAATTCCGAAGGAACTGATACAGATATTATCCCATAAAGCGAATTATTATGACACAAACGATATGATAACCCGGAACGGTCAGCATATTCGATCGACAAAGGACAGTCCCTGCATTGAACTGCCGGGTTTTCCACGACTACAAGCTCATCCGTTTTTAAAGCCTTCTCCATGCATGCCGTGAAATTCCCGCGCCTGATTTGCTCCTCCATTATCCCGAATTTGCCGTTAAATCCCGCCGATGCCGTCGCCTCAGCTCTCCCTGATTCATCAATCAACATTACCCAGGCATTGTAATATCCCAGCGTCGCTGTCAAACTCTCGCACACCCGAGCGATTAATCGCTCAGGATCGGTTTCCGTCGTTATTAACTGATCCACATTCCGAATCGCCAAAAGAACTTTTTTGATGTGTCGCTCTCGTTCCCTCATTTCCTTCGATTCCTGAGCTGCCGCCTTCAACTCCTGAACCTTTTGCATTAATTCTTCATAAGTCGGCACGTCATGCATTATCTTCCCCTGTGGCTTATTTTTGTTTGAGTTGCAAACAAATTATAATCTAACGATTATTACTTCAGGCTTGACCTGCAATGCCCGCTGAACCGCAAGATTTTTTTCTTAAGTTTCTGATTTTATAGTAAGAAATGACGTCGGCTATATTGATGGTTCAATTTAAGCCGACTCCCCACAGCATTGTTTTACCATACGAACAAGGTTCGGTCAAGAGATATCCTTTTCGAGCTTTTTCCGCTGTGCAGGATTTTGGAGAAAAATTTTTCCAAGTATTCCA
>CAZUFC010000063.1:0-48262 GCA_964619725.1 uncultured bacterium | reverse complement strand
TTCGCCGTTCGTGAAGGCGGGAAAACCGTCGGCGCCGGCGTTGTCACTGAAATTGTTGAATAAATCGAAAGAGGCAGTAGAAGGTAACTCATGGCCGAACAAAAAATCCGAATTAAACTTAAAGCTTACGATCATAAATTGCTTGATCAATCGACTGGAGAAATCGTTGAAACGGCAAGAAGAAGCGGAGCCAATGTTTTGGGTCCTATTCCATTGCCGACTAGAATCAATCGTTATACGGTTCTGAGGTCTCCGCACGTTGACAAGAAATCAAGAGAACAATTCGAGATTCGAACTCATAAACGCCTGATTGATATTATAGAACCGACCCAGCAAACCGTTGACAACCTGATGAAACTCGAGTTGCCTTCAGGCGTTGACGTTGAAATTAAACTTTAAGCTGAAGCATCGGGATTAAAGAAATCGTACAAGCTTAGACAGAAAACAGAGGAACATAAAATGGCATTGGGATTGATCGGAAAAAAACTCGGAATGACAAGTATTTTCATGGAATCGGGAGAAATGCTGCCCGTGACCGTTATAGAAATGGAACCTTCGAGGGTCATCCAGATAAAAACCGAGGAGAAGGAAGGTTACAACGCGCTTCAGTTAGGGTATGAAAGAAAAAAAGAGAAGCAGACCTTACTTCCTCTTTTAGGTCATTACAGACGCATTAAAGTTGATCCTTGCAAGATTTTGAAAGAATTCCGGGTAGCGAAGACAAGCGACTACAAGGAAGGGCAGGAGATAACCAGCGAAATCTTTGAAGTAGGCGAAACGGTCGATGTAAAGGGGATAAGCAAAGGAAGAGGTTTTACGGGCGTTATGAAAAGACACGGATTTAAAGGTTCCAAAAAATCGCATGGTACTCACGAATACTTTCGTCACGGAGGAAGTATCGGAGCTGCCGCGTTTCCGGCCCGAACGTGGAAAGGAACAGGGATGCCGGGAAGATCCGGCAGAAAGAACGTCACGGTTAAGAACCTGAAAATAGTCAGAGTAGAAGCCGGCAAGGGCAGGTTACTCATTCAAGGCGCTGTACCGGGACATAATGGCAATTACGTTACGGTCATAAAGAAATCATAAAGCGAGGTGAATTCCCATGCCCAGTGTCAATATCGTCAACAGCGAGAATGAGGTTGTGGAGCAGATTACGTTGAAAGACGAGATTTTTAATGTTCCGATGAACCAGTATGTTGTGCAGGAAGTCGTAAGAATGCAGGCTGCGTTGAAAAGAAGGGGAACCGCATCGACCAAAACCAGAAAAGAAGTGCGTAAATCCGGTAGAAAACTATACAGGCAAAAAGGTACAGGTAGAGCTCGAAGCGGAAGTCTCCGTTCACCCTTGAAAGTCGGAGGAGGAGTGATTTTCGGGCCTCATCCGAGAAATTACGGCTTTAAACCGCCGAAAAAAGTCAGAAAAGCCGCCTTAAGAATGGTTCTTTCTGAAAAACTCAACAGCGGAAATTTGCTCGTATTACAGGATTTTGATATCGAGAAAATAAGTACGAAAGAAGTTTTGCCGAAATTTTTGGAGATTAACGGCAACAAGTCTTCTCTGGTTATTTTACCGGATAATCGAAAGAAGATTGGAAAATCTATTCGAAATTCGCCGCTTATCGACGTGTTGCCCGTTGAAGGATTAAATGTGACGGACGTGCTCAGACATGAAAAGGTAATCTTCTTTCAGCCGTGCATTCAGCGAGTGGAAGAAAGGTTAAGTTCATGAAACAGGACCCATACAGCATAATTCGCCGCCCTGTCATTACTGAGAAAGCAACTAACATGAAAGAAGATCAGAACAAGGTTGTTTTCGTGGTAGACAGAGAAGCGGACAAGATATCAATCAAAAAGGCGATAGAAAATATATTTGATGTCCACGTAACGAAAGTCAGGACGATCAATATGAGAGGAAAGAAAAAGAGATTGGGGCGTTTCGAAGGTCGCAGATCAAGCTGGAAAAAGGCCATTGTTACGCTAAAAAAAGGTGACACCATTGAGTTCTTCGAGGGAATGTAATGAGTTCCCCTGCGGTTAGAGGATTATAAAATGGAAAATAAAGCATTCAAACCGACATCGCCTGGAAGACGATTTCAGACTGTTTCGACTTTCGAAGAGCTGACGAAAGACAAGCCGAATAAAAAACTTGTTAAGAAATTGTCCAAAAAAGGCGGCAGAAACAATCACGGGCATATGACATGTCGACGTCGCGGCGGCGGACATAAAAGGCGGTATCGGGAGATCGATTTCAAACGAGACAAGGCGGGAATACCGGGTAGAGTAGCTACGATAGAATATGACCCGAATCGGTCGTCGAGAATAGCGTTGATTTTCTACAAAGACGGTGAAAAACGTTATATATTGGCGCCCAAAGGATTACAGGTGAATGATGAAATTACGGCGGGATCAGGCAGCGACGTAAAGGTCGGCAACAATTTACCGATGAAGGAAATCCCGTTAGGCACGATTATTCATAATATAGAACTTAAACCCGGAAAGGGCGGCCAGATAGTACGAAGCGCAGGAACTTACGCGCAACTGGTCGCTAAGGAAAAAGGGTTCGCTCACTTGAGGCTGCCTTCCGGTGAAGTTCGGATGGTCAGTCAGAAATGTTCGGCGAGCATCGGACAAATCGGAAATGAAAAGCATGAAATTCTTTCCTTGGGCAAAGCCGGGAAAAATCGCTGGTTGGGAAGGAGACCAAAAGTTCGCGGCGTTGCTATGAATCCTATTGATCATCCGCACGGCGGCGGCGAAGGAAAATCCTCAGGCGGAAGACATCCTGTGACGCCATGGGGCGTTTCGACAAAGGGGCATAAGACAAGAGGAAAAAAACAGTCAGACATTTACATTCTTAAAAGACGGAAAGTGAAATAGATCAGGGGAGGTTGTTTGTGGCCAGATCCATAAAAAAGGGACCATTTATTGATGAGCATTTAGCTATGAAAGTTGAGGCTATGAATGCCTCCGGGCAAAAGAAAATGCTGAAAACTTGGTCTCGACGTTCAACTATTACTCCGGAATTCGTAGGTCATACCGTCGCGGTTCACAATGGTAAAAGGTTCATACCCGTTTACATTTCTGAGAACCTGGTAGGACACAAGTTCGGAGAATTTGCAACGACGAGGACGTTTCGCAGCCATGCGGGAACGAAAGCGGAACGAGCAGCCAAGAAGAGAGTTTAACATTTGCTGCGGGAGGCGGCAGATAAGAGCAAAGGGATGTGACGATGGCAGAAACCAAAGCATTGGGGAGATTCATTAGGATTTCTCCTAGAAAAGCGCGTATGGTTGCGGATTTGATTAAAGGTCGCTCTGTGGAAGAAGCGATTTTGATACTGAAATATACTCCAAAAAAAGCTTCGCGTATTTTGGAAAAAATCGTTATGTCTGCCGTAGCCAACGCTGAAAATCGAAATATCGGCAACATTGATGAATTGAGGATTTCCGAAATTCAAGTAAATGAGGGGCCGACTTTAAGGAGATTTCAGGTCAGAGCGTTGGGACGTTCGACTAGAATTCGGAAACGTACAAGTCATATAAAAGTCATTTTAAAGGGAATGGAAGAATGAAAAGGAATGTGAAGGAAAGCGATTGGGAGGTGAAGATTTGGGACAGAAAGTAAATCCTATCGGACTCAGATTGGGAATCGTCAGCACCTGGAATTCACGTTGGTACGCCGGTAAGAATTATGCTGATCTGCTGCACGAGGATTTAAAAATAAAAAAATTCATCAAAACTAACCTGTATCATGCCGGGATATCGAGGATTGAAATTGAAAGAGCAGCGGAGCAGGTTAGGATAAATGTTCATACGGCAAAACCAGGCATCATCATAGGAAAAAAAGGAGCTGAAGTCGATCGGATTAAAAGGGACCTGCAAAAGATGACTGATCGACAGGTTTATATTAATATTATTGAAGTTAAAAACGCGGAACTGGATGCTCAGCTTGTCGCAGAGGGAATTGCGCTGCAGCTCGAGCGTCGCGTGGCGTTCAGGCGCGCTATGAAAAAGGCGGTCATCTCAGCATTAAGGTTCGGAGCCAAAGGCATCAAGGTAAGTTGCGGAGGCCGTTTGGGCGGAGCTGAAATGGCTCGAAGAGAAGAATACCTGGAAGGGCGCGTCCCTCTGCATACATTGAGAGCAGAGATTGATTATGGTTTTGCCGAATCGAAAACCACTTATGGAACGATCGGCGTAAAAGTATGGATTTTTAAGGGTGAAAAAGACGTTAAAGACTTATCTGAGGATGTGGCTACGGTTCCATCAGGCGACGCAGGGGTTACTTCTCCGCCGGGAAGAAGAAAAGGAGGTCCCAGGGGGCCCAGAAAAGACAGTTCGCCGGAACATGACGGAGCCAGAAAACCCAGACGCAGAAGAGTGGAGAAAATCTGATGTTGCAGCCAAAGAAAACCAAATACAGAAAACAACAAAAAGGAACAATAAAGGGGTATTCCAAAGGGGGAACGGGACTGGCTTTCGGTTCCTACGGACTGAAAGCTTTAGAAGGAGGATGGATAACGGATCGTCAGATTGAAGCTGCCAGAATTTCCATGACCAGGACGGTTAGAAGAGGCGGAAAAATTTGGATTCGTATTTTTCCTGACAAACCCATTACCAGCAAACCTGCGGAAACCAGGATGGGAAAAGGCAAAGGCGCCTTGGATCATTGGGTCGCCGTCGTAAAGCGCGGCAGAATTTTGTATGAACTCGAAGGCGTTGACGAAGAGCTTGCACGAAAAGCGATGACGCTGGCAGGTCACAAGTTGCCCATCAAAACGAAGTTTGTCTCGGCCAAGGAGTTTTTATAATGATTAAGGCTTCGGAAATTCGAGAGATGACCAAAGATGAGCGTGATCAGAAATTGCGGGAACTCAAAGACGAATACTTCCGACTTCGATTTCAGAAAACGATTGCTGACCTCGAGAACAACATGAAAATCAGGGATATGAGAAGGGATATTGCCAGACTGTTGACTGTTGAGAATGAAAAACGGCGCGAGGAGCTGGAAGAAGAATCAAAGTAATGATTCGGATTTGATTTGACAAGGAGACGTCATGGAAAAAACTAAAATTAAAAAAAAGCGAGTGGGCATTGTCATTAGCAATAAAATGGAGAAAACAGTTGTAGTTGAGGTTGAGCGTATTTTCAGGCATCCGAGATACGTGACTATTGTTCGTAAAAGAAAGCGATTCAAAGCCCATGATGAAAATAACGAATGCTCAGTGGGCGATAAAATCCGCATCGAAGAAACCAGACCGTTGAGTAAGACCAAACGGTGGCGCGTTGTTGAAATTATTGAAAAAGCTAAATGATCTATTGATTCCTCTTCAGAGGATTTTTTGAAGAAGGTGAGAACAATGATACGAATGATGACAAAGCTGGATGTTGCGGATAATTCCGGAGCCAGACGTGTTCAGTGCATTAAAGTGCTTGGGGGAACTAAACGAAGATGGGCTTCTTTGGGAGACATTATTGTCGTTTCCATCAAAGAATGCTCGCCTGGGGGGAATGTTAAAAAGGGTGACGTTGCCCGGGCTGTGGTCGTTAGAACAAAGAAGGAAGCGAAAAGAAAAGATGGTTCTTATATTAAATTCGATTGTAATTCTGCTGTCCTGATCAACAATCAGAACGAACCTATCGGTACGCGCGTCTTCGGTCCTGTGGCTCGGGAACTTAGAGAAAAAAAATTTATGAAAATTATATCCTTGGCGCCGGAGGTTATTTAACGTACGCCCGGTAGGGAGGATTGAGCGAATGGCTAATCGATTGAATATAAAAAAGAACGATATTGTAAAGGTAATCTCGGGCAAAGCCAGAGACAAAAAGGGTAAAGTTTTAAAAACCATACCTGATAAAAACCAGATCATCGTGGAGAAAGTGAATTTTATTAAGAGATCGCAAAAGCCGACGCAGACTCAAAAGCAAGGAGGCGTCATCGAGAAGGAAGCGCCGATTAACGCTTCTAACGTTATGGTTGTCTGCGGCAAATGCAACCAACCGACGCGCGTCGGTAGAAAAACGCTGACCAGCGGCAAAAAGGTTAGGGTTTGCAAGCAATGCGGGGAAATACTCGACTGATGACGATACGAAAAGTCAATTGTTGAAGGAGATCAATCGGCATGAGCAGGATGAAAGAATTTTATAAAAATGAAGCGGCGCCGGCTTTGCACAAGCAATTCAATTATAAAAACAAATTAGCCATCCCAATGATTGAAAAGATTGTGCTTAACATGGGCATTGGCGAAGCCGTTCAAAATGCGAAGTTGTTGGAGTCAGGGTCAAATGATCTGGCTATTATTTCCGGACAGAAACCGGTTATAACGAGAGCGAAAAAATCGATTGCCGGCTTTAAAATCCGGAAAGGGATGGCGATAGGATTAACGGTTACCTTGCGCAGGAGAAGAATGTACGATTTTTTTGATCGTTTAGTAAATGTAGCCCTGCCTCGCGTAAGAGATTTCAGAGGAGTGTCGGGCAAATCATTCGACGGTCGCGGTAATTATTCTTTAGGCATTGCCGAGCAGATAATTTTTCCGGAAATAGATTACGACAAGGTCGACTCGATCAGAGGTTTTTCTGTGACGATCGTTACGACGGCTGAAACGGATGAAGAAGCGAAGGCTCTGCTGAAAAAAATGGGCATGCCGTTCAGGAATTAATTTGTTGATTAGGAGTCCGAATAAATGGCGAAAAAGGCATTAATAGAAAAATGGAAGAAATCAAAAAAGTTCAAAGTCCGGGAATACAATCGTTGCAGAAAGTGCGGAAGGTCCCGCGGCTATCTGCGAAAGTTCGGTCTTTGCCGGATATGCTTCAGGGAACTGGCGTCCAATGGAGAAATACCCGGCGTTATCAAGGCGAGTTGGTAAAGAACAAATTCTCCCTCGATTATTGACGGGAGCATTCGATTCAGGAGGAAATGATATATGAGTATGAGCGATCCTTTAGCCGATATGCTTTCTCGGATAAGAAACGCCAATATTATACTGCAAAAAAATGTGGACATCCCATGTTCAAATACTCATTTAAGAATTGCAGAAATACTGAAGGATGAGGGCTATATCCAGGATTTCAAGAAAATTGAGGACAACAAGCAGGGTATAATCCGCGTAAAGATGAAATATGACGGCGAAGACAAGCATGTTATTTCCATGCTGAAAAAGGTCAGCAAACCGGGACGAAGAATTTACACGGGCGCTGACGATATTCCTGAGGTTTTAGGAGGATTGGGGATCAGTATTCTGTCGACGTCACAGGGCGTTATGACCGGTAAGGAAGCGAGGAAAAGACACATCGGCGGCGAAGTGCTTTGCTATATTGCGTGAGGCGGGCGCAGCCGCGACAAGGGGGAATGAAGCATGTCGAGAATTGGAAGAAAACCGATTGTGATACCTGAGGGCGTCAAGGTAAAAAGAGAGGATAGTTGGATCATAGTAGACGGACCAAAAGGAAGCCTAAAGAAAAAATTTGAACAGACTATTGACATTGAGCTCAGCGACAGCGAAATTTCTGTGGTGAAGCGAACTGAAGATAAAAAACAAAAGGCGCTCCAGGGTTTAGTCAGATCACTTATCAACAATATGATCATTGGCGTCTCACATGGATTCAGCAAAACGCTGGAAATCAGAGGAGTAGGATATAGAGCTGCGCTTAAGGGACGAAGTTTACAATTGAATCTTGGTTATTCCAATCCGATTGACTTTTCGATTCCTGATGGAATAGAGCTGCAATTAGGCGCTACTCCGGAAAAAAATACCAGGATTGACGTGAAAGGGATCGATAAGGAGCTTGTGGGAAGCGTAGCTGCTAAGATTCGAGGATTTAGATCAGTGGAACCGTATAAGGGCAAGGGAATACGTTATGTCGATGAGGTTGTCCGTATAAAAGAAGGAAAAGTCGGAGCTTGATCGGAGTGACAGGAGGAGAGAATAATGCGCATGCCAAAATCCCAGAGAGAAATAAGATATTGGCGCAGGAAAATGCGGTCAAAAAAGAAAATTTTCGGGACGGAAGAACGGCCCAGGTTTTCTGTTTATAAAAGCACAAAACACATTTATGCTCAGATAATTGACGATTCAAACGGCCAAACGCTTGTCGCCAGTTCATCGCTTGATCCCGGCGTGAGGGATGCCAGACCGGAAGGCGGAAAAACGGCTGTAGCTGCAATGGTTGGAGCGGCTATTGCTGAAAAAGCGTTGGAAAAAGGAATAAAGAAGCTTGCGTTCGACAAGGGCGGCTTTGCTTATCACGGTCGGGTCAAAGCTCTGGCTGACGGCGCCAGGGAGAAAGGCCTTGTTTTTTAGTCAGCGCGATGAAGAAGGAGCTAACTTCAGATTTATTGCGATTCAATGCCGATTGTTTGATAACGAAGCATAATTAAGGAGGTTATCCGGTTGGATTTCAAATCAATGCGAGAAGAGGAAGTTGAATTTAAAGAGAAGGTCGTGTACATCAATCGCGTCGCTAAAGTGGTAAAGGGCGGTAGAAAATTCAGTTTCAGCGCGGTGGTGGTTGTCGGAGATGGAAAAGGACGCGTTGGAATAGCTAACGGAAAAGCCAAAGAAGTGCCCGATGCTATTAAAAAGGGTTTCGAAAGGGCCAAAAAGAATATGATTTCCGTTAATTTGAAAGGGACGACTATTCCTCATCAGGTTATAGGACGTTTCAGCGCGGGGAGAGTTTTATTGAAACCAGCGGCCAAAGGCACGGGCGTTATAGCCGGAGGTCCGGTCAGATCGGTGTTGGAAGTTACAGGCATTCAGGATATTCTGACGAAGTCTCTGGGCACTTCAAACCAGATCAATGTCGTTAAAGCGACTATGGAAGCTTTAAAGTCGCTCAAGAGCGCTGAAGAAGTCGCCAGGCTGAGGGGCAAGTCTACAGAAGAAATTACAAATTAGGTGTTTTATCCGAGACGAATGAAGGTGAACGATGAAAACACATTTACGCATCACGTTGAAAAAAAGTGCGATTAGAAGACCCGAAAAGCAAAGGAGAATTTTACGGAGTCTCGGGTTGAGAAAATTGCATCATTCGAAGATACACAAAAATGTTCCTTCAATAAGAGGAATGGCGGCCAAGGTTTTACACCTAGTCAAGGTCGAAGAAATTGACCACAATCTATAACGAGTTAACACTTTAAGTTGTTGTTTTCCCAGAAAAAGAGGATGTGGAAATGGGTTTGAATAATTTAAGGATTCCAGAGGGTTCTCGAAAGAAAAGAAAACGAGTGGGCCGCGGCGCAGGTTCAGGAATTGGAAAAACCGCCGGTAAAGGGTCTAAAGGACAAAATGCAAGGTCGGGCGGAGGCACCCCTTTATGGTTTGAAGGCGGCCAGATGCCTTTGCAGAGACGATTGCCGAAAAGGGGATTCAAGAATCCCAACAGAAAAGTTTGGGCCATTCTAAATATCGGGGATTTGGCCGAATTTTCCGATGAGAACGAAATAACGCCTGAGTTGTTGCGTAAGGCTGGAAAGTTTCCAAGAAAGTGTCACGGTATAAAAATACTCGGAAATGGAGAAATAGACCGAGCTGTTGTGGTGAAAGCCGATAGATTCAGTGAGAATGCCAGGAAAAAGATTGAGGATGCGGGCGGAAAGGTTGAGGTGATTTAGCCGTGTTGGGTTCATTCGGTAATGTTTTTAAGATTCCTGAATTAAAAAAGCGAATATTATTCACTTTCGCGATGCTGGCCGTATATAGGATCGGAGCGCATGTTCCGACACCCGGTATAAATACGGTAGCTCTGGCGGCATTTATTGAGAAAGCCGCAAAAGGCACAATTCTAGGCTTCTTCGACATGTTCTCGGGAGGCGCTTTTTCTCAACTGACCGTTTTTACTCTGGGGATTATGCCGTACATCAGCGCTTCGATTATACTGCAGTTGCTGACCGTCGTGGTTCCTTATCTTGAAAGACTTTCTAAAGAAGGCGAGCAGGGGCGTAAAAAGATTACTCAATATACAAGATACGGGACCGTAGTCCTGAGTATCATTCAGTCGCTTGGAATAAGTTTGGGACTGGAAAGCATGCAGGGAGGCGCATTCGTGCTTAATCCCGGCTGGGCGTTCAGATTCATGACGGTCATTACCTTGACGGCTGGAACGGCCTTTATAATGTGGCTCGGAGAACAAATTTCCGAACGGGGCATAGGAAACGGGATTTCTTTGATCATTACCGCAGGAATCGTGGCGCGACTCCCTGCTGCCGTCTTCAATACCATACAGCAACTCGGCACCGGTGAACTCAAATTATGGACGCTGGGCGCCATCGCTGTGGTCATCATTATGGTTGTCGCAGGCGTCGTCGTTATGCAGCAGGCTCACAGAAAAATACCTGTTCAATATCCCAAAAAAGTCGTCGGAAGAAAGATCGTTGGCGGAGCCAGCACGCATATTCCTCTCCGAATTAACACTGCAGGGGTGATACCAGTTATTTTCGCTTCTTCGCTGATTATGTTTCCTGCAACAATACTGAAATTCATCGGCAGCGGACAGACAGGGGGCTGGGCAAACGCAGTTACGGACAGTTTGGCGCCAGGCACCTGGCTTTACAACATCATTTACGTTCTGCTGATCATCTTCTTTACTTACTTTTATACGGCTATTATCTTCAATCCGACCGATCTCGCCGACAATATGAGAAAATACGGAGGAAACATACCGGGGATCAGGCCGGGCAAAAATACCGCTAACTTTATCGACAGAACTCTGACTCGTATTACTTTCGTAGGCGCAGTATTCCTGTCTTTGATTTCCGTTCTTCCCATGTTCCTCATTCAAAGTTTCGGAATTCCTTTCTATTTCGGCGGAACGGCCTTGCTTATCGTCGTCGGCGTCGGCCTGGATACGGTACAACAGATTGAATCGCATCTGGTCATGAGACATTACCGCGGCTTTATGAAGGATGGTAAAATAAGAAGCAGGAGAGGATAACAGGTGTTTTTTTGACCAAGAAACCGAGAAATCTGATTTTACTTGGACCGCCGGGTGCAGGAAAAGGAACTCAGGCTCGGTTTTTAGCCAAAAATTTATCGATACCGCAAATTTCCACCGGTGATATTTTGAGAAGCCATATAAAAAAACAAACAGAATTGGGCAAAAAAGCCGAAGATTTTATTACCAGAGGACTACTGGTCTGTGATGACGTCATGATTGCTTTAGTAAAGGAAAAACTGAAATCCATCGATTGCGGGAAAGGCTTTATTTTTGACGGATTCCCCAGAAACACGAAGCAAGCGGTTGAACTGGACAATTTTCTGGATCAAAGAGGATGTCCGATAAATTTAGTCTTTTATATCAGGATCAATAAGGAAGAGATATTCCGAAGGCTGGCAGGCAGAAGAGTTTGCGATCAGTGTGGGCATATGTATCACATCGAATTCGCTCCTCCTCAAAAATCCGGCGTCTGTGATATGTGCGGGGGGAAACTGATACAGAGGACCGACGACAAAAAGGAAACTATTCAACAGAGGCTCAATGTTTATTACGCCGATACTTTTCCGTTGATTGAATATTATCAGGAAAAAGGCATTCTCCGTGAAGTCGACGGAGCGAGAGGAAAGCAGGAGATCAAAGAGACCATGCTAGGTATGGTTTCTGATTCCTGAGATTTAATTATGGTTGTAGTAAAATCCCCCAGGGAAATTGAAAAAATGAAATTCGCCAATAGAATTGTGGCGGAAACTTTATGCCGGTTGAAAAAAATCGTCAAACCTGGGATAATGACCATCGAGCTTGAGAGAGCTGCGGAAAAAATTTTGCGCAAACACGGAGCTGTGGCTGCGTTCAAAAATTACATGGGATTCCCCAGCGCCTTATGCGTTTCGGTGAACGAAGAGATCGTACATGGAATCCCATCAAGAAGACGGTTACAAGAAGGAGACATAGTCAGCATTGACTTCGGCGTTAAGTATGACGGATACTTCGGCGATGCCGCTATAACCATTCCTGTGGGCAATGTTACGGAAACCGCGCGGAAGTTGCTGATGGTGACTCAGGAATCCTTAAAAATTGGAATTGAAATGGTCAAGACCGGAAACAGGATCAACGACATATCAAGGGCAATTCAGGAATTCGTGGAATCGCGCGGATATAATGTCGTAAGAGATTTCGTGGGACACGGGATCGGAAGAAAGCTGCACGAACCTCCGCAGATACCGAATTATTATGATAAAATGCGCAGGGAGAAATTAAGGCCGGGTATGGTATTGGCCATAGAACCGATGGTAACGATTGGTACTTTTGATGTTAGGTTGCTTTCAGACAGATGGACGGCTGTAACTGCCGACGGAGGTCTTTCGGCTCATTTTGAACATTCTGTCGCGGTTACGCAAAACGGTCCCTGTATTTTAAGCGCTATGGAGTGTATTGATAACGACAAGTTGTTCCAATGGGAGATTGATTGATGGAAAAAGAAGATGCCATCGTTGTAGAAGGAATTGTGACGGAAGCTTTACCGAATGCTATGTTTCGGGTTGAACTTGAAAACGGACATAAGGTTCTGGCTCACATTTCCGGAAAGATGCGCAAATATTTCATACGTATTTTGCCGGGGGACAGAGTCAGGGTGGAGCTTTCCCCTTATGATTTAAGCAGAGGGAGAATAACTTACAGGGCGAAGTAGCCTATTGGAGCGACCTGAAAGGTTAAGGAGTAGAAAGTGAAGGTTAAGGCTTCGATAAAGAAACGTTGCGAAAAATGCAAGATAATTCGAAGAAAAGGTAGAGTAATGGTTATTTGCGAAAACCCAAGGCATAAACAGAAACAGGCATGAAATCTCAAAGTAAATCATTACAAAAAAACGCTGAAGCGTACTATGTTATTGATTTTTCAAGAAATTTAGCTAAAGGAGGTTGAGTTGGCTCGCATAGCTGGTGTTGATTTACCTAGAAACAAAAGAATAGAAGTAGCCCTCACTCGGATTTACGGTATCGGATTTTCATCGTCGAGAAAGATACTGAATACGACAGGAGTTGACCCATCCATTACGGTAAAGGATTTGACTGAAGAGCAGGTAAGCCGGTTGCGTCGAGAAATTGAGCGTAATTTTAAGGTTGAGGGATCGCTTCGTCAAGAATACAGTATGAGCATAAAGAGATTAATGGAGATTGGATGTTACAGGGGATTCAGGCATCGACGTTCGTTGCCTGTGAGGGGACAGAGAACAAGAACGAATGCGAGAACGAGGAAGGGACATAAGAGGAAACTCGGCGACAGAAAACGCAAGAGATGAAAAAATTAAGACATGAGCTAAAGGAATAATAAGAGAGGTATTGATGGCAAAGCAACAGAGAAGAAGAACAACAAAGAAAAAAGAGAAGAGACGCGATGTATTTCAGGGGATAGCGCACGTTCAGTCGACTTTCAATAATACCATTGTAACGATAACGGATATGATGGGTAATGCGTTGGCTTGGGCCAGCGCCGGTTCTCTGGGATACAAAGGCTCTCGAAAAAGCACGCCTTTCGCCGCTCAACTGGTGGCTCGTTCAGCAGCTCAAAAGGCCCTGGACATGGGGCTTCGTGAAGTTGAAGTTTACGTTAAGGGTCCGGGAGCGGGCAGGGAGTCAGCCATTCGTTCTCTTCAGGCTGCTGGCTTGGAAGTAAAAGCGATTAAGGATGTTACTCCCATTCCCCATAACGGCTGCAGGCCGCCTAAAAGAAGACGGGTGTAAAGAAAATGGCGATGGAAACAGAATGTAAAAATTGTTCTATACAATAAGGGGGAACAGTTAGTGGCAAGATATACCGGACCAAGTTGTAGAATATGTCGCAGAGAAGGCGAAAAATTATTTTTAAAAGGACGCAGATGTTATACAGATAGATGCGCCTTCGAGAGAAGAGGATATGCGCCTGGCCAGCATGGCCAGAGAAGACCGAAAACGACTGATTACGGCATTCAATTAAGAGAGAAGCAGAAAGTTCGCAAGACTTACGGAATGATGGAAAAGCAGTTCAGAAGGTTTTTCCGTGAAGCAGAAAGACAGAAGGGAATAACCGGCGATAATCTCCTCATTTTGCTGGAAAGGAGATTTGATAACGTAATCTACAGGGCAGGCTTCGCGTCATCGAGAAGTCAGGCTCGACAGTTAGTCCGACATGGACACTTTTCGGTCGACAAAAAGAAGGTGAATATTCCCTCTGCTTTAATTAAAGAGGGAGCCAAGATAGAGGTTCATCCCAGAAGCAAGAATAATGGGCAAATAAACATGGCGTTACAGGCCGGCAGCGACAGGCCTGAATGGTTGGATGTGGATGAGGATAAAATGACTGCAGTCCTTAAGCGCCTGCCTGTCAGAGAAGACATTGTCACGCCTGTCCAGGAACAGCTCATTGTAGAGCTTTATTCAAAATAACAGGTATGTTTCTTGAGATGCTGAGAGGAATAGAAAAATTCGATTGTCCAAAAGCATGACGGCCAATCTCACTTGAGGAGGGTAGTTACTTATGCAATGGAAAGGTCTACAGAGACCGAAACGTTTAAATTGTGAAACAGATACAATGACCGATACTTACGCAAAGTTTATTGCGGAGCCCCTCGAAAGAGGGTATGGAATTACCCTCGGAAATGCTTTACGACGGGTACTCTTATCTTCCATCCAGGGAGCAGCCATTGTTTCTGTAAAAATTGACGGAGTTTTGCATGAATTCTCTACGATTCCGGATGTTGTAGAGGACGTTACGGATATAATTTTGAATCTTAAAGACGTCAGACTGGAGATGAACGGAAACAAGCCCCGTAACATGACCGTCGACGCCGAAGGACCAGGTGAAATTACTGCTGATGACCTGGTACATCCGCCTGAAATAAAAATCATGAATCGTGGTCTGCATATAGCGGAATTGGATAAAGGCGCTCGTTTTCACATGGAATTAAAGGTGAAGAAAGGGAGAGGATACGTCCCTGCAGACCAGAATGTCGAAGAGGATCAGCCGATCGGGACAATTCCAATGGATGCAATATTTTCTCCTGTCAAAAGGGTGGATTTTAAAGTCGAAAAAACGCGCGTCGGTTACTCTACTGATTATGATAAGTTGATTCTTGAAGTCTTCACTGACGGTACCATTACTCCGGAAAATGCCGTCAGCGTCGCTGCAGCAGTTTTACGCGACCAGCTTTCCTTGTTCACAAAATACGAAGAGCAGCCCGAAGAAGAAGAAGAGGTTGTGGATGAAGAATTCGAGAAGATGAGAGAAAATCTTTTAAGACCTGTGGATGAACTGGAATTGTCCGTTCGTTCTCAGAATTGTTTGGCCAACGCCAATATCAGAAATATTGCCGATCTGGTCCAGAAATCAGAACAGGAAATGCTCAAAACGAGAAACTTCGGAAGAAAATCGCTTAATGAAATTAAAGAGCTCCTGACCAGCATGAATTTGAGTTTCAACATGGACGTTTCCGAGTTTGGGTTACCTGCGAAAGATGAAGAACAGAATGAACAAATGGAAAGTGAATCTGATGAGCAGACCGAGGAAGAAATTGAAAATTCATAGGTCGCCTTAATGAGGAATCGTCGATCGTCTTTTACCTTCATAGGGATTGAGGAATAAAAAGAATATCTTCGATTTTGAACAGTTTCGCAAGAGGTTATTAAAATGCGACATAGAAAACTACGCACTAAGCTTAACAGAAGTCCCGCTCATCGGAAGGCTATGCTCAGAAACATGAGCGCTTCGCTCTTTGAACATGAGACCATAGTCACTACTCTGAGCAAAGCAAAATTTACACAAAGGTACTCTGAATCGCTGATCACCAAGGCCAAGCAGGGTAGTTTACATGCCCGCAGGCAGGTTCTCCGAGAATTGAAAAGCAAAGACATCGTCAGCAAGTTATTTGAGGATATAGCGCCGAGATTCGAGGAGAGAAAAGGGGGATACACCAGAATTACTAAAATCGGAAGAAGAATAGGCGATGCTGCCCCCATGGCCATTTTAGAGCTTACAGAGAAAGCGGAGAAAACAGAAAAACAACCCGTTAAAAAAGAAGGTTTTACAGACAAGCTTAAAAAGGGTTTGAAACGCTGATTTACTCCTGATTAAAATCAGATGCGTTAATTTCAGGTGAAATTCCTTATTCCATATTGCGTCAGACAAAAAGTTGATGCGGAACGGCGATTTGAGGAGATGCAAATAAGTGAAATGAGCGATGGGTCAATTCAAGATTGACTCCGTATGAAGACTTCATAAAGCGCAAATTACTGAAATAGAACAATTGAAAATAAGAAGTCCGCTGAGAACAGCGGACTTCTTTTTTTGTACTCGCAAACGGCAACGGTAATCCGTGCTCCTTTAAATCAGAGAAGATGGGATTGCTGTATGGGCTTAGACGATCATTTATTTTATGATCATTTTAAAGGGATATTCCGCCCGTAAAAATTTTTCAGCCGATACGAGGAGAAGGCGGACAAATTATCGAATATTTAAAGAATAACGGAGTATATTGACAATATGATGTTTTTTTGATATCAAGAATGTAATTTACGGGTAATGCACGCATAAACGGCGTGAAAATCATAATTCGAAGGGGGGTGAAGCGATACCAGGGCAAAGGAGGGGATTGGGAGGATAAGAAATCATAACGGAGAGAAAACGGAATCATAGGGAGGGCAATAAATGAGAAGAGGAAAGAAGATAAGAATAATTTTGCTGATATCGACATTATGTTTAATGGCATCAAGCGTATTTGCAGCGGAGACGGGGATTATTTCGGGAAAAATAGTCGATGGTAACGGCGATCCGTTGCCGGGAGTATTGGTGACTGTAGAAGGAAGGAAGCTTCAGGGGACGAGAACGACGGAAACGAATGAAGATGGAGTTTTTAGATTTCCTTTATTGCCGGTAGGTTCGTACAAGCTGACGTGCGAGCTGATGGGATTTGCTCCTTTGCAGAGTACAAACATACCGGTCAGGTTGGGAATGACGACGCCGATTGAAGTGGAGATGAAGGAAACGGCTGTGAAGGATGTGATTGTGGTGGAAGCTTCAGCTCCTCTGGTTGAAAAGGAATCGGCAGATTTGAGCGTACGAATTTCATCAGAAGATTTATCAGTAATACCTTCCTCATCGCGCAGTTTCAGGGATTTGACTAAATTCGTTCCTGGCGTGACAGGAGTAAGGATTGATACGGTAGACGGAACGGTCGACGGATATCCGAGCATTCGGGGAGAAGGCCAGTACGGCAACAATTATTTAATTGACGGGTTATCGGTACGAGACCCGGCGGTGAAGTCAACTGGAACGCCTTTGAATTATGACGCCATTGAGGAGATTCAGATCATAACGGACGGGTTCAGTCCGGAATATGGTCGTTCATTGGGCGGTACGGTGAACGTGGTCACGAAGAGCGGAGGCAATGATTTCAGCGGAGAGTTGGCTATGCTTTATGAGTCTGATTTGCTTGCGGGTGAGGAAAAGGATTCGAAATGGGCTGTAAATCGCGATTACACGGATTTGAGGCCGTATTTTAATATAGGCGGTCCGGTGGTAAAGGACAGGCTGTGGTTTTTCGTATCTTACAACAGATTTGACGTGACGGACAAGTATGAGGATATGGAACCTGCGGAGGGCGTAACAATAGAAGGTGCGAACAAGAAGGAGGAAAAGAACAACGTTTTTGGAAAACTGACGTTAGGAATCAATCCGAATAACACATTAAGCTTCAGTGGAACATTTGACGAAACGACGGAGGATCAGGTAGGCATAGACGAATCGCGCAGAGAAGAAGCCCGCGGCGAGATTGAGTATGACCAGAAGCGTTTTCGTTTGAATTACAAGTCGATAGTGACGTCATCGACGATATTGGAGGCGAAGTATGGATTTATAGATCGGGAGATTTCCGATGTTCCGATGAGCGGTGATTTAAGCGCAGCTCAGTATAGAGACGTATCGACCACGGAGAAATGGAACAATTACGATAATGAAGACATACTGACAAGAGGACGCAATGATTTCCTGGTTGAGGTAACTCAATATCTTGATGATATGTATGGTGATCACGAGATAAAAGGCGGATTATCGTATCATGCGACGGAGAGCACGCGAGACCTCCATTTCACGGGGAGCGACAGTGATTTGTTTCCCGAAAGAATGGCGGGTGGTTCGGAGTTTGTGTATGACGGGGGCGTACCGTACATTTATTACGATTATTCGGGAGCGAAAGTGGAGAACGAAACGAAGGGTTTCGGATTTTATATCCGCGACAAGTGGAGTCCTCTGGAGTATTTGAATGTAATGGCAGGATTCAGGTTCGACAATCAGGAAGTATTGAACAATGAGGGTGATGAGTTGTTTTCTTTCGGGATTGGAGACACCTTGGCGCCGCGATTGACTGCAGCCTGGGACGTGACCCGAGACGGTCAAAACGTAGTAAAAGTAGGGGCTGGAAGATTTTATGACGTGGTCAGCACGAGTCTGGCGGAATGGGGCAATACTTCTAATCCTTATTCATTCGACCGTTATCAGTATGGAGGACCTGGAAACCCTTACACCGGCGGAACGTTTACTCCGGGAGACGAGATGGACCCGAATAACTGGGGAACCTGGGAAGACACTGACGATGACGGCGAACCTGACACTTTCAATCCCGGCGAACCGTCCTGGACTCAGGACCCGACGGCAGACCCGATTCTCTATGATGATGATTTGAAGCCCTATTACAAAGATGAGATACTGGTTGAATTTGATAGGATTTTCATGCGGAAATATGCAGCCAAGGCCAGATATGTTCAAGGCTGGACGCGGGACCTGATTGAAGACGTCGCTTATAATATTGATGACTGGTATGTGATAAATTTCGACAGAAAAAAGAGAGATTACAAGGCGGTTGAGCTGGAGCTTCTCGGTCGTCCAACGGAAAACGTCAACTTTCAATTGGCTTATGTATGGTCTGAGGCAAAAGGAACCACGCCGGGGCAGTTTGAGAGAGGCGGCTATCAGTCGTCCTGGGGAAGCGGAAACAACGTCGGCGTTTTCGGCGACAGACCGCCTTATGACCCGGACGGCACGGAATATGATGAAGATGCTGAGTTTTGGGCTGAGTTGCTGGGCGGACTCGGCGGTTTAGATGGCGATGACGGCTGGTATGGGCATCTGCCATACAGCGTAGATCATCAGATCATGCTGAATTCTTCCTATCGGACCCAGTTCGGATTGGTCGTCGGCCTCGGAGTCGAATGGAACTCGGGTTATCATTGGCAAAAAAGAGGTTTCCAGGAGGCTTACGGCGGTTATTTAACATTTCCTGAAGAGAGAGGTAGCCGTGAAATGCCGTCGATTTACTGGATCGATCTGTCATTGGCATATAATTTCAGAGTTTACAGGGATCAGACCATTGGCGCTAAAATCGACGTCTTCAATATTACGGATAACGATACTCCCGTTTCTTATATCCAGGAGGATACGGATTCGTTCGGCGAGGTGCTGAAGAGACAATCGCCGAGAAGCGCCAGATTGACGCTGACTTACAGTTTCTAGTATATGATATCATAAGAAAGGGGTGCGGCTTGCCCCCTTTCTTATGATATTCCATGTTACCTGAAGCATCACATTTTCTTTTATTCAGGAATAGATGCTTCACAAAGGGGTGAAAAATAATGTCATTAAAGAAAACCGCCGTGTTAATTTTTTTCACATTCATTTTGGCGGAATGTTTATGCTTTTTTTCTTCAGTATGCGGTCAGAGTGTAGTGATAGAAGGAAAAGTCAAAACATTGGAAGGAGAAGAAGTCCCCAGGTTATCTTTAGAAATTGAGCATGCCGTTCGGGGGGGCAGGAAGACGAAAAGCGATAAAAAAGGAAATTTTAAAATTCGCGTATTCGAAACAGGCAAATATCAGATTCGACCCTTGTCAGAGGAATATGCGCTTTATTCGACGAAATTGACTGTGAAATCTGCTTCTGGAATTACGCTCCTGGAGCAGAGGTTGCCTGTCGAAGCCGATGGAAAATCTCCCCTTTTCGAAGTTAAAACTTCCCAGGACATTTATTTAATACTGACGGTCGTGGAAAAGGGAAAAGAAAAATCCTCCGGTTTTTCGCTTGCCGCCGAAAAAGACAAGACAAGCTATCTGCTTGAGATTCAGGAATTAATTCAGTCCGAAGAATTTGAAAAGGCTGAAATCAAACTGAAGGATATCCTGAAAAAATCCCCGGAAAACGCGGCAGCGCATTATTTAATGGGGGTAATGGAGTATGAGAAGAGCAGGAACGCCCAGGCTGAGAGTCATTTCAGGAAAGCGGCAGAAATTGATTCGGATATTCAGGGCGCCTGGTTTTACCTGGGCAAGATAGCTTACGAGAATAATGAGTTGGATCGGGCATTACATGCTTTCAAAAGCGAAGCCCATGTATCGAAAGAATGGCCGGATATTTACAGAAATCTGGCGGCTATTTATAAAAAGAAGGGAATGAAGGAGGAACTTATCGATGTACTCGATCATCTCATTTTACTGACTCCCGAGGATGATGAGGCGTACGAGGAATTAATCGCTTTGTACAGTGAATCCGGGGAAGCCGAGAAGGCAGAAGAGCTGTTGAAGACGAGAGAATCTATGGGCGAAAAGGAGCCGGCAGTTTATTACAATTTGGGCGTGAATTATTTCAGAGAGGAAAAATTTGAAAAAGCGGCGACGGCTTTCAACATTACTCTGGAGAAGAAACCTCAAATGTCTGAAGCGCATAAAGCGATTGCTTACTGTTATTTGAAAATGAAAAAGAACAAGCAGGCATTGCCGCACCTGAAGACTTATCTGCAATTGGAGCCGAAAGCTGAAGACAAAGAAAAAATACAGGAATTCATCAAGGCGATCGAGAGCAGCCAGTAGAGCCGACAAAATAGGGAGAGGATGCCGGACGGTGAAGAAATTTATTTTCCAGAAGAAAATTTTCATCCATACGGTTTGTTAATTCAGCATTGAAGGGTTTATCTCGATGATCAGAAAAGCCGTTTTGGTTCTTTGCCTGGTTTTATTTCAGGGGCGGATTGTTTCTGGGGAAGCGGGCCGGGTTTCAGTCATACTGGTCACGATTGATACGTGCCGATGCGATGCATTGGGCTGCTATGGGAATCCGCGAGCGAGAACGCCGACGCTCGATTTTCTCTCTAAAAGCAGTCGATTATTCATCTATTGCAGAACAGACGTACCCCTCACATTGCCTGCTCATGCAGGGCTTATGACTGGGACATCTGTTTTGGATCATGGGGTGAGAGCCAACGCAGCTTATATTTTAAAACAGCCGGTCGTGACTGTAGCTGATGTAATGCGCCGGGCTGGTTATCGAACAGCCGCAGTGATCGGGGGGTATCCTTTGAAATCGATCTTCGGACTGAATAAGGGATTTATGCGCTACGACGACGATTTCACTGACGGGATGATTGAACGGAAAGCAGAAGAAGTTACAGACAGGGCGATCCAAATGATTGATTCTTTCAAACAATATGATTATTTTCTGTGGGTCCACTATTTTGATCCTCATGAACCTTATGTGCCCCCCATCAAGGAAAATTCAGAACTGCAGATAAGATATCAGAACGAAGTCGATTACGTTGACCGCGAATTAAGGCGATTATTACTTTCAGCTATTGGAGATGACTTCAAAAAAAATATTGTCTATATCATTGCGGGAGACCATGGTGAAGACCTTTGGGAGCACGGAGAACCTCAACATGGATTCCTTTTGTACGACACATGTCTGAGGGTCCCGCTGATTATCGGAAAAACCGACCGCTCTGAGACGGGAAGAGCGGCATCAAGGGCAGTTATGCTTTCAGACGTCGGGCGAGCGTTGATTGATTTGTTTGGAAACGGAGAAGTTGTCCCGGATTTCCAATCGATCATCAAATCGAAATACTTGAAAGGAAGCGATGAGATTTATCTTGAGTCTGTTTTTCCTTTTGAAAGATATGGGTGGGCGCCTGTTTACGGTTATTTGACGAGACATTGGATATGGATGATGTCAGGAAAACAGAAACTGTACAATATAATTGATGACCCTGGACAGATTTGCGATATCGGACACGAAAATCCGCTTTTGATGTATGAAAAAAAAACGGCTTTCGAATCAGCTCTTGAAATGAGGAAAAAAAGTGAAAAAGCCGTATTGAGCCGGGAAACGATCGAACGACTGAAGAGTTTGGGTTATTCGCGAAGGCATTTTGCTTACGATGAGATGAATGGGAAGGGATATGGACCTTCGACTTTTGAAATGACGCCGTATATCGGTCGAATTGAAAACGCAGCGGATTTGGTTGAAAGAGGAAACTACGATAAAGCTGAATCGATATTATCAGGCATCATTAATGTTGATCCACGCAATCCAGTCGTCAGAAATAATCTCGGACTGATCGCTTTCAAAAAAAAAGATTTCCAAAGGGCGCTGGATCACTTCAATGCAGCGATCGACTCCGATTCAGATAATGCCAGATATCTCAACAATCTTGGAAGAACCCTGGCTGCCTTGAAAAAAACGAGAAAAGCGGAATCCGCGTATCTTAAAGCAGTAAAAAACGACCCCGAATTCGCTCCAGCCTATATAAATCTGATTATCCTGCTGGAAAGACAGAAACTATTCCACGAAGCGAAAACGTATCGTAAAAAAGTAGAGGCGATGGGCTCTCCCTGGAGGGATATCCTCGCGGACGCTTGTCTGACAATGGAAGGAACTGTCGACTGATGTGCCAGACGGTTCACGAGTTTGATTATTCTACGCACATTTTTCTTATTCCGACGGAATCAGGTTGAGTTTCCACAAAAGCGAATACTTGATCGAAGCGCTCAATGGCGGTTCCAGGAGGAGAATCTTTTATACCTATCATGGAGTAGCAGCCGAATTTATAGGTCCAGGGGTTCACTGTTCCGCCTAATTGTTGAAGCGCCTGAGCCAATTCCTGAAATAACTTGCAATCGCTGTCGTCCCAGTAACACATCATAACGATGTGTCCGCTCGGGATCGCTTCAATAAAATCAATCAAACCCTCAATTTCACCTTCCCAGATATTTTGAAAAAAAGAGCCGCTCTTCGTCGCTTCGAGCGTATCTGGAGAAAGAACGACCAAATTATATCCTCGTTTTGGTCGGATCATGTCCTTGGAATCTTTTCTGATGAAGGGTTTGAGTCCTGCGCTTAAATGAGAGCTGAAGACTAATAATCGTTTTTGAATATCCAAATGCCCTAATTTCGTCTTCATAAATTCGGCATTCCCGGAAGACCAGGTCAGGCGTAAATGTCTTCCCTTCACGTCCGGCCGCACATTGAACTCGATTTCCGTCCATCTATCGTACACGTGCGTCCGGCCGATAAGTTCGTCCTCAAGAAAAGCGTTCAGATTAGCGAAAGAACCTGGTTTCTCATTCAAATATTTTAATTCTAACGAGATTGAATTTATAGGCTCTGATCCGACTGGCAACAGGAACGTCATTTCGTTTTTTAAGGGATAAACATATTTGCCTTCTGAATCGTCACGCACCTCAAAGTATGGATTAAGACACAAATAATTTTGCAAGGGATGTGCTGGAAAGCGACAAATAGTTTGATTTCCTGGTTCTGTTTCAGCCGATTTCCAAATTTCCGCCTTTTCGTCTTCTTTGATCAGCTTGAAATTCAATATATCCTTGATCAGGCCTCTCAGACCGGGAATGACGTCAGGGGGCATTATGTCCTTTCTGACGATAATGTAACCGAGGTTTAAAAAGAAGGCGTTCCTCTTAAGGGTTTCCACCAGATTTTCCGGCTCAGCAGTAAGAAAATATTCAGGCGGCGTTAATGCTTTTTTTTCGTCCTGAAGATATAATACAGCTTGAATCAGTGGAATTCGCCGGAAATAATCCAGCTTCCATGGTGGAATTCGTGAAACATGACCTCCGATTATCGCATGACGGTGAAAGATTTGTCGGAATTGAGCTCCGGAGTTGGCTATACCCAGGAGTCTGGCGCCGCTGTAGAAACCAAGAGGAATTTCAAGAATGGCTTTCTCAGTGGCGTCGTTCCTTATTTTTTCGTATGTCGACGGTTTTTCTTTTTTTTCCATTGGATAAGGAATTGTACAATATTCAAGGATTATCAGTATTATTGCAATTGCCGCATAAATTTGACGATATGACTTTCTCTTCTCCCATGCGGTCCAGCCCAAACCGGCCAGTATGCTGATATAAAAAACAGCTATAACTATGAAGCGGCTTGGAATCCGTAATCCCCATAAAATCGGTATCTTAAGGAAAAAATGGAAAGGAAGGATGAAAAAGTCTTTTGGGTTCCCGCCGGTTAATATTTCCCCTTTGAATTTCAGCAACGGTCCAAGGGATAAAAGGAGGAAAGTCAAAACCATCCACGCCATAAAACGTATTTCCGTTTTTTTTCGGCGATGCAATAGAAACCCGAGAAGAGAAAATATTATGGCGATATAACCGATGAATCCTGATTGTTCAATGCCGCCTCCCAGTTTCTGGTAGAAGGGATGGGTCCAAAAATGCAACAGGCAGTGCTGCGGCGAGGGAATGAAAAAAACCGATGCATCCAGGGAATAGTAGAGAGAGAGATAATAATCCTTTTTGAAGAAGGCGTCGGATTGATTCGAGAGCGCTTTCAGCATGGCTGCGCTTAACGGCAGGATAAATATGACGAATAAAGATGTGATGACCAGAATCGAAACCAGCGCTTCAGTATAATTCTTCCATGCCTTTTTTCTTCGAATGAGGTAAGTCGTATAGGAAAAAATTTTCAGGATCAAAGCAACGAGGAGGAGCCTCTGGGGACCCCGAAAGCTGGATAGCCTTAATGTTGCCGGTCCGATTTCCCATCTTATTCCATTTGTAAAAAGGGGAATGGCGCAGAGTCCGATACTCAGCAGAGCGAAAATAAACGCCCATAAATCGAATTTACTTTTATGAGGAGTCAGGGATTTTAATAGAGGGAAATTCAGGAAAGAGAATAAGATAATTATGAAAAGAAAGAAGGCGTAGTAGTAGGAGCAGTAGGCGGTAAGGCCGAGGAAAAAGGCTGCAAGAAATGTATTGACTATGCTCTGTTTTTTTAAAAGGGTACGTCGGAAAAATAGGAGGAAGAAGGGGATGAATTCAGTACTGAGAAGATTGATATGTCCCAGGGCTCTTGCTGAACGGAAAGGAGCGAATGTGAAGATAAAGCCGGCCAGGAGAGCGCCTGTTTTTGATGCGCCGGTTTCCCTGGCAAACAAATAAACCCCGATGCCGCTGACGCAAAAAGTGAAGAAAAGGATAAGATTATAACGAGCCTGGATGGTCATGTAATTCCTGACAGAGAACGTTAATGCAGAATTGAACAGACAGAGGGTGTGAAAAGCCAGGGAATTCTTCAACGGATGGAAGATCATTCTAGTTTCAAAAACGCTTTTCTCCGGATTTATGGTTGAATGATCGAACCACCATAGGTTCCAGGCAAAAATTGCGCTGTCTCCTCCCTGGCCGGGCAAGCTGGAGTTAAAATGGAGAACCGTCGGCCATGTCATTAAGATTGTTGCGAAAAGAAAAAAAAGGAGGAGAAGGAAAAACTGAAAAGATCGATTTCTTGAAATGCCGGATAAATTCACTTGCTTCCTGCTCTGGGCAATGAAATTGAAACAGCAAACATATATATTATAGCAGTTGGGTCCAGGTCAAGTTTTGGTTTCAAGATAAAGTCTTCGGCAAAATAAGTTCCAGCAGTTCTTTCCAAATATGGAAGAACTATTTGACGAGTTAACGTAAGACTAATATAATCAATCATTCGGAAAGGACCTGCCTTGAGAAGGCGAGTCAAGATATGAGTTCAAAAAAGAAAAAAAAGAATAATAGAAGAAAAAAAAGGAAAAAAGGGACGAGCATTACGGGGCTCTACAGGACGACGGTTGATTTTCACCGAAGCAGATGGTTGAGAGAAGTATGCGCCGTTGTGCTCCTTGGAGCCGCAGTATTTCTCTTTCTGTGTTTGTTTTCCTACAAACTGACCGATACCGGCGTTATTAAAGCTGATGAGCATCGGTCAATTAAGAATTTATGCGGTAATGCAGGAGCGGAGCTTTCTCAATTTTTCGATAAATATGTCGGTTACGGAGCGTTTTTAATTCCCTTTTTCATGCTTTTTTCGGCCGGAGCCCTCTTGTTGAAAAATAGTTCAAGGCGTATATTCCTGCGAATTACAGGCGCATTTTTCTTTTTAATCTTCGCAACCGTCTTTATTCAATTGTCTCTTGGAGGGAAACCCGGTTCGGCGCAAAACATAGGCGGTATACTGGGACTTATAGCGACAGAAAAACTGATCTCCTGGTTCAGTAAATTCGGGGCTTTCGTTGTTTTAATTACTTTCGGGTTAATCGGTCTCATTGCATTGACCGATTTTTCACTCACAAGCTTCCTTAAGGGAGTCAGCGGTGTTATAAGGAAATCCGTGCAGGCCGCTTACAAGTTTTTTTGCGGCATATTCAGGGGAATAACAAAGTTTCTGAGCTTGCTGAAGGAAAAATTGAGCGAATGGCACAGCATCAGAAAAAAACGAAAAGCTGAATTAAAGGAAATACCGATCGTCAAACAGAAATCAGGTTTCGAGATTGAGAAAAAGAAAAAAGAAAAGGAAAGCGATGAAGAGGAGGATGAGACGCTTTCTTGCGATAATGTCGAAGTCAATATTGGGCTTCCGGTTCAGAGTGAATTGTTCACGGAAGATCAAAAGCAAAAGATTGGTAATGGCGGCCCTATGGAAAACGGGGGAAATGGAGAATATTCCCTCCCTGAATTGAACTTTTTGGATGATCCCGTGTTCTTGGACAGCGAGCAGACTGAACAGGAGATGATAAGCAATTCAAAAAAACTGGAAAAAAAATTAAGCGACTTCAAGATAGAGGGAAATGTGAAACAAGTTCTTCCTGGTCCAGTGGTTACATGCTATGAATTTGAACCGGCCCCGGGCATTAAAATCAGCAAAATCATAAACTTATCAGATGACCTGGCCCTGGCGCTGAAGGCGAGTTTCGTGCCCCGAGTCGCTCCGGTACCGGGAAAATCCGTGGTTGGAATAGAAATTCCCAATAAACAAAGGGAAACAGTTTATTTGAAGGAAATCATAAATTCTGATGCTTTTCACAAGCTGGTTTCGCCTCTCAGGATAGCATTGGGAAAAGATACTATCGGGAATCCGGTCGTTACTGACCTGACGAAAATGCCTCATTTGCTGATCGCCGGTTCTACCGGTTCGGGTAAAAGCGTTTGCATCAATTCCATCCTGACAAGTTTTCTTTTCAGCGCCCCTCCGGATCTACTCAGATTTTTACTGATCGATCCAAAGATGCTGGAATTATCCGATTTTAACGGAATACCTCATATGAGAGCGCCTGTCGTGACAGACACCAACATGGCGCCTGAGGCTCTGGAGTGGGCAGTGGGAGAAATGGAGAAACGTTACAGGTTAATGGCGAAATTCGGAGTGAGGAACATTGCGCAATTCAATAAAAAACTGTCTGCTTTGAGTCAGGAAACGGAGAACAAGGATGAACTTCCGGATAAATTAGCTTATTTGGTGATTATAGTTGATGAATTGGCCGATTTGATGATGGTTTCCTCCCGTGAAGTTGAGGATTTCATCGCCCGATTGACGCAAATGGCGCGGGCCGCCGGCATACATCTTATCCTGGCTACTCAAAGACCTTCCGTGGATGTCATTACCGGATTGATCAAGGCCAATATGCCGTGCAGGATCGCATTCCAGGTGGCTTCTAAAACTGATTCCAGGACCATCCTGGACAGGAACGGCGCCGAAAAACTTGTAGGAAACGGAGATATGCTTTTCCTGCCGCCGAGAACGTCAAAGTTGCAAAGAATACACGGCGCTTATATTTCAGAGGCTGAGGTCAAGCGTATGGTTGAGTTTCTTCGAAAACAGAAGAAACCGGAGAACGAAGAACCCATATTCAAAAAAGCTGCAGAATTTCACAGCGGGGTATTGGAAGATGATGAACTTTATCAGCCTGCCCTGCGACTGGTTATTTCTACAGGAATCGCCTCCATTTCTCTGCTGCAGCGAAGACTGAAGATCGGACATGCCAGAGCCGCCAGACTCATAGATGCCATGGAATTAAACGGCATCGTGGGTCCTTTCGACGGAAGCAAACCCAGAGAACTTCTCGTGGATGAAAGTTATCTGGAAGAATTCGAAAGGGAAAGGATGGAATAAAATTGAAAAAGTCGCCAACTCTAATTGTTTTTCTCCTCTTTGCCCTGGTTGGGCTCTTTTTAAACGTTACTGCCGTTAGCTCTGAAGAAGATGGGCTGCAAAGGTTGAAACAGTTCAAAGCATCCTTTCTGGAGGAAGAAACGTTTGTGCTGCATTTTAAACAGACGATTTTCAGTGCTGTTGCGGATGACGCGCAAACCGCAGAAGGGAAAATATATTATAAAAAACCGCTGAATTTGAGATGGGAATACCTGAGTCCTGAAAAATATTGGATCATCAGCGACGGCGAAGAAATATGGATGGTCTTGCCGGAAGATAAGCAAGTGCATCATGATTCTTTGGATAAGGTTTTTGATGAACGAATGCCTTTCACTTTGTTCCTTGAATCTTACGATATAAGCGACGTCTTTGAAGTGAAGGAGGAGAAGGAGGAATCCTCCGGGGAGGGATTATTTTTCATTTTAATTCCTGAAAAACCCAGGGAACAAGTTGCGAAAATAAGGATAATGGTCAATAATGAAAAGGAGTTGGGGGGGCTTTCGGTCTATGACGAGTTGGGTAATGTGAATCGATTTGATTTCAATAAATTAGAGCGGGAAACTGATTTACCGTTGGAATTATTCCGAATAGAGGAAGATGTTAGATCTTACAGGTGGTATGACTTTCAGGGAAGGCAGAAGGAAGTACTTTCCGAATAACAGATGAATTTCAAGAGGAAAACATTGTCAATCGTCGTCATATTGTTGACGGCGCTGTCTTGTTGTCGTTCTCCGGTAGGGATTTACCATGTGGAGGATATGCCTTCTTCAGATATTTCCTATAGAGAGTCGATAGATAAATGGACTCGTTCGAGAACGGCCGTCCGAAGGTTCATTACGATTTTGGATGTTTCAGCAACTTACCGGTCCTGGGAAGTGCGGGAAGCCTATTTGAGAGAACTTACCGAGCGGAAGGGTTTGACGGAGTTTGAGCAGCAAACGATAAGGGATCGTGAGAAGAGAGAATATTATGAATACCACGAATTCGTTTTTTCAGCATATTGCAGTAATGAGGAGTGGTTGGATTTCAAGGGATTCAATCCCTATTGGAAGATAACGTTGTCGAACAGTGAGGGAGTTGAGATTTTTCCTGCGGGATTGACGGAGATTGAGATCAATGCTGGGGAGAAATGGCTGTTTTATCCCTTTATATCGAAATGGCAAAGAACATACAGTGTAAAATTTCCACGAGTTGATACGACCGGCGGCAATCGGATCATTAGTCCTGAGATAGATTTCTTCCGATTGAATTTTCGTTCCCTTCTGGGCGAAGTTAAACTCAATTGGAATGTGAAAGGATAACTTCTTCATGAAAAATGATATGCTTGAATTACCGGAGTTGCCGGAGTTGTCCAAAGAGGTAAGCGCTCAACAGAAGAAGAAGGTTTCATTAAGGAAGGTAAGGATAGGCAGCGGCGTCGCAGTGATCGGAATAATTTTGCTGTTTTCTTTTTTAGATGTATTTTTTTTTCCTCTGGAGACCCCTCCTGAGAATGTTCCGGCATTCAGGACTTACCGTGCTCCTTACGATTTCGTTTATAATGAAGAAAAGGCTTTTGAAAAGCTGGAAGAGGAAAATGCCATTTCATATCATCCCTTTTTCAATTTTAATGAAGCTCGGTACCAACATCGAATCGAGAAGACCCGGAAATTTTTAGATAAAATAATCGATATTCAGAACGCCGAAAATTTATCTCACAATAAAAAAGTAGAAAAACTAAGCGAATTGTTCGGGCGGGATGCACCGACTGCGCCTTTGAATGAATTGCTGTATTTGAAGAACTTTCAGGGTATTTCGGAGATTATTGTACGAATTATGCGTAATATATTGGAGAAGGGTGTAATCAGCAACGAATTGAAAGAAAGATATACTTTCATTCGCATACGGCACGGGGAAGAGGACCATATGATCAGGACCATTCCCTTAGTCGATATTTATTCGATGACGGAAGCCAAACAGGAAATAAAAAAGGAAATGAGTGAGTTGATGACGAACATGGAAATGAAAGTGTCAACACCTTTCGTGACCATGCTGGCGGATAATGTCGGGGAGTTGATACTTCCTACGCTGGATTACAGCCGGGACAATGAGACGTTGGACCCCCGAAAGCAGAGGAAAAACGAATTGGGCCTGGTTTATTATGAAAAAGGGGACGTGCTGATCCCAAAGGGTAAGCTAGTTACGCCGGAGGACAAAATAAAAATTGAATTTTGTTTATCCGAAAGAATTACGCCATGGTGGATGCGATTTCTGGTTTCGCTGGTACCCTTTTTAGCAGTGGGGCTGGCTTTTGGGGCTTATTATAAAAAATTCAATCCGGAAGTTTTCCAGAAAAAAAACACGTTTCTGATCTTGACGACCATATTTTTTATTTTTCTAGCTTTTTCCAAGACCGTATTTCTGTTAACGGATGCCAGCGGTTACATCATTCCTGTAGGGATGGGGACGTTTCTCACGGCCATGCTAATAGACAGAAGGATAGCGCTTGTTTCGGGTTTTTTAACCGGTTTCGCCATTGTGATTTTGAATGAATACTCACTGTCCGTTATGCTTTTCTACATGATCAGCTGTTTTTTGTCGCTTTTCGCCGCATTGCGATTCAAGAAGATGGCTGATTTATTCCTCTTTTCACTTCTTCTGGCCGCTCTCCAGGGATTCCTGGCCGCCTGTTTTCAAATAATTGAAAATCAGCCTTTGAGCGCTGAACTGATGAAGATTTCTGTTGAAGCCGTGATCAATGGATTGTTATGGAATCTTGGCATTTTATTAATGCCGTTCCTGGAGAAAATATTCGATCTGACCACGGAATTTAAATTATTGGAACTCTCCGATTTCAATACTCCGCTAATGAAAATTTTATTGGAGAAAGCGCCGGGAACTTACCATCATTCTGTGTCGGTAGGCAATCTGGCAGGTTTTGCCGCAGATAAGGTTAAAGCGGATGCCTTGCTGGCGAGAGTCGGCGGATATTACCATGACGTCGGAAAGCTTTTTAAACCGGAATATTTTCTTGAGAACATCAATAATAAAACGAATCCGCATAGTAAACTTTCGCCGCACAAAAGCATTCAGATCATAAAATCGCACGTCACTGAAGGCGCGAAAATAGGAAAGAAATACGGATTGCCGGAGGAAATCATTCAGTTCATTGAGGAGCATCACGGAACGACAATGATGGAATCTTTTTTTTACAAGTTCAGGCGTGATGAGATGAATAAAGAAATTTCAGAAGAATTCTTCCGTTACCCGGGAAAGAAACCTCAAACCAAGGAATCGGCTATCGTCATGGTTGCAGACAGCGTTGAAGCGATTTCCCGCGTTCTGCCCAGCATTACTGAAGATAAGGCGAAAAACATCATCAATGAAGTTATTCGAAACAAATATTTAGACGGCCAATTTGACGAGTGCGACATTACATCTGCAGAACTTGCTGTTGTGGCCCGTGCGATAACTCAGGCCGTTATCGGTACGGACCACAGAAGAACAAAATATCCGCAAGTGCAATACGCTCGTCGGGGAAACGAATAAATATCTGAAATTTTGGGACTGATCAAATCGGGATTGCAATTCTTTCAAGACTTTTGACAGTTTGTTTCAGTAATCGGGGTAGATACCGGGGTCACAATAGGGATCGAAATCGTAACAAAATGATGGGATATTCTGTCGAATTGTAACTTCAAAAGACCCATTTTTGATCAATGCCGAAATTTGAAAAGTGACTGCGGGATCGTTGTGAAGAATTATTAAAGGCAGCTTTGAGAAACAAAATCGGACTCTGTGTTGAAAATCAACGATGATCGACGCACAAAAACGAAAGAAGAGTAAAATTATTTGATTTTTTTTCACGTTATCATTTGACAAAAAAATTTGTTTTAGTATAACGAGTACTGGAAGTAATTCCGCTTTTTGGGTAAAGTTCAATCGGGTGACAATCTGGGTAAAAAAATCAACAAATAGAAGAGGCTATTGGTTTGCTTTGAGAAAAATCGCCGGCGGTTTGCGAAATTGCTTTCATGGATGGTTGTCAGAGGCGGATAAGGACATTCGCTCTGAATGAGGGGGGTAACTTTTAACTTTGATAGGGGATAGGGTAAGATGAAAACAACAACCACAATTATGTTTGCATTAATTTTAATTGTTTTCGTTTCGTCCGTCAAGGCTGTTCCGGTGGACACGAGAGAGGAAGGATATTTCATAACCGGGGAGATGGGCGGCAGTAAGCAGGAGACGGGGAAATTCGCCGCCACGGGAGCGGGAATGAACATACAGGGTGATCCGAAGGATGCTTGGGCCGGGGTACTGTTAGTAGAGATTCCGGTAGGGAATCCGGACAGAGTAGCGGCGTTTTGCATTGATTTGAATAATACGATCAAGGTGGGTGATACTTTTGTGAGCGACGGACCGACGTTTTGTCAAATCACTTATATTTTAAACGAGTATCCGCCGGAGCCGGGCTTGACGAATGTGGAGGCTGCTGCGCGACAAGCGGCCATCTGGAATTTTTCGGACGGATTTGTAGTAAGCGGACCCTTGGATGTTGCTAATCGTGCCGCTGATATTATTGACTCAGTGCCGAGTCCCTGCATATTGCCTCAGGACCCGCCGAATTTAGAGATAGCGCCTGCCTATGGAGCTGTGACGCTTCCGGATACGGTTGTAGAGTTTACGGTGACGGCGACTCAGGACGGTAACCCGGTTGAGGGTTTGACCGTTGACCTGACGACGGATTTTGGAATACTGGATACTCCGTCAGTAGTGACGAACGAGTACGGTGAAGGATATTTCACTCTGACGAATGATACGGGTGAACCGTCGGATGCAAATATCGAGGCGAGCGCTGATTTTTTACTTCCTCAAGGAGTGAGATTTGAACCGGTAGAACCTCCGAAGCAGTTATTGGTTTTAGCGGAGCCGGTAACTGGTTCTGTTTTTTGCGAAGCAGTTGCGGAGTGGCTTGCAGGCGGGACAATCGTAGCTCATAAATTTCTCGATTATAATATCGACGGAGTCCAACAGGACGGCGAACCCAGCAGAGAAGGATGGAAGATGTTCCTGTATGAAGGCGACATACTGATACAGGAAAAGCTGACCAACAGCAACGGGAATGCGGTTTTCAGTGACCTGCCTGCATCGTTTTATACTGTATATGAAGAGGAAGTTCCGGGTTGGTCGCCGACGAACGGGATATCCAGAGAAGTTGATTTATCTCCGGCGCAATCACAAGTCGTCGAGTTTGGTAACATTAAACTGCCTGCTGTAACGGTTTACAAGTTTCACGATTTGGACGGAGATGCTGAGTATGATGAAGGTGAGTCCTTGATGGATGACTGGTGGTTTACGATGTATACGGATGTAGGCGGGATTTTCAACAGCGGCGCGACGGAAAACGGGCAGATAACATTCAGTGGGATTCCGACAGGAATTTATTACCTTTATGAAGAACTGTATCCGGGATGGGATTGTACGACTGGACTTGAGGTGGAGTTAAATTTGGGGCCATTCGATTGGCCGACGATTTATTACGGGAACTGGGAGTTGCCCACGTGGACGCCTGTCCCTCCCACCTACACTCCTGAACCGCCGACAGCGACAGCCACGCCCACAAAAACGCCGACTTTGACTCCCACTCATACTCCTTCACCGACTGATACTCCGACTGCAACAGCAACGCCTACCTTGTCCCCCACTCCTACATTTACGCCCACGCCTACTCCGACCCCCACCGTTTTCCCATATGAGTTTATTGCTGAAGTGGTCGTGGGAAGCGACAATAATTTGACTGGTTCTTCCGACGTGAGAGTGTTTTACGTCAACAATTTCTTTTTCAATCCTGATCCTGAAGAAGACGGAAAATGGGTTAGAAGGGGACGACTCCTGTTGTCGGATACGCCGCAGGGTAACCCGGTCAATTCGCCTGCCATTTCCGGTAAAGTGGTTTCTATTACGGTTGAAGATTTAAAAGGAGACGAAGACAACAGGCTGGACGTTATCGTAGCTACTGATGCCCTATCAGGCGTTTATGGATTTCCAGACGATAAACATAACCTATTTCTTTTCGACAGCAAATTTCCCGAACCCGGAGGAGAAGGCTTAAACTACGTATGCAATCATTCCGAGAAATTGAAAAGGGCTGTTCTCGTTCCTTCCAGGATAGAGGATCCGATGAATCCTCAGAAAATGCTCCCGGCTCATATCGTTGCGATATCGACAGGTGACGTTGACAATGACAAAAGAAATGAAATCATAGTCGGAATGAATCCGCTCGATCAATCAGTCTATGAATGTTCGATTATTACCTATGATATTCAGGACAGAATCGGTTCACCTCCTGAATTCGTCATGGGTTCCATCCTGGAAGAATACAGTTTCAATGTAAAGGACCATCGTTTAGTAGATTTGGAGGTAGGGAATTATTATCCTTCCGATAAGGTCGATGCTTTTGAAGACCTCGTGACCGCGTTGACGCCGGACCCCAACTTAGACCCCAGGGAAGCGACTGATTTGAGAATTTTTCTTTCCGATCCTGAAAGGCAAGGAAAAAAATTCTTTCAACTCTTGAAAAACGCAATGATCAATTTAAGGACCCTTCACGGATGGCGAGAAGGAGAACGGATCACCAAAATCTGCTCAGCGAACCTGTTTGCATCGAATTTTGTTCATGACTTCATACTCGGAACCAATTTTAATATCCGCTTCCTTGAAAATTACAAATTGCATATGTTGCCTCCGCTTGAGGTTCATCATCAGATCGTTTCGCAACCGGTGATAGACATTGAAGCAGCAACATTTTACTCTCCTATTGAAGACCCGCTTTACGACGTTTTCGTTTTAACGGAGTCAGATCAAGGTTCCTTCCCTCCGGAACAAAATTTCTACGCTTTTTACTGTTACGATGGAAGGATAGTATTGCAGCAACAACTGGAAAACAATATGGATTTGAATTGTTTCGAGTTAGGAGAGATGAACTTGCTGGACGGAGAAATACCCTATGATCTTATAGGAGGGCATGGGGCGTCGGTTTCAGGAGTGCATTGTGATTTCCACCCGGACCAGATGCGGTACAAATCAACGATTTATCTGGGAGATACTGATAAAGATAAGCAATTCATGATTTCAATGAAGGAGCATGACAGCATCTACTGTCCGTTTTACGGACCCATCAGGGATTTAGCGGTTGTTCAGCATCAATTCAGGTCGCAACACCCGAGCGCCGGCGGTGGAAAAAGCGCGGATTCAAAGTTGATTCAAAAAAAGAAATAAAAACGAGTAAGCTGTTTTAGTTTTTTGAGCAGCATATGATTTGAAGGATTAAGTCTTAAAGTCATATGCTGCTTTGAATTATATGTCCAAAGGTAACACGCTTTTTTCGGGACTGATCGATCTGGGGTTACACTTTTTCATAGAAATTTTGACTGATTGAAATCCTCATAAGAAACTTACCATGTCCCACAAATATCTGCCTGGCGAAATCACCCATCTTTTTTTCATTCATACCAGGTTGTTCAGGTATTGGGGTCGGGATCGGTATCGCTGTCGCAAGCGGAACAAATAATTACGAGGAGATGTGTTTTAACTTTATCAGATTGTCTAAAAATGGCTTTATGGACATGCCATAAAGATAGTGAGCTTGATGATCAGATTCTGAGCAGAATTTTTTTTGAGCTTGTCTCCTGCATCTCACAAAAAGCTTTCTCAGCTTGATCAAGAGGGTATATTTTTTGAATCCAGGGGATGGGATCAATTAATCCCTCAGCCAGGAGTCGAACAGCGGGTTTAAAGGGTCCGCAACGAGAACCAAGCAGGCAAATTTCATCGACCATAAAAGGAGTGAGATCGATTGAAGAATTTTTGTTATAGGTACTTTTCAAAATTATTGTGCCCCTAGGCTTTACGGCCTTGATCGCGGAGAGGAGTCCGGAACAGGAGCCGGAAGCCTCCACCACAATATCCATACTATTTTGGAGCTCCTCGAGCAAATTTACATTTAAGCTGGAGTTGAGAATTTCAACATTTTTAATTGATTTACGAAAGACGGACAATTTTTGTTCGTGTTTTCCTGCAATAATGAGTCTGCAGCCTGTTAAAACGAGGGTGAGTGCGATAAGGAAGCCGAGATTTCCGTCGCCGATAACGAGTACATTGTGATCGGGTTCCACATGGCGCTGTTCCAGGATTTCAAGAGCGGCGGCCAGGGGTTCAGTAAACACTGCTGCCTCATCAGGGAGATCAGGGGGAACGGCATGCAGGTTTTGAACAGGGAGTGACAGGAATTCGGCGAAGCACCCGTCGTGGTCGAGTATTCCAATGGTAGAGCGTGAGAGGCAGTGTCTTGACATGTTATTTTGACAGTATTCGCAGGAATTGCAGCCGATGTTTATTTCACCGACGACTCTTTTTCCAACCCAGTCCTTATTGCGGGCATCCTTGACGACGCCTACGAATTCGTGTCCGAGAACGCCTTCGAAGTTCATATAGCCTTCGTAAATAGCCTGATCGGTTTTACAAATACCTGCGAGCTTAATATGAATGAGTGCGTCATCATTTTTCAGTTGAGGCAGAGGAAGATTGCGGACGAGTTGCAGACGGTTATTTTTAAAGATCAAGCCCTTCATTTCTGATCAGGCTTTAAGAAGAGGTCAACGAATTCAAAACGGTTGACGTCCACCAATCCTTTGTCGGTTAATTTCAAGGACGGTATAACGGGCAAAGAAGTAAAAGAAAGGGCCATGAAGGGGTCTGGAAGATTACAACCCAGAGATTTAGCGATTTTCATGAGATCAAAGACATTATTTACGACTTCTTCCAGGGGGCGATCCGACATTAACCCGGCGATAGGCAAGGGAAGCGAGGCAGCGATTTTATTATTGATCGAAACGGCAAGCCCTCCTTGATCTTTGATGACCTGAACGGCTGCGTTGAAAATATCTTCATCATTCGTTCCCACTGCGACCAGGTTGTGAGAATCATGGGCGATTGTTCCGGCCAGCGCACCGTTTTTCAATCCGAATCCTTTGACCAGTCCGAGCCCGATATTTGATGAGCCTGTATGCCTTTCAATAACAGCCAGTTTTAAAATATCCCTGTCGGTGTCGGAGAGGACTTTGCCTTTTTCAATCAATGGGTTGTCGATTATTTGATCCGTCAGTATTTGACCAGGAATTACTCCGATAATGCGGGCTTTGTCGCCTGAGGAAGGTATCTCAAAGTCCGATACTTTAAGCCATTTCGTGTTCACTGAGCTGCGAAGACGGGGTAAAGGAGCTTGAGGTTTATTCCACAGCAGCTTTCCGTCCTGGAGGATGATTTCGCCGTTTTTCAGTACCATTTTGATTGCAAAATCCTGGAGGTCCTCAAAAACAACCATATCAGCCAGGTAGCCAGGAGCGATCGCTCCGCGGTCCCGTAATCCGAAATACCGACATGTGCTGAGGGACGCAAGCCTAAGAGCCAATAAAGGTTCGAGTCCGCATTTCTGCACAGATTTTCTAAGGAGCGCGTCAATGTGACCTTCTTCATAAAGGTCTCTGGGATTCCTGTCGTCCGTTACCAGGGAAAAATTTTCAGCGTTGCCGCGATTCACCAAAGGTATTATGGATTCCATGTTTTTTGAAGAAGAGCCTTCCCTGATCATCACATGCATCCCCAGGCGCAATTTTTCTTGTGCTTCTTCCAGAGTAGTGCATTCATGATCGGAACGTATGCCGACGGAAACATAAGCACAGAGATTGTTCGAGGATAATGAAGGAGCATGGCCGTCTACTGTTTTAGATTCAGCGATCTTTATTTTCTCCAAAACTTCCGGATCGGCATTGATTACGCCCATATAGTTCATCATTTCGCCCATTCCTAAAACCCAGGGATTAGGGAGTAGAGGCAGAAGATCAATCGCCCTTAGTTCAGCGCCGGCGGTTTCCATATGGGTCGAGGGCACGCATGAGGGCAACATGAGAAAAATGTCTACGGGATTGTATTTGCTGGATTTGAGCATATAATTAATTCCCTCTAGTCCCATGACATTGGCGATTTCATGCGGGTCTATTATACATGTCGTCGTTCCACGCGAACTGACGGCTTTAGAAAATTCCCGGATTGTAACGAGAGAGCTTTCTACGTGAACATGTCCGTCTACCAGGCCGGGAGCAAGATAACGATCCTGTAAATCTACTTCCTCCACTCCGTTGTAGCGACCGATTCCTGCAACTCTGCCCTTGTGAACAGCCACATCTCCTGGTATGCATTCGTAATTGAACAAATTCACTATTCGAGCGTTTTTTAATACCAGGTCTGCTTTTCTTAATCCTCTTGCAACCTGAAGGCGTTTCTCCAAACTCATACGGGTTCATTCTCCTTAAGCATTCTTTTTATGCGTCTGCGTTTTCGTTGTATATGCCTACATAAGGCAAATTACGGAATGACTGATCCAAATCCAGACCGTAACCCACCATAAAGGCATCAGGTACCGTAAATCCGGTATAGTCGGCCTGAATATCTGCTTTTCTGCATTCTTTTTTATCAAGTAATGCGCATGTTTTCAGACTGGCGGGATGTCGAGCTTTGAGTATGCGGATCAAATAATCCAGGGTTAATCCCGTATCTATGATATCTTCTACCAAAATGACATGTCTGTCCTGGATGTGCTCGTTCAGGTCTTTCAAAATCCGAACGACCCCGGAGGTTTTCGTCTTCGATCCGTAGCTGCTCACTGCCATGAAGTCGAAAGTACATGGTATGTGGATTGCACGGGCCAGATCGGCTAAAAAAATAAAAGCTCCTCTAAGTATGCCGATGAGAAGAGGAAATTTATCTCTGTAATCTTCCGAAATTTGTCGGCCAAGTTCATTGATTCTTCGGGATATCTGCTTTTCGGAAAAAACGACGGATTCTATTCTGTCAAAATCAGAAGCCATTCTCGTCTCCGTGGCAAAATTTAAAAATTTTCTTTTAATCCATCGATCAGCGCAAGAATTTCACTTGGAAGGCTCCAATTAAAAATTAATCTTACCTTAGTTATAAAATTTATTGAAATTTCTCCGCCTGCAGCATAGGAATGCCCTCTGATCTTAACCGGATACTTTGCGAATTTTTGAATGCCGAAAAGCTGAGAAAAGTCTACCGATTTATCGATTCCCTGGTAGAGTGAAAATCGTTCATTTGACCAGAGAATCAGAGCGAAGTCAGCATCATGTTCTCGACATGCTTTCATTCCGACGACGGATTCCGGTTTTTTCTTTTCAATGACGTACAGCCTCTGTCCAGACTCAGTTTGTTCATAGCGGAATGTTCTTAAATCAATGATGATGAATTTCCTTTTTCTGTGAGTGATTACAGTCAGGTGTTTTTTTCGGGCTATCCTTTCGGTGAAAATGCTTCTCTTGCGTCCATTTTTGATTAAACGCTTTTCGGCTGTCTCAAGGGGTTCGTTGAAAGCCAGTTTTGATATGACGCCTTGTTTCATTTCAACGGGAAGACGCGTTTGCAATTCCGACAACAAGAAGCGTATATCCTCGTCCCAATCGGGATCGGATTTAATTGTTTTACCCTTTATAAAATGAATCAGCCGTTCAGAATATTCATCCTTTTGAAACAAACGGCGCTGGATAATTTCGGCAGCCGTTTTAAAATTAGTATCTACAATGCAATCCTCACAGTGACTTTTGAGGATCGAAAAGGATGAAGCCGCCCAGATGTGATGATCGTACCAAAACACAGAAACGTTATTATTGGCGGCATTTTTCAAAAAAAGTTCGACCTCTTTTTCAAACGAAGGATTCAGTCTAATGTCGGCGACGAATATTCGATTATAGAAAGGAAGCTGGAGCGATGATTTAGTCAGGTCTTTTCCGATTCTCAATGGGGAACTGAAGGAAATTTCCGCTTTTTTGCCGAGTTTTCTTTGTAATAAAGCGCCGGAAATGAATCCGTCAAAGTCCGAATGAGTGACGATTAAGTCCTTTTCTCCTTCATTGACAGGCATTAAATCCAGATGTTTTTCGGTCGGTTGAGAAATGACGGTTGTTTTCTGATTTTCCTGAAAGGCATATGGAGAAGTTTCAGGTTCGTCAGTATCTGATGACTCTTCGGGTAAATAGGGCAAGCCGCTGATGGAGGAGAGATTGGAAGCAGATTTTACATCAGCGTCGTCTGTCCTGGTTCGCAGGTATTGAACCATAAAGTAAAAGTTAATGAGGAAGACGACGGCGGATATGCTGAGAACATAAGGAAGAAAAATCATTTTTCCGTAATTATTTTATAACCGAATCCGTCGGTTATGACCGAGATGGTTCCGTGATAGTCGGTTCTGTAAATTTTCACGCCGTAATCCCGCAAACGGTTAACGACTACCGAATCTGGATGGCCGTGACGATTTCCTTCTCCTGAAGGAATAATGGCTACTTTCGGATCGACTGTCTTGAGAAAAAGAGATGAAGTAGACGTTTCCGAGCCATGATGCGGGACTTTTAAAAAGAAGCTTTTCAATGCTTGACCGTATTCCAGTAGAGTCTGCTCAGCGACGGTTTCAACGTCGCCGGTCAAAAGGAAATCTATTTTGTGATAGATGAGTTTCATGACGATTGAGTTGTTGTTGGCATCGGAACGCGTCCCTTTGAAATAACTGTCTTCGACTGGGTGAAGAATTTGGATCCATATATTCGGGTCAATATCTATAATATCTCCCGCGACTCCTTTCTCATAGGGGATATTTTTCTCTTTTACTATCTGTAAAAGTTCAGCGTAACTTTCAGTTCCAAAAGCAAATTTGTTGTCAATATACTTTTTTACGGGAAAGGAACGAAGAACGCTTATCAATCCTCCGATATGATCGAAATGCTGGTGCGTGGAGATTACAATGTCAAGAACTTCTATATTCCGATTGTGAAGCATGGGAACTATAACATTTTCCCCCGCATCGAAGTGAGAATATTCCGACGAGCCCATTCCCCCGTCTATGAGAATGTTTTTCCCGCTTGGACTTTGGATCAGTATGCTGTCTCCTTCTCCTATATCGAGAAAATTCACGATCATACGGGACTGTTCAGTCGATTTCTCTGTCTCTATGATTTCGTCCGCCGCTGCTGTTGACGGATTTTCATCTCCCCTGAGAAAAGATAAGCCGAACAAAATCACAGCAGCGATAAAGAAAATCAACACAGGGATAAGGCTTTTAGAAAAGAAACCCGGGTCCTCGACCACAGGGTAATTTTTATTTTCATTCATTGTCGTTTCTCCTTTTCAATCGGAGATTCTCTTGATGATCGAAAATAAACGGACTTTTTTCATCAAGAAAAATCAACATAATTGGATGATCTTTTTGTTTGAAAAAAACTCTAATCCACCTCTATGATCTCTTTCATGTTTTCGAATGTTTTAGGACCGATTCCTTTGATTTTCTTTATGTCCTCTTTTCGAAGGAACGGCCCGTTTTCTTCTCTGTATTGAATTATCTTTTCTGCTGTCTTGGGTCCTACACGAGGTAATTTTTGCAGTTCAGCCGAACCGGCTGTATTTATATTAATTTTTTCCGTGACGGAAACGCTGCCGCTTGCCGTGCTCCTCGATGATTTTTTTCTTTCATCGGGTTGCGGAAAAGTAATGTCTTCAGGGTGTCCGACAGTTATGTCGTCTGCGAATTTAGCCAGCGTTTTTGCCCCAATGCCTTTGACTTTCGCTAAATCCCGGATGCTTCTGAAGGGACCTTTCGTTCGTCTGTATTCAATGATGTCAGCCGCTGTAGCAGGTCCGACTCCTTTCAATTTCATTAACTCTTCGGCAGAACCCTCGTTAACGTTTATTTTGAATTTTTCTCGAAATTCCTCCAGCTCTTCATTCGACAATTTCGTTAAGGGCGTGTATGCGGGTTCTGCGGTAGAGGGAGGAGGGGTCCCCCAGGGATAATCCAACGAAATTTCATCGAAATCTGGACCAACGGCATGAACTACGACGACTGTTTCAACTACGCTTTGCTGAATTAAAAACCACAGACCCGTAAAGAAGCCGACTAGAGAAATAAATAACAGAAACAGGTGCTGGACTTTGAATTTCATAATTCGAAGTTCCATTCATTTGCTGGGCTATCTTGGGATTCTGATTTGATGAACGAAGGTTGAAAAACAGTTTCAAGACGCATTGTTGAGCCGTCGGAAAATAGAGACACGGCGCCTGATTTATCTGTTCTGAAGCATGTAATGCCTTTTTCGCTGTATTTTTGCCAGTTGCGCTTGAAGTAACGATTGGCATATCGTTCATATTTATATTGGAATATGGCTACTTCAGGAGAAACGGCATTAATGAATGGCAAAGAACTGGCATCACGGCTTCCGTTATCCGGGACGAGCAAGACCTGGCTTCTTAGTTCAGCGCCGTATTTTTCCACGAGTCTGGATTCTGCGGCTTCGTTAATATTGCTTGGCAGGAGGACGCTGAGTTCACCATAATTGATCTGGAGAACGATGCTTCTGTTTTTAATACCTGTAAGGATATCAGGATCAGCGGGGGGATTAAGGACATCTATCGTAAGCGTTTTTCCAGAATCAAGGGATTCGCTGTATAAAGTCATACCTTCCGTCAGTCGTAATCGGCGCGTATCGGAATAACCCAGGAGTTCAAAATAATCATTTAAATCGTCAAGCATCATTGAAACCTCTTCGGGCGACAAATATTCAAGCGCCGGATCGTCTTCGGCAGCAGCGATGTCTTCGAGGGACAATTTTCTGTCGGGAATTTCATCGACCGGAAGACTATCCGCCTCCAATAAAATTCTAAAATTTTTTACAACCGAAATCAAACCCCCGATATTTTGCGGCAGGGGATTCGTAAGAACGACCAGATCAAGCGTAGAGATGTTTTTTTTCAAAAGCAAAGGAGTTAATAATCTTTCACCGAGATCGAAATCGACGATTCTGTCGTAAAAAGAAGCCCTTCTGGTTGCTCCATCAATCAGGATAGACTTTCCGGCAGGAGTTTGCACCAGGACGGAGCTGCCTTTACCGACATTGAAAGATCGGGGATCAATGAACAGAATGCGAAGCGGTTCTTCCTGCTGGGAAAGCGCTAGTTTCGCGCCGGAAGCGGCGATAATCGCCAGAAGGATGCAGCCTGTGACGGTTTGTAATCTAATGCGCCTGCTGGTTTTGAGAAGTTTCTTCCACACCGGAAAATACTCTCTGGTTCCGTAAATGATTTTTTCTCTATTCATGAAGAGGAAAAGAATGAAGAAATAGATCAGGAAAAATTCCAATCCTGGTGGAGTAAGCCTCGGATAGGGAAAATTGTTCGAGAAGAATGCAGCCGTACCCAGAAAAAATTTAACGCATAACCAGTTGAAGGCGTTAAGAATAAGAGCTAAATAGATTCCGACGACTGGGATAAAAGCCAGGAGACCGGCTATAAGACCGATTTGCACGATAACGCCTATCAGCGGTATGGCGACAAAATTGGCAATCGGCGCAGAAACGGATACCCGGTTGAAAAATTGAGCCGTCAAGGGAGCCATTCCCAGTTGAATGGCGGCCTGGGCTGCAACAAAGGAGCGAAGCCAAAAGGGCAAGTGATCAAAAGTAAAACGAATATGGGTGAATTTTTGTATAAAAAAGGAAAGCGGTATAAGAGCGAGCAATATCCAGAAGGCATTGGGAGGATGCAAGTAAAAGCGGCTGTCAGTAATAAACGCGCCGATAAGGTAAACGGCAAAGAACAAAACAGCGAATGAGGCGGGAGACCTGAGTCTTCTTTTCATAAAGCGGGATACGGGGTTGGTCAGGAGTCCCAAGGAAAGTACGGCGGTGAAAGAAAATAGAAAAGAAGCTTCACCGAGAATCAGGGGATTGTTCAATAGAATCAACAGAGCGGAGGCGGAGATAGCGAAAAGCAGGGAAGATTTAATTCCGCGTCCGATGATGTAGTATAAGATAAGGCCCAGACTGTTCATTATGGCGGCCCTGACTGTGGAGGGTCGCGCACCCGTTATAAGAGTAAAAATAATCAGAAAGAAAATAATTATAGGTCCTGCCGCCCGTTTCGGCATTTTCATCATGGAAAATATGCCCATGAACAGGGCCGTGATGATCGTTACGTGGAGACCCGATACGGCCAGAACGTGCGAAACGCCGGCCGCGCGAAACTGGTCAACGATATCTCCCGGCAAACCGAATCTCAGCCCCAGAAGCACTCCTCCGAGAAACGTCGATTCCGGAAAAGGCATTGTCTTCTTTATAGTTTGTAAAATATTATTTTTAACGGACAGAGCAAAACGAACGAGAAAATTAAAATCACCGACGCCCATTTTTTCTATTTGCCAGGAATTTCGAATGCTGACCTGAGAAAAAAAGTTTCTGTTGGACAGATACTCGCTATAGTTAAACAATCCGGGATTATTCGGTTCCGGGGGCGGAGTCAATGCGACGTCTTTAATTAATATTTTATCGCCATAAGACAACTGATAGAATAAATCACCGATGCTCGGATAAATGCGTACCGCTATTTTTCCACGACTGATGAGAATTTTGCTGTCCTGATAATTTTTTTTAATGTATTCAGGCGTCAGCTCAAGCAGCGTGTATCTTTCCCGTATTTCGGGTTCTGCCGTGATGGTGCCGACCGCAGCCGTGTTTTTCTTAAAGGAGCTCTCTTCAAGGTATAAGGCGAGGTGGCCCGGGACATCAGTCGCCATGTGATATTGCAGGTTGTATGCGCCGCCGAGAAAAGCAGGGAAGATCAGGAAAAACTGATAACTTTTTCCCTTTAAATAGAAGATCAGCGACATCAATAGAAAAAATGCGCTAACGAAAAAAACAGGAATCAGCGATAACTCCGGGATATCGGTGAAACGGGCAACAAGTATCCCGGCTATGAACGCAGGCGTTAGAATTTGAACCGCTTTAATCATTGCGGGTAAACAAAATCAATAATATCTCAAATTTGGGTTGTCTTCATCGGTATCGTCAATCGTCTCTTCATAATTTTCGCTCTCTGAAGAACGATTTCTTCTTTCCGATTCTTCCTTTACTTCTTCTTCTGAAATTTCAATATCCGGGCAATAATCAGAATTTCCCATGAGATTTTTTTCAATTCGATAGTTTTCGTTCACCAATAATACGAGAGCGCCGCCCGCAAAAGCGATAAGAATAAGAATAAGGAGGTGTTTTTCTTTCATTTTCAGCCGGCTATTCTTTTAATGATGAGAGGTTCTTTTGTCGGTTCGACCTCAGAAAAGCTGTAAGCGCTTCTCAGTCGAGAGAAAAAACTTTCAGGCAAATCGGCGGAGTGGTGAATTTCCAACAACGGTTCGCCCTTCTCGATATAATCGTATTTTTTGGCGTTTAAAACGAATCCGACAGATGGATCGACAACTGAGTCCATCCTCTCTCTGCCGGCCCCCAACGACACGCCCGTTCGTCCGATTTGTAGAGCATCGCATTTTTCAATATAACCGGATTCAGGAGATTCCAGTATTGTGACCTTTTCAGCGGAAGGCAGTTTACCGGCATCATCTATAACCGAGGTGTCGCCGCCCTGGTTCTGAATCATTTCCTGAAATTTCTGAAGGGCTTGTCCGGAAGCGAGGCATTCGTCGAGAATTTTTTCAGCGCTATTCAAATCGCTTGATTTTCCGGACAGAAGAAGCATCTCAGCGCCAAGTTTAAATACGATTTCCTTTAAATCTTCCGGGCCTTCGCCTTTCAGGAACAGGATCGACTCTTTAATTTCGAGAGCATTACCTACGCAACGGCCCAGAGGTTGATCCATTTGAGTAATATATGCGCTGACATTCCTGTTAAGCCCAGAACCAATATCGATCATCAGTTCAGCTAATTCGGCCGCCTTGCCAGGATACTTCAAAAAAGACCCGGAGCCTATTTTAACGTCGAAAACGATTGCCCTGGGACCCGCTGCAATTTTTTTGCTCATGATACTGGCGGCGATCAGGGGAATGGAATCGATAGTGGCTGTGACGTCTCTTAAAGCGTAAAGCTTTTTGTCGGCGGGCACGAGTTTTTCGGTTTGGCCGATAATGGCAGCTCCGACGGTTTCCATTGCCTCGATGAATTTTCTTTTGTTCATTATGCAGGAAAATCCTGGAATGGATTCCAGCTTGTCGAGCGTTCCGCCCGTGTGCCCCAGTCCTCTTCCGGACATCATAGGCACTCGTACGCCGGCTGACGCGACCAACGGCGCCAGCGGAATGCTGACTTTGTCTCCTACGCCGCCGGTACTATGCTTATCCGCAGTAACGGGACCCAATTCATCCGGGATAATCTCTTCGCCTGATTTCATCATAGAGCACGTCAAATCAATCGTTTCCTGCCTTGACATTCCGCGAATGAAAACGGCCATCAGAAAGGCGGCTATCTGATAATCCGGTATGCGGCTGGAAACGATGCCTTTAATCATAAAATCCAATTCTCCAGCAGACAGGTTCCCGCCGTCTCTTTTTTTTAAGATGATATCATATGTATCCACGTCAGGCCCGGTTCTAATGATGATTTATTAACTTTGTACAATGGCTACCGAAGCGCTGGCTCCGATGCGAGTGGCCCCGGCTTTCAACATATTCTGAGCTGTCTTCTGATCTCTTATGCCTCCCGATGCTTTGACCCCCATTGATGGGCCGACAATTCTTCTCATGAGAACAACATCGTCAGTGGTCGCACCGCCCGGCCCGAAACCGGTCGAAGTTTTAACGTAATGAGCGCCGGCTGCTTTCGATAAAACGCAACCTGCTATTTTGCCCTCTTCGTCCAAAAGAGCCGTTTCCAGAATAACCTTGACCACATTGCCTCCGGCCGCATTTACCACGGATTTAATATCCTCGTATACAGTCTGGTAATCCCCGTTTTTCAGCGCCCCTATATTTATGACCATGTCGATTTCTTTTGCTCCGTTCAATACGGCTTCGCGTGTTTCAGCCGCTTTTATGGACGTAGTCGTAGCTCCCAGGGGAAAACCGACGACAGCGGCGACCTTAATCGGCGATCCTTTCAACCGTTCAACACAATAATTCACGTTCGCCGGATTCACGCAGACAGCCGCAAAACGGTACTTCAAGGCTTCGTCGCATAAAGTTTTCAGGTCCTTTTCAGTGGAATCGGGCTTCAACAAAGTGTGATCAATATAGGACCCTAATGACCCGTCAATGTCTTTAATGCCCGGTTTAGCGCCAAGCCGGTCCGCACCGGAATCCAATACTTCCTTTACGTCATTCCGACGAACAATGCACAATCCGCAACTCGTACACTCAGACAGGTCGACGCCGCTGCAATCGCAAGGCTCCACAATAATCTCAGAAGCATCGTTTAAAGTCGAACCATACTGTTGCAGCACTTGCCTGGTAATCTTTGTAATAATCTCAACCAGTTGGTCTTTGGGTAAATCATGTTCGTTCATAGTATCAAATTCATTACAGCAAAATTTCGTTAAAGCAAAATCCGCTTTTTCAACGATATGACATTGAAAAAGCGTTTTAGATTATGTGCCGATTATTCCTGTTCTTTCAATTTAATGGGGAAAATATCGTCCAGGCTCACATGAGGTCTAGGAATTACATGCACAGACACTAATTCGCCGACCTTCTGGGCTGCCGCCGCTCCTGCATCCGTTGCCGCCTTACACGCTGCGACGTCCCCTCGGACCAACGCCGTGACATATCCTCCGCCGATTTTTTCATACCCGACAAGAACCACTTTTGCTGCTTTGACCATTGCATCAGAAGATTCAATTAAACCAATAAGTCCTTTTGTTTCAATCATTCCCAGAGCTTCCATTCTGTGAATTTCACCACCTTTCGAATTTTTTGAATATCATTGTGAAAACAATGTTATCCGTGAACGTTATTGCTCAACGCCATTCTCGATATCAACCAGCCGTCGTCCGGAACTAAGGTGTTCGTCAGTCGGCTTCAAACAAAACACTTATAATACAAATGCGATATTAAAGCAAGGGAAAATTTGCGAGAGAAGCGGAATAAATATTTTGAATTCAATGGGAGTAATGGTGGAGTGCGTATTCCGGTGAAAGTTGCCGGCGATTCTGGAAATAAGTTTACCACCTGA
>CAZUFC010000062.1:0-49036 GCA_964619725.1 uncultured bacterium | reverse complement strand
TGGGGGTGGCGGTGTCAAGTGTGTGCTAGGATTAGCCATGAATGGAGAGGGGGAGTCTGATTGGGTTATTTTATGGCTGGTCGGTTCCAGGCGGGGCGGTCTCCAGTCTTTTGACCTGTATACTACGAGTCATATTGGGTTGTTTTATGGCCGGTGGGTTATAACTGGTTGTTTTATCACTGATTGGGGAAGTATTCACATCCTTCATATTTTTTGACATTCACTGGTAAAAATTGTGAACTGTTTAACGAAAACACGACAAGGTTAAAAAATTTCCGGATCGAATCTATATTCCAGGATTCTTTCGCGGTCAAACTGTTTTCTGTATATTTCCGCTTCTTTTTCTGAAATGGTGAACAGTTTAAAAGGCAGCCCGTCGATATATTCCTGGCCTGCTTCCACGGAAAGCCCTTCATCCAGGGGCCGGGCGGACTCCAGATCATAGGAAAGCGCCAGCATAAAGGGCCAGGAATTGTATTCGGGATGAGGATAACACACCGGTGCTCCATAATAACCCACGGGGATACCGATAAGCAGGATGACCGGGGACGGAGGCATTGGGAAGTATTGTTCTTTGATGTCCCGCTGAACTGTTTCCGGGATTTTTGAAGCGATATCGTAGGGTCTGTTGTTGATCCTCAGCGCAAAGAAAAAGAGGACAATAACGATTAAGGCAAAAATTCTTCTGTACAACCTTTTAAAAGGAACAGACGAATATCCGCAGGCGAGCCATAAGGCCAGCCCGAACGCCGGGAAATAGGCGAAGCGCGACAGGTCGTATCTCAGTCCTATCCACAGGTTGAAACAGAGCGGCGCAGAGCCGAAGACCGCCCAGAGCGTTGCGAGTGCAAGGGCTTGAGCGTTCCCGGTTTTTAGCCTTCGAAATGAGAATACGATCAGAACACCGATTAAAACGGACGTCAGGACGATCAGGGGCGATCCGAATTCGGGCAGCCGCGGGTTAACCGGGTGAAGCATCATGACGAAAGTGAGCGGAACGGCTTTCGTTATCAACTCTGTCAGTCCGTGCAAGCTGAAAATATCATTCGTCGGATAACCGCCCATTCCTTCAAGAAAAAACAGCCGGAAACCCAGGTAAAAAAAGGGAATGAGAAGCAGTGAGGTTATCCGCATGGTCCGCCTTTTCCGTGACTGGACTGGATCGTAGAGTCCGAAACGAATGAATTCAAGCGGCAGAATCAAAAAAGGAAAAATCAAGGCAGTCTCCTTGGATGCCAGGGCCGCCATCCAGGATACCAGGACCGCTGTAAACAGATTGAATCGATGACGTATCCGGAATTCCGCATAAAAATTCAAGGCCGCAAGCATGAAGAGAACGGCGAGAAGATCGTAATAGGAGCTGGCCCAGACCACGGCCTGGTTTCCCGCAGGATAAAGAGCAGCAAACAACCCTGTCATTACCGCGGTTTCTTTGTTGAATCCTGCAATCCTGAAAGAAAGCCTGATCAACAACAGGCAATTCAGCACGTGAAGAAACAGACTGCCCAGGTGATGGCCGACAGGATTAAAACCGAACAGGTTCCAGAGAACGCGCCAGAATATGAATCCCAGGGGACGAATGAAGTTCTGCCCCGGTTGCGGCATCAGGACCTTGAGGAATTCATGGAAAGAAGCATCCCGGACGATGATAAGGTGAGCATAATCGTCAGCCAGAAAAAAGTCGTCGATATTGGGACCGTAAGCGCCGCCGACGGCGAGTGCAATCAGAACCAAGCATGTTGAAAATGAAAAAAATTTATCCATTGGTCTTATCGAACGTATCAGCCGGTTAATTCACACCTCACCTCTTTTTTTCACGATACGCCGTCAAAGTCAACCGGTTAGGCGAACAGCGCTTCAAAATTGAAGCTGTATACGGAGCGCTCTCCGGGAAATCCGAGCCCTCGAAAATGCAATCGCAAGAATTACCGACCACGTGAATTACTGGAAAGACTCCATCCCCGAAGAAGGGCAAACCATTCGATTGGACTTTCTGATCTGACGGTATAAAATTAAAATGTCGAAATGATGTCAGGGAGCCACCCGGGAGTTCTTTTTAGCGGCAATGAAAATTCACGAAGAGTTACAGACCATAGCGACGATATTAAACGATAACAGGATTCCGTATGCCCTCTGCGGCGACCTGGCGCTTGCCCTTCACGGCTGTCCCAGGGCTACGCAGGATATCGACATTCTTATTCGGGAAAAAGACCTGAAACGCATTCTTAACCTGGCGGATACGCAAGGATTCAAGATAAGAGCCGGCATAATTAAATTCCATGAGGGCAAAAAATCGGAAACCCGTGTCTATCGCGTATCAAAAATAATCGGAGAGGAAATTTCTACGCTCGATTTCGTTCTTCTCTCCCCGGTTCTAAAGGATGTTTGGGAAAAACGGGAGACTTATATAGCAGGCGATTACGAGTTATCATCGGTTTCTGTTGAGGGGTTAAAAAAAATGAAAAAACTCTCCGGCAGATTGCAGGACCTGGCGGACCTGGAAAAACTGAACCAGAGAAATGAAGATGAAAAACGCTGATCAGAAATTCGAAAGGTGGGAAAACAAACCCGATATGAGTCCAGAAGCCATATTGCGGCGATTGAAACTCGTCTCGGAGCTGAATCGGTTATGTTTGAAATTGGCTGAAGCTGAACCCGTGAAATCAAGCAAAACCAATACGAAATAATGGCATTGATCAAAAATGCGTCTTTTGAGGTTGCAATTCTTCAGAATATCCCATCATTTTGTTTCGATTTGGATTACGATCCCGATACCGAACCCGACCCCGATTATTGAAATAAAATGTCGAAAGTATTGAAGAAGTGTTGCCCCGCTTTGATCAGTCTCAACTTTTCCTATTATCCCAATGCCGAAGCCCTATCCCGGATTTCTCATACAAAATCGTAGTGAGAGCGTTCAGATTCCCGCAGATTCAAGCATGGCGGACTGAAGGACTGCGGAAACATAGCAGCGCTACGTTGAGCAAGGCCGCAGGGAGCAGCGCTTGAAGGTGCGGGGATATGGACGCTCGTAACCGGTTTTGTATGAAAAATGCGGGCTATGATCCCAGTCCCGCATTCCATTCACCTCACCGAACGATTTTCCCGTCCCGCTTCATCTCAGTTCTCCGTTGAACCATGAAACAGGGTTGACAGAGAGGCTTATATAAAATATTTACATATTGGGGTTGAGTCGATTGAGTAATTCGTCGGCCGGTCCGGTTTTTCAGAAACGACTTCTTGAGGGTTGAGGTTGGCTACAAATAAACGGGCTTTTAACGTTATCGATTTTCCGGCACAAGGCGGAATTTAATGAAAGAAATAGGATGGCACATATTTCCGGACAGCGGCTTGTCGTCGTCCGTCATTCCGCCTGTATTTATCGGCCTGTTTTTTTCGGTGTTCTTTTCTGAGACCCTGGGATGGGCTTTCGGCGGCCTTATCGTGCCGGGATACCTGGCGCCTATCATCCTGGTTAAGCCCATAAGCGCATTCATCATCATCGTGGAGGCTTTCATCAGTTATTTTCTGATGCGCATTCTTTCCGACGGACTCAGCCGGTTCAAAATATGGAGCCGTTTTTTCGGCCAGGATGCTTTTTTGACTATCCTAATGCTCAGCATCGGCGTTAAGATTCTATTTGAAGGGCCGCTGTTGCCTTTGTTTTCCGCTGTCTTGAGCCGTCATCTGCCGGTTGCTGTCGACTTCAGAAACGAGCTGCACAGCATCGGATTGGTTATCGTTCCCCTGACAGCGAACCTGTTCTGGCGTTCGGGACTCCGGCGCGGCCTGATTCCCATATCCATCAACATTACCTTAACTTGTCTTTTCGTCAATTATATCCTTATACCTTACACGAATTTCACCATCAGCAAATTTGAACTGCTCTACGAAAGCATGGCGACGGCTTTTTCGGAGAGCGCCCGGTATTACATCGTGTTACTGATCGGCGCTTTTCTGGCTCACCGTTATAAAGAAGAATTCGGATGGACGACGCGGGGCATACTTGTTCCGGCCCTGCTGGGCATAGCCTGGTTTACGCCCTTGAAAATATTGACTACGTTAATCGAGGCCGCTCTCATCTATATCATCGGACGAATAATATTGAATTCGCGTCCTTTTCGCGCTGTCACCATGGAAGGTCCCCGGCTTCTTCTTTTTTTCTTCGCCATCGGGACAGCATTAAAGTTTATCCTGGGATTCTACGTTTCCTTCAATTATCCTGGTTTCAAAGCCACGGATTTATATGGGTTCGCCTATATTCTGCCCACGTTGATCGCGCTTGAGATACATCGTTCTCATTCATTCGTCAGGGTTTCACGGATCATATTGCATACTTCCTTCGCCGCAGCGGTTTTAGGAGCCTTGATATCCTTTGTTCTATCGACTGTTCTGCCGGCGAGCTGGACTTACGGTTCGGCCGGATATGCGGATCGAATCGAATATCGGGAAATTTCCGATGACATTTATCGCCGCATTATGATCGATTCGATACGTTTGCCTGGTATGGTCGGCCGGCAGGAATCCGACAGGCTTTTCGCAACGGAGCAGGACAGTTTTCATTCGATTTTTCATGCCATTCATCAGGCAATGAAGGCCCCCGGCCGTCACCGGTATGCATTACTCAGCGATTTGCCGAAACAACTGGAGAATGTTCAATACCAGTTTTTACAGATACGTGATACGGCTGCGGACAATACTTTTTATCTGCTGCGGGAAGCGGGCGAACGTCCGGGCGCCCTTCATGGGTGGGGATTATACCTGTTCAATCCGCAGGCTGAAAACAATCTCGTCGTGGAATTCATGAACCCGGAAAGCGGCAAACATTACCTGGCAGTCGCCTTATCGCTCTTCATGAACCTGGATGCCGCAGCGCTGCTCATTCCGGGAACCGAAGACATCTCCCGTCCCGATCCTGCGGATATACTGTTGAACAGACAGAACGCCTTCGATCTCGCACACAGGGAATTCAGCCGCACATGCGACGTCGTGCAAATCTATGGCGATGCGCGTCGAAACAGACTCTGGATCGAAAAAGATAATTCCCTCCTAAACGACGAATTCTTAAAAACGGTTATCGATCCGCTGAAGGTAAACGAAACTGAAAAAACGAGGTACAATCTCTACAGAAAAAACAGCCATAAAGGTTTCTATACTCTGGAGATACGCAATGCCTTTGAAATATTGAACCGGCTCGCCATGGAAACTGGCCGCATCCCTGCCTGGACATTCAGGGAAGCCTCACTGGCCGAATATCTCCTTAAGGCACAGGACGATCACATCGCCTCCGGGATCGAAACATTGAATTACCAGCCTCCGAGCCTGGGAGAGCTTTTTCATCTCGACAGCGCGGTCCTGCAGCCGCTCATCAGAAAGCAAAAGCAGAACGTCGCTCCGGACTCCTCCTTCCTGGACGTTCTATCATTTTTTGCGGAACATTGCGGATATAGAACAGAGGTGATTTACGATCCGGGCTCAACGAAGAAATACCTTATCCTGATTGAGGATACTCCCGTCAAATTCAGGGGCATATATGCTTTCACCCTGGACCAGGCAAACCCGGTAATGGTTGAAATTCCCGCTCCCGTCACGGAATTGAATACTTTAAAAACAGGCATCCATCTGTTCAGGCTTTTCGATGCATGCGCCTTAAGCGTTTCAGGAACCAGCCGACGTCCCGGCTCGGATGATTTCAACGTCATCGATCCCGCCAATCTGCAGACGGTTTTTCAACTCGTTCACCAGGCAGTTCAACGAGAATACGTTAATTTCAAACCGGTGACCGCGGTTCAAATACGGGGATACTCCGATGAAGAAAGACAATACCATCAGGATATTCTGCTGACCACGCTCTACGATTATGAGGAAACCGATGCGGATAACCAACTCGCCTTCGTCCGCAAGGCATTATCTGAATACGGCTATGAAGCCGATACCGCAACGCCTTCCGAACAGACAGTCGAACTCACCAGCCTGGGCAACGCTCAACAACATTACTCGGAAACTTTCAACATGGGCGAATTCATAGTCATCTGGCTGTCGAAGGATTTCAGACGGCTCTTCTCCAATCCACTGCTCCAGCCCATTGAGGAAAAGCCCTGGTCCGTCATGAATATTGAATACAACAAAGCCTTCCTCCATGATATAATCAATGAAAAACTCATGTCGACCAAAAGACGCCAGAAGCTCCCTTCCCTGTCCCGCAAGGAAGCGCTTGAATCCCTGGAACTTGACGTCGACTTCATTATTGGTGAATTACGGCAATATGGAAAAACATCTAACGTCGTTCATCAGGCCGCTGTCATACAATACGCCCGTGATGAGCAATATGAAATCGAAGTCATTCTGGACAGATATTCGGTGAACGAATACCTCATAATGTATGCGCCGAACCGGAATGAAGCCCCTTTGTACTTGTTTTCTCTTGAACCCGCCGCCGATGATGTTCTATTCGTTCAGCCGGATTCTGACGACTGGAGAAAAACTGTAACCGAATTCATCGCCGGCAGCGCTGCCGCCCTGGTCGCCGGATAAATCTAAGGATATATGATGCTTTCACGAAAACGATCCCTTAAACCGCTGATAACCGCTGCAGTCCTCGGTGCGGTCCTCCTGATTCTTGCTTTTCTCCTCAGCTATCGGATGGGATATATCGTTACCAATAAACAATGGCGTAAAACAGCCCTCAAACTGCAGAAATCAGAACGCAGAATCGGTTACCTGGTCGGCAGCGAGGACAGACTGCTTCTCCGCGTAACGCCCCAGGACCCCAAAATAAAGCTCGTTTCCTACCTGAACCTGCCGTCCGAAACCGCCGACGAAGAACAGACGTATAAATATGCTTTAAAGGTTCAATATTTAAACAAAGATATGGAACCTGTCAGGGAGATGACTTTATGGGAAAAAACACGTAAGACGAGGATACACGATCCTGAAAAAAACGTTTACCTGGAAAGCGTATTTTACCTGAACGGCGATAAAGTCCCTGCAGACGGCAGAGTTTCCATGTTAACCTTATCGGATATGAATAATTTTGACGGTTTTCTGGCGATATCCCTTCACTCGCCCGAAAATCATACGGCTGCAGTAACCGCGTTCAGCCGGGTCAACATGAGAACATACGGACAGTTTAAACCTCAAATAGGCTCGCATATAATCGATAAGGAGGATGTCTCATCAGCGACCCTTTACGGCCTGGATTTCGTAACGAAAAGGGAAAAAAAGCGGTCGCGCGATTATACATGGGAGCAGATACCGGCTTATGGGGATGCCGGCGAGGATTATTTTCCCCAGACGTTGTTTCTGAACGATATTTCCATGGCGGAGGTGAAAGAAGAGAAGCCTTCGCAAGAAACAGCGCCTGTCGAATATGACAGGACGGTTTATTATCGGACAGCGCCGAAGGATGGAAAGGAACCCATAGTCATAGCAGTTCCCCGTATTTACGGCGGCGGCGCTTTTGAATTCAAGACAGTATGCCGGCCGACCTTTGAGAATGAAACGGATGCAGGTTCCCGTCCCCAGGAGGCTGAATTAAGTTACCGGCTCCATTATGAATTTACCGGTTCTTCAGATCAAAACGTCTATACCTACCAAGGCGTTACGTCGCTTTCTCCCTATGCCGTCATCGGAGAACCGGAGAACGGCAGCGAATATGCCGGCCTTCCCTCATCTTTTCATTTAAAGGCGCCTCGTGATGCGGAAGAGGTCCGGTTCTGGGCCGGACAGCCGTTACACCTGGCTTTTTACGCATCTCCCGAACAGAAGCCGGCGGTTCAGCGAATTTTACCGGAACCGGAGCAGGAACAGGCGGAATTGAAAATGAAGGATGAAAGCAGCCGGACCTGGTTTTATTTTCGACCCGCCAATTACGATGCCTTGAACCGGCAGAACAGACTGACGGAAATAAAACTCCCGAAAGGGATGCTTGATATTCCCTATTTAAGCGATAAAACCGTAAAGCAGTGGTATAAGCGTATCCAGTCGCAGGAAAGCGCGGTTCATATCCCGGAAAATTACGAATCAGCACGGTTGATTCTCGAACCCAACAAGCCTGCCCTGCCTGAGTTGCTTAAAGGCGCGGTCCCTGGTCTATCGGCTCCGAAATTCAAATGGAAAGTCTATGATTACTATGAATTAACACCCGGGAGTCCCCAGAGATTCACGTTCTGCGATTCCAGGTTCCCTTCCAGCAGGTTTGTGGACGTTTCACTCCTGTATATCCTCGATCAAACCTCGCAGAAACCGGATATTTCCATATGGCTGGATGATTCTCAAATGAGCATGCGGCCCCTGTCTCTGATCGACAGAAGGCGCCTGGAAAACGTTGACGCCGGAGAACACAAAGTTCTGATCGAATCAGGGAATCCGGCCGACCGGTTCTTCATTAATCAGGAACCCGTCAGGAAAACCGAACCGGAAAGATGGAGCATGAGGACTCTGTATGAATTGACTGACGCCGTTGCTTCCCGGGTGAAAATGATTAAATCGAACGACGGCGTAGTCAGTTTAAACGCCATGGTTTACTTTTCAACAGGGTCGACCGGTTACTCAGGTCAAGGTCGGCGTCCTAACTATTCCAACCCGTCCGAAGGTTCGAACGGAGACCAGGCAGCAGATGATTTTGCGGTAATTAGAATCCAATGCCTGAACGAAAGAAACATGGAACCGGGTAAGCCTTATCCTCGAAAAACATCCCTGGTAAGAACATTTCGGATATATACCGGCCGGTTGCCCCTGTCTGATATTATCGATTTTTCAGACGGTTCTTCGGAAAAATGGCTGGAGCCGGTCAATTGCATCTTTCCCCTCTTCGAAGATATGCCCTGCGGCGAAATTAAATTCATACTGTCTCTGGAAAAAGGCGAAAAAGTCTACTTACGCCTCTTCTCCCTTCAGGAGGAACCCAGGGAAGAAACTCTCATGTTTTATTAATTCCATGAAAGCAAACTGTTACATTAATGGAAAGAAACGCCGAAGACTTACCGGACGCATTACTTTTATAGTTGCCTTTTATCTTTGTATCTTTTCTATTATACCGGACGCTGGTCTGTTTTCCGTTTCATGGGCGAAAAAGAGGAAAGAACACATGCCGTCACTGCAAAAATCGTTGAAAGATGCTCTGGAATATTCCAAAGCTGAAGTTTTCCTTCAACCCTCGAAACAGGAATTACTGCTTTTCCGGAGCGCTGTCCGCGGACTCCTTTATGAATTACGGCGCAACGGTTCTCAACCTTCTCCAGGACTTCTGGACAAATTCAATCGCCTGGGCATGCAGGTCGTCATCGCCCTGGACCGGAACAGGCGCCGCCATGCCGTTATCCTGGAAAAATCACCCGAAAGCGAGGGAAAAGGCGTTTTTGTTTTTCCTTTGTCTCCTTCAGAAGCAAAACGCATATTCCTTCAGGCTCCTCATGCCTTCACCGACATGAATACGGGAAGGATTGCCCGAAATCTTTATGAAAACCTGGACTTATCGGGACTTTTCATGAATTCGTTGCCCAGGGATGCGGCTGAACAGGAAACGGAAGGCGAAGAGCATAACCGCAGCCATAATCACTATGACTCGCCTGCGGACATGGCGCACAACAGGGATACTTTCTTTCAGATTATCACGGAAGAGTGCCTGAAAATTTATCGAGAATCTGTTTTCGTTCAAATTCACGGTTTTGAGAAAGGACCGGCCAGGAATCGCCCTGAAAAAATAGACGTCATCATCAGCTTCGGTATGACGCAAGCGGAGAACGAAGAACTGCTGGAGCGGATCGAAAATTATTTTGTTGATGCTTTCGGTTCCAAAAGAGTTGCTGTTTACGGCAAAAACATAGATTTCTTAGGAGCATTGACGAACGTTCAGGGACAGGCCGTCAATTCCGTGAGCGACCATCATTTCATTCACCTGGAGCTGTCCTACGAATTTCGTCGAAAAACTATGGAATCAGACGCCCACTATAACCTTTTTTCAGATATTATCGATAAATTAACTTATGAATAAACACACCGTTCATTGTGCCTGCAGCGTTTTATTTTTCTGCATTTCTATTCTATTCAATGTCGTATGTTTTTCAACTGCGTTCGGCAATACGGGTGACGAAGCATCTTTCCTGTTGTCGTCCATGAGTCAGTTTCACCGGTTTCGATGGGCGCCTGTAAAAGCAGCGTTCGAAGAAACCGGTCTTCAGTCCGGCGAGGGCGTATTCGATCTTGCGGACGCCGACGTCATTTTTTTCAACCTGGAAAGAGGAACTCTTCTGCGGATCGATATTCTGGAATCCAACGACATAGCGCCGGATGCGGCAAATCGAGTAAAAGCCTACCTGGTTTACATGGATGCCGGCGATGACGTTTCATCCTATTCAAGAGCCCTGGTTCCTCTGCCTCTTATCGAACATTCAGGCGCCTGGTATGCCCGTTCGCCGTATGAATTTGACGCTGAAGCGGCGCTGAGTTTCGAGGGCGATCCATCAGAAGAGATTACTGTTCGGATAAGCCGAGAGGTCACACTTAACCGGGAAAATCGTTGGCCATTGATCGAAAAAAAAGCCAGGGAATGGTTTGATGAAAACGAGTCTGCTTCTTTTCCTGACCTGCCGGCAGTTCATGATCCGGCCATACTACAATTTCAGGAAAAGATACTTTCATATCTTCCCTTCGATATATCCCTGATAACTGATCCTGACGTGAAGCATGCCGCTGATGCCTATCGACGACTCATATACTTTTCCGAACTTTCCTTCCTGAAAACAAGCAAGTCCGGAATGACGGAAGAACATCTGCTTAAACCGGAAAGTATTGACGGCAAAAAAGAGAATGCCGGGACCGAATCGACGCATGTGCAAAATGATGACGACCCTTACTGTCGAATGAACCGAACCGCCACTTTTTTCCTTGATCGGGCAGGCATCCTCAACATCAACACCCGGCTTCTTTATGACGATCTGCCCGAAACGATTCATCAGTCATATACCCTCGACGTTCTCGTCAACGGCGGTTTTAGCGAACGCTTAAGTTTTGAAACCATACCGGAAAAACTGACGCAGGAAGCCTCTTCCGTTTCGCTTTACGGCTATCCGAAATTCAGTCTCAAAAGGATTGCGAAAGGTCTCCTGGGCAGGGATGACTGTTGTGAAATGCTCAGGAACGAAAACGACAGGCTGATCGGACGCAAAAGGACCCGTTCCCTGCCGGTCGGTCCCGGTCGACATGTCATCACCCTTATATCGGACCATGAATTGCTCGTTAATGTTGAACTGGAATTCACGCCGGAATTTGCCACTGAAAAGGATATACCGATACAAAAACAGCGGGCTCGTTTTCTGGCTGCAATCGATGCCGTGAATTCTGAGAATCTGACCGTCAGGGATGCTGCCGTCGCTGAAATTCTCAAGGGTTACGCCGCTTCAGAATACGGGGATGATTTCACTGCCGCACAGAATTTTTTTAATAACGTGAGGAATATATTCGATTCGTTCAAAGAATATTTTGACCAGTCGACCATTCAGACCGTCAGGGCGTGGATATTGCGTCAGGAAGCCCGCATCAGCCGTAAAGCGGGTCGTTTGCCGGAATCGAATCGTTTTTATGAGGAAGCCGCCGAACACCTGGAAACGCTATTTTCCGGCAATGAGCAGATCGATGCAACAGGTCCGCCGTCCCTCTTCCTCTACAAACGCATAATAAAAGAATGGGCGCAATCGGAAATGGATCAACAGGCTTTTCTGACCGCTGAAAATTTGCTGAAAAAACTCCTCATGCATTTTCCCGGCGATGCGGAGGCATTGCTGATGCTTGCCGGACTGCTGGAAGACAGCCGCTTTATGCACGGACGGAACTGTGAAGCGCTGAGTTACTATCGTAAAGTCCTCCGTATAAATCCCTACGACAGGGAAGCTGGACTGGGATACATGAGATTCTGGCGAAATAACGCCTACTGGGCAAGCGCTGAGTCGCCCGGAAGAAAAACGCGCCTGAAAACATTGACGACGGCAGACCCTTATGAATTCGGCAAATCAGTCTTCGATGACGACGACGATGCCGAAACCGCTGAACTGATAGATAATTATCGCTCGGAATTTCTCTATCGCCGGATCGTACCCGGCGTCGACTATGCTGTTGATCCGGCCGGTATGATTCCCGCTTCAAACTTCAGGTCAGTCCCCGTATCATTTTTTGTTTCTGCTGAAAATACTGAAAAAACCGAGCTGAAAATTTATACGGACGGCAGACTCTACAGAATATTTCCCCTGGATATGAGCGCAGTCGATATGAACCGTTCGGCTGAAATCGAAACCTCCTTCCCGCACTCAATTGCGGTATTCCGTTGCGAATTGTCCCCCTCTTCGCCCGATGCTGGAATTTACGTTAATCTGCCGGTTAAAGCTGAAACAGATGCCGGCGGCCAGGAGGAAGCGCCGGCATTCCGCAAAATCCGTCGATATATTGAACTGCCTGCAAATCGTGAAGAGGCGCTGGAATATTGGATTAACGATCTTAATTCCGGTCTGCTTTTCCGGGGGCTGCTCCATTGGCTGCCGATACCCGGCAAATATGATGATTCACTTAAAAAAATGAGGATAAACTTTGCTTTTGATGATGCGGAACCTTCTGCCGTTTATATTCTGAACGACCCGTGCGATTCGCCGGTTAAAACATCGTCCGGATTCCTGCTGAATATTCCGGAGAGTGCCCGGAAGTTAAGAATATGGAGCGATGAAAACAACGGCTGCACTGCTTTCATTCATGGGCAGTATCGACTTAAAAGAATAAACGAGGTTTTTCCTTTTTTCGATTGCTTTGAATCAAAAACGGCAGAAAGCGTCATTAATTTCGATCATTCTGATGAAATCGAAAAATTCATCAGCGGTATATGGGAGTTGCGTGAATCAGCGTCGCCTGGGAAGAATCAACCGTGGATTCTGAACGAACAAACGGAAGATTATGTTCAAATGTTGCGAAAAGCGACGGAGCATTTATCCTCCGGCAATTTGGATTCAACAGAAGCCCTCTTGATCAGAACAACCCGGGGACTCATTTTTTCAATTCTTGGATTCCACGACCGGGCCCTCCAGATTTTAGAATCAATAACGCCTCCTGGGGATAAGGATTGTCTGGCTTATCGATTTCACAGCCTGGCGAGAGCTGAAGCTGAATACGGCTCCGGGAACGAGGACGCGTTTTATGAAATTTCGCAGAGTTTGCTGGAGCAGGGCATATGCGACAGGCGCACGATTCGGAACATGGTTTCATATTTAACAGATTCAAAGCGTTACGAAAATGCATTGAATCTGATGAGCAAACTCGATCACACCAATGACGATTTTTTTGATTATCAGAGGGGCCGATGTTTATGGGGGCTTGGGTATGAAAAAGAAGCTTTCGCAAGGCTTGATTCGATTGAGCCGCATTCTGAGTTCTTCGATCTTTCGCGATATTACAAGGCTTGTTGTCTGGTCCGCCAGGGAAAGGTCGATTCTGCCGCCGATCTTTTGGAAAAACTGCAGTCGTCAGAAGAGATCGAGCCGGTCCGGCGCGCTTTGTATCTTAAAAACGACCTGGATAGAATCGGCACAGGTAATTTCAATTTTGAAGAACTTATAAGTTCCCCGCCTACCTATGCTACGGCAGAGACTTTATTTCAGGCCGCCCGCTTTAACGAAAAATGGTTCTACAAGAGCATGAATCCGCGCTATGCCTCAATACCGGACGATCAGGCATCATGTTCCGGGGGGACGCTTCAGTTACGGGTAAAAAATGATCCCGGCGCTTACGAATATTACAGCATCGATGAACAGCACAACCTTGAAATGATCCTCCAGGGACCCACGGACTTGAAATTATACGTCAGACCTCACGTCAGACCGAAAGAAACGAATGAGCTGATCAAATACACGAAACTCATCATAACCGATCAGTCCGCTGATTCGCCGGCCCGCATCCGTGAAATACCTTTAGCCGTTTCTAAACCTGCATTAACAGTTTATTATGAAGATATCGAAGGCATTTTACCCGGTGAGCGTCAAACGGTTCATTATTCGATCGGACCGGGAACACATACGGTAAAAATGAGGTTTTTCATGGGCGACGGCGCTGTCCTGCCGATGATCCAGTCGCCTTCTCACCACGAACCTTTACTGGGTGGAATTGACGCCTCCATACTATATGCCGCGGCAGAAGAACATTTTGTCGCTTTGAAAGCGAGTCCCTTGCGGTCGCTGCGACTGGCTCAGGCTCGTTTGAGTTTCGGCAGAATAACCGACGAATCGCCGGCGTTGAACCCGGAGCTGTTCGAAACAAACGACGCATTATATTCTGAAAGCGTTTTGACCGCTGCTTATTGCAGTCTGTCTCTCAATCAACCCGATGAAGCCAGGCGAATTCTGGCGATTTATGACGATCTGCCGGATGAACACAAAAATGACTGGTGCGATAACCTGTACTACAAAATATTAAGTGAACTGAGCGAAAACAGGGAGGCGGTTTCTTTTGTCTTCTCCTCAAAGATCAGGGGGTTCGACGGACTTCCCCGATTCCTCGATGCCGCAGAATACTGCCGTTTTAAAGCGGAAACCGTCAAACAGAAAACCATGGATTATTGGGCTGTTCGCTCAGTAACCCTATACCAGCGCATACTCGATAATATTCCGGACCTCCGTCACGCTCTTGACGGAAGAAGCGCCGCCATTGGCATGACAGACTGGCATCATATCAACGGACTCTCCTCTCAACCAGGTTTCGAAAACATCAATACCATCTACGATCCCTCCATTTATCTTTCATTTCTCCTTGACGACGCGCTTATTCCCTCAAGCAATGGAAAACCAATCTACCTATTTCCCCATAATCCCGTTAAATTTAAACTCGGCGCGGATGATACCCTCCGCATGAAATTGCTGCTCAGCGCCCTGTCCAGGCATGAACCCGTCGCTTATATCGAACAACCCTATGTCCTGAAAATTCGTGTAAACGATGAGAAAAGCTTTTCCGTTGAAATCCCGCCCGGCGCCTTTCTCGAATATGAACTGCCCCCTTTTTCCAGGGGAGAATACGATCTGGAACTCCTCCTTCATAAAACAGATTCTGATGCGCCTCTTCGGATTTCCATTTTTACGGATCGGCAAATCGCTCCTCAATCAGAAAAACAGACGGCAAGCGGTGATCAGTGGTTCCCGTTCTATCCCTATCGTGAATTCCGGTATCATCTTACGAAAAAAGATAAACCCATAAAAGCCGTCGTGTTCGGACCCGGAATGCTCCGTATCGAAAGCATGCCGTTCTGCGCCGATGAAGACTCCTTCAACAGCTACGAAAAATACCTGCAAATGTCCGGTCATAATCCTCAGAATCACCAATACAACTTCACCATTGAGGCTGTAGGAAGAAAAACATCCAACGTTACCAAAAAGGAATTTTCGCTGCCCGTCAGGACCAGATTCGATGCTATGGGAAATCTGACTTTCATCGATTCGTGGAACTCGTTGATCCTGTTGCCTTATGAAGAGATATATGAACTCAGCATCACTTCGGAAAACGAAGATGTTCCGCTGGGCGTTCGATTATATGGATTAAAAGAGGAAAAACGGATTACCAGGCAGAAGAGCTACGTCTTGCGAGAGGCAACGGATGAGGAAAAGAGGCCGGCAGCGCTTCCGAAATCCGATGCCTCAATCATTGCGGCGCTTCCGAATGCTGCCGATACCGGGTTGAAATATCAGGCAGGCGGAACGCTGGAAATCGGCATGAGCTTCCTCAACAGGGCCTGGAACGAGGACTCCTTCGACATCATCAGCGACGATCAGCAGACCCAATTGGGCATTGAAGCGCGATACCTGAAACGATTCGAGGGGAAAGGCTTCTTTCTCAAAAGCGAATTCGGCGCTTATAATATGAATGAAGACTATTCGCCTCTGTTTCGCTTGTACAATCGAGCCGCATTGAATTCCGATCTTTACCGGTTGCGTTTTCAGGCATTCCTGAAAGGACACATGCAGAAAGTCGAAGATGACGACCAGTTCTCGGTTTATTTCGAGTCTCTGGCGAAACGCTCTTTTGAACCTTCTCCGGCGATTCGACTGATCCCCACCGCCGGCATATTCCTTAATCGCTCTTCATTGTCGCCCGAAGAAGCGAAAGAAATTACCGAACCGCTCGATCCCAGACTCTACAGCAGATTATTCTACACTCACAAACAGGGATTACTGCTCGAACATGACTTCCTCTGGATGCCCTTCAACGACCTTCATTTCTATTTTGAGACCGGATTGCGGCAAAGTTCCCGCGCTGGAGTGAGCAAACTGGGGCCCTTCCGTTACAGGACCGGAATGCGAGCGTTATACAGGAATCTTTTCACCGACGTTCATTATCAGCATCAGCGCTATTCGGAATACGACGGATTCAAACAGAAAGATTCCAAACGAGCCGCCCTGTCGCTGACCTGGTATCCCTGGCTTAAATTGAAAAATATCCTGGCAGTCGATGTTCAGAACAGGTATTATTTTTCCTCAAAAACAAACGTTTTCCAGTTCGGAATATCGTGGCGGATCAGCGCCGGGAGACTGTTCAGAGACGATGATCCTTATTCTGTCTTTTTCGAAAATATTCTCGCATCACAAGTAAAAGAAAAATGAAATCTCCGCCTGAAAAAGATAAACTCGAACAAGCCTTCGCCAAAATAGTCGAAGAATTCTTCCGAAGGCATCAAAAGATAATCCGCAAAAAAGAACTTGACCGCATCCTGAAAATCCTGAAACAGGATGTTGTTTCTGGAAAGAATAAGATCGAATCCGAATTCAGAAGCGGTAATGAGTTTGCGTTCATAGCCTCAACAACCTGCAGGCTTATCGCTCAGCAGGATGCCGAAAAGAAAAGACTGCTTGAGAAATTTGAAAGCCTGAAAGAAAAATATGCTCAGACCGAAAATGACCGGAGATTGAAAAATGAAGCGGCTAACTTCATCGAACAGAAGCAGCGCCTGATTAAAGGAAAACGTTTTCGCTTGAAGTTCAAGGAAACGCCGGATTGGGAAACCGTAACCGAATCCTGTAAACAGGCGCTTTTCAGCCGTGATGCCTTTATTGAACTCCTGGTTGTTCTGGCAGGGGGAGCCGCCGCTCTTCTGATACGGAACGTGCAAAAGAGCGCCGAAGGTAAGTCATTCCTCGATAAAATCGACCTGGAAAACACTTTAAGAAATCATTTCGCTCTCACGGAACGGCTCCAGAACAGGCTGGCCGTCCTGCAGGGCTTTTTCGTCATTGCAGATTCGGCGGCGAAATCACACGGACTCTCCTTGTTAACTGCAGATAGCGTGGATTTAATCAAACAACTGACCCTGGACGATGCCGAAAACGTATGGGTGCGGGCGGCGGCCTTTAAAGTCCTTTTCGTTATAGACATTGACAGGGCTCTTTCGAATGCGGAAGATATCCTGCTAAACGCCGCCAGGAACGCCGGTCCGGACGATATGTTCCTGAGGAACGACATTCTGGAAATCCTGATGGAATGCAGTCAGAAGGATCGTTCATCAGCATTGATCGTAAAAACGGCTGAAACGGACCCCAGCGACCTGGTCAGACAGACATGCATGAAAGCAGCCGCAAAATTCGACCTTCAACAGGCTCTTTCCCTTTTGGAAAAAACGGCTGATGCCGGAACTGCCTTTGAAAATAACGTCAAAGTGAGGGCCAAAGCAGCGCTGGAATCAGCGAATATAGTCGAAAAAATACTGAAAAACGAATTCAGGAATATATCGGAAAAACAAATACTGAATCTCCTGATACGAATACTCCGAAACGAACGGGAACCCCTGGTTCTCAGGGCTGCTCTCGATTCTGTCCTGCAGGCGGCGGAACTGAGACGAAACGCCGGAGTATCCCGGGAAATCGGTGAAAGCGAACAGGAAATTCTGTCCGCAATCGATGCATTGATCGTCCGGCAAGAGATGCCGAGTTCAGTAAAATCCTGGGCTGCGGAAACCCGTGAACGCATTATCGTTCCTTTCCTGCCGGGATTCCGTGATTTTAATGAATATGTCGCTCCGCATCTGAAAAGCATGAATGAAGGCGGCATCATCAGAATACCCTCTAAAATGCTGCCCTCTGACACTCTGCTGGGGCGTTTCCTGGCTTACTTCAGCATGCGTGATTTCGGATGGAACGCGGCCAAGGGAACCAGGAAACACAAATTCTACAAGGGTGATTTCTATACCAAAAGGTTATGGCGCATATGGCACGAGATTAAACATCCGGCTCCTGATAAAAGAAAAGGCTATCTCCATTCAGTAGGAAGGCGTATGTTCGGCCTCATCAGAGCGCCGTCGCGCATCCTGGCCGAAACCGGCATAACGGAAGTCCCCGGAGAAAGAAGATACTCCGATAATTTCCAGACCTGGCAGCCGTACATCCCCATGCCGGACGACTTTCTGTCGCTCTCAAGCGGCAAAATAAAGGGAAAAACCGTAAAAATATTCTCCTGCGAAGGCATAACATCCATACAAGGCCCCGCCGGCCCGGCGGCAAGACTGCGCAACAAACTAAAAATATCCCTCAACTACCCCGGACTAAGCGACCTGCGCAATCAAACATCAAGAGGAGATTTTAAAGCTAATTGCCGCCGGTACTTGAAATACGTCGAAAAGAATTACGGTATAAAAACAACCTTTGAACCCCACAGCTATCAGTACCAGGGGAAAAATTTTTCCGTAACCGATCCAAATATCGAAGCAGCTTTCAAACCGGAAGATTCCGGTTAATCAAATTGATAAGTCTTTAAAAAAAGATGGGTGCAGCAATTTCAATATTTTCCGGACTCATTAAACCGTGATGATTTTTTAATAAAATATTTGATTGATTAAAATCACCATAAAAAACCGACTCTGACCCAAAACTGTCTGCTTGACATACTCACCGCTGTTTTTTCATCGAAAGCCGTCTGTTCTCCATCAGGGATCGCAATCGGGGTCGCAATAGGGGACGCAATCGGGGACGCAATCGGAATAGGTATCGGATTCGGGATCGGTATCGGGGACGCAATCGCAATCGCAACAGCAATAAATAATTAAAAAGAGATGTTTTTCTCTTTATCCTATTTTCAAAGCCTCTCAATTATTCAAGGCTGCAAAAACCGCAACTCAAGTGATCCATTTTTTGTTTATATTCCTCAAACTGATATAGAACAATGCCGTGCAAAAAGCCGACAGGACAAGGAAATTCACCCAGAAGGGCATCACGTTCGATCCGGTCATTGAACCGCGTAAAATGTCGACGCCGTATGTAAGGGGCAGGATGTACGACAACGGACGCAAAAAAACGGGAAGTGAGGCAACCGGAAAAAAAAGCCCGCAGAGAAAGATCATGGGAAAACGGAAGAAATTCGAAAAGGTCTGCGCTTCGAAAACTTCTTTGACGGAAACGGCGATAAACAAGCCCAGGAAGGTCGAGGTTACAGCGATGAGGGCTGTTGCGGGAACAAAAACATACCAGTTCATACCGGACAGGTCGGTAAGAAACATCGCTATGAATACCGGCACAAAAGCATTTACAACTCCGAACAGGATCGCTCCCGACGTTTTAGCCAGCATGAGAACCTCCAGTGATATGGGAGCCAGCAGCAGACGTTCAAAAGACCTGCCCTTTTTTTCAAATGTTACCGTGACTGAAAGGACGCTGGTCGTTCCGAATAGAATGCTGAGCGCTGCCAGTCCCGGCAGCAAATCGGGCAACTGTTCAATTCCCATACCTGAACGAACAAAAAACATGATTATCCAGACTAACGGGAACAACAGTCCCCAACTGATGTTGGGAGGTTTCAGGTAATATGAGCGAATATCCTTAAGCAGAATATTCCAGAATGCGATCCACGTTTTCATGCATTGCCCCCCATCTTCATTTTTTCCTTTTCCTGCTTCATCATTCCTGCTTCAATACCCGTGATTTCCACGAAAACATCCTCAAGAGTCGGAAGAATTTTTCTCGCCTCCGTCACCTCAATGCCTTTGTCTTCAAGCAAACGTACAAGCGGGCCCACACGGACGGGTTGAGGCGATTCTACAATAATGCCTTCTGAAACTGTTTTACAATGCAGCCGGGGAAATTCCGACATTATATGCTCACATGCCTTTGCCGCCGAATTCTGAAAGGTAAAAAGCGCCGTATGTTGCCCCTGGGTCTGTTTCATCAGGTTCGCAACCGAATCAATACGGACGATTTTTCCTCTTACTATAAAAGCGATTCTGCTGCAGAGTCTTTCAGCCTCTTCAATATAGTGAGTCGTTAGAAATACGGCAGCGCCTGTCTTGTGGAGATCAGCAATAAGCTGTCGGATTCGCCGTGCGCAGGCGACGTCTATTCCTGTTGTCGGTTCATCAAGAAAAAGAATCCGTGGTCGGTGTATTAATCCTGCAGCAATGGTCAATTTCCTTTTCATACCCTTGGAATAACCGCCGAATTTCCTGTCTGCCGCTTCCCTCAGTCCAAAAATTTGAAGTAATTCTTCTGCTCGTTCGCGTCTTTCTTTTTTGCGAATGCCGTATAAACGACGCGCAAAAACAAAGATTATCAAAACCGGATAACTCGGGATACAGGTTGCTTTCGTCCGGAACAATACCTATCAAATGCTGGGCTGCCTTCGGATTTCCGGTACAGTCCAGTCCTGCAATTTTTATTGTTCCCGCGTCCGGCCTGGAAAGACCCGTGAGAATATTAATCGTGGTCGTTTTTTCGTCAGAAATTTCACAATCTTTTATCACCAATGTCAGGAGAAGTGAAGCTGCTTTGGCAGCCCTGCTGATCCTCCGCGAATGTTTTAATATAAAGTTCCATGTTTTTCCAATGATCCGCTGTTAAACCAGGAAAAAAAAAACGAAAATGTTACGGCATTTGACGGGATAAAGGCGCTGAAGTTATATTTTGAGCTGAGCGGGGGGGACATCGTGAATAATCCGGGCTTGAAAAAGTTAATAAAGAGCTTGAGAATACGAGGGTTGCTTGTCTTTTGCGCATCAATGTTCGTATGCCTTGCAGCGCTTGAATTCGGTTTTAGGGTTTATGAGCATCTGTTTTCGGACGAGGAGTCTTCATTAACGGCATTGCTTCCTGAACTGACGGTTCGATCGGCCGAGTGGGATTATTTGTATCGAATGAAGGCTTCCATTGATTATCCCATGCTTAAAACCAACAGCCGGGGGTTGAGGGACATCGAACATTCTTATGAAGCCGATGAGGATGCTTTTCGGATACTTTTTTTAGGCGATTCAGTGGCATTCGGATCGGGTTTGCCTGACAGGTTTTTATTTACGAATTATTTACGGAAAAAATTTGGAAATTCGGGAATTTGCGAGAAAACGAAAGATGTTGAGATAATAAACTGCAGCGTGCCGGCGTATACGATTTATAATGAGTTGCACTATTTTTTACAGGAAGGAGTGCGTTATTCGCCGAAAATAGCGATTCTTTGCATCTGTCTGAACGATGTGGCGGCCCCGGCGCTTCACTGGATCGGCTTAGCGGACAGAATACCTCCAGGAGCGGTCCCCGATCCATCCCGTCATCGCTGGAACCTTATTAAAGCTTATTTTCTGACGCGCTCGCATTTGTTCCGCTGGGGTTATTTCCGAATAGTGAATACCTGGCGGAAAAGCCTCGATCCCCCGGCGCATTTAACCGGTAAGGATTTCATAAAGATCGACGTTTACCTCGACAAAAACTCGCCTCAGTGGATATGGTTCAGGGATAAATTGAACTCCTTTATTGACGAAGCGAACAAGAGAAACATCAAACCCATAGTGTGCGTATTTCCATTGTCATATCAGATGACGCAGCCTCCTGATGCCGTTCAGCCGCAGGATGCAATCATGCAGGCGTGCCGGGAAAAAAAGACTCTATGCCTGGATATGCGAGAGGCGCTTCAGGGCCCGCTTTCCTCAATATATTTTCTGAACGACGACATCTGGCATCTCTCGCCGCCCGGTCATCGAGCGACCGCCGAATACCTGTATAAAATTCTTTCCTCCCTTGTATGCCCTGACTCAGAAAAACCGGTCCTCTGAAGTAAAGATACAGGGACTGATCAAACAGGGGCAACAGTTTTTGCCTGCAAAAAAATTGATGGAATCTCGAAACGCTGATATCTGATCAGCGCCGCCCTTTTTGAAGCGTATAAAATGGATTCAACAGGTTATAATGCGAAAGAGTTCTGAATTGATAAGCCTTTCCAGACGCCGGCTCATCCAACCGCAAAAGCGCGACGACCCACCCGAACCGGATGGGTCGTCGCAGCGATAATTGACTATAATCAGTTATTTTCCTTAGAACGTCCTGGGTATCATCTCCATAGTCTTCATACCGGAAGAACTTCCATAGAGAGTATTCACCTTTATAGCCGGGGGATCGCCGGAAGCATCTTCACCGGGCGAGAGGACGAACAGGTCGCAATCGCCGTCGGAATTTTTGTCGACTGCGGTGAGTGAAGCGCCGAACATTTCACCGAATTCGGATGTTTCGAACATGAAGTCATCCTGAGTAAAATTCTGTTCATCGTAAGCCATGACGCCCATGAATGCCCATCCGTAGAGAATAGTGACCATGCCGGCATCGACGTCCGAACCGTCTCCCGGATGCCCGATAGCCAGGTCGCAAACACCGTCGGCATCGAAATCGCCTGCCGCCAGGCTGCTGCCCACCAGGTCGAACTCATCAACGCCGTCATCCATATCTTCGAAGGAATCTGAGTCCTGCTGGCAGAACAGCAGTCCCGATTCAGGCGAGTCGATATTGTAAACTTCCAGCACTGCGCCGGCGCCCCACTTAAGATAATCCCTGTATCCGGGGCATCCGACGAACAGCAGCGAGGGACCTTCGTCGCCTATGGCAGGATGAGCGGCCAGGGCTTCGCCCATTCTTGAATGCCTCAGGGATGACATATCGATAGCATCATCTGATTTCAGCAGCAGGATATCGCCGTCCACCGGGTCGAACGTTCCGTCCAGGCCTGAGGAACTGCCGCAGTAAACGATAACATGTCCCACATCTTCGGCATCGCTTTCGTCCCATCCGGGGATGCCGATGCACAAATCAGCGTAACCGTCGTCATCCAGGTCTTCAACCGTTACGGCCCGGCCCATGAAGTTGTCATGCGCGGACGTATAGAAACGAGACTCCTTGTCGCAGCAGGAACTGATCCCGATGGACGAGCCGTAAGCCACGTGCACCATGCCGGTATTGGCGGTGGTGTTGTAACCTTCGCCGGGCGATCCGACAGCCAGATCATCGTACCCGTCGCCGTCAATGTCGCCGGCTGACATGGAAAAACCGAGAAGGTCATTGTCTTCCGAAGAGTTGTTCAAGTTGATGCCGTTATCCTGGTGAACCAGTACATAGTCGGAAGCGTTCAGTCCGGAAGACGAACCGTAAAGAACAATGACGAATCCTTCGTTTTCCGCTTCCCAATCTTCGAAAGGAACACCTATCGCCAGGTCGTCGTATGCATCGCCGTCGAAATTCCCGGCCGCCAGGGCGAACCCGAAGCAATCGTTATCCTCTGGCGATCCCCAGACGTCCAGGTCGGTCGAACCCTGGGATATTTCATAGTAGTCATAAAGCGAAAGAGCGCCGCCGTCTGACTGATAGACACGGACCAGGCCCGCGCCGGGATCGCCGTCCACCTCAGCCCAGGGATTCCCCACGGCCAGATCGGGTCGGCCGTCGCCGTTGAAGTCGCCGGACACGGAACTCATCCTGGACAACTCATGGATAGCGTTGCGGATATTGGGAAGAGGACCGATATGTTTTGAACTCGGCTCCTGCCCTGTTCCGGTCTGAGTCAGCAAGGCTCGCATAGTCATGGGATCGAGTCTTTCACGGTCGTGCAGGTAGAGGTAGCCCTGGATCGCGCCGACGGCCCCCACGACGATCGGAGAAGCGCTGGACGTTCCACCGAAATCGCTGGTGTAATACTCATCCTTCCCGGAACCCGAATGCAAATCGCCGTATCCCAGGGTCCATACCTGGTCGCCCCATCCGCTTACATCAACACGGCTGCCGTAATTCGTCCAGCAGGCCGGTCCGTTCAATGTGAATCCGCTCAAATCCTGAGCCCCAACGATGATCGCTCCCGAATCGCGCTCGGTTCTGTCAAAACGGTCGTCGTACGCCGAATCGTCCAGGCTGACGCTTCCGTTGCCCGCAGCCTCCACCACAATGATTCCATTGGCCGTTGCTGCAGCTATGGAATCGTAGTAGTTGCTCCAGTATTCAACAGCAATGTATTCGTATTGAGAACAATTGCAGGTGCACGTGCCGCCCGTGTCGGGTCCCTTCAAATGCTGCTCAATCAGAATGACGTCGCCTTCTTCCAACTCGTCGGCAGCATTGTCGATGGCTGCCGCTAAAGCGTAAGGACCATGCCAGTTCGACACCGAACCAACTCCGATGCGACAGTGCGGCAATATCCCCGTCATCCCGTAACTGTTGTCGCGCGCCCTGATGATTCCTATTACAGCCGTACCGTGATCGCCTCCCCAGTTGACTCCATTCTTGTAAAATGTGGAAGGCAAATCCTCATGATCGAGGTTCCATCCGCCCTCAATATCGATGACGTCGACTCCGGAACCTTCGCCTCCCGTATGAAGCGACGCAAAATCAGCATCTATCCCGTTGGGCGCCGATTCCTTGTAATGCTGACCGTAAGTGAAGTCCGGAGTCGACTTCGAACCGTCTTTAGACCTGTCCGCAGCATCAAGCGAGGCATTACGGGGAATCGGTACCGGATAGCAGGATTCCACGGCAGGTAAAGCATTGAAATGGTCCAGCGCAATCAATACTTCCTCTTCGCTCAATTCTGGATTCAAATAAACGGTATAATACAAATTAAGGTCCGCCAGCTCACGTCCCACACGATTCTGTCCGTTGATTCGGCTGAAATCAAGCTCCTCCCCCGAACGCTCGAAATGGCGCTCCACCTCGATGATCGCATCGCTCCGCAACATGATCTCGTTAAACTCCTCAACCGTATTAATAACTTCGTCGCTCAGCAATCCCAGCCTGTCCATCCGGAAGACATCCTCCTCGTCACGTGACCGCTCCTCAACAACAAAAAAACCGTCTCGTAACCGCACGCGCGTGCCTTCATCAAACTTCAAAACCAGAACATGCATTGCAAAATCTTCCGTTATACGCTCGAATCGCGGCGCAGGAAATACCGGGCGGGGTATCAGATAAGTCCGCACGTCCATCGACTGGTTCAAACCCATCGCCTGAAATCGCCCTGAAAGCTCATCCGCACTGAATTCAGGCGCGATTAAACGCTCTGCCGTTCCCGAAAACGCCGCGGATACCGACAACAGAACCAAAACGCCCGCAATAACGAACTGCCGAATGTGATTGAGTCTCATCAACTTTTTCATTTCATCTAACCTCCATAGAAAAAAGATTAATAATTTCCGGCAACTGACCCCGTCGCCGAATCCCGGTATATGCATGGGCAAACGCCGTGCCGAGTTTGAAGGCTATGCTAATATCTTTTAAGTTTTTGTTTTTAAATGATTATTTTGTTAAAGGTCGGCATCGGTGGGGTCGCTGAAAATATTTTTGTAACGTTCATTTCTGATATTTTTGCAAAATTGAACGGTGGGTTAGGGGCTTTTATCACTTTATTTGGGGCTATAAGCGAAAGGACTAAGGGACTTAAGGGACCTAAGGGACCTAAGGGACCTAAGGGACTTAAGGGACTTAAGGGACTTAAGAGACTTAAGAGATATGACCGTCCTTAGCAAGTTTTTGTCCATAAACGGCGAATTTTCCCCAGTACTGCGTCAGGCTGCGGATTTACTCAATCAACGTATCAGCAATAACCCTACCTCGTAAATCCTTGCCTTCCTTGTCTTAAGAAAAATTCGCCCGTTTATGGATCAAAAACCCTAGTGGCTGTCCAGCATTAAATTTTTAATCTAGATTCGAGTTTATGGACAGGCGCTAATTAACATCGTTGCCGGGAATTTCAGGATCCATTTTGTCCTTCAGGTAAAATTTCTTCTTAATGGCAGGCACAAATACCTCGAATAGGTCATCTTTATTTTTTCTGTCGCGGCGCTTAAACATGTAAGACGGTTGAAGATATTCCTGTTTGTTTGGATGTGCGTAGTAAACAATTTGAACGTCATAAATCTCACCAGCAGCACCCTCTGAACAATCCGCTCTTCCCTTTTTTAATTCCGAATAAGCGCTTTTTTGAGAAATAATGGGATAATGATCCCACAAAACAATATCTTCCCATGCCTTCACGACTCTAACGATATGGCCACCCCTTCCTATACTCACCAAAAGTTTTGCCCCGGCGCCGAAAACCTCATAATTCCCTAATTTCAGAACTCTTGACATACCCGATTCAACCAATTGATTTTAATAGATTTTTACTCTCACTAAATCGGCAAAATTATTGTGAAATATTTTTGGATTTCACGACAAGCAATATTGATATGATTTGAACCGTGATCCGTTTTCATCAAAAAAATTCACAATTCTTTTCAGGCACATTGTCAGGAGCTCAGAATTTCCTTTTGAAATAAACTGATACATGATCCCGCCCTCCATTATAAACTGTGATTCCTTTTAGGTATTTTTCTTCTATCGAAATGTTTATTGTATCAAGATAATTTTTTGCTATCTCAATGCAAGCAACTGTATCCGGCAACTCACCGTTTTTCCGCCATTTTTGATTTTTACTATAATAAAAATCATTACTTCTTAAAAAAATAGTTCCGTTGTTCGCATCAAGCTCCAATTCATATTCTTCTCCTTTTATTTTATAATAAATATTTCGACTACCCAATGTCTTGATCTCTCCAAAAATATTAAAATGTTTCGCAGCAAAATTTCGAACCCACGATTTGTCTATCTTCTTATGTATAACCTTATAAACCGGCAAGCTGGATTCATGTGAATCGCTGAGAGAACACTCAATAGTAAACTCAGGTTTTACATTTGTGTTCGGGAAAACCTGCGGAGGAATCACATCCGGCTTCGGAGTCTCCGTAACTGGCGTCGAAGTCGGCGTTTCTGAACCGGATGCTGTCGGCGTGTAAACTGGTATGGAAGTTTTAATGATTACGTCTATATTTTCGGTTTCTTCACCGCCTTTAACCGTCACGGCATTATCGAAAATTCCCGAAGGATAGTATGTCCACGGGTCGGCCGGAGGTTCCTGCGACAAACCGAGATCAACGTCAAGGTAAGCGCCGACGTAAATGTTCTCGTGTGCAGTCGTTCCACGGAGTAAAGCCCTCTGTTCGTCAGATGAACCGTCTTCATGCGCACAGCGTCATTCTTTTCAGGGTTTGTCCATACGAAAATTCTAATGCCAAGACAATAAAAAACATGGATTTCATATTTTTCTCCTCAATTAAATGTGTAATTGAAAATAAACTGTACTGTTGCCGGGGACAATTTCAGTAAACGGACTCCGATTGCCGATATCGTCGACCGCGCTTGTTTTTAGCCTTTCATCCATATCCGCCTCATAGTAATATCGGCATTGATCAAAAATGTGTTTTTTGGGGGTACAATTTTCCAGAATATGCCGTCATTTTATTTCGATTTCGATCCCGATACCGACTCCGATTACTGAAAAAAAATGTCAAACGATAAAGCCTAACCCCGGGTTGATCAGTCCCCCGATTTCGATTGCGATCCCGATTGCGACCCCGATCCCGATACCGACCCCGAGCCAGATTACTGAAACAAATCGTCAAACGTTTTGAAAAAAGTGTAACCCCGGTTTGATCAGTCCCGTAATATCAAAAAGCTCCCGGTCCGACATTATAACATGTTTCGGATTTTTAAAGTTCACATTTTAGCTGACGTTGGCCTGACTGGATAAGGGCCAATCCAAAGACGGAGGATGATGACGATTTGCATCCAGTAAAAAAGCGCCTTCTTAAGCGCCGAAGGCGCGAAATGTGAAAGCCTGGGGTTAAGCGAGCCTGCGAGCGCAACCCCAGGTGGAATGGACAGAATGGAGAGCTCTGAAAGAGCGAAATAAGGCCCCAGTCCGAGCGGTGAAACAATCAAAATTTTTGATCCGTTTCAGATGATGTCGGGTTTTATCCATATGCGTCAATAGAAATCGGAAAAACAGACGTCATTGCGGTCGTTTGAAAGTAAATTAGAGTAATCATCTGAATCGATCAATTACGATTACGAGCACGAGCGCCGCTCCGCTGAGCACGAAAGTTCTTTTTGAGTATTTCGATCACAATTTTTAACCCCTCTTTGATCAGTCCCAAAAAAACATAGCTGCCGGTCGCCGATTAATAAGACTTTTCCGCTAATGGTTCAGAAAATTGGTTGATTCTGCTAGAATGGCGAAGTTTAATGAACTGACAGGAGAAAGGAGCAATCATGGAACCTTATGTAACGGTTGAGAATATTGCGGCGAAATCTTCGGAATGGCTGGAGAGGATCAGCCCTTACAATCGGCATAGAATGGAGTTGAATCGGGGAAAAAGCGCTTTACTTGTGATCGATATGCAGCAGTTTTTTCTTGATGCGGAATCGCCGACGTTCACTTGCGGAGGCGCAGCCGTTATACCGAACCTGAAACGTCTGATTGAGGCTTTCCGTCAGGCAGACAGGCCGGTCATTTTTACTCGGCATGTGCATCATCCGGATGAACTGGACATCGGCATAATGGGATGGTGGTGGGAAGGCAGATGCCTGGAAGGCAGTCCGGAAAGTTTAATACATCCTGAAATAGCGCCGATGCCGGGGGAAAAAGTAATATTCAAGCACCGTTATTCAGCCTTCTACAACACCGATCTCGAAACGGTTCTCCGCTGTCTTAAAGTAGAAGACCTGGTGATATCCGGCGTCATGACTAATATGTGCTGTGAGTCCACTGCGCGTGATGCCTTTTACAGGGACTACAGGATTTTCGTCCCGGCAGACGGCACAGGAACGGTTAATGAGGAGCTGCAACTGGCAAGCCTGATGAACATGGCTTTCGGCTGCGCCTGTATCACCACCTGCGGGGATGTCCTGAATCAGTTGGGGGAACGTTTCTCCTAACCCGGATTTCTCACAGGGTTTCCCGAAAGTAGAACCTATCGATTTTAAAGGCTTTTCGAGCATGTCCCAATGGCCTTTTCCCAATTCTTGTTAACCCATTGAAATAATTATACTTTTCATGTCGTCAGGTCGGAATATTCCCTTGTTTTCGTCAACTGATGAATCATTGTCGTTTCAGCGTAGCGGTTGTCGTTGTCGGAGTATCATGCGAAATGATTTTAAAATTTTATTTCGCCTGAAGGAGCGTCATGTCTAAATTCGACAACGATTACGATCACGACAACGAATACGTATTAAAGTTGTTTGGGCATTGATCACAAAAGCGACTTCTGAGGTTACAATTCGAGAGAACCTTCCATCGTTTTGTTTCGATTTCCATCCCGATTGCGATCACGATCCCGATCGCGATTCCGATTACTGAAACAAACTGTCAAAAGTTTTGGAAGAAGCGTAACCCCGGTTTGATCAGTCCCGGTCTCCATTCATACCATGCCTTCTACCATCCGTAAAACCATCCGATTCATCCACTCTTCCACTATTCTACCATTTCTCCCAACTATCCACCGATCCGGTTTTCCAATCTTCTATTCCGCCGGCGTCTGAACCGAGTAGACTTTCAAATAATTGATGGCCGGGAATTCAAATTCCGGCATCAGTTCAACCTTATAGTTCCTGTTTTTCATTATTTCCAGCATCTGTTTCTGTTTTTCGCTGCCGTCCGTTACGATGAATGCCCCTTCTTCCAGTTTCATCGTTTTTACCGATTCGAGCGTCAGTTTCTTCATTCGATCATGCGCCTTGTGGATATCCTGATTAAAACTCATTTTTGCATACTCAGGATTTCCGTCCTGCGGACTCGCCCAATATACCGTTTTATCCTTCGGCAAAGACTGATAGGCCCTGGCCGTCATCTGGATATAGCTGTAACTTTTATGTATTTGAGGCATACGGACATTGAGATACCAGGCTCCGGCAGCAAACTCGACGGCCGCTAAAAAAATTATCAGGGCGCCGGTTATTTTCGATTTAAAACCCAGCCTGTAACGCAGCATGCGCGCCAGTGCGGCGAGTCCTGCACCGGCTATAATATAATAAAACGGCATCAGGATAACTACTCTTGTAATGGACACGGGAAAGTAGGGTTGAAAGGACCCTATGCTCAAGAACAGAAATATCATCGATACCAGGATAAAAAGACAGGTTTTATTTTTCCTTATGTTGAACAACAGCGTCGCCAGTCCCAGCAGGTACAGAGAACCGGCCGCGCCCTGCATTATTTCCCCGGCGTGATTCCGGTTCTGGTAGTATTTGTTGGTCTGGAAAGGCATAATCATTACCATGAAAAAATTCCAGGTCCCCTGCTTTATCCTGCCTTTCAATACGTCTCCGTGTCTCTTCTCCAGCTCATCCTGTCTTAAGGAACTGAATACGGAGTGGTGGGTCACTGCTGTTTTGACTTCCAATATTTTCGGAAGCATGGGCGTGCATATGGCTAAAAAGCCTATGGAAAAAAAGATGCCGGCGATAATGGTATCTCTCCGTTTTTTAACGGGCCGGAAAATGGCGAAGAGGAATAGTATGGGAAACAGCAGGACTGTAGGCAGGTGAAGATACAGGCCCAGGCCGGCGCATAATCCGCTCAGGGCGAACATCATGCGGCGTCCTGTTTTCATGCCTCTGACCAGAAAAAAGAGCCCCAGGAGCATGGGAAAGGATGAAAAATTGTAATTAATGCCCATATGCGCGAATAATCTGAAAAAATTAGATCCCAGCAGACAGACGGCGCCGAATGCTGCAATATGCCGGTCGAAGAGTTCTTTCATCAGCAGGTAGAGCGCACCGACCGCTGCTAAAGCCGTAAGCACTGTCGAAAGAATGAATCCCGACTCATACCCGAATATCCTCATGACCAATCCCTGCATAATGCCGCCGAATGCGGGATGCCGACTGTACGCGCCCCCGTCTATATCAAAGAACTCCTTGACTCTGCCTAATCCAAGTATCTTCGAGAAACGGTAAAAAGCGCGCTGGTCGCCTACATCCCAATACTTCCAGTTATGAAGATCAAAAGTGTAATAGACCAGACCAGCGATCATCAATACTAATAGAATAATCAAATCAGTCCTGTTTATGCCGGTTCCTGAACCCATTCCCCGCCGGCGGTCCAGAAGGAATACTCCGGCCAAGACGAAAATGATCCCGCCGGACCATAGCAAAACATGATAGGGTCGAAAATTTCCTGCGTGGTTCAGTATGATGCAGACGATGCTCAGGGCGAAACCGCTTCCGATTAAAATAAAAGAAAACACGCGGCTGCTCTTTTCGGACGCGCCGAACACCTTCCCGAATAAATGCCCCTCGCATCGAATATCCGGCATCAGGGATTCATAGCGTTTCCGGCTTATAACAAACGCTGCAGGCATCATGATGATAAAACCGATAACGATATATCCTGAAAGATTCAGATAACTGAACACGTCAGGCAGTCCAACAACATCCTCAAGCAGCCTTTTGAGATTACTCATCTGCCGGGCGGCGAAGCTCTTATCGGTTTCCGAAGCTTCAAGCATTAACTGGGGCAGAAAAATGACCGCTAAAACAATAACCGCAGCCGATATTTCAATTAAGCCGATGGAAGAGGACTTTTTGTACATTTTTGTTCCTGAAGAGGCATTCTTTATTTTTTCAGTTTTAACGACGTATTGACGCTTGAATGATCATTCGTTGCAGACTGCACCGGATTCTCTTGAAATGCATAAATACAGCATTCCGGGCTTCCTGCACGCCGGTGAAGAGGATAATAAATAAAACTGAATAAAGTCAACGGATTCAATTTCTCCCAATGCTCCGTCAGGTTCGAGAAACATGTCCGGATGATTCCCCTGCGGAATACTTATGACGATACCACTTGACCCGGCCGGATAAGCAGAGTAGACTGATCGAAAATCTGTTCGGCAACTTAGGGGGAATAAAAGATGATTCATTACGTTGATGAACTTGATCCGAAGGCATTAGAAAAAAAATTGGAGTTCTACGAGGAAAAGTACGGACTCAAATCCGAAGTTTTCTACTCAAAGTACATTTCGGGCGAAGAATTCGCTGAAAAAAAGCAAACCGGCGATTACAGGGAATGGGCTGATATGTACGAACACTGGTTGAGCAGGCAGGTGGAGAGTCTTTACCGTTAACGATCGACCATTGCGGCATCTAAAATTTTTCGCAGTTCGTCCAGGCAGGGAATGCTGCCTTCATAGACGATCCGGCCGTTCACTACCAGAACAGGAGTCATTAATATGCCTGCCGATCTGGCTGCTTCCTCGCACGGCCTTAAAGCTTTGTCCCATTTCATTCGGCACCCTCCCCTTCAGCGCATCGTCTCTTCAGCAAAACCCGCTCATTCGCTGAATGTCGCTCATTTTATTCCCTCGGCAGTTAAAATCAAATCACAAAATACTATCCTTGAAAGCAATTTCACCTTTTTGTAGAATTGATGCTGAGTTCGTTGATACCTGGAAAAGGACGAATGGAAAGGCGAATAAGGACGATTTCCATGAAATATCGTGAATACTGAAATTATCCGATAGTTTCTCTTCCGGCGGATCGTATAAGCTTTGCACGAACATTTTGCGTATAAGAATCAATCCTGATTCTTCATGAAAGGAGTAAAAAAAATGCCGTTTACGCACAATCCCGTAGGCTGGTTCGAAATTCCCGTCACGGACATGACGAGAGCGAAAGCTTTCTACCAGAGCATTTTTGCAATGGAACTTCAATTAAATGAGATGGGAGCGTATCAGACGGCGTGGTTTCCCATGTTTCCGGGGGCGATAGGCGCAACAGGCATGCTGATCAAAGGCGATGGTTACTCGCCTTCTCTCGGCGGCGTCCTGATTTATTTCACGGCGCCGGACATTGAAGCGACGTTATCCATCGTGGAAAAAGAAGGCGGAAAAGTTTTAATCCCCAAGAAAAGCATCGGAGAACACGGATTCATAGGAATATTCCAGGATACGGAAGGAAACCGGATAGGGCTACATTCCCGGGTATAGAAGATTCACGTCCTAAAGCGCGTTGACGGGGAAGAATATAAAGATGGGGGCGTGGAAGAATGAACGGGTGGAATAATAGATGATTGGATGGGCGGATGAGCATATGGCTGGAAGTCCAGAACGTCTTAGAATTAAACAGAAGAATTGGCCGGATTCAGCGACCCGCATGAAAGCCTTGATAAAAATATCCGCCATTGACGCTTCTGCCCCATACAAGGCAATATCGCTTTATTAACCGAACCGTTCAAAGCGTCCCACTCAGAGCTCAGCAGAAGCAATAGTTGCACATTTCGATGCTCCAATACTTTGCGAGAGGGTCAGAGCCCTTCGCAAACCCTTGCTCCCAAAGATTACCATCCCGAAAACGGTTGTTTCGTCTGAGCGAAAGTTTGACGGCAAGTGTTCTTAATGCTGCATTTTTAGAAGCAAAAAAAATGTGCCGGCATTTCAAAATTCCTCTCCTGTCACACAATTTCTGCGCGACGAACTCAACGGTGTTTTTTCATTGAGGTCATTTTGTTCAGGAATCGGGATAGAAACAAAGTGATTAGATATTCTGTAGAATTGTAACCGCAAAAGAGGCATTTTTGATCAGTTCTGAAATTTTATCGTCATGTAAAGATAAAACAGCCGGCGATTTGACTACAGCATCCAATATAAGTATACCGGAATGAAGCAAGGGAGCTGATAAAACTTCACTATCACTGAAGTTTTATTCATTGATTTTTTTTGCTTTTTTCCCTTTCATTTCAAGGAGGTTTTTCAATGCAGAAATGGATAGCCGTTATTGGAGTATTCGTGATAATTGGTTTGACGCACGGCGCAGAAATGTCCGGCAAGGGACGTTCAGTCATTTATGTTGACGACGACAACACGGGCGGACCCTGGGACGGTTCGCAGGCGCATCCCTATCAGCACATCAACGACGGCGTGAGTGCGGCGATAAACGGCGATACGGTTATGGTGGCTGACGGAACTTATTATGAGGTCCTGTTTTTTAACGGTAAAGCCGTTACGGTGCAAAGCGAAAACGGGCGTAATGCCTGCACCATTGATTCCGTTCAGTTCGATACGGTCGTTCACTTCGAAGACGGCGAAGGCTCCGGGTCAGTACTGGACGGTTTCACCATTTCGGGCGGCTTTTCAACCTGGGGCGGCGGTTTGCGCTGTGAAGATTCCAGTCCTACATTGAAAAATCTTACGGTTACCGGCAATTCCGTTGACATGAGCGGAGCCGGCGGCGGCATATACCTGGACAATTCCGATCCTTCGATGGAAAACATCTTAATAACCGGCAATTCGGCCGGCGTTTTTGCTGAAGGCGCGGGACTGGCCTGTTTCAACGGTTCCGATCCGACAGCCGTTAATATGACGATATGCTGCAATTCTGCGGCAGAAGGCTGGGGCGGCGGAATTTATTGCAAGAATTCTTCTCCTGTTTTCGAGAATGTATTAATTTACGGCAATGTTGCGACCTATTTTGAAAGCGGGGCCGGCGGCGGCGTTTTTTGTTATAATTCCGCTCCCGAATTGACGAACGTTACGATAACTGAAAATGAAGTCAATTTTTACGGCGGCGGGATATGCTGTTATAATTCGGACCCCGTTCTCGTCAACTCGATCATATGGAACAACACGGGAGACATAAGCGGGGATGAATTCCATACTTATGATGCGGGATCGGTCATAAGCATCGATCATTCATGCTACGGAAACGCAGCCGGCGATATTTCGGGAAGCGGAACCGTAAGTCCGGCGAACTGCATAAATACGGACCCGGATTTCGTTTCACCCGTGACGAATGATTACCATATCAGCAATTTCAGTCCCTGCATCGGGGCCGGCACGACCACGGGAGCCCCGGCGACGGACATTGAGGGCAATCCGCGCCCGAATCCTCCGGGTTCCGATCCCGATATGGGCGCCTATGAAAATTCATTAGACGGACCTCTTCCTTCAATCATTTATGTCGACGACGATAATTCCGAAGGTCCCTGGGATGGTTCGCAATCGAATCCCTACCAATATATCCAGGACGGAATCGATGCGGCGTTCAACGGTGATATGGTACAAGTCGCTGATGGTACCTACGTGGAAAATATAGACTTTTCAAACAAAAGCATAATCGTTCAAAGCGAGAACGGCGCTGAAAACTGCACCATTGACGGCAATGCAAGCGGCAGCGTCGTCACTTTTTCAGGCGGTGAGGATTCTTCGACCGTTCTCGAAGGATTCACCCTGACGAACGGTTATGAAGAATCCGGCGGCGGAATATACTGCAGCGCCGGCGCTGCTCCTCAGATCAGAAAGTCGGTGATAGTGAACAACACCGCTTATCCATATTTCGGAGGCGGAATTTGTTGCGCCTCATCCAGTCCTCAGATATCTGACGTAATCGTCAAGGAAAACGCGGCTCAAAATTACGGACTGGGCGGCGGGATGTATTTTTCTGAATCCGATGCGAATATTACTAATGCCCTGATAACGAAGAATACGAGCATCGAATACGGAGGCGGCATTTATTGCACGAATTCCGATATAACCATGAACGGCGTGTCTATCGCCGACAATACGACACTGGGCAGCGAATTCGGCTACGGAGGCGGGATATGCTGCTGGAGTTGGGAGGGCAGTTGTTCGCCGGTCCTGCGCAACACGATCATCTGGGGCAACACGGCCCTGTATGGAGGCAACCAGATATACGTCGTCCAGAGCACGACGAATTTAAGCCTGGATTATTGCTGCTACGGCAACGGGAGTTCGGATATCGGAGGCAACGGAAACATCACCCCGACAAACAGCATCAATGTTGACCCGCGTTTTGTATCGCCGGTGACTGACGATTATCATCTCAGCAATTCCAGTCCCTGCATAGGCGCCGGCACGACCACAGGCGCACCGGTCATTGACCTCGAAGGCAATCCCCGACCCGATCCGGCGGGTTCCGATCCTGATATCGGAGCGTATGAAAATTCACTGGGCGATCCTCTTCCCTCAATCATTTACGTTGACGACGACAATGTCGAAGGCCCCTGGGACGGTTCGCAGTCGAACCCCTATCAAACCATCCAGGACGGCATCGATGCTGCGTTCAACGGGGATACGGTACAGGTCGCGGACGGTTCATACGTGGAAAATGTGGACTTTTCCGGCAAAAACATCACGGTTCACAGCGAAAACGGTCCTTCGAACTGCACCATCGACGGCAATGCAAGCGGCAGCGTGGTCACATTCTCCAACGGTGAAAATTCTTCCACCGTTCTGGAAGGATTCACCCTGACGAACGGTTATGCCGAATCAGGCGGCGGCATATACTGCAGCAACAACTCCAATCCCAACATCAGCAACCTGATCATAGACAATAATACGGCTTATTATGCCTTCGGCGGAGGCATTTGCTGCACTTCATCGAGTCCTGAAATCACTGACGTCGTGATCAGTGAAAACTCAGCCAGGGACCTGGGATACGGCGGCGGAATATATTTTGACGATTCCGATTCTCATGTGTCCAATGCTCTGATAATAAAGAACTCAAGCATTGAGTACGGCGGGGGAGTTCATTGCAGGAATTCAAACATTACGATGAATTGCGCAACCATTGCGGACAACACGGCGATAGGCAGCGAATTCGGCTACGGCGGAGGCATAGTATGCTGTAATGATTCAATGTCGACTTTGAGGAACACGATCATATGGGGCAACAGTTCAAAGCTTCAGGGAAAGCAGATATATGTTTACTGGGGAGAAACGAATCTGAGTTTGGAATACTGCTGTTACGGGAATGAAACCGACGATGTCGGGGGTTCGGCAACCGTTACGCCGACCGATTGCATTACTATGGACCCGCTTTTCGTATCGCCGGCCACGGATGATTATCACCTTAGCGATTACAGTCCCTGCATAGGCGCCGGAACAACGACCGGGGCTCCTGCATCTGATCTCGAAGGCAATACCAGGCCCAATCCTCCGGGTTCCGATCCCGATATCGGAGCGTTTGAGAACTCACGCGAAATGCCCATCTCCTCAATCATTTACGTAGACGACGACAATGTGGAAGGCCCCTGGGACGGTTCACAGTCGAACCCCTACCAAACCATCCAGGACGGCATCGACGCAGCGATCAACGGCGATACGGTACAGGTCGCGGACGGTTCATACGTGGAAAATGTGGACTTTTCCGGCAAAAACATCACGGTTCACAGCGAAAACGGCCCGTCAAACTGCACCATTGACGGCAACGCCGGCGGCAGCGTCGTCACATTCTCCAACGGCGAAGACTCTTCAACCGTCTTCCAGGGATTCACCCTCACGAACGGCTATGCAGACTCCGGCGGCGGCATATTCTGCAGCAATAATTCCAATCCCAACATCAGCAACCTGGTGATAATGAACAACACCGCTTATCATCAAATGGGCAGCAGTTACGGCGGAGGTATTTACTGTGCATCGTCCAGTCCGATAATCGCGGATGTTATCGTCAAGGAAAACGCAGCCAGGAATCACAGCCTGGGCGGCGGCATGTACTTCGACGATTCCGCCGCTCACGTATCTAATGCTCTGATCGTCGATAATTCATGCCTGGACCACGGCGGCGGCATTCATTGCGCCGATTCAAACGTCGTCATGAATTGCCTAACTATTGCCGACAATACAGCATCAGGAGGCGAGTTCGGAACTGGCGGCGGAGTATGTTGCTGGTATAATTCGACCCCGACTTTGATAAACACAATCATCTGGGGAAACAATGCTCTGCTGGAAGGAAATCAGATTCATATGTTCAACGGAGAAATTAGCCTGGATCATTGTTGCTATTCAAACGGAACCGGCGATATTGCGGGATCAGGAACGGTCACTCCCACGAACTGCATAAATTCAGACCCGCTTTTCGTTTCACCGGCCACGGACGATTATCACCTCGGCGATTACAGCCCCTGCATAGGAGCGGGAACAACGACAGGCGCTCCCTCGACCGACATCGAAGGCAATCCCAGACCCGACCCTGCAGGCTCCGATCCCGATATAGGCGCCTATGAAAATGATGCCGGCGAACCGCCGGCGACTCCAACACAAACGCCCACTCTTGTTCCTACGGATACCCCGACCTGTTCCCCCACAACTTCGCCGACGTCCTCACCGACAGCATCACCCACCCTCAGTCCGACTTACACATCTTCTCCGACAAATACTCCCTCTGAGACGCCGACAATGTCTCCCACCATAACGCTCTCGCCTACATCAAGCCCGACCGATACGCCCACAACTTCACCTACATCGTCGCCCACAATCTCGCCTACGATAACTCTCTCACCGACCTCTTCTCCCTCCGAAACCCCGACCCTATCCCCTACCGTGACGCTCTCGCCGACACTAAGCCCGACCAACTCACCCGCTGAAACGCCCACTCCCACTGCATCGCCTACTTCCGCTCCCATTCCTTCGATTACTCATGCCGGCCTGGTCCTTATGCTCCTCTTTTTAACATTCGGCTTAAGCGCCTGTTCAAGGAGAATAACAAAGCGAATATGAAATGAATTGGACGTCATTCCTCATGCTTAACGGCATGCGGGTTGGCTGCAAGTCGAATTATAACCTTTATGAAGTTATGGCGCTGATAAAAGTGGGATTGTAATTTTCTGAGATGAACTGAAACGGATAACCGGCGCTGATCAAACAGGGGTAACGGTTTTTGCCGGAAAAAAAAATTGACTGTTCAAAATGCCCATTAGGAAAGCTGACTATTACAAACGCTTGAGACAATAATATTGACCGCGAAGGGGTCCCACAACAAAGCCAGGGTTTAAGCGAGCTTGCGAGCGCAACCCTGGGTATGATGCATGAATTGTAAAACCCTGAAAGGTTTGAACAGATTCTCAACCCTGGAGGCATTTTTCATCATTATTAACGCCCTGTTTTTCCAAAAGACTCCTTAATTCGTCCTTAAATGAATTTTGTCGGCGGCGTTTTTCATGATTTATGATGTATTCGACCAGGTTTTTCCTGTGAAACCCTTTCAGGTTTTTAATATTTCATATTCTTAGCTCCTAATCTTTGGCAGATTGGGCGCCGGCTGAATTGTAACCTCAAAATATCGATATTTGATCAGCCCCCTCTTTTCGTATGAATACACGTAATTTCGCAGAGGATTATTCTACTGAATGCGCTTCCAACGCCGGCAACTCATATGGTTTTATTTCCCCGGTCCGATAAGAGGCCGTGAAATATTCCCTGTCCGGGTATAGTTCCATGAGCAGACGGTCTTTTTCAATACCCAATGAGCGGACATAGATGACGTCGCCGGAAAAGAAGATGTCGTTCTGAGGAAAAACCGATCCGTAAGCGACCCATTTAACGTTTTGTTTCAGGGGCAGGATGAAAACTACGGCATCTTTTATTCCCTGCTTTTCGACGTTACGAATTACCTTTGTATTTAATATGTTGTATCCCCGGAGTTCCTTGAATTCATCTCTGTATTTCAAAGGATTGACAAGCGCGAAGACTACGATGGCGATCGTTATTAGAACAGTAAAGAATTTTTCGAATAATCGCCCGACTTCCGCTCCGTTATGTCGGTATATTCCGTTGCCTATCCTCATCGCAAGCTTAACGGGAAGTTTCAATCCCCGCACCGACAACAGGATGATAAACGGAAGCGCCTCGTAATAATAACGTGGTCCGTAGCAGACTGAGGCCCTGACGAAAAAGAAATAGGCGGCGGCAGTGAGCAGGAATCCGCCGGCGGCCGAATAGTAACCGGCGCATTTCCTTGGATACAACAGACCGAAAAGAAGAGGAGCCGTCGTCAAAATATTGGGCCAGGGAAAGAGCGCTGCCATTAAGCTGCTGAACAGCACGTCCAGATTATTGATTGAACCTGTCAGGTTTACTTTGGGTCCGAATCCGACCTGCGAGCCGATGATATCTCTTCCCACGGACAAGCTGTAAGTCGTGCGAAAGGGATCGTTGGTCATTGCATAATTAAACGACAGAAAAACAATGCCGCCTAAACCCAGACCGGCGATCAGACCGGCTATTCGCCGATAAGGTATTTTCCTGTCACGGAAAATCATGTGGACCAGGAAAACACACATTACCATTCCTGTCGGCAAAGCGTTCAAGGGCCTGGTCGCGGCCAGCAGAGTAAGGCTGAATCCTGCTCCGAGACCTTTTAAAAGGGATAATCGTTTCCTGTTGGATATCGTCAGGTATAAAGCGGCTAGCGCGTAGAACATTCCGGCCGAATGAGACATATACGTGCCGCTCATCATCAGGAAAAATGGTGAAACTGTCATTAGCAGAACGCTAAGATTGACCGTCGATCCGTCAAAAAGTTTTCGGGCCAGAAAAGCGAACAGCAGAATCGACAATCCGCCCAGCGCCGGATTTACAACATACGGAATCCCCAATATACGGCCAACAGCCAGAAGGATGGGGAACCCATAAGGATATTGAGAGAACAGTCTTCCTTCATGCTCGATCATGTATTGCTGTTCGAAAAATTCCGGCAACTCCGGCGCTTCTGTCCATAATCTCCCCGAAGCGTAAATTTTTGACTGAAAATAATAGGCGACCGAATCCTGCACGTGAGGTATTCCTTCCAGCATGGAAACATTAATGTAAATACCCGCGAAAACGGCGCTTGCGGCAGCAAACAGGGGCAGCCACAGATTCGAACGTCTAACGAACCGGCGTTCTGAAATGGTTTTTACTGCGCTGAAAAACCCTGGAAATTTTTTAAGCGACCAGTAAACGATTATTCCGGTCAGCGCCGTGAAAAACAACAGCATCGCTCCCAGGAAATAAACCGTTAACAACTTATGAATAAATACAATCGCACGGGATAACGGCGCAGGACCGGCGCTCTTCCCCGCAAAATCGACCCGGCGGCCGTTACTGATATGTTCCAGCATGGTAAGATCGTATTTAAAGGGAAGCAAATGCAACCGAACATAATTCTCTCTGTTGGATAATAAGACCCTTATCCCGGCATCAATACCCCGGACTAATTCTGCTTCCACGATAAAATGCTTCCAACGATCATACCGGGTAATCATCACCGTACGCCCCTCGCCCGTCAGCCTTCCCCTGTCGATTGCAGGATTCCCTGAAAGAGCAACCCAATCCGCCAAAGAATCCTCATCATTAAATTTTTCTTCGAAAAGCAGATCACCCGTCTCATAATCGTAAACGCGGACATTGTCCCATCCCTGCTCGATGTTGGATTCCGCAATCCATTGAACCGGTTTGGACGGCGGAAACAATTCCAGTCCCATACGCCCCCCTCTTATACCCGGACGATCCAGACTGCCTAATTCCTCGCCGTCAAGGAAAGCCTTTATTACCTCTGGACCAACCTCTAACCTGACCTCATATTTGCACTCGCCGGAAGTCCACAGATACAAACCGAAAAAAGACAAATTAAGCATAATTACATATAAATAAATAACTTTCATGATCTATGGCATAAAGCCGCCTTCGATTTCTACCTGAAAATTTATCCAGGCGCCGGAATCGATGTCATTCCTTTGCGAACTCTCATTTGTCGCTCTGATAATCTTTGAAGATTCTGACCGGCTCATAATCAAATTCTGAACTCTTGACAAGAGCAACATGAGTAATTGAATTTATTTGCTTCACTTGTAATACGTTTCGGCTTAAACAATATGTGATTTTCAGCCTCCCTGAATCCCCCGCAAGCGGGGGGATTTTTTTCATTCAGATTCGTTTTAATATTCAAAATTGATTTTTCATCAATCTCAGGAGTAATTAAATTCGATCTCCTGTCGCTTTCAGCGTCGAATCATTTTATTATTTCACAGATGCAAAAAGCAAAAGAAAACCGGATCATCCGGCTAACCCGCTTCCGTCCATAAACTCGATACCTCATATTTCAAACTCATTCACATTCGCTCCCCGCGCCGTCAGTCTTGAATATCCATAAGTACCAGTCGATTTTTCGGATATTTAAGGAAGACTGAACTTCAGAATCGCCACATTGGTTTATTTTGCTTTACCGGCTTCCGTTGTTGGTATAAAATGAAGCTGCTGGGGAAAGCAAGCATGAAATTATCAGTGATCATTCCGGTGTATAATGGAGTCGAGACCTTATCCCGCAGTCTTGACGGAATTTCTGATTCGGAGTTTAAACCTGACGAGATAATCATTGTAGACGATTCATCCACGGACGGTTCGGGTCATCTGGCCGAGGAACGGGGATTCAGATTGATCAGCCTTGACGATGGACCTCACGGACCGGCCTATGCCCGAAACCGGGGAGCGGAAGCGGCCCGGGGAGAGATCATATTCTTTTCCGATTCCGATGCCGTGGTGCACCCGGATACCCTGTCGAAAGCCGTGGAAACTCTCGATGCTGATCCATCCTTGGCAGCCTGTTTCGGCTCCTACGACGCATCGCCCGGCGCCGGCGAACTGGTATCGCAATTCAAAAACTTAATGCATCATTACGTGCATCAGAACTCGAATACGGAAGCTCATACGTTCTGGACAGCCTGCGGAGCGGTTCGCCGAGACCTTTTTCTGGAATTCGGCGGATTCAATGAGAATTTCATTTACCTGGAGGATGTGGAATTCGGTCATCGTCTGACGAGCGCCGGCAAAAAGATCAAACTCCTGAAAGAGATGCAGACGACTCATCTGAAGCGGTGGAAGCTATGGCATTTAATCAAGTGCGACATATTCAACCGGGCGGTTCCGTGGACGTTTATTCTTTTAAGATACAAAGACTGGAACAGGAAGGACCTGAATCTCGGATGGAATTACCGTTTTTCATCCTTCTGCGTCGTTTCAGCGGTATTGTCTGCTCTTGCCGGCATCTTGCGACCGGAGTTATTCCTGCTTGTTCCCGTTTTTCTTCTTGTCTCGTTAGTCCCTCATATTCCTTTTCTCCGTTTTTTACGGAAAAAATTAGGGATTAAAAAGTTCCCTCAAGCGACCGTGATGCTGTGGCTATATTTTTTGTATAGTTTAATCGGCGTCGTCACAGGTTTTTTACTTTACCCGTTCCACCGATATTTCGAGAACAGCCGAAAGAATGAAAAAAGCGACATTACCTGATCTGATCGTAATCGGAGCTCCAAAATCAGCCACGACCAGTCTGCATTATTATCTGGGCCTGCATCCGCAGATATTCATGTCCCGGGAGAAGGAACTGGATTTTTTTATCGTCGAGGGTTCCTGGAATAGGGGCATTGAATGGTATAGGAGCAACTTCGACGGCAGTGTGGAAATATGCGGGGAATCATCGCCCAAGTACAGCAATTTTCTGCTGTATGCCGGGGTTGCCGAAAGAATGCGCCGTATATTGCCGGCTGCCCGTCTGATATACGTTGTTCGCGATCCAATTGAAAGAATGATTTCCCAATATGTGCACACCATTGCGGAAGGACTCGAAACAAGACCCCTGTCCGAAGCCTTGTCGAATCCGGACAAAGAAAATTCTTACATCGGTTTCAGCAAATATTATATGCAACTGAGTGAATATCTGCAGTATTATCCGGCGTCTGCGATTTTTATTGTTGATTCTTGTGAGCTGCTGAACGACAGGGCAGGCGCTTTGAAGAGAATATTTCAATTTCTCGGCGTTGACGAGAATTTCCATTCTTCTGAATTCAATATTTTACTGAACACCTCTGCCGAAAAACGACGAAAAACCGGCCTGGCGTTGTCGATAAAAGAAAATATGGAAAAAGAATTTTTCAAACGGTTTCCCCTGGAATGGCGGCGTAAAATCGGAAAACTCGTATACTACCCCTTATCGAAGAAAATGGAAAAACCCTCACTAGATGACGAGACGCTGGAAAAAATCAAGGATCGCTTAAGAGACGATGTTGAAAAATTCAGGAAATTTACCGGTAATGATTTTGAACATTGGGATATTTGATGAACGGTAAGGAAAGCCGGAACTGTTTGGATGAAAACGGCAAACCGGGGCCGTCTTTGAACGCCGTCGTCTGAATGCTCTTTTCATAATCGGGATCGGGATCGCTATCGGCATCGAAATTCTGGAACTGACCAAACCAAACCGGGGTCACAATTTTTTCAAAACGTTTGACTGAGTGAGTCAATAAAAAAATCGGCGTATTAAATTCCCCTTAGCACGTGGTGTCCATTTAATCGAAAAAGCGGTTTTCGGCATACAACATAGTGGGGACATCATGATTGATGCCGCTACATGATGTTGCGACAGTGAACCATTTTCGATGAAATCGACAGGCTTAGCAAAGGGGAACCGAGACGCTTATGCTGAAACGAGCCATAGTCGAAGTCTCGGCATTAGCGGATCGGGGGGTTGTTTTTCTTATGAGTCACAGATCGCACTTCAGTTATTAAAGGTCCATTAGATATGTTTAAATACTCTGCAGAAGCGTAAGCTAGAAAAACGCATTTTTGTTCAATGCCGGAAAATCAACTCCTTAACATTCACAGAACCATATTTTCGTTATCGGTTATAGACCGCTCTCCGGGAAAGCGGCAGGATGCCGCTTCTACTTTTACTTCTCTGATTTTTATTAGATTTTCAGGAGAAATTGTTTTTCTTAATGCAGACGCAGCATCCCGCCGCATTTCGTGCAGCTCGATGCTAATCCAAATGCAGAGTATCCGATGAATACCCCTCGATGATTACTGGGAGCGCAGGCTTCCAGTCTATCTGCGCATCGTAAACCTTCAAGAAACGAAAAGCTGATTGTCAGGCTGGAACGGTGGATCGACCATACCGAAAGACGCGGACGACAGAAACGACATACCTAAACTGCCGGGACGGCGTATATCCTGCAAAATCATAACCCCCATTTGATCAGCCCCCGAAGGATGACGAATCTTTTCGCAGAAATTTTTTATCCGCGAAGTGACCCCAAGGACCGCAAAGATGGTTATTGAACAGCGCAACACATATTTCCTCGTAATTATTTTGATGCGACCCCAATACCGACCTCGCCCCCCGAAACAAACGGCCCTTGATGAAAAAAACAGGTGATTTCAATCATCCAATAATTTTATGAAAAAGTGCAGCCCCGGTATGATCAGAACCAAAAAATTGCTTTGGAGAGCCTGATGAATTATTCTGAAAGATGTTTCGTTAACGCTTCATAGCGACGAAAAGTTTTAGGCGCTATCGATGAAGGAAAAAATGAAAAGGATTGTTGGCGATCTTCAAAATAGACGGATTGGGAAATATATTGTTTAATCTGCGGCAACAGCGGATACCCCGGATCATCACCGAAAAGATGAGAAAAAGCTCGCAGTAATTGTATCCGCCAATTTATCAGTCACTTACTTTTCGAAACGAATTCCCTTATTATTACAGCGAACAATTAAACTCTCACGACAGCAGGCATTATGAATAAAAACGAAAAAAGAACAAAAGAAAGTCGCCGCCCATTCGTCCTTATAACCGTCATAAACTGGAACGGCAAATATTTTGTCCTGGATTGCATAGAATCCCTTTTAAATTTGAATTATCCGCAGCATGCTCTCCAAATCCTTCTCATCGACAACGCATCAGACGACGGTTCTCCTGAGGCCGTCTCGAAAAGGTTTCCGGAAGTTAAACTTATTCGCAATAAGCAAAACATCGGCTACGTTAAGGCTTTGAACCAGGGGATCGAATATGGCCTGAAACAGGGAGCGGATTTCTTATGGCTTTTGAATTCTGACGTTACAGTCGATAAAGATTCGCTCATCAGGTTGTTGGAAGCCGCTCAATCGGATGAAAAAATCGGCGTCCTCTCGCCGGTAATACTCCCGATGGATAATCAGGAGACGAAAGGCATAGCCGGGTACAGGATTAACCTGTGGACAGGCCGATTCAAGAAACTCAGACCTGGAAGAGACGTTTTCACCGACGATGGAGAAGTATGCGCGGACATTGACGCCGTGCTGGGATGCGCCGCGCTGGTTAAATCAGAAGTTTTTCATAAAACAGGATTGTTCCGCGTCATGTACCGCGCTTACTTTGATGAGGCTGATTTTAATGTCCGGGTCAGGAATAAGGGATTCCGGGTCGTCTGCGTCAAAAATTCAGAGGTCCGTCATGCCGGCGCCGCTTCGTTCAACAGGATCATTTTCCGCCGCGCCTATTTGCTGCTGAGGAACCTGTTTCTGTTTGAGCTGCTGAATGCCCGGTTACGGCACCTGATCGTTTTTATTCCCTATTATTTCCTTATTCATTTCCCTTATTTCTTGATCAGGGGCACGATTTACGGTTTAAAAGTAAAGAGGCTCAAGCGCGGCGGACTTCGGCATTAAGAGAAGCAAGTTACCCGGCGCCCGTTTATGGATCAAAAAACCAAGTGGCTGTCCAGCATTAAATTTTGAATCGAGTTTCGAGTTTATGGACAGGCGCTAACTCATTTCGCACGATACTACGGCAACGACTGCCGCTTCATCGGCAACGAACGCGACAACGATTTATCAAACAATATATTGAAAAATAATGAAACAAAGCTAATGCGCATAGAAACAACGAGAGAATTGCCGACACATCGCGATGAACCGTCGATAACCGTAACCCTTTTATCTCATCTCTATTTCCGGTTTGTTTCAATTCAGATTCTTGACTTTTTTCAGCCAGTCGAATGTTTTCCTTATGACCAGCGTGCCGGTCCGGTCTGACTCGTCGAAGGCGTATCGGGTTCTTATTTTGTTGAGCAAACGGAGAAAATTATTGTCATACCGGCCGTCAATCATCATTTTTCGGACAATCTGCCTGGCTATGGGGATATTGAATCTATCCAGGGCCGCCAGAATGTCTGCAGAGCGGCACAGGGCTTCCAGATGCCGGCTTTCTTCTTTATCGAGCCAGGGCAGATAATGGACGTTTGACAGCGAATCGTAGGCGAACCAGTCTTCAGTTTTTTCAGGCGGTCGAAAGTCCCTTTTTACCGCTTCGTCGTATAATTCACAGCCGGGAAACGGCCTGAAGAACGCAATAATCAACTGAATATTGGGATGCATCTTCAATATATCGCCGATCATGCGCAAGGAGTCCTGCCGGTCATGCCCGGTTTCTCCGGGCAGACCCACGATGAATGAGCCTATGATTCTTATCCGGGGATGACGGCTCAGCAGGTAAGTCGCGTCAATGTTGTTTCGGGGCATCGCTCCTTTTTTCAACAGATTCTTCATAACCCTGTCCGAGCCGGATTCATAGCCCAGCAGTATCTCCCGGCAACCTGCAGCGGCCAGCCTGGAAGCGAATTCATTGTCGATATATTCCGTTCTGCAGTTGACGTAATAATTACATCTCCTGCTTTCCAGGATGCTCCACGCCCATTCTTTATTAACGAAAAAGTTGTCATCATTGAAATAAAAACCGGCAATGTTCTTTTTTTCATTAAGATACTTCAGGTGAGAAATGACGTAATCAGCGGAATGCCTCCTGTGGCGGCTTTTATTGAAGGACTTGTTATAACAGAAGGTGCACCGGTACGGACAACCTCTTGAAGCGGTCAGCCTCAGAGTTCTTTTGACCTTCCATTCCGGCGTGACGTACCTCTCCAGGTCGACCAGCCCCCAGTCGATTTCATACCTGTCCAGATCAGCTATGAACGGCCTTCTTTCATTTATTATGATATTGCCTTCCGAATCCTTGAATCCTATCCCCTGCACATGATTCAAATCAGAACCGGATTCCAGCGCCTGTGCTAATTCCGTAACGGTTTCTTCGCCTTCACCGATGCATACGATATCTATATAATCCTCATTAAGGCATTGCTCAGGGAGTTGGGAAGGGTGAACGTTGCCCCAGACCACCGGCACATCCGTTTTCTGCTTTATCAGCCTCGATAACTTGGCAGCCGGTTTGATGCCCCAGCCCGTTACCACCGAAAAACCCACGAAAAGCGGTTTCTCCTCCGAGACCAACCGACCGACCTCATCAATCTCGTTTCCGGTAATATGAAAAATACGCGGATCGAATCCGGCCTTCCTGAGAGAACTGCCAAGATAAAGCAACCCCAAAGGCGGAACATTCCTGTAAACAGCATTGTCGACTTTTACCAGAAAAACTGTTTTATTTCTTTTAATCATGCCGGCGGTCATTCAAGAACCTCCAGTTTTTTGACGTTAGCGTATCGGGGCTTGTTTTTCTTCTTAATGAAACACATACACGTATTGACTTTATCAGATTTCACAGCCGCTTGAAGTTTCCGTAATTCACAACTTGTAACCTCGAAAATCGAATATTTAATTAATAACGGAACTGATCCAATGCCGATGAACTTACCTCCTTTGGGTTCTTATCGAATGACATTTCTCTCAAACAAAATTCTATGAAAATTCAGAGCTGATTTCAACTACAATGAAAAGATCATATGCGCCGAACCGGCAAGATCGATATATCGGAATCATAACGTGTTTTTGTCCTTGAACCGCGAACTTCCCCTAATGCTGCGAATTGGGTCAGTCAACGCATAAATGATACTCCTTATCGGTATCGGGATCGGCATCGCAATCGGTATCGATATCGGTATCACAATCGGGGTCGGTATCGGGATCGGGGTCGCAATCGCAACAAAATGATGGGAGGTTCTGTCGAATTGTAACCTCAAAAGATGCTTTTTTTGATCAATGCCAATTCATGATATCTGCCGGTCTTTTGCAAATTGCATACTGTCTGAGTTGTAATCTCTAAAGACCTAATTTTTATCAATACCCTCCCTTTTAACAGGGCAGCGATGAATCCCGGCCGCTGATCTTTGACTGACGTGAATTTCAGTTTCATGTAATCAGTAATGATACTGTCTTTTGTTGCCTTATTGCTTGCGCTCATTTTGTTTCATGTCCTGTAATCTTATGGAGTTTGAAGTAAAAAACCGCTTACAATTTTTTGATCTTCTCCATTGATCCTGAAGGGATCGAACAGCAAAGCCCAGGGTTAAGCGAAGCGCAGCGTAGCGCAACCCTGGGTCAACATGCAAA
>CAZUFC010000061.1:48269-49607 GCA_964619725.1 uncultured bacterium | reverse complement strand
CTGTCCAGCATTAAATTTTGAATCGAGTTTCGAGTTTATGGACAGGCACTAATTAGTTTTTGTCCATAAACGGCGAATTTTCCCCAGACTGCGTCAGGCTGCGGCTCTACTCAATCATCGTATAATAAATACCCCTACCTCGCAAATCCTTGCCTTCCTTGCCTTAAGATAAATTCGTCCGTTTATGGATCAAAAACCCAAGTGGCTGTCCAGCATTAAATTTTGAATCGAGTTTCGAGTTTATGGACAGGCACTAATTAGTATTTTTTGAATCTATTTTTTGAGAAAAAATCAATTCAAAAATGCCGCTTTCCAGGATTACTTGTCCGGAATTTGAGCATATTCAAGGCGATATGTAATTTTGCCCAAAGTTTACGAAGAGCCTTAGCGATATTTTTTACTTTTGCGAGTCTTAAAAGAGCAATGGCGAAATTTCGTAGACAGGCCATCATATGCGGACCATTCTTAGTGCGAATTTGTCTGCGATCTTCATCGAAATTCCAGTCCCTAACCCAATGAGAACGATTTTCAATCGACCAATGGCCTCTGTTGAGCAAAGCCCAGGGTTAAGCGAGCTTGCGAGCGCAACCCTGGGTAGGATTTGGATGAATCTTTTTTTGTTTTCAACAACACGGATATTGATTGATTCTTTGAAAAACGGCATGCCGGGTGTACATGGTCCTTTACGCCGCCTACTTCCAGAGCCGGCGAATCCAGATTGTTTCATATGCCGGCGAGAAAGGCATGCTTTTTTTTGGGATCGATGGGTCGGACAGGAAGGGTTTTCGGTTTTTCGTTGAAAAAACTATGTGGAAGCAAATCTTCGCTATTGATTGGGACATGGGCTGTTCATTTCTGTTCAACCCTTTCAGGGTTGTAATATTTCACCCTCTAACCCAGGGTTGCGCTCACTCCGTTCGCTTAACCCTGGGCTTTAGTCTTCGATCCCTCCAGGATCGTCAGAGACGAATTGATCGGTTTTCATTTATCCGTTCAGGTAATTAAAAGATTCTTCAAATCCTTGCGAATCATTATTCCAAGAAGGTTAATAATAACTCAAATTTGACCAATTTCATACGATTGGGATTGAGGTAAAGCATTCGACCAAAGTGAACCTGCATGACATCGGCAATATGTTATACTTAAAGGAATTGCTGCCTTAATGGAAAGCCGGTATCGCCATATACAACGGCAACGCTATGGAAAAATTAACAAAGGATATTCTGGCAATACCTTCTTTTATGATATAATCCGAAATCCTCATACAAAACCTATTACGATTTTGTATGAGAAATCCGGGTTAATGCGACATCCATATTGACAAAACAGGCCAGGCGG
>CAZUFC010000061.1:0-48259 GCA_964619725.1 uncultured bacterium | reverse complement strand
TTAAATTATGAATGAACGACGGATTTTCGGGCCGCCCGGGCGAAAATTGCAGCGCAGGAGAGAAACAGGTCGGGTTCTGAAGCCTGTCGAGAAGGCAATGCATGAGGAGACAGCGCGTTTTTAAACCGGAGCGTACCGCACGTCGAACTTCAATTGTATTCACGAACTGCCGAGAGAAAGAGAGTCATGAAAATCGCCACATTTAATGCGAATTCCATCAGGGCCCGTAAACATATAATTCTGCCGTGGCTGGAGAAGGAAGGCCCTGACGTATTATGCATCCAGGAGACCAAGGTTCAGGATAAGGATTTTCCGGCCGGGGATTATGGCGAAATCGGTTATCATGCCGTGTACCGGGGTCAGAAGAGTTATAACGGCGTAGCGGTATTGTCCCGTCATGAACCTCAGAACGTTCGTTTCGGTTTTGATGACGGCGATGAACTGGCTGAACCTCGGATGATAGTTCTGGAATATGTAGGCGTTACGATCATCAATAATTACGTCCCCCAGGGATATTCGCCTGATTCCGAAAAATTCCTTTATAAACTGGAATGGTTCCGGCGAATACGTTCCTTCCTGCAGAAACATTTTTCGACCGATCAACCTCTGGTATGGCTGGGCGATTTGAATATCGCTCCGGAACCGATGGACGTTTACGATCCTGAAAACCTGATCGGCCATGTCTGTTATCATCCCGACGTGCACGAACTTTTGCGCTCTGCAGTAGACTGGGGGCTGGTCGACGTTTTCCGGAAACATAACCGGGAACCGGATCATTACACCTTCTGGGATTACAGGATTCCTAACGCTGTAAAACGGAAAATGGGATGGCGCATCGACCACATTTACGCTTCCGAAGCGCTGGCCGAGCGTTCCGTCGATGCCTGGATCGACGTCCAACCCAGGTTGCTGAAAAAACCTTCAGATCATACTTTCCTCGTGGCTGAATTCGTCGTCCCGTAGCCGCAACCATATGGCAAATCAGTCAACCCGCAGTAAATGAACGCATGCAATCACCCCGTCTTCCATTTTTTCATTTCTCCGTTTTTCCAGATTTTACGATCTTCCATTCCTTCAATCTTTCAATCCCTTCATGGAGAAGCCTCCGGCGCGGCCCCACAATTTTTTTCATAATTTCTGTCTCGTTTCGTCATTTCAGACGTTTATAAGTACAGGGAAGCGAGCTGAAGAAAGTTCGCCGGCCCGTGGAAGCTTACAACTGAAAAAAGGATTGGATCGCTCACATTAATTAAAAGACTTTTGTCGTGAATTCCGGCTGAAAAATTATCAAGAGAGCTCGGTTCCGGCAGTCCGAGACTCTTGAAAACGAAAATGTTCTCAATGACCGGAGGGAAGGCGGTCATGTCAGGTCAGATGATAATTTGCAACTCAGAAGGGAAGTTTATTCACAGTGACTGTTCTGGATTATCGATTCAGTCAGTGCGTAAGATTTTCTCTTTGCGAGCGTCAGTTCAAGAGGCTGATTCTGGAAATCGGGGAGATTCGCTCCGCTTTCTGTTGACAAAGAGACGGGAGAAGTGATGAAATGAGATGTCTTTTTCGATGTGAGAGTGAGAATTGCTGGTTGCCTTACGTTTACGGGGATATCTGTTGCGATTCATCTTACGGGGCTTCAGCGAAACTGACTTTCCTGGTTGTGGAACGGGACGGTATATTTGCCTTTTTCGGCCTTTTGAGGAATGAGAGACAATTTTCTGCCGGATGCGGAAATAGAAATAATATTAATGATATTTTTTGGTTCAGAAAGAAGAGCTTTTTCGAAGCAGCATCGGAACGATACGATCGTATGGCTTTTTTCATAAAAAAAATAACGGATAATGACGTTCAGAATGCGTCTAAAGATAAGGTAAAGCGCGAACGTACGGCAAAATTCATGATCGAATATTCCTGGCGGATAACGGGAACGATATATAATCATGCCGACAGGAGTGATGTTCAGCAGGAGATATGTTTTCGAACGATGAAGGGGATAAATCGAGGCGACGTCCGATCGGTGAAAGCGCTGATGAAGTATATGTCGGTTGTGAAAAAGAATTACCTGGCGGATGAATCCCGGAAGCGAAAACGGAGAGGCGTAGAAAGTTCGTTAGATCAGCTTAATGAAGAGAAGCAGTATGAAGTTCCTGATCGAGGCGCATCCGTGGATTGCCGGGCTGACGTCGAGAACATGAAGCGAGCTCTGAAAAATCTGGAAGCGAAGGAGCCGATCATGAGTGAAGTAGTGATCGGGAGGATGATATTAGGTTCGTCGCGTAAGGAATTAGCAGAACGTTTCGACATATCCGAGCGTACGGTTGATCGAAGGTTGCAGGAGGGAATGGAAAGGCTTTTACAGCTTTTGTCGGGCGACAATAACAAGGAGTCGTCGCAATGAAAGAAGCTCGTATAATTATCGAAGTCCGTGGCAGGCTCGACGCAGGAGAATCCCTGGAGAAAATACGGGAATGGCTCATGCGTGAGCACGGGGTAGAGACGGCGGAGAAGGTTCTACAAATCATAGGCGATTTCCGGGAGCTTCGTCACGATGCAAGTTTCACGGATCAGGAGAGTGCGGAAAGAAACCAGGCGCTGACGAAACTGCTGGACCATTGGGAGGAGGATATTCGGACGCTAAAAGAAGACGACTGTTCTGTCTCTTTTTTCGAGAGGATGAAACGGATATTGAGGGTAAAAAGTCTGGTCAATCCGGCCTGGGTTGCGATGATCCTGCTTGTTGTCGCAGCAGGATACATGCTGGGAAGGCATTATCCTCATTATATGGAGGAGGGCAAGCCTTTAAACGTATATCGTCTTTCGTTGGACCAGAATTTGCCTCATAGTCCGGTAGTACGTTTTGAAGTTGAGAAGGAGGGAGATTTTTACCGAAAATTCGGGTCGGTTATCAATCGTATATTCGACCAGAACACGGTTTATGCAAGCGATTACATGACGGTGAACCGGCTTGAGAAACCGTATGAATTAACGATCAGTCATGACGGCAATAAAGCTTTCATAGAGCTGGCATCCGAGCAGAAACTTGACCGTGAGGTATTGAATTCGCTTATTCTTCAGACTTTCAACCTGGACCTGGAATCCTACGATTACCAGGATATAGTCATCGAGAGATTCGATGCTCATGGTGAAACGAGGACTATTCTGGCGCTTTTACGGATGCTGAAAAACAGCTCCGGCGCTTGTATCGAAGCCTTTGAGGTCTATGAAGGAGGCAAAGTCCCATTAAGAAGTTGGCGGCCCGACGCGTTCTGTCCTTATGAAACTCAACCGCTGCCCAATGATGCTTTCACCGGCAATCTTGATGCTGAGGACCTGAACGGCGACGGGATTCCCGAACTGATCGCGGTAATGCATCACATTAAGGAACCTCCCTGCGTCATGGCGATACTGGACTTCGAATTGAGCGACGTAAAAAGTATGCTCTGGAATTATGGTTCTTTCAACATTGCACGGATACTGCCAGATTGGAGCACCGGCAATCCTGAACGGATATTTTTAACAGGAGAAGCGGCGAGCGCCGTTTTCCTGGAAGATCACGTTTCTTATCCGTTTCTCGCTTGCGTTAAAACAGATTCCCTTTTTAACGGAGGAAAAAATCGATTGCCGCTTTTTGAAAGGGACAGGCAGCTTGGCCGCCTTGTTGAAGAGCGGTATGAACCACTCAGGGAATTAATCGCCGGCAACATCTTGCGAAAAAACGAGTCGAAAATACTGGGCGAAAGAAGGGCAGAGATTGCGGAGGAATACCGGGAAAAATCGTCTGAGGCGACGGTTCATGAGATTTTTTCTGAAAGCGAACCGTCTGATTGGGGGTCAGGATATGAATGGTATGTTCTTTTCCCTCCCCTGGACCCTTCCCGGAAATTCATTCGTGAACTGGAGTCTATCGTCACGCTTGAAGACGGCACAATCAAAATTACCGCTTCAATGGACGGTTTGCGTTTTGTGTTCGACATTGACGGCAACCTCCAGGACGTAAGATATCAAGACTTTCTCGAAGCCGATCTCTATCCCCTGTCTTATGAAAAAGTCGCGGAAGACCTGGCTCCGTTGACTTACAGGCCGCCGAAAAATGAAAGTTTCTGATGAAAACAGGGTCGTTCATTTTTTTGTGAAAAGGCTATCGGCGATTATCCGTAAATCAGAATCGTTAAACAGCGCCTGGAGACAACTGAGGAAAGAAAGCCGAATAAAGGCAAAATGAAATCAAACGCCTCATCAACAAGCAAAAAAGTATTACTGATATTGGCGCTGTTCTCAGTAAGTTTTATTACCGGTAATTATCTTTCCTCTGATTCAATTAATCCTGCTGTGAAAGGACCGACCGGGTTCAACCCTGATTTTCAAAGCATAATCCTGGACCAGAAAGAAATGAAGCTAAGGTTAGCCGGTGAAGCAAGCGGCGGTATATCTTCGATAGCGGAAGAACTTTTCGGCATTGAAGTCACGGAAGCTTCTGATGAGATATCCATCGATTACAGGGGCGACAAATTCATGAAGGGCTCCTATCATATAAGGCTTGACAGGCGACCGGACCGTTCGTTGGTAACCATCTCGTTTCCGGGCAAGGGAGCGGAACGGATGATGTTCGAGACCATCCTGTTTCGAGTGATAGGCATACGCATAGGATACAGAGAATACAAATCCTGTTTTTACGAGGAATTTTTTCTGGACGGACATGAGTTCGCGTTACTGGTTGTGTTGAACAGAACCAGAAATTGCAGAGCGCACATTGAGACTAGTACTGTGGATGAATCGGGCATAACGCCTCGATGGCGCTGGCGGCCTGACGAATACTGTCCATATGAGATCGATGACGTGCCTGAAGACAGTTTCGACGGCAGTTTGTATAATAAGGACCTGAACGGTAACGGGACCAGCGAAGCGCTTGCGGTTATGAACCATTCACCTGAATCGCCGTGCGTAATAGCGGCTCTGGACATATTCAGCGGCGAGGTCCTCGGTCAGGTGTGGCACTTCGGCCATTTTTTCCCCGCTGCATTCATAGAAACGGACGTCAAAGTGAAGCGGATACTTTTGGTCGGAGTAGCCAACAGCGCATCGATTTCCATTGATCATTTCTTTTATCCCTTCTTCGCTTCAATCGACAGCGCTTCGTTACTGGAAGGGCAAAAACACGTATTGCCCTATTTCAAACCGGACGAGGGCATTGCCGGACCTTTGCGGGAGAGATATGAAGCGCTCAGACCTCTTCTTTCAGGTTACGGCGAATGGAAAGACGACGTAAGGATACCGGACTGGGAACGCCGGAGATATGCGGAACAATACCGGGAATTGTCGGAGGAAATATCCATTCATGAGCTGCTCAGTAGCCGGCGTCCCGAAGTTGAAGGTTCAGGATACGAATTTTACCTGCTCTTTCCCCCTATCGATATTCATACTTTCACTCTGGGCGAACTGTCCGAGCATTCAGTCATAAGCGGAGAACGTCACTACGAAATAAATCACGCGGGTTTCCGATATCTTGTAAGCAGCGAAGGAGCGATCAAGGAGATACTCCCCTGTTCCGACGAACTATCCGCAGCGTTGCATCCGCTTGATTATCATGAGCTGGCGGAGGACCTGGCCCCTATTTTTTACCGGACGAGAAAAAGAACGACAGGAAAGCCAACGTTAAGATAAGCCCTGCGGCTGATGCGGCGGGGACAGGCGGAGGCGTTGGCGTGGATGCAGGCGTCAGGAAAGGCGAACTTGTCGGTGAGGGGCTGTTTGTGGGAGTCGGAGTTACGGTGATGGTTGGCGTAGAGGTTGGGGTAACGGAGCCGTCGATCTGGGTTTGAAAGGTCATGTCGTCCGTTGCAGTCGTATTTCCGGCGGGGTCTTTAAGGGTAACCATGTAGTGGTATTCTGTATTGGGGGAAAGCGATTCCAGCAGAACGGACAACTGCATGCGGTAGACTGTTCCGTAATCGACGACCTGCCCGTATGACGTCGTTTCGCCGTAATCGATCCTGGCGACCACCAGGTCCGGTTCTCTGCCTGACGTGTCTATCCGGATTTCTATCATGCGCTGAACATCGCCGTAACCTGCGGGAGGATAATCCCACACCTGGGGATAAGGCGGCGGAATCAGGTCCTTTAACGGCTCTTTCGTCTTCATGGGATTATAGATCGGATCGCCGTAGAATATAACGCGCCAGTTGAGCGCCGGATTCGATGCGAAGGCGCTTTCCGCAAAATTGTATCCGTTCAGAATATAATAGTATAAAACTTCGGGCCGGGGATGTCCGGAATGCCTCTTTTCTGCTGATAATACAACGCCAGTTCCTCTGAATCGCCCACTGCGTCGTTGTTTTCATCCGGATAATTGACGTTGTATAAAACCAGAACTTTTGAAGGATCGTCATCCGCTCTCGCATGAAAAATATTCAACGCGCACATGGCGGCTGCACATACGAGAATCAGAACCAAAAATCGAAAAAAATTCATTTTATATCTCCCTGTGGAAAAGTAAGCCGGTCCCTGTGATGCAAAGGCTTGTGTTGATAAGAAATCCAGTCGCGTATTAATATAGAGACTAATAAAGAAAAGTCAAAATACTCCCGGTTTCTCACACAGAAAACTGAACAAACCGGTGTTACACTTTTTTTCAAAACTTATGACAGTCTGTTTCAGTCATCGGGATCAGCATCGGCATCGCTATCGGCATCGGGATCAGTATCGCTATCGGTATCGGGGTCGGTATCGGGATCGGCATCGCTATAGGTATCGTCATCAGGATCGGCATGCGGGGACGAAATCGAAACAAAGTGAGGCAGATTCTATCGAATAGCAACCTCAAAAGACGCTTTTTTGATCATTGCCTCACACAGTATTCTGAATTTTGAACGGCCCGAGCTTTTCTTGCTTCCCTGAGCGTCTGTTTGATATTAATATTCAGAGGAGGTTGATTCATGATTTCAATGTACAGAAAAAGCGCATGTCTTAGCGCATGTTTGAGTTTATTTTTAATTTTGTGTATGGCGGAAGCCGGAGCCGTGATTCGGGAATATAAAGACATTTCGCAGCAGGAATTGGTAATTTTAAGGCAGAGAGCAGCGTTAAAGGGTATGCGGTTGGATGCAGCGTCTGACATGAGCCGGGCGTTGGAATATGAAATACCGGAGAATTTGACGCCGGGCTTGTTCAGTCCAAGCGTGCCCCTGGAGACATCGCCTTCGTGGATGTCGGCTGAAGAGTATGCCGTGGGAAGCGTCAGATGGGCGGACATGGATAATGATGGCGATCTGGATTTAGTGACGGCTCATTATGAAGGCGGATATCCGGCCCGGCCTGAACAGACCCGGGTATGGTTTAATGAAGGAGGCGAATTGGAGACGACATCGAGCTGGGAATCCACGGATGAGGTGTGGTCGACGGGTGTAGCGCTGGGTGATCTGGACCTGAACGGATATCCCGATGCCGCGGTCGTCAACAGCAACGGCTCCAGCAACGTCATTTATTTTCAGGATGCGGAGGGCCTGGAGCAAACGCCTTCCTGGAGCAGCGTCGAGGATTTCTTTTCATTGTCCGTGTCATTCGGAGATGTGACGGGCGAGGGTTATCTCGACGCCGCCATTGTGAATCAGGGCGTATATACGGACCCGGATAAGCCGAATCATTTATACGGGAACACGACGGGAATCCCGCCTTCGTCGGCTTCCTGGACGTCTGCGGATGAGGCTCAAAACATGGCCGGGGCTCTGGGCGATTATGATGAAGACGGAATATCGCAGGAGTTTTTCGTTTTTTCGGGCGACGGATACAGAAATATCTTCCGGCTGGGTTATGCGCCGCTGCACAGCATACTGGAGGTCACAGTGGATTCAACGCCGGTGACGGCATACTGCGTTCATCTGAGGGAAGCCTGGATCGTTTTTCAGTCGCCGCCGCCCGCCGGAACGGATAATGTTTCTGTTGAAGCGGAAGTATCTCAGGACCTGGACTTTGCGGTATCAGTTGATCACGGCAATGCAAAAGTGTATCATGATACCGGTACCACCCTGGAAAGCATTCCCTCTTTCACCGTAAGCGGCGCCGGAGACCGTCGTGAAAAAGGGGTTTCCTGGGCTGACGTGGATGGAGACGGCGACCTGGACCTGTTCGTCGGCGGCCGCGACGTGCCCTCCATGCTCTATGAGAATATTGACGGCGTATTGAATACGGAGGCTTGCTGGGCTTCGGACGATAGCGAACCGAGTTGTTCCGACCTGGATTGGATCGATATGGACAATGACGGCGATCTGGACTTGGCCGTCGGCAGTACGGGTGATTCTAATTACGATCTGGTCTGGGTGCATGAAAATATTGACGGAACCTTGGAAACCGATCCATCCTGGGTCATCCCCTGGAGCGCCGTAAGTTCCATGTGCAACACCGTAGCCTGGGGCGATATGAACGGCGACGGTTTTCCCGATCTGGCCGCAGGATTCGCCGGATCGCACATACGCGTTTATCTCAATACAGGCGTCATGCCGGATACGCCGACCCCCACATCCATTCCCGACACTCCTACTCCCTGGCCGACAGAAACCCCCAGCTCTTTCCCGACTCATACGCCGACGGACATGCCGACTGCCTCTCCAACAAACATTCCAACAGCCGTTACTCCCTCTTTTACTCCCACGCTGCTGCCGACAAACGTTCCCACATTGACGCCGAACCCGACGCTCCTCCCCACTGAAACGCCTGTATGTTCCGTTCTAGGCGTTACGATATGGATGCCGGATGACGACTTTCAAACAGGAGAAAATTGCGAATTGAAAGTAACCGTCTGCAATCCCGATGATGCCGGGTACGGAACAAAACCGCTGTTCGTCATACTCGATGTTTTCGGGGAATATTTATTCGCCCCCGGTTTCGGCTCAGACGTCGATTTCTATTCCGTCGAAATCGCTCCGGGACAGCAGGAACTGCAGGTCATTGAACCCTTCAACTGGCCGCCCAATGCGGGAACCGCCGACGGCATGATGTTCTACGCGGCCATGACCGATCAGAACATTACGATGCTCTTCGGCGAAATGGACCAGTGGACGTTCGGATGGTCTGATGACTGATGTATACCTTGAGCGCACAGAATTCACGTTTTATTTCGAAATGTCGATACTGCCGTTCAAACTTTAAAATATCAATCGTCTTCAAAGGAGAAAAACATGAACAACAGAACGATAACAATCTTTTCGATTCTAGCGGTTATTGCACTGATCGCCGGCGTTATGGTTGTCGCTGATGAAAAAAAAAGCGATAAAGACGATGACGGGCGCTTCCTTTATGTCTGTCCGGATGAATCCATGCCCTGCGTCTCGTTTGAATCCTCCGGATGCACGGATTGCAAAAGCGCTGTTGAAAAAAAGCCCTATGACCTGCATCACTTCATGGAATCGACGGCTGATCTGGTCCAAATGATCAAGAAAAATTTCAGATCGCCTGATAAAACCAAAATACGAAAAGCCGCAGACATGATAAAAATGCTCTCTGATCGAATATCCGATTTCCAGCCGGAAAGAAATAAAGATGATGTTGAAGATTTTAAAAAGTATGCCGAAGAGCTGGGGAAACATGCCGAAGGCATAGCGAAAGCCGCAGAAAACAAGGAAGATGAGAATATGCTGATGTCGTACAAAAAAATGACTTCAACATGCAGCTCATGTCACAACAAGTATCGCAAGCAAAACTAATCGAGGCCCTCATTTTTACCTGCTGAGAAGAACCTCAATTCTGATAAAAAAGGCATTGATCAAAAACAGGTCTTTTGAGTTTACAATTCGACGGAATCTTCCATCATTTTGTTTTGATTTCGACCCACGATTCCGATACCGATACCGACCCCGATTATTGGAACAAACTGTCAAAAGTTTTCAAAGAAATGTAACCCCAGTTTGTTCAGTCCCGAAATTTGGAAAGGATATCTTTATGAAAAACAGCGGAATTGCAGGAGCATCGATTGCAGTGCGAACGTTATCCGTTTTCTGGTTGATCCTGATGCTTTTATTTCCGATTGCGCATGCGGAGGAAGGCAGCGAAGGTCATGCAGAGACAGGCTCGCAGGTATCAGCCGTGGACGGTCATATACATCCGGACGAATATGAATTTGAAGCCGTTTTTTTCGACGGCAATTACAAACTTTACGGTCGTCTGGAAGGGGATTTCGTCTTTTTCGGCATTTCAGCCGAAGATATCGGATGGATTGGGCTGGGCTTAGACCCTGAAGTCAAAATGAAGGATGCCGATATCATTGTGGGATGGGTTGCAGACGACAGCGAAACGACGGTCCTGGATAGCTGGTCCGTCGGCGAAAAAGGGCCCCATCCGCCGGATGAACAATTGGGAGGAACGCATGACATAATCGAATACGCCGGCAGAGAAGATTTTTTCACTACGGTGATTGAATTCAAAAGAAAACGGGACACCGGCGATCAATGGGATAAAGCCGTCTCCGGTTCGGAACCCCTTAGTATAATCTGGGCGCTCGGTTTGAATGACGACCCTGAATCGGATCATTCCGCCATGGGCAAGGGCACAATAAATTTCCGCACCGGTGAAACGACAGGCAAAACGTCAATCCTGTTATGGCCTTATCATGCTTTCCTTATGTCGTCCTCTCTCCTGGCCATGGTCGCCGGTTTCATCATCATCCGCTATGCCGGAAAGAAAAAATGGCGACTGAAAGCGCACAAAACTGCAGGAATACTGGCCAACATCTTTTCCCTGACGGGATTGATCATTGCCTTTTATATGGTGATAATATCCGAAACCGGCCATTTCAGAAAACTTCATTCGATCCTCGGAGCCGTTGCAGTCCTCGGCGCTCTGTCGGCCTTGACCACAGGTTACGCCCAGTTTGCGAAACATCCTTTCAAAAAACTCACCAGAAGAATCCACCCACAACTCGGCAGGTTTCTCATCCTCCTGACGGCATTCACCGCCGTCCTGGGATTCCGGCTCATTCTTTAGTCTCGTGAAACATATTTTATTTCAAACCTGAAATTTTTTTTCGCTTTTTTTTGACTTTAGAGTTTTTATCAGTAGTAAAAGATATGTGCCCGGACTCAGGGCGCCTTTATTTTGATATGCGAAAGGGAAGTTAAGGGGAGTCATAATAAATGATGCGGGGAAGCCGAAACAGTCGGTTTCCCCCTTTTTGGAAGGGATCATCGTCTCCATTTGATCGTCCTGTGAAATCGCGGTTTGAGAGCCCTGGAGTTGCGATTTTTTTGGTATTTTGTGCCGGGCAGGGAACGAGGAAGTAAGCGGTATGAGCAATCGACGGAATTACGAAGAAAACCGGCGAGCCTCAGTTTGCGGGAGTGGTGAGAGTGTTGATTGATCATTCCGGGAAAAACCTTTTAAATGTTTTATTTATGCGGATTTGCAGGAAGCGTCCGCACTGGGTAAAGGAATCGATTTATTCTTTCATTCGTTAGAAAAGGAGGCGACGTGAAAAAATTAGTATGCTTAATCATGTTGTCGGCATTAATGGGCATATCGGGCGCTGAAGCGGCTGAATTTTCCAGCGGTCCGATATTGAACGACAGTCCTATTTTCAGTCCTTATGAAAAACGTGATCCAGTAAATGTATACCTGAAAACCATGAAGCGCGGGGGACTGGATTACCGTACGACGACTCCGATGGGCGTGACTCCCGTAGAAGATCAGGCGCCGTGCGACAACTGCTGGATATTTGCGACCATGGGGGCGCTGGAAGGAAAAATCCGTTATTTCTGGCCGGGGAATCCGGTGGAGGATTTTTCTGAAATCTATTTGAGGGAATGCGGACCCCGAAGCGCCAACTGCGGTACGTTCGGCAATATCTGGATGTCCTCCAGCCATTTGACCACATTCGGTCAGGCAGAGGAGACATGCGCTCCGTGGCCCGGCGACAGCTCTGATCCAGGTTGTATCTGGAGCTGCACATCCCGTCCTTACAGGCTCCGTTCGTTCAAATATTGCGACGATTCAACGGCGTCGATCCAGAACGCTCTCATAAATCATGGTCCTGTGTATTGCGGCGTCGATACCGGAGCTTGGTCAGGATTCACATCATACGACGGTTCATTCGTCATTACGGGTTATCCTTCAAGTTCCAGCAATCACGCCGTCGTTATCGTAGGTTACGATGACAATCTTCTGGGAAGCGGCTCACCAGGCTGGATCGTAAAAAATTCCTGGGGCGCCGACTGGGGCGATGATGGATACTTTTATATTTCCTATGATTCCATGAATATAGGCGTGGGAGCCGTGGCATTGACCGAAGTAGAAGAACCTCTGGAAGACCAGGGATTAAAGCTTATGTGCCATGACGACCACGGATGCGTGCAGTCTTTCGGACAAAGCGGGGCCAACACCACCTGGTCAGCCCAGCATTTCTACAGTGGCCTGAGTAATGTTACGATTCACCGGATCGAGTTTTTCACAATTCACGACCAGATGGATTATGAAATTATTATTTACGACGACCGTTCCGGAACCGACAACGCCTCAACATTTTACAATCAATTGGGGTCGACCATAACGGGATACGCGGACAAGGCCGGATTGTATTCCATTGACGTCGACCCGCCCATACAGGTTCCCGCAGGAGACGATTATTATATCGCTATGAGGTCAACGGTCAGCAGCGGAGGCTTCGCACTCACGCTCGATTCCATCGGCGCCTGCTCCGATGAATCCTGGCTCAGCATGAACAATGCCGCAGGCAGTTGGATGCGTTTCGGCCACGGAAGCCTGGGAGGATTCCCCTACGATGCCTGTATTCGCGCCGTGGTCCAGGAAGGACCGCCGGTACCAGCCCTGGCTCCCATAGGCATCAGCCTGCTTATTTTCGTTTTCGGACTTCTGATCATGCGAAAAAACAGATAGCGCCGTAAAGACATTCTTCGGCAAGTCAACGCGGGCAGGCGATAAAAATAACTAGATTTTTCGGGGGTTCCCGAGGGGGTCAGAGCCCTTCGCAAACCCCCGAAACATATACTTTAGTCTTCCATGACGCCCGTGACTCAGGCGTTGGATTTTCTCTTTTTGATTATTTTAAGCAGTTCGTCGAGTATGCGATCGGCCAGGTCTGTTTTCTGCATTTTAGGCAGGTCTATCGAGGAGTTATCGGGAAACATCAGGGCAGCTATGTTGGTTGTTTTCTCGAAACCGGCATCGGGATGAGCGACGTCGTTAAGGATTATCATATCCAGGTTTTTCTTTTTCAGTTTCAGCCGGGCGTTTTCTTTCAGATTATCGGTTTCTGCAGCGAAACCTATCAGGACTTTGTTTTCTTTCTCTTCGCTCAGGTCCTGCAGGATATCGGTCGTCCGGCGCAGTTCCAGGTTAAGTGAGCCTGTATCGTTTTTTTTCAATTTTCCGGCGTATTTTTCGACCGGTTGGAAGTCAGCGGGCGCTGAAGCCATAATAAGCGCGTCGGAGCGCTTGAAATGTTCTTTTGTTTTAATATGCATATCGCTGCAGGAAACGACGGGAATGATATTGATGCCCGCAGGCGGCTCTACGGCAGTGGGGCCGGAGATAAGGGTTACATCGGCTCCTCTTTGGGCGGCCTTTTCCGCCAGTGCATAGCCCATTCTTCCGCTGGAGGGGTTGGAAATAAATCGAACGGGGTCCAGGAATTCCCTGGTGGGACCGGCGGTAATCAGGATTCTCTTGCCTTTCAGGTCCATTCTCCGTTCCAGGAAAGCGCATATGTTTTTCAGAATATCAGCCGGTTCGGCCATGCGACCCTTTCCCGTATATCCGCATGCCAGCCATCCTTCGCCCGGTTCGATAAACCGCACACCCCGGCTTTTTAATGTTTCGATATTCGATTGAACCGCAGGATTCTCCAGCATTTTCACATTCATAGCGGGAGCCATAAAAACGGGTCGCCGGCAACTGAGAAGAAACGTACTGATGAAATCATCGGCGATTCCTGACGCATATTTGCCGATCATATTGGCGGAAGCTGGAGCGATGACGGCCAGATCAGCCTTGTCAGACAGGCTTACATGAGTCGTATTGAATGTTGCGTTTTCCCGTTTCCACAGTGAAACCACAACCGGCCGCTCCGAAAGAACCTCCAGCGTCAAGGGCGTTATGAAGCGCTGAGCGTTTTCCGTCATGACTACAGTGACGCAGGCTTGCGCTTTTTTGAACAAACGAACTGTTTCGGCGGCCTTGTAAGCGGCTATGCCTCCTGTAATGCCCAGAATGATTTCCTTACCTTTAAGAAAACTTTCGTACCGTTTCATATTAAAACAACGCTAATGCCGGAATATCGCTTCTACCTTCTTCTGACCAATTCCCCCGGCAGAGCGCCTGCAAACCCGTTTTCAAAGTTTACTGTCCTCGCACCGGCTCTTTAAAGAATGACCGTCTTAAGCTCGTCCTCCGATATAAAAATACGGAACCTTATATCATGATGTTGAAATCGTCGGCAGGACTGATTTCTGATTCTTCCAGCGGTTTGACCTTATCGGCCGAAATTTCCTCCATCGCCGTAGCGATTGGTTTCTTGCCTTTGGACTCCACTGTAGGCTGCGAACCTTTTTGAATTTGTTTAGCCCTTCTCGCGGCCATAAGGACCGCGCGATAGCGGCTTCCTGAGCGCTGGATAACTTCTTCAATCAATTTTAAATCCATTGATCGAGTCACTCCTTTCATATTTTATTTGTTTTCTTTGCATTTTTATCATTATTTAAACGCCGGGACGTCGAAGCGCATCTTTCAATCTTGAAACTTTCAACCTTTCGGCGGTAATTATGGCCATCATGTCGCGTACGGCTTTTTCTAGATCATCGTTAAGAATCATGTAATCGTAATGAGCATATTCATTCACTTCCATATCTGCGTTATTTAACCTGATGGCAATATCCCGTTCTGCATCGGCATCGCGTTCCCGCAAGCGACGCTCCAGGACCTTTTGGGAAGGGGGACAGATGAAAACCAGAACGGCGTGAGGCATTTCTTTTTTCAGTTTTCCGGCGCCGACTGTATCGATGTCCAGAAGAACGTCGGAACCGGCTTCGAGCATTTTCTGCAGGTGTTGTTTATCAGTTCCGTAGTAATGCCCGTGAACGACGGCCCATTCTATAAAATCATCATTGATTATTTTCTGCTTGAACGTCGCCTCATCCGTAAAACAATAATCTACTCCATCCTCTTCCTCATCCCGTATTTTTCGCGTCGTAAAAGAGACGGAATGCCTGACTCCTTCCATCCGACGGATCGCCTCGTTCAATATCGTCGTTTTGCCTCCGCCTGAAGGAGATGAAAGGACGAAGCATATGCGAAACCGGCGGCTCATATCGAAAGACCATTCCATTTTGTCGACGCTGCCGTTTTCAGTTTTCATTTTTAATCAGCGCTCAACTTTTCCAGTCTTTGAATCAAAGTTTCATACTGGATAGCGGACAGTATCGCGTGATCGCTGTCCGTAACGACGACGGCCCTGGTTTTGCGGCCCTGAGACCCATCCAGAAGCTTTCCGCGGTTTTTCGCTTCTTCCCTGAACCTTTTTACCGGGGCTGAGTCGGGAAATAAAATCGCTACGACCCGCGACGCGACGACAGCGTTGCCGAATCCTATGTTCAACAGTTTCACTCGTCAACCTTCCTATTCCACATTTTGAATCTGCTCGCGTATCTTTTCCAGTTCGCCTTTAAAAAGCACTACGTTTCTGATCAGTGACTTTCCGCCGGCTTTGGACCCGATGGTATTTATTTCTCTTTGCAATTCCTGAATCAGAAAATCGATTTTTCTGCCGGCGGCTTCTTCTTTCTCTTCCAGGAATCCGTATAACTGATCGAAATGACTTCTTATACGCGTCAGTTCTTCAGTAATATCCGACCTGGCGGCCAGAAAGGCTATTTCCTGCTCCAACCTGTAAGGATCAGGTTCCCCTTCTTCCAGTATACGGCTTATTTTTTCTTTTAATTTTTTCCGGGTTTCGTCAATGACCGTCTGCGATTCCTGATCAATCTCATCGGTAAAACCCTGCAGCAATTTCATGCGCTTCTTCACGTCCGCTTCTATGGCCGCACCCTCTTTCTCTCTGGCTTCATTAAGCATTTTCAGCGCTTCGCTCAGGGCTTTTTTCACATCTTTCCACAACTCATCCATGTCTATTTCCGGTTCTTTCACCTGGAAAATATCCTGAAACGTGGTAAGAGAACGCAGAACAATGGTGTCTTTAAAATCAAACTTGACTTTCAAATCCTTCAGCCGCTCGTAATATTGTTCGGCCAGGGGAAGATTCAGGCAAACCATATCTTCGCCGACATCTCTTACCTGCAATTCCGCGTTAACTTCTATTCGTCCTCTTTGCACATACTGCTGAATGAAGTTTTTAATTTTGGATTCCAGCGGCTGCAGCGCTCTCGGAAGCCTGAAACTGAAGTTGCTGAATCGATGATTAAGACTTCTAATGGAAAATTCTAGATACCTGTGATTATTTTCGATTCTGGAAGCGCCGTAACCGGTCATGCTTTTCAACATTTGATCGACCTCCGATCAAGCGATTAACTTTATCAGAAGTATTTGAATTGTCAAGGAAAGCTTTCTTGCTGCGGGCAGGAGAAGCGGTTATAATAGGAAAGGTGAATCATTCAGGAATTTTGCAGAGAGAACATGAAGTTAATCGAATTAACATCAGGAGGACGAGGGGCATGAGACCGGGAGGCGTTTGTGAAGCATTGGGAAGGAAAGCGCATCTGATTGTGATGATAATCATCACGGCATTTTCATCAATATGGATTTTTTCGTCGCAAGTGGAAGCCCGGACGGGTAAGAGAGGCCGTGACGGATGGTTCGGAGGACTGACGGCTGCAACGGCCGACACACCTATTGCGGACGTCATAACGCTGATAGCATGTGATTCGACGGCGCCCTCTTCCGGTATGATAACGCAGATAAGGACCAATTTCGGTCATGACGGGGTATGTTACAGGGTGAAGGTATTACGCAGGGTTCAAGGAACGACGTTTGCCCTGATAGCGGAGAGCGGGGAGCTGGAATCGACTGCGGGCCTGCAGACGCTCAGCGTAAATCTTGAGGGAGTGCAGGCCGGGGATTACATAGGTATAACGGGATATGCCGATGCTGCCGATCTGGATTGCGGTTATCGCAACCACAGTTCCGATTACTATTATTATGAAGGCGACCACGCGGAGGGAACAGAACAATACTCTTTTGCAGAGGACTATGCGACGATATGCATAGAGGCGTATGTCGGCGAACCGCCTACTCCGACTTATTCGCCCGCTCCCACAGAAACGCCGCCTGATGAATCGACTCCGACGCCTACTCATACTCCGACGCCATATTACACGTCGCCGCCCACTTTTACGCCGGAGCCTTTTACGGGCGTTAAGCTTCGCTTGAACCGCCTGTATTTCGTTCCTGGCGACCCGTTTGACTTAAAGGTATTAATGGGAAATGAAGGAACGACGACAGACGTCGATCTTTACGTTCTGCTGGAAGTATACGGCGAATTCTGGTTCTATCCGTCCTGGGGTCGGCAGATGGACAAGTATCCGACCTATTTGAGAAAGGGATACCATTTTCAGGATATACTTTCTTTTGTTTGGCCGGAAGTATCGGATGCGGTTTCAGGGATAAAATTCATTTCGGCTGTAGCAGGCCGCAATAATTTCGACATCATCGGTCAAACCTCTTTAATTTCCTGGGGATTCGGGCCAGGAAACGACTGAGACGACTGACGATCAGGAATATCGTATCTGCGGTTTGGGCAGAATAAAGATTGAAAGAAAATACAATTCAAAGACCATTACGATAAAAAAACCGTCTCAGCGGGAATAAGCATCAAAAGGAACGAAAGGAGCAGGCATGGGAGTTTACTGTAATTTGAAAGCATTGAAAGGCATTTTTTTATGTTTGATCGTAATTTCAGGGTGGTCTGTTTTGAGCGGCATTTCATCAGCGAAGGCTGGAGTAATGGAGGAAGCCTTTTCGGAGCTGGGCAAGGCTGCGTCCGATTTTGTATTGCCCCGTTGGGAAGAGAGTTATTACCGTCCTGTAGGTTTTTTTCCGGTTATTGATTTAATCGGGTTCGATCCGTTTTCTTTGCCCGATTACGCAGAACAGGCTTCACTTATGATAAAGGAAGCGGGGGTTCCTTCTGAGGTTTTTGAAGCGTTGTTGCGGGCAGTTTTGGCTGAAGTTCCCGTAACGTCGGAGGTGCATGTTTTCAAGACGATCCGCCAGGGTCCGGAAGGGAGGACGCACATTGAAGGCGGCGATTGGGATTCAGCATTGATAGAGGATGAAGAGACAGGCGTAGCGCTTGAGGAATTCGGGCGCGTGTTTAATGTTGCGAACCGCCTCCGGGAAAGGGCTCTGGCGGGATTGACAGAACAAGACAGGCATTTTTTAACGTCAGACATAGGATTATATTTTTATGAGAACGGAATGCTTCGATTTTTAACTTCTGCAGTAGGAAAACAGCACAGCATAATGGAAATTGTGCGGAAGACCGACGTTCCTGCGCTTTTCCAGGCACAGTTGCTGTTATTGAAGGCTGCAGAGCGTTATTTGGATCGATTAGAGGAATTTTCTTCGACGATAGACCCGGTTGATGATCAGATATTGTTGGAGGCTGATTTTCCGTGGGGTCGCATGATCGTGGGAGGAACAGGCGCCAACATTTATGAAGAAGATGCGGCATTATTGATAGATTTGGGCGGGAACGACGTTTACAGGAACAATGCCGGAGGAACAGGCGCCGGAAAGACAGGAACGGCCCTGCTGATTGATTTAAGCGGCGACGACGTTTACCGTAGCAAAGAAGCCGGGGCTCAGGGTTTCGGATTCTTAGGAACCGGTGCATTAATCGATCTGTCGGGCGACGACAATTATTCGGCAATGGATTTTTCTCAGGGCGGCGGATACCTGGGAGCAGGCATGCTGTGGGATGCAGACGGCAACGACGATTATCACGGCCGTAATTTTGTTCAGGGCGTCGGTTTGTTCGGCGGAGGAATCCTGTGCGACTTAAATGGAGATGATCGTTATCTGGCGAATCAATTAGCCCAGGGTTTCGGTTCGACTCTGGGAACGGGATTGTTGAACGATCGTGCCGGCGACGACAGGTACAGCGCTGAAGAATCGGGTTACGGGTTCGCCCAGGGTTCGGGTTGCGGCTGCCGTTCTTATCCCTGGTTAAGAGATTATTCTTTTTACGGCGGCGTCGGATTCCTTATCGACCAGCAGGGAGACGACTCGTATAAGGCCGCATCGTTCGTTCAAGGCGGAAGTTATTTTCTTTCGCTGGGCATACTTGTAGATGAAAAGGGCAATGATTATTATGCCGGAAAAGGGTCCTATTCGCATGGGGGCGGAGTGCATCTGACCAACGGGTATATGCTGGACAGGGAAGGCGACGACATATACTTCGGAGCCTGGGCCGGTACGGCAGTGGGAAACGACCGGTCAGCAGGATTCTTCATGGATATGAAGGGTGCGGACAGATATTACGCCGGCTCCTGCTGCGGTCAGGGATATTCGCATAAACCGCACGGTTTGTCCCTCTTCATAGAAGCGGCCGGCGACGATATTTATCGCGCCGAAGAACATTCGCAGGCGTATGTATTGCCGCCGATAATACCGGGCAATTGGGGCCATGTCATCTTTACGGATTATTCCGGGAAAGATTTCTACAGCATCGAAGGACGGGGCGATAACCGTTCCTGGCTGGAAAACGGTCATGCCGTGGGTATCGATACGGAAAGCGAATGGAACGATGATTTCTTTGATGATCATACTTTTTCGGCATTTCAAAACGGTTCGTTTTTTCGTTATGCCGACAGAAAAAAAGAAGAAATATTCGATCCCTACCATTTATGCGCGGCCGTCGGAAAAACCGTCGCAACAGCCAAAACCTCCGACGGCGCCGAACTCTTTGCACGACTGAAAAAGGCTTCCGGGGCGGAATCAGTCATCGTGCGCGAGGCGATCACTGAATTTATGCTGCAGAAGGAAACGGAACCGCCGGCTCCAGCTACATTGTGCGAAGGTTTAGAATCGGATTCGCCGGAAATTCGCGCGTTTACGGCCATGATCATCGACATTTACGAAACAGAATTCTGCGGCCATTCGTTGATAGAGAATCTGGACGATCCAGAACCTTACGTAAGGAAGCTGATTTATCGCGCCGCAGGTTCGGTTGCGCCGGACAGGGGACTTCCTCAGCTTGAAAAGGCTTACGTTTCAGAGGAAAATGCTGATTGCCGGGCCGCTCTGGTTTCCGCCATCGGCGCTTATAAAGACCAGCCGGCTTTCGATACAATCGCCCTGGCCGCAACCGATCCGGACGAACATGTCAGAATGGCCGCCGCTTCTGCCCTCGCAGCATTCGAAAAAAACGAAGCCGTCGCTCTCCTCAGGGGACTCTCTCATGATGAAAGTCCTTATGTGAAAAAAACGGCAGGCGAATCACTTCTCAAACTGGGACAACGGGAAGGAGCCCTCCCCATGATCGAATATCTCCGCTTTTATGCCCTGGATACTTCTTCGGATAACTACGGCTCAAACATCGGCGCGGTTCTGACTGAATACGCCAATGTCGATTTCGGAAGAAATTATGATCAATGGATCACCTGGTACAAAAAAAACGGCCGTTCATTCGACCTGAAAAAAAACCTTCAGGCTCGGGAACAATACAGGAAAGCCCTGAAACACCGGCGCAACGGAAATCAGAAAGACATGATGATTGCCTTCGAAGAAGCTCTAGAAGAAAATCCTGATTATCTCAAAGCTAAAATCGATTACGCCTCCGTCCTTAACAACAAAGCCTGGAACCTCGTTACATCACCGGAAAACGACCATGACCTGACCAGGGGACTGGAACTCGCCAGGCGCTGCGTGGAGCTTGACCCGCAGCCGAATTATCTGGATACGCTGGCTGAGGCCTGTTATCAGAACGGTCTATTCCAGGAGGCCTTTGAATATCAGAAAAAAGCCCTGGATAAAGACGAAAACAATAGCGAATTTCTGAAAAGACTGAATAAAATCAGAAAATCGTTACAGGAATCTTGATTTTACGGAATCATTAGTGTTTAATGGTTGTTTCGAATTCCACCGACAGGGGGACCCGGTTATGGAACAAGATTTCGTTAAAGAACTGGACAGATACCAGGAAAGAATTAATGATCGATACAAATTGTATGGAAGTTTATTAAAAGATTTAAAAGGTCTGCAGAAATTACTCAATGAACCTGTGGAGAATGCGTTTGAAATAAGCGGCAAGGTGGCGGCGATAAGCGAAAAGGCTGGTCGTGACGATGAAATCAAGGGCATTCGGAAAGTATTGAGCGACGTTCATGCGGAATGCCGGAAATGGCGTGATGAGATGACGGTACGTTTCGGACGCCGGTTGAAGGAGATGTTTGAGGAGGAAGGTTTGGATTTGGAAGTGCGGGGTACGGAGTATCGACATGGTCCATTCGTCATAAAGGCTGATTTCGGCGCAGGCAAAGCGGAAATACAATTTGCGCGCGAAACGATGGCTTCAGGAATAGGATTGAAGCCGAAACAGATATTGAAGAAGTTAAAATCGGTGCAGAAGGATTTGACGGGCAGGAGATGGGATGCGGAGGATTATATAAAGACGTTGTTTGAAGCTTACAGGCGTACGATTTTATTGAACAGGCGGGAGCCGGGAGCCCGTGCAGGAATAATCGACGTATTGAAGGAGATGTCGTTTTTAACGCAGCGACCGGCGTTTAACAAGAATCCTTCAAAGCGGAATTACCGGGGGTACGGCCGCTCATATTTTTCATATGATCTTAACAGGCTGCGCCGGGAAAACGTATTGTCGACGAACGGATTCAGGTTGAATCTGGGGACGGCGACGATCGATTACACCAGGGACGCCCGCAAGTCGCTGTATTTAACGGACGGCCGCGGGGGCGGCAATTATATAATGTATTTATCTTTCATAAAATCAAAGGAATCCTGATATGGATATAACTCAATCAGAAGCGCGAGCGATCATAGAAAAGGTTGGATCGGGCGGCGAGCCGCCCGAACACGGCGCCGGATTCTTCAGCGCGGGAATAGATACTTTGCTGGAGACGCTTCGTGCCGAGTATTTCGACGGATTGCTGACGGAAGGATTATCCGTTTTCAAATTACTGGTAGGCGATTACGGAGCTGGTAAGACTCATTTTCTCTACTGCCTGCGTGAAATGGCCTGGGAATGCGGATACGTAGTGAGCCTGGTTTCATTGAATCCGCGGGATTGTCCTTTCGACAAGCTGGAGTTGGTTTACAAGGAGATAGCGGCAAATTTGACTGAACCGCCGGAAAAACCGAAGTTTTTCGATACGTCGATGAAGGGAATTGATATTTTCGTTGAAAACTGGTGGGAGAAGATGATAGAGGAATTCAAAGCCCAGGGAGGCGGCGATCCTGCGATGCTTGAAGAACAGGTAAGGACATATCTGCGGGGAATACGCCGAATCGAGTCCAGTTCTTTTAAGCAGGCCGTCAAGGAAATATTTAAAGCGCTTCAAAGCGGCGATGACGATCGTTTCAACCTGTTGCAGGCCTGGTTGAAGGGGGAACCGGTAGACAAAAAAAGGATGAACGAGCTTTACATATTCGAGAGAATAGACAAAACGACGGCATTTCGAATGATCAGGTCGTTGTGTCAATGGGTCAGGGAGATAGGTTACAACGGTCTGGCGCTGTTGTTCGACGAAGGAGAGCGTCAGGCAAGCATATCCGGCTCGAAATCCAAAAAGATCGCTTACGATAATCTGCGACAGGTGGTGGACGAGTGCGGTCACAGCACTTTACCGGGAAGTCTTTTCTGTTATGCGGTACCCAACAGTTTCAAGGAGGAGATAAAGGATTATGAGGCCTTAAGGCAGCGATTGCTGATAACTTATCCTTTTTCTTCAGTGAATCCCAGCAGCGTTGAGATAAACCTGGAAAGCCTGGAAAATTCCGGGAAACCGTTGTTGACGGAAATCGGATTAAAATTGCTGGAAATTTATAAAATAGCCATGGCCGTTGATTTAGAGGGGCTTGAAGCGGAAGAGCTGGTCCCGAAACTCGCTGATCGGACTCTGGACCAGGTGCTGGATATAAGTCACAGAAGGATTTTCGTCAAGCTGCTTATTGAGGCTTTACATCTGCTCAGGGCCAAAAATAGTCCCTTGAATGACAATGAACTGGATGAACTCTGTCACGGCGTGGTCCTGGGATTGGCTCAGAGCGACGTAGAAGAAGCGGAAGGAGAATGGTAAATCATGCGTTCCTGGTTAAGGTCTCAAAGAGAGCATGTCGGAAGGCATGTTTATCATCCTCTTTACGGCCGTGGAGAGATCATCGATTCACGGCGAAACGGCCGCGAGGTACAGATTTCATTCAGCAGGTTTACCATTTGGGTGTCTAAAGCGGATATTTCTTTTGAAGAGATCGAAGTACCAGAAGAATGCCCTGAGTTTCCCACGGAATTTGCGGAAAAGAGCGGTTTAAGGTTCAGATTCTCAGGCGGTAAAAAAAAGCGGAAGGCTGGAGACCCGGAAAGCGGCCAGTATTTCGTGCCGGCAGTTTCAGTACAGGATGCCGGAAATTTCCGCAATAGAAGAATGATTGAAGCCTTGCGGCTCGGACTTGTGGCCCCCGATGACATAGAACTTTTCACTTTTCACCGCAGGGACGAAGAGGAGCAGTTGAACGAAGCGTTTGAAGAAACGAATAGCGACGGCGGGGCCGTTCGGGTCATTGAAGGGGAGTACGGCACGGGAAAAAGCCATTTTCTGGAATATTCGAAACAAAAGGCATTGAAACAGAATTACTTAGTAGCGAAAACAGAGTTGGATATATTTGAGATACAGCCGAACAGGCCTAAGCGAATATATCACAGTCTTATGCGTTCTATTACAGCGCCGGGGATAAAGGAAACTTCATTAAGCGAAATTATTCAGAAGGCAGCGAAAGACGATGAAATTTTTAATTTTTTCCGTCAGGGAGACAACCGGCACGAATATTTATCGAAAGCGCTGTATGCTGCAAGAGCGGATGTTGATCCGGAGGACGCCGTAACCTGGCAGGACTGGATTGAAGGAAATCCTTTGGTTATGCAGAGCGCCGGATCGTCGATCAACAAGTTTCCGTCGCTGTATGATTATTGTAACGCAGGTAATATTTATTCATACATTTTAAACGGCCTGGGCCATCTGGTTAAAAAAATCGGGTACGCGGGTCTGATGCTTTTAATCGATGAAGCTGAAAGTCTGAACATGTTGTCGGGTTATCGCCGAATGACTGCGGACAGTTTTTTCAAAGGCATGATCTATTCGACGCTGGGACCTGATTTAAGTCCCTTCATGGAATGGAGTCTTCACAGAACTCAGCGCAGGCCGCTTCCTTACATCTACAAAAACGAACCTCACATAATGCTGATCATGGCGTTTACGCCCCGTGAAGCGCCCCCGATGGTCATTTCGCAACTGCCGGGAGAATGGCTGATAGAGTTGAGCGAGTTCAGTTTCGACGGTTTTGAAAGTCTCACTCGGAGGTTGCAGGAGATATACAAATCAGCCTATAATTTAAAATATGATATTCCCGAAAAATTCGAAGCAGACCTGGTTCCCCTTATCTTTTCGTTGTATTCAAGGGATTACCTGTCTCTCCGGGACGCCATCAGAATACTAGTGGAAATACTGGACAGAATCAGACACAACAGGAGGCAAGACGCTTCAACCATCATAGAGGAATCAAGGAAGATACTGCTGGTGTAAGAACCGCTCCATGGCTGATATCAAGGAACATGCTCGTATAAAAAGGCTTTTGCCCACAACCTGGCACGCCTTTTTCACCCGCTTCGGACGCTTTACTTCCATACAATTGTCGACGATCCCCGAAGTTCTGGCCGGAAAAAACGTTTTCATCAGCTCAAAAACAGCCAGCGGCAAAACGGAAGCTGCAGTCGCTCCATTGCTTGAGAACCTGGACCGGAAAGATTACCGTAATCTTTCTATTCTGTATATATCCCCCACCAGAGCCCTGGTAAACGACGCGTTAAAAAGATTGTCGACGCCTTTCGACAGAATGCCCGCCACTTTATCCCGAAGAACAGGCGACTACTCCCGGGGATTCGACCCTGAAAACCCGCCGACTTTGCTGATAACTACGCCGGAATCTCTCGATTCAATGTTCACAAAATATCCCTGGGCTTTCGGAACGGTAAAAAGCATTATAATCGATGAGCTGCATTTGCTGGACAACACCCCGCGGGGCGATCAGCTCTTCGGTTTGACTGCAAGACTGGAAGCCATCAGAAAATACTCCGGAGCAAAGGATGAATTACAGTATGTAGCCTTGACGGCTACGACCTCAGACCCCCGGGAAACAGCGATCCGTTATTTCTCTGATCCTGTGCTGATATCAGACCCCTCGAAAAGAGATATAGAGTTTCATTTTATTGATGCGGCCCTGCCCGGTTATGCGGCAAACTTGATTAATGAACTGAAGCAGAGAAGAATTCAAAAAGCTCTTTTCTTCTGTAATTCGAGATCGGATTGCGAGTTGCTGGCGCGTGTTTTAAACAAGCCGCCTTATTATTCCAGGGTATACGTGCACCACGCAAGTTTAAAAAAGGAAGAAAGGGAGCGCGTTGAATATAAAATGAACAATGATCGAATAGGACTTTGCGCAGCAACGATGACGCTCGAACTGGGCATCGACATCGGAGACATTGAAGCTGTAGGCCTTTTCGGACCGCCGTGGACGGTCTCTTCTTTTCTCCAAAGAATTGGACGGGGATGCCGCCGCAAAGGTGATTATTCTCTGGCCTTCGGATTGCACAGGAACGACGGCGAACGGTTAATGCTGGAAATAATGCTGCGGGAATCGCTGGAGGGCCGCGTAGAAAAAAAGGACCGGTATCCGCGATACGGAACGGCCGTTCAGCAAATCTTTTCATACATGAAGCAGACAAGACGAAAAGGAGCCACACGCCAGGGACTGAGTCGAATCATGCGGCCCTATTTACATGAAATCGAACCCTTCGTGGGAGATCGCATACTCGATCACCTTATCAGTCTGGGATATCTGGCTTCTTCCCACAGCCAAGTTTTCCATATAGGATCAAAACTGGGCGACATGATCGAAAAACACCGGATTTACAGCAATATAAGCCTTAACCCTCCCGGAAGCTCCATGGACATATGCAGTCAGGATGACGGAAAAAAAATCGGCGAATGCGAAGATGTTCCCCCCGAACCCGGCTCCTCCATTCTTCTGGGTGGGCGTAAATGGAAAGTCGTTTCCGTCAGAAGCAACTGCGTCATGGTCAGGCAGATGCTCAACGCTGGAAGCGCCGCCTTGACCTTTACCGCTCAATCCGGTCCACAACTGGAATTCGATTCAGCTCAACTCATCAAAAAAAGATTGATGCCCTATTTTGACGAACCTTATGTCATACTTTATAAAGCCTTCAAGAATCTACATTTCTATTTCCATTTCTGGGGCTCGTTCATGAGCGAAATAATGGCTGTTCTTATGAAAAAAAGGATCAGCGAAGATAAAAAACAATTTGACGACGGTAAAGGCATAGCCTGGATATCCGAAAACCTTTTCACGGCTGATGATTTTGCTCTTCAGCGGATGGATTTTGAACACGAATTGACGCGTAACGGAAAGCGCTATGAAAAATTCTTTTCCTTCAGCCCCTTCCGGTTTCTACTTCCCGATGAACTCAAACAGACCAACCTGATTGAAGCAGCCAGGCTGGAAAGATTGTCTGAATTATGCAGGAACATCAGACTGGTCGAGATTCATGATGAATTATTTGATACAATTACCGCCATTCTGTGATAGGGACTCCAATGGCGAAGATCGTTATTTTAAACACAAGATGAATTCAGTATAAAATCGTAACTGTCGCCCGCGTCCTTTGCGTGCAAAACCTTGCGGCGGTTTTATTCTATCTTTACATGACAAGCCCTTGAACACGGACAAATCATGATTAAATCGCCCTCCAGTTTCTTCCGAATAATCGATTTTCGGCATATCCTTTTAGTCTCTCTCCTGGTCCTCATCATCTGGACGCCGTTCTTTTTTGCTTCTTCATTCAACAACGCCTATGCCGATTGGACTTTCAGAAAATCTTATATGTCCTATACCGTGACTTCCATATTCAAATACGGGGAATTTCCCTACTGGGTTACTTCCCCTGAATATGAACAACTTCGCCTTAAGGGAGTGCATGTTTTTTTCGCCAATCCCGAAACCCACGTCCTCAGTCCTTATATTTTTTTGTATGCTGTTTTTCCGTACATGACCGCGGCCAAAATCTTTATTCTGATTCATCTTCTGGTGGGCGTTACAGGCTGCTATTTCGTCATTAAAAAATTGCGCCGCCGCAACGGGCTGCCTTTTTTCATCCTCTTCAGCCTCCTTGTACTCTGCAACGGGGCTTTCGTTTCTCATGTATCGGTGGGGCATCTCCAATTTGCTTCGTACGCTTATTTCCCTCTGATTTACTACTTTTTCACGAATGCGCTCGAAACCAGCCAAATAAAAAAGCAGTCAGCCAATACCCTTGCTGCAGGGATTCTTCTTTCTCTCTCATATTACGAAGGCAACGCCCATGTTTTATTTCATTTCATGATTTTTCTTTTTTTATACGCCTATTTCAGCATCAAACCAGACCGCCGGTCTCTGAAACGACATATATTCGCGCTTATAATGCTGATAGGTTCTTTCTTTTTATTTTCCGCCTTCAAAATGCTGCCCGGTCTTTATTATTTTTCAGCATACAAATCACATTACCTCAAGTATTTCTTCAATTACAAAGAATTTTTCCTCTGCTTTATCGATCCTATCGCTCCCATCGGCAAACATACGCACGAATATAATATGTTCATTGGAAAATCAGGACTCCTTTTACTATTGTCCGGCTTTGTTTTCATCAAGACCAAAAGACAAAAGGTCCTTCTCATGTGCTTTTTCCTGTTTTTTCTTTTTTGTTTTTGTCCATTCCCGGGCTTTTTTTCATCTCTTCCGTTTTTCCAAACTCAAGGGGTATACTCCCGGTTTCGCCTGGTAATGCTTTTTATAATGATTCTGGGCTCTGTTGAGGGCTTGATGAACTGTTTTTCATCACAGAATTTCGCTCAGCTTAAGCGACCGCATAAAAGCATGATTTACATATTCTTTTTTGCTCTGCTCTCTGTGCTTTCCCTGGAGCTGTCTCTGCATGGAATAAGGACCAGGGTGAATCCCGAAGATCATGGTTTTCGCTACAGGCAACGTCTTCCCCGTTTGCAGATACAGGCTCCACGTTTTGTTTCCTGTTCTCCGAACACTTATTCGATCGAACCTGTCTCAAACGGCATAAATTATTTCCGCTATCGAATCACGCCGACTGCCCAGGAAGCAGTTCAGCCTGAAAAAATAATGTTTTATTCTCCGGATATTTCCTTTAAAAATGTCAAACCTGCGTTAAAGATCATCGGTGAAGGCGAAATAACAAGTTATAACGGTTTTTTAGCCGTTGAACTGCCGTCTATGCACGACGGCGTAATCGAGCTGCGCCAAAGTCATATTTATACTTTAATCGGAAAATGGCTCAGCGCATCTTTCGCCTTGTTTATTCTTGTATATTCATTACTCCTGACATTGATGAAGAAGTAATTGCGGGACTGGTCAAACCGGGCTAACACTTTGTTCAAAACGTTTGACGGTTTGTTTAAGTAATCGGGGGCGACATCGAAATCGAAAAAAAATGATGGGAAATTCGGAAGAATTGTAACATCAAAAGACTCATTTTTGATCAATGCCCATTTTTATCAATAAAAGTTGGTGGAACGACCTCACCCCCCGGCCCCCTCTCCATGAATGGAGAGGGGGAGTAAGAATGGGTTGTTTTTTGGCTGGATAGGGGGATTTAGTTGTTTTTTTGCACAGATCAAACCAGGATTATACTTTTTCAAAACTTTTGGCGGTTTGTTTTGTTAATCGGGGGTCGATGCCGGTGTCGAAATAAACGGCAGTGGATGAAAAAACAGCGGTGAGTTCGTCAAGCAGATAATAGTGAGCAAGGATGGTTTTTTTATGGGAATTTCAATCAGTCAAAGGTTTTATGAAAAATTGCAGCCCCGATACGATCAGTCCAAAAATTCTATTTCTGCCTTAAAACGTTTAATTTTCAGATGACGGTTTTTGCTTATACAAATGATTGTATATTCCCAGTGTCCCTTCTGTCCTTTAGGTCCCTTAGGTCCCTTAGGTCCCTTTGTCCTTCATCATTAAAGCCCCTACCCAAAATCAATCATATCCTGATCGTCCATGATAAAATTCACCTATTCTTTAAGCACGGGGCCACGGAATTTCAGACCCTGGATTTCGTTTCGGCCTGTATTCGGGTCAGATGAATTCGTTTTGAATGGTAATTTTTGCGGTTCCTGTTTTTTTGTTTCGATTTCGATCCCGATACCGACCCCGATTATAGCAACAAACCGTCAAAAATTTTAAAGAGGTGCAACACCGGTATGATCAGTCCCCGCGTTTCTGTCCAAAACGGATAATTTTACCCTCATGCAGCGACAAGCTGCGGATTTGATCAGCCTGGAAAATTTGACATGCGGCGGTATGTTTTCTAATTTAGTAAAGCAGACTTTAAGGAGCGACAGGATGTCTGTAAAGGATGGAATAAACAACAACGGCAAGGGATTTTTCCACAGCCGGCTTATGATGAAAAGGATTCGGCGCCGCTTGCAGGGTCGCTCAGCATTAGATTCATACAATTTATTGTAAAAATGTAATTTTTTAAGGAGAGGGAACAGATGAAATTCAAAACTAATTTGCTTTTTATTTCAGCAGTTTTGGCAATCGCCGGCACGATGATTCCTGCAGGAGCTTCCGGGGGACGCGAATTGATGAACGTATGGCACATTCCAGTGAACGAGGAGCCTGCGGGCGTGACCATGCGTAATCCATTTCAGCCTTTGGAAGGTTATGACAGCGTTTTTATTTATTGCGGCGGATATCCGATCGGTACGATATGGAGCGGTTCTTTGTATTGGCAGAAGGAAGGTGATGCGGAATGGTCGTCGAGTGATTTCGTTTGGGACACGAACTGGGGGAACAATGAATATTTTTATGCGGTAATAGACAATTCAGTATTCGAGGCAGGCGATGAGATACTGTATTATTTAGCGATGGAAGGCGATCCGGGAACATATGATCCCACGTATGTTTACGGCTCGGATGACGAGTCGAACGCCACGACGGATGAGCAGACGGCTCAGGACAATGCTTTTACATATATAGTGGGAGATTACGTGACTCCGACGCCGGCGCCTCCCCCGCCGTTGATGAATGTCTGGCATATTCCTTCGAACGAGGAGCCGCCGTCGGTAACGATGCGCAATCCTTTACATCCTGAAGAAGGGATGGAGAATGTATACATTTATTGTGGAGGGAATCCGATCGGGACGATATGGAGCGGGACGCTTTATTTTCGTGCGGTCGGCAGCGGCGTATGGAACGAAGCTGCCTTTGATTTTGATTCGAACAACGACAGTAACGAATACTGGGCGGCTGTTTTGCTGAATGAGAGCTATACGGGAGGCGACACGGTGGAATATTATCTTGAGATGAACGGGAATCCGGAATATTATTCCACGACGTATGTTTACGGGGACGACGACAGTTCGGTAGTAACGGACGATGCCGAAGAAGCGCGGGATAATGCTTTTGAGTATACGTTGCCTGAGGAGATAACGCCGACGCCGTTTCCGACTGTGGGGCCGGATACGCCGACTTATACGCCGACAAGAACGCCGACGGCTGCGACGGTAACGCCCACGCCCACCTCCGCTATGCTGAACGTATGGCATATTCCTACCAATGAGGAACCTCCCACGGTCAACATGAGGAACCCTCTGTATCCGTCCGAGTCGGACAGCATTGTCTACGTCTATTGCGGCGGGCATCCGCATGGACTGATATGGGGAGGCACGCTGTACTATAAAGCTTCCACCGAGCAGTCCTGGCATTCAGCAGCTCTGGCTTGGGATTCGGAACCTAATGAAAACGAATATTTTCTCGGAGAGCTGGAGAACGCCTATTCTGAAGATGATGTGATTCAGTATTATCTGGCGGTTGAAGGGAATCCCGGGGTTTATGAAACCACTTATCTGTACGGAGACGATACGTCCAGCACGAGAACCCTTAATGAGAATACGGCACGTGAAGCGCCTTACTCTTTCACGCTTGGAGGCGGACCGTCCACTCCGACCGTATCGCCGACCGGACCGACACGCACTCCCACCAGAACGCCTACGCCTACGCATACCGGCGACGTTCCTACTAAAACGCCGACCAGAACGCCGACTTCACCGCCCCAGTATTCGCCTACTCCGGCACAGGAACTCGGCGTAAGACTCGAAATGCCGGCTCATTTCTTCGAACCGCAGGATGAATGTCGCTTGACGGCCTATACGGAGAATCCCGATAATACGCTTAATGATGTTCTTCTTTTCGTATTCCTGGATATCGGAACGGGAGACTACTGGTTCTGGCCCGGTTGGGTCCACTCAGACACAGGGATTTCTTTCCTGAATATCGATGTCCTTCCCGGATCGACGCCCTATGCCGTCCTTAATTCATTCTCCTGGCCGTCAGGTACAGGATATGCCGACGGTTTCCTGTTCTGGGGAGCCATCACCGATGAAGGCATCACTCAGATCATCGGACAATTCGACACCTGGGAATTCGGCTTTAACGGATGATTTGCGGTTTTTCTCCGACGTATTGTTGAACTCGGATGCGTTACGTTGTATAAAGAGAAATGCGGCGATGAGCCGGCTTATAGAAAGTTTAGAAACAAGATTGTTTTTTTTCTTAAAGGAGGACATTTTATGCGAGCAGCAACAATTTTTTTAATCGCGTTGCTGGCGATGCCGATGGCTGCACTGGCGACGACCTGGCACACTATCACTGTGGATGGGGATACCAGCGATTTCGACGACGACGAACTTATTTGGGAAGATTCAGAAAACGATTGCGCCTGGGAATTTAATGAATTATATCGTATGTACGTGACCTGGGATGCCGATAATCTTTATCTCGGAGCAGACTTTCTTATCGAGGAAGCCAACAGCGTGGACTTTTACATGGATTTTGCCTCTATGTCTCCCGGCGCGACTGATTTGGGTACGATTGGCTGGTACAAATCCTTTTACGCCGAGGGATGGTCCGCGGATTTTTCCGTCAACGCCTCTGGAAACGGGACCCATGGAATCTACAGAATATATGATGATTTTTCGCATGATGAATGGACGTCGAATTCCAGCATCCAGAAAAACATCAGTCTCCCCAACATGATGTACGAATGCGCTATTCCCTGGGATGTGCTGTATCAGCCTGACGGATTTCCTGTGAATGCAAGCATGGGTATAGTCTGCACGCTTGTGGGTTACCGCGAATATGACGGGGCAGATGCCATGCCTCAGCAGACGGTCGAACCGAACGGGGACGGCGAGTATGACACTCTGGACGTTATTTATTATCTGGATTTCGATGCCGACGGCGACGGCGTACCGGATGAGGGCTGGCATCCAGATACCAATTCGGGAGCTGAGGGGCAGCCGCCGTTTGCTTCGGCGAGAGCCGTACCGACAAGCGGCCCGGCGCCGTTGACGGTTCAATTTGAAGGTATGGGTTCGGACCCTGACGGCGGCAGCGTCGATTATCACTGGGATTTCGGCGACGGCGGCGCCAGCGATCAGCAGCATCCCGAACATACCTACGACAACGCCGGAGATTACACCGCTGTCCTGACCGTTACTGATGATGAGGATATGTCCCGAACCGACAGCGTTGATATCCATGTCACAGGCGGAGGCACAGGCGAACTGATACTGGCTCTCAACCTGTCGAAAATCGCTCCCGACTGTTTCGGAGAAGGAGACCTCTTCAGGTTGCAGGCTAATGTCGAAAATACCGGAACCTCCAACAGAACTGTCGATTTTTACTGCGCACTCGAAGTCGTGGGCATGTATTTCTTCTATCCGACCTGGACAGAAGCGCTGGCCAAGGAAACCATTACCGTTCCCGCCGGCGGAGATTGGAACAAAGACCTGCTGGGACCTTTCCCCTGGCCCGCAAATACCGGCTCACTCAGCGGTCTCTACTTCTACTCCCTGGCGACAGAACCAGGCGGTTTCGATGTCGCTACAAATATCGAAATAATCGAGTTCTGTTATCAGTAATACTGACTTTTAAAATTATCGCGGACGTTTCTTCTGCGAGTATCTGCAAGGTTCTCGCAGTAGAAGCGTCCGTCATTTCAAAGGATTCTGAAACGACTGTTCAACAGGAATACAAATTCAAAATTCCGGACATTGAAAATTACCGGAAATTAAAAAATAACCTGAATGGATTCATCGGAGAAATCAATCAGATTAATTATTACTTCGATACCCCGGCGCTGACTCTCCATCGAAACAAAGCGCTCCTCAGACTGAGAAATCAGAATGATTCCTGGACCGCAGCCTTCAAATCTGCCCATTCCTTCCAAAACGGCCGCCTGAACGCCTTCGAAATGGAAAAAAACATCAGCGTAGATTCCGCTCAGAGCATCCTGGATGCCGACAAACCAGCACTTTGCTTCCCGGAAGACTACAGGGACAAAGTCGGAGATATTACAGACCCGGAAAAAATCATAAGACTCGGTTCAAACACCAATCACAGAATTAAATACAGATTCACCGACGATCTTATACTGGAACTTGACCGGACCCTCCATCCTAATGGTATCGAAGATTACGAGCTGGAGATTGAAACGGAATCGCCTCTGGATGAATCTTTCTGGGAAAACATACGGAATCTCTACGGGATTGAGTTGATGCCCCAGAAATTCACTAAATATGAAAGATTCCTCCAGGCGCTGAAAAATAAATAGTTTTTGTCCTAAATGGCGATTCTTCCGTTTTTCTGCGTCATTCTGCGGGTTTTTTTCGATCTGTCGCAGTTTTTCCACTTGTTGTTGAAAAAAACCGATGCGCTCTTTTGTCGCGACAAGTTCTTTATCATTACAAATCATCACTTATTATCTCTATTATTCCGCTCTGTGTATTATCTCTTTTGATTTGCCAATACGCCATCGACGCTTGTTCACTGCCGATTGCAGCGAGTAGATGAATCCGGAGAACACGGGCGCCCCCTTTGATCATTTAAAGCAACGATTTTCGATTAAATCAACGCTCTTATACCGGAATTATGGGGGACTAAAACTGCACAATTATTATGCCTGCTTCAAATGCAAAAAATCATATTTTTTCAACAGTTTGTGATATGATTGTGAAAGGTTCTGAAATTATTGCCTCTAGTTGATCAGTCCAAAAATTCCCATTGGGAACGGAGGTTATGAAGAAGCACTATAAAAGCTCATTTGAATCAATGCCAGGATAAAATAGCATCTCACGGGATGAAGGCTTGAGTTTTAAATTTATTTATTGTAAGTGATTTTATCAGGGATTAACGTAAGCGAGTTCTGCTGAAATTGGACTCACTCTGAAATATTCACGTTCAGTTAGGATACAAAGGCAGGCAGTCCCTGAAGAATAATACTCGGCTGATGCCATTGCAATCGAATCTTGCTGTCCTTTGCAAAAAAGGCAGCGGGTTCTTTTGGCGGAAAAGAATAAACTCAATCGAAAGTAGAAAGTATGAACTGTTCAAAAATCTGCAGCCTGGTGATCGGTTTGAGTTACTGCATCATGACCGCATCAGGTTGCGCACCCAGCAAATACGCAACGATAAAGGGTTCTTCCGATTCCGTCATGGTATCTTCCAGGTTGGACCATTGTGATGATTTTGAGCGTTCCGTCATGGCAATATCACCTGACAGGGAAGTTATTATCCTGGTGCATGGTTGCAAGGCATCCAGCAGCCGTTTTTCGACTTTAAAGCATGTATTTGATGCGCAGAATCAGCAGACGATCTGTTTTAATTATGATTACCGTGACCGGATGGAGACGGTATCCAGAGAGCTCATCGAAACCATACACCGATTAAGTACCGTTATCGGATGCAAACGGTTGACGGTCATCGGGCATAGTCAGGGAGGATTAATCTCTCGTCGCGCTTTGATTACCGGAAGAGAGGACGGTGCCGTCGTTTCCTGCGAACCGGATATCCGGCTCGTCACTATTTCAGCTCCTTTCAACGGCATAGAGTCCTCATCTCCATGCGGTCGGCGAATGCTTCATGTTATAACGGCCGGAATAACCGTCGCAGTGTGTCAGGGGATCGCCGGTTCGATTTGGCGGGAAATTCACCCTGCCGCAGATTTCATAACGCGACCCGGATTCATGGCGGAGAATATAGCGGAACACCTCAAAATCATAACAGACGAACAGGGCATCTGCCGTCAAAGAGGAAATGCCGGCACATGCATAGAGAGCGACTTTGTTTTTTCCGTGCAAGAACAGAACAATCCATCGGTTGATGCTGATCCCCGCGTCGTTAACGTCACATTAAAAGCCGGACATGCTCTCGTAATTGGAACATCAGGTAATCCGCCCTAAGCTTTTGAACGTCCTTCAGGATCACGGCGTAATGAACAGCGAAGTTTCTTTGAACAAACCTGAAATGAAAGAGCTGCTCGCCGGGCTGTACCGGTGAGCAATGCATTCCCGTCGCAGGGGAAAGGATAAGAAAAATAATGAAACGGTCCAGCATAAAATTCTTCATTATTGCAGCGTTAACGATTGTTCTTATCGCAGCGCTCTTTATATTCTGGACGGGAAAAGAAGGACGCTCGATCTTCCAAAAAAAAGTTGAAAAAAATCGCCTGGAAATACATGGAAAAACTTACAGCTTTACGGAAGCATCATTGCGTATCGACTCCGTAGTCGGCGGGACCGTCAGTTACCTCCTGGCGCTGGACATCGGCGATGAAGAGATTTTCCATGTGAAAGAATGGCTAAAAACGGACATTCCGGGCGTTACTGTCCTGGATCAGCTCCAGGGAAAAAACCTGGCGGCGGATTCTGCGGCAAATGAGCCGAAACTGGGCGTATTTTTCAGCGAATTGATCGTCGATTCGGTAGAAGGCGAAAAAATGAAACTCAGCTTCCAGGGTAACGTCAGAAAAATGAAATACCAGGATGGAGAAAACACGCCGGTCAGCGCCGCTGACTTGTTGGACAGAATTAAAAAGGGAGACTATCAGTTGTCCGAACCGGCGCCCTTTTCCGGATATGTGATGATCCCGGAAGTGGCCTTCGTGGTTCATGAGCTGGAGAGGAATTCTGGAACCAGGGCTATGTGAAACGAGGGATTGCGGAGGTGTCTGACCCCGGCAATTCAATCCAGAAGGCTTTGTATGGTTTCCTTGAGCGTGTATTGGGGTTTTAATTTGAGAACTTTTTGGGCCAGAGAGCCGTCGACAATGCAGTGGTACTTCAGAAAATCAATTTCCTGCTGGGGAAAAGAGGAAAGGCCTGTGGACCACATGAATCCGAATATGCCTTTTGCGACATAGGGAGGGATGGGAATCCTGGCGCTGTCCAGCTCCTTCAGAATGGCGCTTAAGGGCAGCTCGCCCGGACCCGTCAGGTTAAATATGCCCTTTACGTCCGTTTTCAGGACTTTTATAACGGCATCCACCAGGTCCTCTTCATGGATGCATTGTATCATGGGATCGAAACCCAAAAGGACCGGGACTGTTTTTTTCCTCAGGTAATTGGCGGCTGCATTCCGGACAGTCGGTCCCAGAACGTTTACGGGCCTGAGGATGACGGTGTTGATTTCCGGATTCTTCCAGAAAATCGACTGAGAGTACATATCCACTTCTATGAAATCCCTCATTTCCGGCAAGGCGCGTGAGGCGTTCAATGATGCGCTTTCCCTGATGAAAACGGGATTATCAGACTGCGGACCGTAAACATGGGCGCTGGACATGATGATTACCTTGGAAGTTCGATATTTCACTGCATAATCGAAAAGCGCATGAATGCCGGAGACATTGTCGCGATGCCTTTTCCTGACGTCAATCCTCGGATTCTTTATCAGTCCCAGGTGAACCACCGCTTTAATGCCTTGCGTTCTGAACAAATCTTCGCATTTACGCTTCCATAAATCCGTATAGTACACCTTTATGCCTTTGGGTTTTCCGTGGAAAGGCTTTCGGGCTATTCCGACGACTCTTTCCGTATGCATCAGCTTTTTCGTCAGAAGCTTACCCAGAGCGCTCGATATGCCCGTTATCAATATAGTTCCTTTTTTATTAACTTTTTTCGTCATAATTACGTGAACCAACTTTTTCTGGTTTTCAATCCGTTACGCACCAATTTTTTTATTTCAGTCCGGACTCTTTCCACTTTTTTTTCGATAACATGATCGTCGTCATTGGGATTCCCTTTAAATTGAATCGGCTCGCCGAAATACAGCCGATATTTGACCGGCAAAGGCAGCAAGCCCAAAAGTCCCAGCCAGGGAAAAGAAAGACTGACCGGAAAAACCGGCAGGCCCATTAACCGAGCGGAAAGTTTCGAGTCGTGCACGATGCAGAACTGCTCTTCCGACCCGACGATGCCGACGGGAACGATGGGTGAATTCGTTTCCAGCGCCAGACGCATGAAGCCGTTTCCGAAATGCAGTAGATTGTATTTGTTCCACACAGGCTTGGAAATGGCTTTGACACCTTCGGGAAAAACCACGATGACTTCTCCGTTTTCCAGCAGGTATCGACAATTCTTGGGATGCCCGGTTACCTGACCCAGCCGTGAAAACAAGGTCCCGACGACAGGAAAATGGGGGACGAACCGTTCAAGCATCCCGCGTCCCAGCCGCGGCGGTTCGGCCTCCAGAAAAATAGCGGATATCAGCATCAGCGCATCATAAGGGATAAGACCGCCGTGATTGGCTGCAATCATCATCCTTCCGTCGGGCAGATTCTCCACTCCCCTGGACTCGCAACGGAAATAATACTTATAAAGCCAGTACAGCAAAGGCGCCGCTTTTTTTATCGAATCGAGTCTCATCCCGAAAGGATCATAACCGTACTCGTTCACTTTGTTGGGAAGCCGGTTCACACGCTCTTCAAGCCAATCCACAGATAAAACATCCTTCAACTCCATCTCCTGTACCTCCGCTTCTTTTCGGCTGCTGCGCTTTAAATTAACAATTTCATTTTAAATAATAGATTTACAGACGTCAACAGGCCTAACGACTTAAAGCTTAAAATTCTTCCCCCACCTTTACATCATTTCAATTATGAACGCCATTGAGTCAGTAATTCGTATGCAACGATCCCGATATTGACAAATCAGCGACTTTCGAAAAATAAGGGGTCCGAAAAGGGGTCAGAGCCCGTCGGAAGGGGTCCGAAAAGGGGTCAGAGCCCGTCGGAAAGGGTCTGAAAAGGGGTCAGAGCCCGTCGGAAACACCTGAAAATTCGAATTTTATCATTCGGCAATCAGGGTCCTCCCCTCAGAAGGCTCTCGAATAAAAGAAATAAACGATTGCGCAAATGACGCCATTTTTATCGCACCAGAAATTCGACAAACAAATACAAAATTTTATATGATCAAAGCAGGAGGTTTCTCATTAATGAAATCAGAGCATAAGCCCATAAACGAAAAATCGCCGAAAATATTCCTAAGCAAGGATGCAAAATGGTTCCATGAAGGCGTGGAAATCACTCATAAAGGGATAATCCGAATTTTTTCCCGCCAAATTCAAAAATCAGCGGATGGCAAGTATTTTCTTCAAATAGGAAAAGAATACGCAAACGTTGAAGTGGAAGACACAGCCTGGTTCGTTGCAGCCGTTTCCGTGATACGCAATCCTGGCGGACACATTAAAGATTATCTTCTGCATCTGAGCGACGGGACAAAGGAGCCGCTTGAACCTGAATCTCTTTTTTTGAAGCAGGACAAAGCGCTTTACTGTAAAGTCAAAAAGGGAGCGGAAAATGCCCGTTTCAGCCGCTCGGCCTATCATCAGATAGCCATGGAATTCGTATTTCCTGAAAATGACGAGAGTTGCCTTCTTCCCTGGAAAGACGAGAGAATACCGGTGAGAACAGGCAATGAGGCGATTGAGTAAGCAATCGGAAGGGCGAAAGTGATCGAAAAATTTAAGCTGGATTTTCGAAAAGGGTGGAGGGCTGATGACCAGGCGTTGCAACCTGATTCAATACGAATATGAGCCCTGGAACGAGCATAAGGAGTGTAAAAGGCATGAATTTAAAGATAATTCGATTCTTCATGATCTTGTTGATTATTTTTTTCTCAGGTATTCCGCTGAATACGGCAGGATGTCATAAGGAGACTGAAGTGATAGAGTTGAACAAATCGGATGACGGCAAATCGATATCCCTGGTTCAGGGTCAGGTTCTTCAGGCGGCTTTGGAGGCGAATCCGACCACTGGTTACAGTTGGGTAAAGGTATCGCCGAAGAAGGATGATGTTCTTGAACCTCTGGGTGAGCCTGAATATAAGAGCAGCGGAAATCTGCTGGGGTCCGGGGGGCATTTAATACTCAGATACAAGGCATCAAATCCCGGAAAGGTTGAATTGGAACTGCATTACCGGCGACCGTGGGAAAAGACCGAAGAACCCGAGGACACTTTTCATATTGAAGTTCATGTTCAAAGCAAATAGACGAGAAGCGGCGTGAGGACAAGCAATGCCGCCGGCCTTCAAGCATCCTGGAGACTTATTTTAAACCGGCAACTGACTGACGGAAAAATCAAACGGCCGCCCGGCAAAGAGGGTACGGCTCAAGTCATCGAACGGCCAACTGTATTCAGATCGACACTATATCCTTAAAAATTTTTTCAATATTCTTTTTCTATGTCATTTCGATTCAGCGACATTCGTAAGGTTTTGAGCGTATTCCTTTAATGCATTCCAGGTCTTCTACTTTACCGTGAACTTTCGCAGGATTGCCGTAAACGACTGAGCCGGGGGGAATGTCTTTCGTCACGACAGAACCGGCTCCGATCAACGAACGGGCGCCTATCCTGATAAACGGCAGTAAAGTGACGTTGACGCCTATCTGGACCCCATATTCGACATGGGGACCTTTCATGCAGTTTCTCGAATCGGGACAACCCGGATGCATATCGTTGGCCACAGTGACGCCGGGCGCCATGAACACTTCGTCTTCAAGCGTCGTAAATTGGGCCACATAAACGTTACAGTGGATGTGCACGCGGTTTCCTATTTTACAGCCGTAGTCTATCACGCTGTTATTCCAAATCTGAAAATCGTCGCCGATCTCGTTCTGTTCCCTTATGACGGCATTATGTCCTGTTTCCAGCCGTTTGCCGATTATCGTGCTCAGATAAATGACCGTACCGCTTCTGATCATCGCCCCGTCGCCGATTATCAGGGGTTTCCTTTCAAATTTACGGCCTGATTTATACCCCAGCGCTGCCGTGGGATCAATCTGCATCTCCTCACCCAGCTTGATCCATTCATCAATGTTTTCCTGAATTATAAACGGTTGAACTCTTTTTCCTTTTTTCAATTTTTGTCCCTTTCCGTCATGCTATGGTCAATTTAAGATTTTTACTCGCCTGTGTAACGCTTCGAATGCTCCATCGAATGAGTTTCCGCCGAATGATGAATAAAGTCAAGATATTTGGGCTGGTTTTCTTTTTAAGAAGCAAAAGTAATCAAGCGGGTTCTGTCTGAAAATTCAGGCCGGCGGAGGAGTCGAATTATGAGGCATTCTTGAGGAATTAAAGCTTTTTCAATATATTATCAGCGCGAATAGGCATAAAGCGCCGGGATTAAATTCTTTCAAAGGCTTTTATGGCGTTTTATTGTTAAAAAGGAGAGTTCAACTATGGCGAAAAAGACGACTCAAAAGGAAATAATAGCAGCTCAAAAAAATGAGATAAGCGAATATCATATTTATAAGAGGCTTGCGGCCAAAACGAAGGATGAAAGCAATCGAAAGGTACTGGAACGCATTGCGGACGAGGAACTTCAGCATTACAAGTTCTTCAAACGTATAACTCAGAAGGAGATTAAACCTTCCCGTTTCAGGATAATCTTTTATCAGCTTATTTCGCGTCTTCTCGGTCTATCCTTCGGACTTAAACTTATGGAACGCGGCGAACAGGTCACTCAGCGAGTCTACGACAGACTCAAATCCGAGGTGCCGGAACTGGCGGACGTCGTGCTGGATGAACAGAAGCATGAATCGAAGATACTCGATCTTATCGAGGAGGAACGTATAGCGTATGCCGGATCGATTGTTTTAGGACTTAATGATGCTTTGGTGGAGCTGACGGGAGCGCTGGCGGGATTGACTTTCGCGCTGCAGGACGGCGAGATCATCGCCATGGCGGGTTTCATTACCGGAATTGCGGCGTCCATGTCGATGGCCGCATCTGAACTTTTGTCGACCCGTGAGGAAGCAGGCGAAAATGAAACGAAGAGTCCGTTGAAGTCCGCTGGCTATACGGGAGCGGCTTATATAGTAACGGTATTCGTTCTGATAGCCCCGTATTTACTGCTCAGTAATGTATATTGGGCGTTGGCGACGATGACGGCATTAAGCGTCCTGATTATTCTGTCTTACAGCTTTTACATCACTACCGCCAAAGGATTGGGATTATGGCGGCGCTTCGCTGAAATGACCCTTATTTCGCTCTCGGTCGCAGGAATCAGTTTCCTGGTCGGCATAGCCGCAAGGAAGCTTTTCGGAGTGGAAATATAACTGCCGTGCAGCGCCGCCGGCATTTTTCACCGGCCTCTTCGGCCGTGACGTCGCCTGCGTCCCCCTCGGCCTGCCCGGCCCCCGCCCGGATTCCCGGCGATGCGTCGTCCGCTGCCGGCGCGTTGTGAACCCGGCCGACGAGCTCGCCCCGCGAACATATTGAATATCCGCTTCAACAGTCCGCCGTCATTTTCCTGAATTTTCATATCGGGATTATCTCTGGCCAAAGCCGATTCCGCAAACTGTCTTTCCGGCAATGCTCCTCCGGTTCTTTCAAAATCCGGGGTATCAGCAGCTCTGGCAGTCAATCCCGTCTCCATTCCCTCCATGGCAAGCGCTTCGCTGGGGCAGGCCGCTATGCATGCGCCGCACAGAGCGCAGCTTTTTTCGTCAATTTTTGCTGTGCCGTCAACGGTTACGGCATCTACGGGGCATACTTCCACGCATTGAGCACACCCGGTGCACCTGGTTTCATCAACCTTTATCTTCATTATAATATATCGCCCTTTCTATCGAATGTTTCCTTCAGTCCTTCCCGATTAAGGTTTTCACCTGAATTTTCTTATCCGATATAAAAAATTAATGTTCATCCCGCATGCCGAACAATTTCGTGCCTATTCTCACTATGTGAGCGCCCTCTTCGACGGCCTGACGGTAGGTGTTGCTCATGCCCATTGACAGGTATTTCATTTCCACATTGGGTATGTTCTCCGATTTTATCCTGTCGAACAGTCGCCTGGCCAGTTTGAAATAAGGTCTGGCCGCTTCCGGAGCCCCGAACCGGGGTCCCATGGTCATGAGTCCCTGAATCTTCAGATTCTTCATTTGGGCCGCTTCCTCTGCCAAATCTAAGGCGTCATCCGGCAAAACCCCGGTTTTATTCGATTCTCGACCGCTGTTGACCTCGATCAAAACCGGCATAATTTTGCCTATGCGCCTGCAACGCTTGTCCACTTCTTCCGCTATTCTGACGGAATCTATCGTTTCGATCATATCGAATAATTCGACCGCTTTTTTGGCTTTATTGCGCTGCAGATGCCCTATGAGATGCCATCGCACTTCATGAGGCGCTTCATTCTTCTCCCATTCCTTCAAAAGCTCCCGCATTCCTTCAGCTTCTTGAACGTAATTATAACCGATAACCCTTATTCCGGAAAGAATAGCGGTTTTAACTTCTTCCGGGGATCGAGTTTTGGAAGCAGCGACGAGCAGAACGCGTGCCGGAAGTTCTTTCCTGATTTTTTCAACGTTTGATTTAATGCTGTCCTTATTCATTTTTATCCGTAAGTTCTTTGATTCGTGAAAGAGTCTGTTCCATTTGCTCACGCAGTTTTTCAGCCTGTTTTCTCAGTTCAGCCAGTTCATTTTTTTTCTCGGATTCGGAACCGGATTTCTTTTGTGTAGAAGGAGATTGAAAGGGAGGCTGACCGGATTGAGATTCCTGGCGGTTTAAGCTCATTCCGCTTTGTGCCATGCCTCTTCCTCCGCCCATACTTCGTCCCATACCGCCGCCGCGGCCCATCCCTCTGCCGGGACCCATGCCGCCTCCTTTTCCCATGCCGTAATGACTCTGGACGTTAGGCCCGCCGGAGTAATCCAGGGAACCCTCTTTAAATTTTTGAACGGCTTGCCGGATATTACCGCTGACGCCGGTTATCACCTTTATACCGGCGGCGCCAAAGGTTTGAAAGGCATTGGGTCCGCAATTGCCGGTAAGGACGGCTGTTACGTTTTTATCGGCCATGAGTTGAGCGGACTGTATGCCGGCGCCTCCGCCCAACGCTATATTGGGATTCTCAATGACTTCAAATTCCATATCATCAGGATTTATTATAAGAAAGTAAGCGCAGCGTCCGAAACGGGTTTCCACCGAATCATCCAGTGAAGGACCGGTTGACGTGACGGCTATTTTCATTTTAGTTCCTCCTTTTTACAATGAGTTTTCAAGTTTCTTCCACAGTTCAAGCGTCGCTTTAAAAGCGGGACCCTTTCCATGTTCTATTACTGTTTTTCCTTCCATCAGAGCGTCATGCACATTGTGATCGAAGGGAATCTCAGCTATAACATTTGAACCGTTTACTTCGGCGATATTTTTTATTCTTTCCGCCTGTTCTCTGTTCAAGTCGCATTTGTTTATCACTATATCAGTCGGCACGCCGAAATGCCTGGTGAGTTGCAAGGCGCGCTGCATATCATGGACGCCGGAAACGGTGGGCTCAGAAACGATTAATACTCTGTCCGCGCCGCTGACCGATGCAATGACCGGACAACCTGTGCCGGGAGGACCGTCGCCCAGGATAAGCCCCCTTTTTAAATCCCTTGTCAGCCTGGCCGCTTCGTTCCGCACTTTTGTCACCAGGCGGCCCGAATTTTCCTCGGCTATGCCTAGCCTGGCATGCGCCATAGGACCATATTCCGTTTCCGATATATACCAGTCGCCCACTTTGTTCGGGGTCGTCATAACAGCCTCAAAACCGCATACGTACTGACAGAGGCCGCAACCCTCGCATGCCATTTCATCGATTACGCAGGTTTTAACGCCGCTTTCATTGACCGGACCGTCCGAACGGATCGCCTCAAAATGACAAGCATCCGCACACATGTTGCACCCCGTGCATTTCTCCAGATCGATCAGAGGTTTTTCTCCGCCGAAAAATGAATGTTCCTCCCGGATGCTCGGCGAAAGCAGCAGATGAAGGTCTGCAGCATCAACGTCATTGTCCGCCAATACCTTGTCCCCGCTTAGCATGGCTAGTGACGATACGATGGTTGTCTTTCCCGAACCCCCTTTTCCGCTGATCACAGTCGTCTCCCTATAAGTATCCGACGTTCCCGCAGAAAAATCCTCCTTCGCCCCTTCGCTTACGGTGAATCTCTCTTCCTCCGGAGGCGCAGGAGGCTGAGTCCCCAATAAACTCGTTACGGAAATGAAAATTTCCAGCATGTTGGCCTTGAATTCAGGAAACTCATGCGTCAGGATTTTTCCCCCGGAATATGCTTCCGCATATTTGCGCTTGAAAGGAATGCGGCCTGCTATGGGGATGCCCGTTCTCTCCGCATATTCGGTTATCAGTTCATCCTGGCCGTCTGAACGGTTGATCACTATGCACGTCGGAACTCTCCTTTTTAAACTCAATCCTACCGCTAACTTCAGATCATTCAGTCCGAAAGGCGTCGGCTCAGTCACCAATACCGCCACATCAGCATCCGTTACCGCCTCAACCACCGGACAGGCTGTACCAGGAGAAACGTCAATGATGTTGATGCTTTCCGCATCAACATGCTTCTTCACGCTTCTTACCACCGCCGGCGCCAAAGCCTCCGCTATGTTCAACGTCCCGTGAGCAAAATAAAACGGTTCATTCTCTGGAGCGCTCTCCACATGACCGATCGATACGTCAGTCTCCGTCAGCGCACCATAAGGACATATATAGGAACAAACTCCACATGAATGACACAATTCGTTGAATATCAATACCTGCTCCTTGACTACAGCTATCGCATTGTAATTGCAAGCCCTGGCGCAATCCCCGCAACCCGTGCACAACTCCTCGTTCCATTCGGGCTTCTTTAAACATACTGGCTCCATTTTCGTGAATTCAGGCCGTACAAATAAATGATCGTTAGGCTCCTCAACATCACAGTCAAGCAACCGCACTCTCTCGCCGCTTTCAGCCAGCGCATAAGCCAGATTCACCGAAAATGTCGTCTTTCCCGTTCCGCCTTTTCCGCTGGCTACCGCTATATTCATACTATTCTCCTCCCGCTTCTTTCTATTCTGTTTCTCTGAAGCCGAACGTCAACAACGACTCTTGTTCGCCTCCCTTCGACTCCATGCAAACTCTCCTTCTCTGAATTATATATTTCATTTATTCATTTCCCATTTATCCGCTACTGTCGCTCTCCTCCTCTCCCGCATCCCGGCGCGCGCTTCTCCCGGCTCGTTCATCGCTTGACCCTCCCCCATCCCGGCATCTGATGACTTAACAGAGCTTTCATTCCCTGCAGATAAGCCCCTAAAACATCATTCACTTCTCCCGTTATGAAAGGTATGACCCGTATCCCCTGAGCTTCAATTACCTCTACGTAAATATCAGAAATTGCCCCGCAAATCAGCTCCTCCGCTCCCAACTGCACCAATCGCCGCACACGGCATAACGGAAGTCGGCATTCCAACGATTCATATCGCCTGTTCGTCACCTCTCCATTCTGAGTCTCCACAAGCAATATCATGTCACTAGAGTCAAATACCGGCGATATTCTGTTTTCCCATATCGTCAAAGCTGTCTTCACATCGCCTGCCCCCTTCCATGAAAGAGGCATTTATCATGCCAGACGCCCACATCTCACCCGAATATTATTTAAATAACGGTATCTCCAATACTTACGGCATGCTGCCATGATGCAACGATTATCTAAAACGTTGCATAAAAGGCGCATTTAAGCGACCCTGCTTCGCCATAGAGTCGCACACTTGAGACGCTATTGATTTTTCGGGCGGGCGGAGCGACCGTCTGTTTTGGGGAGGGCGATGCCGAGTTTTTTTATTTTACGGAAAAGAGTGCTTTTATGGATGCGCAGTTCATTTGCGGCGGCGAGTCGATTGAAGTCATTGCGTTTAAGGGCATCGATGATGGTTTGTGCTTCGACCGATTTGAGGACTGAATCGATGGAGCCTTTGGCGGCGGCGGTTTTGGAAGAAGGATGGAAGTTGTCGGGGAGGCAGTTGAGTTCAATTTGACCTTCGGGGCAAAGCACGAAGGCGTGTTCAATGATGTTTTCGAGTTCTCTGATATTTCCGGGATAGTCGTGTGACATGAGAGCAGCGAGAGTCTCCCTGCTGACGCCGGTGACTTTTTTATTACGGATGAGGTTGAGTTTATTGGTGAAGTTTTCGATGAGCAGAGGGATATCTTCTTTACGGTTGCGCAGCGGGGGGAGGTTAAGTCGGATGACGTTGATGCGATAAAAGAGGTCCTGTCTGAAGGAGCCGTTTTCGACCATTGTGGAAATGTCTGCGTTTGAGGCAGAAATGATGCGTACGTCGGCATCGATTTCTTTAACGGCGCCGAGGGGCTGGAATTTATGTTCCTGGAGTACGCGCAGGAGCCTGACCTGGAAAGCGGGGCTTATATCGTTTATTTCGTCGAGCAGTATGGTTCCGCCCTGGGCAAGTGAGAATATGCCGGGTTTGTCTTTGACGGCGTTGGTGAATGCGCCGGCTTTATAGCCGAAGAGTTCCGATTCCAGCAGCGTTTCCGGCAGGGCCCCGCAATTGACGGGGATGAAGGGTTTATCTTTGCGGGGGCTCAATTCATGCAGAGCGCGAGCGAGCACTTCCTTACCCGTGCCGGTTTCTCCCTGTATCAATGCCGGGCTGTCGCTTTCCGCTATTTGAGGTAGAATATTGAATATTTTGTGCATGGCCGGGCTGCGACTGATCATGTCTCCGATCTGATGACGGCCGTCCAGCTCCTTCCGCAAAGCCTCGATAGCGCTCATATCACGGAAGGTTTCCACGCCGCCGAGTTCTTTACCGTTTTCATCACGCAGCACGGAAGTGCAGACCACGACGGGAATGCGTTTCTGTTTGTCGTTGACGATATAGGTGGAAGTATCGACGAAGTCTTTTCCCAGTTTCATGGTGCGACGCAAAGCGCAGTCCTTCTCGCACATATTGGAACGAAAAACGTCCCAGCAGTGTTTTCCGACGGCTTCCGACCGGGGAATGCCCGTAATTTCTTCGGCGGCACGATTAAAAGATGTAATGCGCCAATAATGATCCACGGTAAAAACGCCGTTGGATATGCTTTCCAGGATAATCTTCGTAACGTAGGGCGACAAATTGTCCGATTTCATGCTGCATTTCCAGTGCGAAAGTTTTGTCTGTTCCCCCTAAGCAATTTTAAAACAAGGTTTGAAGAGGGTCAAATATAAATTAAAGAATCCATAATTTCACATCTCCTGACATTCGCCAATAAAAAATTGTGAAATGTTTGACGAAAAAGCTATAGACGTTCAAAAAAATTCCTGTAAAACAAAGTCCCCCCGCCCGTGGGTCCGTTGATTAATCGAATATGGAACCTGTTTCATACCATACGAAGCATTATCGTAAATCATCATTAACGTCAGAGCTCATGTTTGAATTTCGATTAATCAATGCTCTTCCACCGGATTTGGGGGGGCTAAAAACTTCACAATTGTTATGCCGAGTTGCGGTGCAAGAATATTAAACTTTTTCAATAGGTTGTAACATCCTTGTCAGGAGTTCAGAATTTCTCCATGCATAAGGTCCGTTACAGGTTTCCAATGAGGTTTTGCATTAATATTGATCAAAATGGACTATTCTGCTATTATCGGATCGTGTACTTTTGATTCGATTGATTTTTTATCTGTGTGAAGTTTTTAATTTTTTACGAAATGTTGTTTATAAAGGGGGGTGACGAAAAATCGGCTGAACATTAAATTTTCAGAATAACCATTAACTTCAGAGTTCGTTAAAAAAGTTGCCCTGAAGGCAACAGAAAATCCATTAAGCATT